>DHGX01000003.1:0-73630 GCA_002402995.1 Patescibacteria group bacterium UBA4787
GTGCACCAGTTGTCACGCCAGTGGCACGGCTGGGTAGCTACCTATGGAATGGATAAACGCTGAAAGCATATAAGCGTGAAACCGTCTCCAAGATTAAGTTTCGTTGAGACCACCCGTAGATGACGGGATTGTTAAGCTCTAGGTGTAAGGCCAGTAATGGCTTGAGCCGAGGAGTATTAATCGGTCGAATTTCTAATTTGTCCCGCTAAGTAGATCTGTTAAAATAGAAAGTAGAAAATAGAATTTAGGATTCAGAATTTTTAAATTCATAATTTGTAATTGTTAATTTATAATTCATTTTTTGATTATTTTTTCCCGGTGCTTTGAGCGGAAGGGCCACACCTGATCCCATTTCGAACTCAGAAGTTAAGCCTTCCAGCGTCGATGGTAGTCCGTCATTAGTCGGATGAGAGTAGACCAGTGCCGGGATTTTTTATTACAAGAATTTTGGATTGCATTTATTAATTTGGGTTAGATTTTTTATAGTTTTCTGCTATAATAATATGATTCGCAATTATTAATTAGTAATTTATTTTCATGAATTATATCGTTGATTTCCATATCCATTCCAGATATTCGCGCGCCACCTCTAAAAATATGAATTTAGAGAAATTAGACGAATGGGCGAAAATAAAAGGTATCCAAGTTTTAGGCACTGGAGATTTCACGCACCCGCAATGGTTTAAGGATTTAGAGAAAAAATTAGTTTCCGAAGATAACGGGTTGTATGTTCTAAAATCAAAAATTACCGGCAAAGAAGAAAAAACATATTTCATTATAACCAGTGAAATTTCTTGTGTTTATAAAAAAAATGATAAAGCGCGTCGGCTTCATCTTTTAATAATTATGCCGAGCCTGGAAGCTGCCAAAAAAATTAACCAAAGACTAGAAGGTAAATATAATTTAGAATCAGACGGTCGCCCGATTCTGGGCATAGATGCCAAAGAATTAGCAAAAATTATTTTGGATATTTCTCCCGAAGCAATGGTTATACCGGCTCATGCTTGGACGCCGTGGTACGCGATTTTCGGTTCAATGTCCGGCTTTGATTCATTAGAAGAATGTTTTGAAGAATTAACGCCGAAAATTTTTGCCATCGAAACAGGACTTTCCTCTGACCCTTTAATGAATTGGCAATTGTCTAAATTGGATAATGTAACCTTAATTTCCAATTCCGACGCGCACAGCCCAGAAAATCTGGGACGAGAAGCAAATGTTTTTAATTTAACGGAACTAAATTATAAAAATATTTATCAGGCGATTAAAACCAGAAAAGGTTTTGAGCATACTATTGAATTTTTTCCGGAAGAAGGGAAGTATCATTTTGACGGTCATCGGCTTTGCGGTATTGTCTTTACTCCCGAAGAAAGCTTAAAGCATAAAAACATCTGTCCGGTTTGCAAAAAAGAATTGGTTTTGGGCGTTTTGCATCGCGTTAACGACTTAGCTGATCGCGCATATGGTTTTAGGCCAGCCGAAGCTGTTCCCTATAAATATATCGTTCCCTTGAAAGAAATCATTGCCGAAGCTTTGAACAAAACTAAAATCAGCAAAATAGTTGATATTGAATATTTTTCTTTAATAAAAAAAGGCGGCAGCGAGTTCCATATTTTATTGGACTTAGAAGAAGATAAATTAAAAAAAATAACCTCGCTAGAGATTGCCGGGGGTATTTTAAACGCGCGTCGCGAGAAAGTCACGAGATCGCCGGGATACGACGGAGTTTATGGCAGAATAAGTGTTTTGAATGGCTCTGATAAAGCTAAAAAAATTAGTCAAGAAAAATTATTTTAATTTTATTTTGTCGAGCGAGAAGTAAAATTGAAAAACGAAGTTTCTTATTTCCGAGCGAGAGTAGCTAACACAGGGTTTAATGTTCTTTATATTATTCATAAACAGAAAAAGTCCGCCTTAGGCGGACTTTTTCTTAATCTTTTAAAAGACTATTTTCTTCGTTTAGAAGTTTTTTTAGCCTTTCCAGCCTTTTTGGCTTTTTTCGCTTTTGCCATTTTAAAAACTCTTTTGAATCCCAAGATAAGATTATCAAGAAATTCATTAAGCATTAAATAAATTAACGACTTAATTATATTTTAACATTTTTTCAAAAGTAATCCATAGAAAAATGTGGATAACTTTTAACGAGACATTAAATTTACGGAAATTATTTTTTTTGACTTCTGTCTTTTAGAAGAAAAAATAGAAAATGGAAAAGACTTATCGCGAGAGATGATTTTCTCACCAAAAAATTTCGGCGCGAAAATAAATTAGACAAAAATTTTGGTTTTATTAAGATGAAATAAGTTATCATAATGCTAAAATATGAAATTTTCTTGGAGAAAAATGAAATATCCGATTATCGCTTCGGCGCCAATGGCAGATATCAGTGATTCAATTTACGGCGAGCTCAATCGTTGTTTTGGCGCTGATGTAATATTTCGAGAAATGGTTTCCAGCGAAGCGATTATCAGGGGAAACGTTAAAGCCATAGAGAAGTGTAAAATTAGCGCCGAAGAAAGGCCTGTTGTTTTGCAAGTTTTTGGCCATAATCCGAAAATTATCGCTAAAGCGGCCTTAATAATTAAAGAAAGATTTTCACCTGACGGTATTGATATTAACATGGGATGTCCTATGAAAAAAATCGTGGCTAACGGCGCGGGCGCGGCTTTAATGAGAAATAAGAGATTGGCCATTAAAATAATTCAAGAAACGAAAAAAATAATCAAAGAAACCCCTTTGTCGGTGAAAATGCGCTTAGGATGGAAAACAGCCAGCGGTTTAGTCGATTTTGCCAAGGCCGTTGAAAAGAGCGGCGCCGACTTAATAACCATTCACGGCCGCACTAAAACTCGGGGCTATGCTGACGCAGTAGATTTTTTACCTATTGCCGAAGCAGTTAAGAATATAAGGATCCCGATTCTAGCCAATGGTGATGTTTTTACTGCTGAAAAAGCCAAAGAAGTTTTAAAAATCACCAAAGCCGCTGGCGTGATGATCGGTCGCGGCGCTTTGGGCAATCCTTGGATATTTGAACAAACAAAAGAATTGTTGCGAAAAGGAATAATTAAGCCACGGCCTGGCGAGAAGAACAAAATTGAAATGTTAATTAAGCACGCCGAATTTTTTAAACAAAAATACGGCCAGATCAGTATTGTCCGTTTCAGAAAACACATCGGTTTTTATCTCAAGGGCTTTGAGGGCGCCAGAGAATTGCGAATAAAGTGTTTATCAGCAGAAATATTTACTGAGTTATATAAGATTCTATCTTAATTAGATTTTTTCTATTTTTTTTGGTACAATATTCATAATTTATAATTTTAACTTCCGTTTTTCAATTTTTAGATTCCATCTTTTAATGTCTATAAGTCACCAAATCGCCAAACAAACAACTGTCCAGGTCATCGGCCGCTTATTAAGCCTGTTTTTAGGAGTGTGGGCGATTTTTTTAATGACGCGTTATTTGGGACCCGCGCAATTTGGTTATTATACAATTGCCACTGCTTTTATGCAGATCGCCGGAATTCTAGTTGACTTTGGTCTTTATAATTTGGTTCTGCAGATACCCATGGGTGAACCAGAGAAAGAATCAAAGATATTCAATAATATCTTTACGATTAGACTTCTTTCGGCTATTTTGTTTTATGGATTGGCGATTTTGATCGGATTCTTATTCCCTTATCCGCTGATTGTAAAATTAGCTATTGCGATTTCGGCGATTGCCTTTTTCGGCAATACGATGATCCAGATTTTTACCGCTTATTTTCAGAAATTGCTTCAAACGAGTTGGCTGGTCATAGCGGAGATCGTTAACAGGATTATATTGGTGGCCGGCTTATTTTTCATTATTAAAAATAATCTTGGATTTTATATTTTGATATGGCTATTGGCAATAGTTGCCCTGGTTAATTTATTTATTTTATTTTTAATCGCTTTTTTTGAAAAAGAACAAAAAATAAAATTGGCTTTTGACGTCGCTATTTGGAAAGATGTTTTGGGGCAGGCTTGGCCTATTGGCTTGGCCATCGCTTTAAATTTAATTTATTTTAAGGTCGACACATTGATTTTATCTCTTTACCATTCGGCGTCAGACGTGGGTTTTTACGGCGCCAGTTATCGCGTTTTGGAAACGTTAATGACCTTTCCTCTGATGTTTATAGGATTGGTTGTTCCTTTTTTATCCAAATCTTGGTTGGAAGGCAGCCGAGAAAATTTTGAACGTTATTTGCAGAAAGCTTTTGATTTTTTGATTTTAGCGTCCATTCCTATGGCGCTCGGAACTTATGTTCTGGCTGACAGATTAATGATTTTTGTGGCTGGTCCGGAATTTTCGGCAGCCGGACGCATCTTGAAAATTATTATTTTCGCTACCAGTATTATTTTTGTCAGCCAGCTTTTTACGCACACGCTTTTTGCCATTCGCAAACAGCGCTTAATGCTTTGGTTTTATTTATTAACGGCTGTTGTTGCTCTGATCGCTTATTTTATATTTATCCCCATTTATTCTTATTGGGCCGCGGCCATCATTACTTTAACATCGGAATTGATTATTTTTGTCTCTGCTTATTTAATTGTAATGCGTACCGCAAAAATTAAATTAAAATGGCGGATTTTTTATCTAAGTTTTTTGGCCAGTTGCTCTATGTCTTTGATAATTTATCTGTTTCACGGATTAAATTTATTCTTGTTAATTATTTTGGGTATTTTAGTTTATTCTATTATTATTTATTTAATAGGCGGAGTAGACAAAAAATTAATTCATAGTTTGTTGAAATTAAAATGATCTGGATTATTGTTTCACTATTAATAATTTATTTTATTTTGGCCCTAAAGAAGCCGCATCTCGCTTTAGCTTTAATTCTATTTTTATTGCCGAGCTATCAAATAAGATTTAATGTTTTCGCGCTCCCGACCACTTTTTTAGAGGGAATGATTTTGTTGTTTTCCTTGGCCACATTAATCCGCGAAAAGTTTAATTTTAAGAATATCTATTTCAGCGCGTCGCGCCGTTGGCGATATCTGGTTTTGGCCTGGCTTTTGTGTTCCAGTTTGGCGATTTTTGTTTCTCCGAATAGAATCGCGGCGCTGGGAATTTGGAAAGCTTATTTTGTCGAACCGATTATTCTCTTTTTTTTGTTTCTGTTTTATTTTCGAGATCGCAGCCAGAGAAAATTATTTATTTATAGTTTATTAGGATCGGCTTTTTATCTTTCCGTATACGCGATTTACCAAAAAATCACGGGCCAAGGCGTTTATAGCTTGGAAATCTGGCCAAGCGGCCGAGTTTTAAGATCAACGGGCTTGTTTTCTTATCCCAACGCTCTGGGTTTATATTTAGCGCCGCTTATAATGGTCGCTGTTGGTTATTGGCGATCAGCCATTTCAAAATTTGAAAAAACATTTTTAATATCGGTGATTATTTCTTCGATTTTGGCGATTATCTTTTCCCGATCCGAAGGCGCCATATTGGGAATAATTATTGGTTGTTTTTCTTTTGGTTTTTTGTATTCGTCTTGGCGTAAAAAGACCATTTTATCGTTTTTAATTTTTGTTTTGATTATAGTCGGTTTATATTTTTTTGTTCCCAGCGCTAAAAATTATTTGTATCCCAAGGTTGCCTTCAAAGATTTTTCTTCGCAGGTGCGCCTGGGAATATGGCGTGAATCTTTTAATATGCTTAAAGATCATTCTATTCTCGGCGCGGGCTTGGCCGGTTATCAGAAAACAATGCCGTCTTATCATAAAATAAATTATGTGGAAATTTATCTTTATCCGCACAATATTATTTTAAATTTTTGGTCGGAATTGGGGCTATTGGGTTTAATAATTTTTATTTTAATTATTTATAGTTTCTTCGCGCGCGCCAGAGATAAGATTAAAGAGGCGAAGCAGAAGCAAGATATTTCGGCGCTTTGGTTGATCGCTGCTGTGTCTAGCGCCATGATTGTAGTTTTAGCGCATGGGCTGGTGGACGCACCTTATTTTAAAAATGATCTGTCTATCATTTTTTGGCTGATAAGCGCCGTTGTTTTAGCTATTTAATTTTTCGGCGGAGTTGTGGATAACCCCCCCCTCTCAATATGTTGTGTTTATGCTATAATTAGGGTCAGACATACGAATTCAGACGGTTATGAAGTTAAAAAGTAACGCCCAAATTGTTATATTGTGACCACATATAAACAAAAAATTATTTATGTCTTTTGCCTGCTTTTATGCTTGCCAAATTTTGTTTTGGCTGGCGTTAGCCAAAATGATACCACGGGCGTTTATGCGAATACTTTAAGCGACTACACGGGTATAAGCCGGACCAGCAATTTGCGTTTGGATAATGGTAAAATTGCCTTGAGTCAAAATACCAATCATCAATATCAAGAAGATTTTACCACCGCGGTATATGGCGCTAGTTCCACCGCGCTCTGGGACATTGCGAACCATCGATTATCTTTGAAGTCAAAAAATATTTTTGTGGCGAAAAATGGACTGGACGCCAATTCAGGCACGGAAGACGCGCCTTTTTTGACCGTGGCCAAGGCGTTGGCAGTGGTTCAGCCGGGCGACACGATCTATGTGAAAAAAGGGATTTATTATGTAAGCTCATATTTCACGAGCATCGTGGGCACAGCCGACGCGCCTATTACGATTATGCCGTACCCAGGAGATCGTTACCAAGTTATTTTTGACGGCGAAGGTGTTTCTCTCTACAGTTTTGGCTACTCCTCTTTGCGATACCTGACCATTGACGGTTTCATTTTCCGCAATTATCCCGATGGCCCGATTTTAGGCGGTCCCTACACATGCGACCACAATATTTATAAAAATAGTATAGTTTACGGCATTCTCCATACCGGCGAGGATATAAATTGCTCTTACAATAAAATTATTAATAATTTATATATTGGCGGGCAACAACAGCTTTATTTGCCTAACGCTACAAATAACGCCGCTATTTTGAATAATAGTTTTTTGAAATATTCCAGAGACACAGCTATTTACGCTCCAACTGCTGGTACTGCTGATCACGCGATAAAAAACAACATTTTCTATACCATGGGCAATTACGGGGTTGACGATCCCGGTCATTATTTTATTAGTTATCAAAATGGCGGCATTTCCAGTATTGATAATAATCTATATTATAACCCTTTTTCCAATTCTTATTTGTTTCATTACAACCACGGCGCTGGCGCAGTATACTATTCCAACAATAGCGCTGATTTTTCCACTTGGCAGGGTTATGGTTTTGACGCGCATTCTTTGATCAATCAAGATCCAATGTTCACCCCGGGAGACCTCGGTTTGTATTATCTGGCCGCAAACAGCCCGGCCATTGACGCTGGCGCTAATGATTCAGATGTTTCCTATTTAACTGACGGCAATTGGTGCACTTCATCTACTAACACGCCTGACACAGGCACCGTGGACATGGGTTTCCATTATTTCTGCGGCACAGCTGAAGCTGTGGCCAATCGTTATCCCTCTTCTGGGGAAGCGCTTTCTAATGAGATAAACAGCAATGATTTTTCAACAAAAAATGTCAGTAAAGCTACTCTAACCGCTACTTATGATCTCAACGGTTTAGCCGCGAGCAATCTGGTATTTTATCTTTCGGCAGATAGCGGCGCCAATTGGGAAGAAGTTACTTCTGGCGTTGAACATACTTTTACTAATACTGGCACAAGCTTATATTGGAAAGCTGTTTTAACTACCAACGACGAAACTAAAACGCCCGTGGTCACGCAAATAGTCGTAGATTATACCTACGCGACAACTCCTGTAACTTCAGCCCAAGAATCTTTTACCGATGATTTTGTGACTCCCTCTTTCCAAAGCGGGACTGAGGGATGGGGAGGTAATGAGACTTTTGGCGATGGTTCAGGCTTGAGGTTAACATCTACTACCGACTATTGGACTTGGCCTTTACGCAGCAGTGGATCATATACGGTGGGTGGCGTAAATTTAGGCACCGTGCTTTCACTGCCAGATTCAAACACCTACACCCCTGCCGTGGTTTTAGACAAACAAAACCATCCAGCGGTTTTATTCAAGGTCTACGAAGGCGATCTCGACACCTATAATCTGTTCTTCGCGCGTTGGAACGGCGCGAACTGGGTTAAAGCCGATGGCGTTGCTGGTTATGATCAAATATTAGCCACTAGCACCTATCAAATCACAGAATATAAATTATTGTTTGACACCCAGAATCGCCCATATGTGGCTTTCGCGAGAAAAGAGGCAGACGCAATTCATACTAATGCCTATTTTTCATATTTTAACGGCACAGCTTGGACCACGGCTCAAAAAATCAGCGGCTCGCCGTCTGATTGGGGTTGGTATCTCGATTTCGCCATAGATGCTAACAACCGGCCTTGCGTGGTTTTTTCCGGCTACATTGACGCTACTGACTATGAAGATATTTATTTGACTTGTTTAAATAACGGGACCTGGACTTACGCTGATAACACCACTCCTGGTTTGGAAAATGTCAGCCAAGTTAACCACGCCAGTTATCCAGAATCTGCCACTATTATTTTTGACAATAACAATCGACCGATGGTTGCCTGGACAGACCACACTTCAAACCAAGTAGCTTTCACGCGTTGGAACGGCGCAACCTGGACTTACGCTGATAACACCACCCCCGGCATTGAATATTTTGCTAACGCGACTGCTGACGGAAACGCGCGATTGGCGATTGACGGCTCGGACCACCCGATTTTGGTATGGAGGAACTACACCGTTACAACGGGAGGGAGTTGTGGTTTTAAAAAATATTATAAAACTACGACGACGAATATTTATTTGAATTATTGGAACGGCACAGCCTGGAAAGCTATGAACGGAGTTGATGATGGCCCGGAAACAATACATTCAAGAACAGCGACCGCCTGCAACTCTACATTACCCGTTAATTTTAAAATGCTTTTAGACTCTAATTTTAGGCCGAATTTTGCGTTTAGCGATTGTGCTTATGATCCTGATACTGGCTGGAAGAACGCATTTTTATTTAGCAAATGGAATGGTTCAATGTGGACAGAAGCTGATGGGGCAACGCCTTTTGATTATAATAATTATAATGTCCTTTTTAATGCACATCCTTCATATTTTGTTCTTGATCAAAACAATTATCCCAATTTAATTTTAAGCAACACGTCTTTCACCGCTTGGAACGGCACAGCGTGGGCTAACCTTATTAACGAAGCCAATACCAGCACAAATCTCGGCGATAATACGGTCACGGGTTTTTTAGTGGACAATGATGATAATCTTTTTGTTTTTAATTCTTCAAATGTAATCGCCACCTCATATCAAGGTGCTCCAGCCATAGTCGAGTATAACACCCCTGGGCACTATAACGCCAATTACACACCTACCGGGCTTTCAACTGATTATACTTATGTGGTGGAAAGTGTTACCATGACCAGCTTAACAACCGATCTTCACGGCTTGGCTGCTTCAAGTTTAAGTTATCAGGTGCGTTGTTCCAATACAGGCGACTGGGAAACGGTTGCCTTGAACGAACAAAAGACTTTAATTTGCACAAACAATTTGTTTAACTACAAGGCCAATTTAAGCACCGCTGACCCAAACCAAACTCCAGAAATCAAAAACATCACCTGGCAAATCACCTATAGAGCTATTGACAACGAGGCTGCGGCTAACACGCTTTATGACCATAACGACGTTTTGAGCAGTTCCACCACCTTTACTATTGATTCGGCCGCGGCGGTTTATGACGCCACGAACCAGAGGATTAAATTTAATCCTACGCCTTGGCGGGATTTAGTTAATGAAGCTTATGATCCTACTTATTTAAGCGCCACAGAAACTGGCTTTATGGATAACCCCCAGATCATCACTGACAGCAATAACCGTTTGTGCGCAGTTTGGCGCGAAGGCGTTTTCAACAAAGGCGACATTTATTACTCCTGCTGGAGCGGCGCGGCTTGGGTGAAAGCAGACGGCACGACTGGTTATGATAACGTGAGCAACAATACCGGCGACTCTGATTTTCCTAGGCTGCTTTTGGACAACAATAATTATCCTTACGTGGTTTGGCAGGACAGCACCGATAGTCATGCTTCGAGTACGGCCAATTACGACATTTTTTTTAAGTACTATGACGGTTCAACTTGGCGTGGTTTGAAAAACGCCGCGACCCATGACAATTTATCGCAAAATCTCGGGCCTTCGTATTATCCGGAATTTGTTTTAGATAGCGTTAACCATTATCCGCAAGTTATCTGGCAGGACAGAAGCGAAGGCTTATGGAAAATTTATTACACCAAATGGAACGGCGTTGATTGGGTGAAAACCAACGGTGATTCTGGTTACGAGTCGCCCACAGGCCCAGTGATTTCATATCATGACAGTTTTGAGCGCAAACCGCCGATTCATCAATACGGCAAGATAAAGCTCAATAGCAATAACCAGCCGAATATTTTGTGGCAAGGATATTTTAACGAAGCCGGCGCCAGTCACACCAAGTCCCAAATATATTTTACCTATTACAATGGTTCAGCTTGGGCAGGCTTGGAAAACGCTTCTTCCACGCGCGATAATGTTAGTAATACCACGAGCAGTGACTGGAACATGCAACCCAATCCTGATTTTGCCATTGACAGCAGCAACCGTGTTTACGCGGCTTGGATTGATAATTATCCTGATGTGTATGGTGATGGATTTTATTTCAAATATTTTGATGGCAGCAATTGGGTGGGTTTGGCCAGCGCCACTTCCCAGCCGGATTGGATTTTTGATTTTATGCCTGATCTTGCGAGCGGCAGTGACGACTACATTTATCATTACACCCAAGTAGAATTAGACAGTCAAAGCCGTCCTCACATCTTGGCTATGAAAACCACGGGTTGGTCTGTCAACAGAAATAATTGTTATACTTATTGGAACGGTTCGCAGTGGTCAAAAATTGACGGGGTAACAGGCGGTTATGATTCATTTGGCACCGGCGAACAAGCAGAATTTGTTTTAAAAGATGATTTTCCTTGGGTGATATATAAAACCGATCGAGCAGTTAAATTTGTGAAGGGTACGGCTTCTGGTTTTGAATCAGCGCAAGGGGTTTCACACCAAACGGTTAACCAAGCCTCAAGCGTTTACCCCGTGATTGCCAAAGCCGGTAACGGCGATATGTACGGAGCTTGGGTGGAGGGTAGGACCACCGGCCAAGGCAGCCGCTTGGCAATAAAAAAACATAGCGCTTCGTCCACAACCGAACAAACCGCCACGATTATTTCCACCGCAGCTAATTTAACGTCATCGGGATACCGATATATCACCTCAGCCACTTTAACCGCCTCAGCCACGCTTAACAACGGAACCATCGTTTATTATTTATCCGCAGACAATGGCGCGCATTGGGAAGGCCCGATTACTTCCGAGGTGGAGCATATTTTTACCAATACTGGTCGAGTCTTAAAATGGAAAGCTGTTTTAACTGGCGATGGAGTTAATAAGCTGCCGGAAATTGACGCGATTACTGTGGCTTATAACATCAGCGATTATGCTTCCAGCGGTTATCTTATCTCTAAATTAGTTCAGCCCGCGGAGATCGGTTCATGGGACAGGGTTGTGGTTAGTCAAACTTTGAACGGCGGTACAGTCAGTTATCAGATTTTAGATAAAAATGGTAACTTAGTGCCTGACAGCGAACTCACTGGCAACAGCGCGGGCTTAACTCCAATTGACAGTGAATTAAATATTGCTTCTATAAACGCTTCTAACACCAATTATTCTTCCTTATATATCAAGGCAACCGTAAATTCGGCCAACTCAGTTTCTACTCCCACGATTACCAGCTTGAACGCTAAATGGATCAAAGCTAAGGCCGGTAACGATGTAGTTAGTAATGGCGCTGCTTCTTTTGACGCCACATCGTCAATTGGCGAAGTCTATACTTGCGCTTGGGATTTTGATTCATCGGACGGCGTTGATTGGAATAATCCTGATTCTAACTCCTGTCAGGTCGACTATGACTATACCCCCAAAGGCGGCGGTTCTTACACGGCCACTTTAAGAATCAAGCAAGGAACTGCCACGGCTTATGATTATGACACCAGAGTGGTGGCGGTTACCGTGGGCAGCGGTGGCAGCACGCCCACTCCTCCGCCTGCTGAAACTCCTGTTCCAACTACTATTTCTTTATCGCTTAATCCGTCTTCGCTTTTCGCTGATGCCATTAGCCAAAGCGCGTTGACCGCTGAAGTCTTTGACCAGTTCAATAATCATGTGGCTAACAACACGCCTATCGCCTGGGATATTGTTTCTGGCAGCGGCTCTTTGGCTTCTGCTTCTACTCCAACCACGAATGGTTTGGCTTCTAACACCTACACAGCCGGCGCTCAAGCAGGCGACATTGTCATTAAGGCCTGTACCGCTAATCTCAAATGCAATGAAAAGACATTAACCTTGAAAGCGATTGAAGGACCCTCGGTTTTAACCAGTTTAACCATTTCCCCTAAAACTCTTTCTTTAAAAAAAGGGCAAACCGCGCAATTCTCCGCGATTGCCAAGGATCAATATAATAATACTTTAACCGGTTTGGTTTTAGAATGGCTAACCAGTAATTCGTCTCTCGGCCTGATCAATTCCAGTGGCCTTTTTCAGGCTTTGGCTAAAGGCATAGTAACGATTACCGCGAAAAGCGCTGGTCTTTCTGATCAAGCCGCGGTTACTGTCACTGATACTGACGAGCCAGAGATAATTCTGCCTGTTTCACCTACGCCCGAACCGCCAACAGTTCCAATTACGCCAACTCCGACACCCGGAACAACGCCTACGCCTATCCCAACGACACCAGGTGTGGGTACTATTACTACTCCATCGACTGGCGGGTCTGCCTCGCCAAGTCAAGGCGGGCCAGAAACAGGAATTGGCGTTGGCGCGGAAGCGCCAAGTGAAAATATTCCTATTGTTCAGTTGCCGTCGGTCTTTGAAGAGAAAATAGCTCAACTTGACATAGTTTTTGAAAAAGCCAAAGAAATTTATCAAACTAAAATTTTAGAGAATAAAACCGTTCAAAAAGTTAATCAGCAAGCGGCTTTGCCGGTTATCGCGGTTGTTTCAGCGCTTAACGTGGCAGCCAGTGTTCCAGCCGCGGCTTCGACCCTGCCATTACTCCAATATCTTTTTCAGCTTCTCAAATTCTTTTTCACTCAACCGGCTTATCTTTTCGTCAGACGACGCAAGTCTTGGGGCACGGTCTATGATGCCATTACCAAACAGCCTGTTGGTTTAGCGATGGTTAGGCTTTACGAGTTGGTGCCGTCTTTAACCGAACAAGGATCAATCAAGAAATTGGTTCAAACCAAAGTAACCGGGCCGGATGGCCGTTATTTCTTTGCGGTTAAACCAAAGACCGATTATCAGCTCGAAGTTAATAGTGTCGATTATAATTTTCCTTCAAAATATCTTAACCAACAGCCCAGTGACCGTCTTTATCAAAATTTATATTATGGCTCGGTTTTTCGTTCAGGGGCCGAGGGATTGATAAATTTCAATTTGCCTCTTGATTTGCAAGAGGGTAAAACGAGCATCGCCGGCTCAACCAAAAAAGTTAAGTCGTCATTTGCCAATTTAGAGGAATTTTTCAAGGCTCCGGCAGATGAAAAAGAAAAAGCTTATCACCAAGTTAAGCGTCAAGCCAATTTGAGAAAATTGGCTCAAGGAATTTCTTATCTTTCGCCGAGCTTGGCTCTGGTTAATTTAATTATTTCACCCAACGCGCTAACTCTGGTTTTCCTTTTTGTTCATTTAATTTTACTTTTTATCTTCAGGTTTTTTAACCCAAATGTTCTAATTAAGTCATTGGGCAGAACCTTCAATCTCAATACCCAAGAGCCGGTAGGCCAGACCTTAGTTTACTTATTTGAACCCCAATTTAACAAACTCGTTCAAACTCAGATTGCCGACACCAGGGGGAAATACGGTTTCTTGATCGGAGATGAAAAATATTATTTGGTCGCTCAAAAACCCGGCTATGTTTTTCCTCAAGACAAAATGGAAATTGTCGGTCAAGCCGAGAGCATGGTGAAGAAAGATTTAGGGATGAAGCGGAGTCAGCAGAAAACTTCATAATTCAAAGAATTTGGACAAAACTGTCTGAAACATTTTTATAAATCGCCGGAATTTTTATCGAAGGGAGATGTTTTGGTTTTGTCCAACGACTTCGTTTACAAGATAGGAGAAACGATTAAATAAATTGACAGGCGTTGCTCACAGTGATATTCTTAGGATAGATACGCGGAAATTTGACTATTGAGTTTTCTATATTTTATAACAATTTCTGATATGAAAAATTTTGGCCAAAAAATTTCAAAGAATTCGAAATTTTTGTGGTTATTGTTTATAGCAATTATATTATCGCCTAATTTTGTTTTGGCGGCTCCCGCGCAAGACAATTCGCGCGGAACTTTTTACGACGACTTTACGAATATCGGCGGCGTTGCCTTGAGCGCGAATACCGAAGTAGACGTCGCGCATAATTGGATCGGCTTAAAGCCAGACGAACAAGGTGATTATCCGCTTTCCAGCACTTTTGATTTCACTGAAGATTTTTCCACTAATAATTTTAAGGATACAACTGATTCAATAGACATTGATTGGAATATTAATAATCGGAAATTAAAACTTTTTAAAGAGAATGATTGGACAAACCCCGTTTCTATACCAGAAACTTATTTAGGCGGATTGGGCGTTGATACTAATACCAACAAGTTGTACGCTGGCACGGCCGCTAATCGGGAAATTTACGAATTACAAGACGCGAGTTTTCAAAAAATGACTGGTCCATGGAACGATGGATGGTTTTATTCTTTTTCATCGTATCAAAATAAATTATACGCCAGCGGAAATAATGGAGATTGGAGTACGAGCGACGGGATTTATGTTTACGATGGTTCTTCTTGGTCAATTTCTTCCGGCTCGCCCACAGAAGGATCTGGCAATTCAGCTATGGCCATGGCTGTTTATGACAATAAACTTTATCTTGGAACGCGCAATGATTTTAATTACGCCAAAGTTTTTTCTTTTGATGGCGCTTCTTGGCAAGACACGAATGTCACCAGCACTCAAATAGCGTTTATTTCTTTAGTGGTTTACAATAACAAACTTTACGCCGGTTCGTCTAACGACTCAGGTTGGACAAATCCCGAGGTCTTTGTTTATGATGGCAATGCATGGAATTTATCAACTCAATGTCCAGACGCTTCTAGTGGAGCGGCACACTTGGTCGTCCACGACAACAAGCTTTATGCGTCCTGTGAGAATCCGTCTTATGGCAGTCGAATGTTTGTTTACGACGGCGATACTTGGTCAGCAATGGCAAACATAGATTATCGCGTTTATCAATTAATTTCCTACGATAACAAACTTTACGCCGCTACTTCCAACGGACTTTACGTTTTTGACAATAATTCGTGGGACTTAGAATATCCCGGTTCTGTCGGGGCATTAGCGGTTTATAATAATCGGCTTTATCTCGGTCTCGGCAATACTGCTAATATTGTTTCTATTGGCACAAATTTTAGTTATTCATCTTCCGGCGTCGCGGTTTCTCTAAAAATTAATGGCAACGCGTCTGGCGTTCAGTCAGCCAAAATTAGCCCGACCCAGATTCTAAATGGTCAAACCATTAATTATCAAATGTCAGCTGATGGCGGCAGTCATTGGGAAAATGTTACCCCAGGTTTAGAGCATATTTTTATCCACCCGGGCGATGATTTAAGATGGAAAACGGTTTTAACCACTTCAAACATTAGTGCTTCGCCAGAAATTACCAATTTAGAAATTCAATATCAGGCAACTGCTTCCTCGGTCACTTCAATTTCTATCACTCCTTCAGAAGTCGGCTCTTGGGATAAAATCATTTTTAATCATACTTTAAATGACCAGGCCATTACTTATCAGATTTTGGACTCTTCGGACGCTTTAATACCTGATTCAGTTTTGCCGGGTAACGCCGCGGGTTTTTCCGCTAGCGGTACTTCTATGACGATTGATTTGTATGCGCTTCCAAGCGCGACTTATCCGTCCATTAAAATTAAAGCGAATTTGCTCGCCAGTTGCAATCTTTATACCCCAACCATCAATTCCTGGAAAACTTACTGGATTAAAGCCAAAGCTGGCGATGATATCGCGTCCGGAGGCTCCGCTTCTTTTGACGCCACTTCTTCTGTTGGTGATAGCTACACCTGTGCCTGGGATTTTGACGTTTCTGATGGCGTTGATTGGAACAATCCTGATTCCAATTCTTGCCAACCCATTTATGATTATCGTTCCAATAAAGGAGGCGGCATTTACACCGCCTCTCTTAGGATTAAACAAGGAACTGCCACGGCTTATGATTATGACACTAAGGTCGTCACGGTTAATTTAGGTAGTAGTAGTGACGAAGAAAGCCCTAAATATTTAAATTTCTCCGCTAACCGCCGTATTTTATTGGCTGATTCCCCGAATCAGAGCATAATTAGCGCTCAAGTTTTAAACAAAAATAAAAAAGCTGTACTCGACGGGACTACGATTGTATGGAGTCTTCTTTGCCCGAATCTAACCACGGACTTCAAAGATCTTGCCTGTGGAACATTATCTAACAATCAAAGTTTGACGGCAAATGGCGCGGTTTCTACAATTTTTACGCCGGGACAATTAGCTGGTTCAATAATAGTAAGGGGTTGCGCGATCAACGGTGTCTGCGCCGAACAAGCCATCAAGGTGGCTCTTAAGCAGCGCGGAAAAATAATTTTGAAATCTAATTATTCTATTTTGCCGGCTGACGGAAAGTCCAGAATAAAAATTTACGTTAAGGTATATGACCGTTATTTGAATCCTTGGTCAAATGTTGTTATTTCTTTAAAATTGATTAGTTTAGGCGCGGATCAAAAAGAAATCAAATTCACAGGTGAACTGTCGTCAACAGAGATAAAAACAGACAATAACGGCGAAGCGCTTGTCTATTATTCGCCGGGCGAACAAATCGGAAAAATAAAAATTAAAGCTAATATAGAAAGCAATCAATCGTTGAGCGGGTTCAGGGTTTTGAATAAACTGGCTTATTTTTTAAAATACCTCACGCCTTCTTTTTTAAAATCAACCGCCAGCCATTTTTTTAATTTTGTAATGGCGGCCACGGCCCCAAAAATTTACGCCCCATATCCAATTCAACCCGTGCCCATAATTGAGCCCCTTCCGCTTCCGGAAGAAGAAATTCCAGAAGAAGAAATTGTTTTGCCGCCAAATGACGAAGAAGTGGTCGGAGAACTTGACCTTGATTTAGTTGATTCAGAATTAATGACCACGATTGTTGAAGATGAACCTCAGCCATTAGTTCAACCTCCAGATCCATCTGCTCCTACGCCACTTTCCGAACAGTCAGGATCCCAAATAGGTGTTCCTAGTGAGAGTTATTCATCAGCGCCGCCGCCGTTACCGGTATATCTTCGCGCTCCAGTTTCGATTCCTTCAGCAGAAGCCGCGCCGACTATTATTGAAATTCATTATCCCGAGACAAAAGCGGCAGAGACGGCCAGTGATCCGTCTGGCTTTACGGAAATAATTGAGAAAACAACCGATTTGACACAAAACACAATAAGCGCGGCAACCGTGATCGTTAAAAAAATTCACACAAATCCGACGGTTCAAACTGTTAATCAAGTCGTAGCGCCAACAGTCTCGGCTGTAACCGTTGCGGCTGTGGCCGCTTCCGGCGCGGCTTCAAGCGCCACCGCCGTTCCTTTATTCAATATGGCTGTTCTTTTATTCACCCAGCCTTCGTATCTTTTGACTCGGAGAAGGAAATCATGGGGCACGGTTTATGACTCCCTGTCCAAAGAACCAGTCTCTTTGGCTATAATTCGTCTTTATGAAATAATTTCGCAAGCTAATGAACAAAATAAAACTAAGAAACTTATCCAAACCCGAGTAACAAGCGCGGACGGACGTTATTTCTTTTTAGTCAAACCATATACTAATTATCAAATTGAAGTTGTTTGTAATGGTTATAAATTCCCCAGCCATATTCTGAAAGCAGGCGTTCAAGAAACCATTTATACGGATGTCTATTACGGCGAAGTTTTTAATTCTAACGATAATACTATAATTAATCCGAATTTGCCGCTTGATTCGCAGGAGGGGAAAGTTTCTTTGGTCGGTTTTAACAAAAAAATTAAAACTATTTTTGCCGATTTAGAGCAGTTTCTAAAAGCGCCAATTAATGCAAAAGAAAAAGAATACCGAAGAATCAAAAAAGAGGCCTTGACCAAAAAGGCGCTTAGGTTTCTTGCTTATCTCGCGCCTATTTTAGGCTTTATTAATTTATTAATTTCACCCAATAAATGGACATCATTATTATTCATTTTGCAGTTATTAATGCTTTTGGTTTTCCGGTATTTTATTGAGAAGATTTTGCCATATAAACAACATCTAGGGCGCGTTTTTGATATTGACACCAATAAGAATATCGGACAATCTTTGATTTATCTTTTTGAGCCGCAATTCGGGAAATTAATTCAAACGCAAATTGCCGACAATGACGGACTCTACGGATTTTTAATCGGCAATCAGAAGTATTATTTAGTCGCCGAAAAACCCGGCTATGTTTTTCCCCAAGACAAGATGGAAATTGTCGGTCAGGTCGAAGGCATAGCTAAAAAAGATTTAGGTATGAAAAAAATCTAGGCTTTATCATAAAAATTTAGTTTCTTTAATCGAAAGAGCGGTTAAAGCCGCTCTTGATTATTAAGTAAGAATAGGACGTTAGACAAAATTGCGAACTCGGTTTATAATATAAAAATTAATAAATATTATTTTTTATGGTTAACAAAAAATCAATTTGGGCAAAATTAGCCGCTATTCCAGAAGATATTTTATCTCAGAAAGGAGAGAATATAGAAATCACAAAACGAGTGATCACTTTTAATAAGACGGTTAATTTGAAAAAAGAGACCGCCGTTGCTAAACCAGCCGAAACCGTTGAACTAAAGAGGGTTGAGAAAAAAGCAGAATCACCCAAAAATAAGAAATTCTTGTCCTTTTTTGAAAAATTATTAAAAAGGAGTCAGAAGCCGTTGAGAAAGAAAGAGGAGGATAAAAAAGAAAAATCCGAAGACGGCTGGCTTGAGCAAGATTTCCCTGGGCAGTTATCGGTTGACGTATGTCAGGAGGGAGATAGTCTGATTATCCAATCAACCATTGCCGGTGTTGAGGCGGATAATTTAGATGTTTCGGTTGAGCCGGATCTTATTACGATCAGGGGCGCGAGACAAAGAGAGGTAGAGACCAAGGATAAAAATTATTTTTATCAAGAATGTTTTTGGGGTAAGTTTTCTCGAACTCTGGTTTTGCCTTATCCGGTTCAGCCAGACAAAGTTCGGGCTAAATTAAAAAATGGAATTTTAACCATTATCCTGCCCATCGTCCAAGAAAAGAATTCGTCCAGCGTAAAGATTAATTAATTCGACAATGATTTTTTTTTCTATATTTAAAAAGACTGACAGCCGAATTTGGCAACGAATAATTTTTATTGCCATTTTCTTGCTGATCCTGGTTTTTTTTAGTTTAATTGTTACCGGTTTTTGGTATGAACAAACGAACACCAATAAGATTTATCCCGGTATAACAATCGGCAAGTTTGAGTTGGGCGGACTAACCAGAGAAGGAGCGCTTGATTTATTAAAGCCGTTGATAACGGAGTTCGAAAAGAGAGGGATGCCATTTTATATTTTGACAGAAAAAGAGAGAAAGGATTTTTATGTGCGGCCGTTGTTTGTTGCGATCAGCGATCCCGATCTTTCCCGTCGTGTTTTGATTTTTGATTTGGACGAGACTGTTAAACAAGCTATGGCTATCGGTCGAGAGGGTAATTTTTTAAAAAGATTTTATGAAATAAATATATCCGCCCTACGCCATCATAATTTAACAGCTTCTTATTATCTATCAAAAGACGATCTAAAAAATACTTTAATTGAATCCATTGGAAATTTTGAGCAGAAGCCACGGGATGCTTCTTTTTACTTATTGAAAAATGGGCAGATAGAATTGGTTACGGAAAAAAGCGGCGTGGTTTTTGATTATGACGCGGCTATTAATCACGAAATAGCTAATTTAGAGAATTTGAAATACGAACCAGTTTATGTCCCGTCAATCGAACAACAACCAGCCGTCAAAATAGAAGACGTTCGTACGCTTTTACCCAAGATTCAAGATTTTTTAAATCAGGCGCCAATGATTTTAACATACCAGAACAAAGAATGGTCGATCAGCCAGCAGGAATTATCTTCTTGGTTGCAAATAGAAAAAAATAAATTTAGCGGCGCTAGAATTATTTTAGCCGGAGAAATTGCTAATAATTATTTAAATATTTTAGCAAAACAAATTAACATAGAACCCAAAAATGGCAAACTTACAGTGGAAGAGAATAGGGTAACTGAATTCCAGCTTAGCCAGCCAGGCTTAATTCTAGACATAGAAGCCAGCCGAAAAACTATCGTTGATAATCTAGAAAAGAAATTGAATCGCATCGAGTTGGTGGTCAATAAATCACAACCAGAAATTTTAACAGAAGATATTAATGATTTGGGCATTAAAGAATTGGTGGGCGAAGGAGTGTCTAATTTCGCCGGCAGCCCTAAAAATAGGCGCCATAATATCGACGTGGGCGCTCAAAAACTGAACGGCGTTTTAATTAGACCGGGCGAAGAATTTTCGTTGGTAAAAGCTCTGGGCAAGATTGATGAGGTCGCGGGATTTTTGCCAGAATTAGTTATTAAAGGCGCGCGAACTATACCGGAATTAGGCGGCGGACTTTGTCAAATAGGCACCACGATGTTTCGGGTAGCTTTAAACGGCGGATTTCCTATAACCGCCCGCACCCCTCATTCGTATCGAGTTGTTTATTATGAGCCAGCCGGCATGGACGCCACAATTTACAATCCACAGCCTGATTTAAAATTTATTAACGACACCAGCCATTATTTGCTTTTGCAAACAAAAATTTCTGACAATATGTTAATATTTGATTTATATGGCACAAGCGATGGCCGTAAAGTAGAATTAAGTCAGCCCAAATTAAGTAATATTGTTAAGCCTGGACCACCGCTTTACATTGAGAGCGAAGGATTAAAGCCGGGAGAGAAAAAGAAATTAGAAAGCGCTCATGCCGGAGCCAATGCGGAATTTATCAGAACAATTACTTCTGCTGACGGCACAATAAAAACTGAGCAATGGAAAAGTTATTATAAACCCTGGCAAGAAGTTTGGCTGGTTGGTAAAGAAAAAGTTATTCCGTCAGATAGCGTTGTTGATTCAACGGCCGAAAAGAAAAATTAAAATATTTAATCGTGGAAATTAGACAAATAAAAAATCAGAAAGAGTGGAATAGTTTGATTGCTTCTCAATATTTATCCCAGTTTTTACAGTCCTGGGAGTGGGGCGTCTTTCAGGAATCTTTGGGGCGAAAACTTTTTCGTTTAGCGCTTATTAACGAAAAAAAAGAAAATATTTTAGCGCAGGTTGTTAAGATGAAGCTTCCTCTTGGTTTTAACTATTTATATGTTCCCCGCGGCCCGATTTTTAACAAGACGAAAAACATCAATGGTCAAGAAATAATCAACGAGATCTGTCGATTGACCAGTGACGACAAAACTATTTTTTTGAAAATTGAACCAACGTTTGCCGATCTTCCTCCCGCCTTAGCAGGATTAGAAGATCGAACATCCGCCGACTTGTCCGCCGTAACCCGTAGGGCGGAGGCGGGAGTCCATTGGCTGAAGGACGAAGACGAATTATCACTCTTTTTGCTCGGGGATAAGATAGAAATATCCGGGCAATTAGTAAAAACCTCCCTTGTGCAACCCGAGCAAACTATTATTTTGGACTTATCTAAAAGAGAAGATGATTTGTTGAAAGAAATGCATTATAAAACCCGTTATAATATCCGTTTAGCCCAAAAGCACGGTGTTAGAATAAAGACTTCTTCGGTCAGCGATCAAGACATTTCCATCTTTTTAAATTTATTAAAAATCACTTCCGTCCGCGATAGTTTTCGCGCCCATCCAGCCGATTATTATCGCCAAATGTTCAAAATTTTGGGCAACGATAATCAAAATACATCGCCGGATAATTTTTTTATCAGACTTTATCAAGCCGAACGCCAAGGAGAAATTTTAGCGGCTAATTTAGTGGGTTTTTTCGGCGATACAGTTACTTATCTTCACGGCGCTTCAAGCGATGAATCCAGGCAGGTCATGGCTCCTTATTTATTGCAATGGCAGATAATTTTAGACGCCAAGAAACAAGGATATCGTTATTATGATTTTTGGGGTATTGATGAAAAATTATGGCCGGGGGTTACGCGTTTCAAGATAGGTTTTGGCGGCAAACGGATAAAATTTTTCGGCGTGTATGATTATATTATCAATTCGGCGGTTTATTGGTTGTATCGTTTCGCAAAAAAGATAATTTAATTTTGCCTCCATAGTTCAACGGATAGAATGTGGGCTTCCGGAGCCCAAGATAGGGGTTCGATTCCTCTTGGAGGCACCAATAAAGGCGGACATGCTTGCCCAATCAGCGGACCTGTCCATCCGTAGTTTCGCAGAGCGGAACGTTCGCTCGGCAATAAAAAGATTTTACTAATAATTCGGAATGAGGGCTGGCGATATCGCTGGTCCTCATTGTTCTAAAATTTTTAATTAGCGCGGGTTTTTAATTTATGATAAACTTAAACAATGGACATAGATAAATTAAGAAAAGTTTATATTGTCGGCATCGGCGGCATCGGCGTTTCCGCGATTGGCCGCTGGCTTAATAAATTAGGAGTCGAAGTCAGCGGTTCTGATTTAACTAATTCAATAATTACCCAAGAACTGGAGAATTTGGGCATAAAAATATTTTTTGGACACAAGAAAGAAAATATTTCAGATGATTTAGATTTAGTTATTTATTCTTCGGCCGTGCCTTTTGATAATCCCGAAAGGATTGCGTCTCGCGCTTTAGGAATTAAAGAATTATCTTACAATGAATTTTTAGGCGAAATTTCTAAAGATTATTTTACTATCGCCATATCCGGCACTAACGGGAAAAGCACAACCACGGCCTTAGCCGGCTTGATATTCGAAGCGGCAAATTTAGACCCCACGGTAATCGTGGGTAGCCGGGTTAAGGAGTGGCAAGGAAATTTTCGTTTAAGCGACTCAAATATCAAAAGGCTTAATACCCCCCTTATCGTTGAAGCTTGCGAGTGGCGAGCGCACATGCTTGATCTTTTTCCGAAGGTAATTGTTTTAACTAATATCGAAGAGGACCATTTAGATTATTATCATGACTTAAATCATATTATTAACACCTTTCAAGAATATGTAGACAAGTTGTCGCCCGACGATTTTTTAATTTTGAACGCTGACGATTCCAATATAGCCAAATTAAAACCGAAATGCCGCGTCATTACTTATGGCATTAAAAATCGAGCCGATGCAATGGCCCAAAATATAGAATTTTTAACCGGATTAACGCGCTTTGATTTATTTTTCAAAAATGAAAATTTAGGGAAAGTAGAATTAGCGGTGCCGGGCGAATTTAATGTTTATAACACGCTGGCCGCCGTTGCTTTGTCTTTAAAATTCGATATTAATTTTAAGGTTATTCAAAAAACACTAAAAAGTTTTGAGGGGATTTGGCGCAGATTTGAGATTATTAAAAACGATCACGCGCTCACCGTTGTCTCTGATTACGCGCATCACCCCACGGCCATTAGAGAAACCATCAAGGCCGCCAAAGGTTTTTTCCCTAATCGTCGATTGGTAGTAATTTTCCAGCCCCACCAACACAATCGGACTAAAAGTTTATTTAAAGATTTTGTTCGAAGTTTTACCCTGGCGGACCTAATTATTTTGGCGGAAATTTATGATGTGGCGGGGAGAGAAAGCTTAGAAGACCAGGATATAAGCTCAAGAGATTTATTGGAGGCGGTTAAAGAAAACAAGCAGAATCAGGTCTTTTATGCTGTTTCGCCGAGAGAAACAGTTGACCTTTACAAAAATAACCAACAAGCCAGAGATGTAGTTATAATAATGGGCGCTGGCGATATTTATGAAATTGCGGATAAAATTTAAGCAAAGCTCGAAATTTCTTCACTCGTAGTCAAATCAAAAGAAGACTTTTGTTTGACAACCCCTTTTAGATGATTTATAATATTTTAATCTAATTAATTTAATAAATTTATTTAAACGATAAAAAGTAGTTTTTATGTATCTCGTTCCAACAGTAATTGAAAAATCTACTCACGGAGAACGAGCTTATGATATTTATTCTCGTCTTTTGAAAGAAAGAATTATTTTTTTAGGAGATATGGTTGACGATGCGGTTGCTAATACGATTATTGCGCAACTTTTATTTCTGGAGAGTGAAGACAAGAATCGGGACATTAAGCTTTATGTAAACACGCCTGGCGGTTCAGTAACGGCCGGACTAGCGATTTATGATACGATGCAATACATTAAGCCGGATGTTATGACGATTTGTGTTGGTACTGCCGCTTCGATGGGCGCTGTTTTATTAAGCGCCGGCGCTAAAGGCAAGCGCTTGGCTCTGCCGAATGCCGAAGTAATGATTCACCAGGTGATGGGCGGATTTGAAGGCCAGGCGACGGACATTAAAATTAGAGCCGAGCATATTCTTAAGGTGCGCGATCAAATTAATAAAATTTTGGCTAAACACACGGATCAACCCTTAACAAAAATAGAAAAAGACACGGATCGTGATTTCTTTATGTCCGCCGAAGAAGCCAAGCGCTACGGTATCGTTGATAAAATTATCCACAAATAAAAGGTATTAAACTTTTTATTTGTAAAATATTCTTTTTTCAAAAGCCGAGAAACACGGTCAGTTTTTGTTGAAAAATTAAATAAATAAAATCAAAAGTATGCAGGATATTATTTTAACAATAGCAGGTTTAATTGTTGGTCTCGGATTAGGCTATTGGATGAGGCGTTTAATCGCCTTAAGAAAAGCAGCAACCGCCGAAGCGCAAGCCGAAGAAATTATTAAAAACGCGAAAAACAAACAACAAGAACTTCTGTTCAGCGCGCGCGAAGAAGCAATGAAAGTTATTGATGAGGCGAAACGAGAAGAGATAAACCGAAGAAGAGAGCTTAAGGCTTTGACTGATCGCTTAGAAAGAAGAGAAAGCTTATTTGATAAAAAGTTATTGGAATTAGAAGAAAAACAACAGCAGTTAAACGACAAAGCCTCCAAATTGGAAGAAATAAAATCAAGGATTAAGCAATTGCACGAAGAAGCGCTCGCTAAATTGGAAGAAGTTTCGTCAATGACCAGAGAAGAAGCTTTAAAATTTCTTTTAGAAAAAACAGAGAAAGACAATCAAGACGTTATTTTGGAGCGTTTAAAAAAAATAGAGCGAGCAGGAAGTGATTTATACGAGAAGAGGGCGCGCGAAGTAATGAGTTTGGCTATGGAAAGAATCGCCACTTCTCATGCGACCGAAAGAACGACGAGCACGGTCAATATTCCTTCAGATGATTTAAAAGGTCGAATTATCGGCCGTGAAGGAAGAAATATCAAAGCCGTAGAACAATTAACTGGTGTGGAAATAATTGTTGATGATACGCCGGGCGCTATTTTTATATCTGGATTTAATCCAATTCGTCGTCAATTGGCAAAAATGGTCTTAGAAAAATTAATTTTAGATGGACGCATTCAGCCGGCACGCATAGAGAAAGTAGTAGAAGATGCCAAGAAAGAATTAGTGCAAGATATTCGTTCTGCTGGCGAGGATGCCGCTTATCAGGTAGGCATCACGGGTCTTGACCCGAAACTTATCACTTTGGTCGGCCGGTTAAAATATCGAACAAGTTATGGCCAAAATGTTTTGCAACATTCAATAGAAGTGGCCAATCTTTCCGAAATTTTAGCCACCGAATTAGGCGCCGATGAATCCGTGGCCAAGAAGGCAGGTTTTTTTCATGATATTGGCAAGGCGGTTGACCATGAAGTAGAGGGAACGCATCCGGCTATTGGCCAAGATTTGATGCAAAAATTTGGCTTTCCTGAAAAAATGATTATTCCCATCGCCACGCATCACGAAGATCATCCGCCAACACTTGAAGCGGTGATCGTCAAGGTTGCTGATGCCTTGTCAGCTTCGCGTCTGGGCGCCAGGAAAGATAACTACGAAGACTTCATTAAAAGATTAGAAGATTTAGAGGGTGTGGCGAAAAGTTTTGCTGGCGTAGAAAAAGTTTATGCGATTCAGGCAGGTCGTGAATTAAGAGTTTTTGTAGTGCCACAAGAAATAAATGACTTAGAAGCGGCTAAATTAGCCCGTCAAATAGCCGATCGTATTGAAGCAGAGCTCAAATATCCAGGGGAAATTAAAGTTACGGTTATCAGAGAAAATAGAATTATTGAGTTCGCCAGGTAATTATTTTGTGCTATAATTAATTTATTATGCCCCGTAATACAACTTCCAGAATGTTCTTCTTTATTTATGTTCTCCAAAGCCTTTCAAAGACAAGAAATTATATATCGGCTATACTAACAATCTCAAGCAACGAATCAAAGAACATCAAAGGGGCAGATTTTTTTCAACCAAATTCAGATTGCCTTTTCAGCTTATTTATTTCGAGGGCGGTCTTGACGAAAATGACGCCAAGCGCCGCGAAGGTTATCTAAAAACCACCCAAGGACGTCGATTCCTTGGTCTAAGATTAATCCAGTACCAACGTCTTAAAAAGGCGCTTGCGGCTGGAAGATGATATACGGGGTATGCGAATATTGTTTTTCGGCGACATTATGGGCGGTTTGGGCCGCGCGGCTGTAAAAAAAATTATACCACAATATAAAAAACGGTATAAACCTGATTTGATTTTGGCAAATGGAGAAAACTTGGCCCACTTAAAAGGTATGACACCTAAAACTGTTAAAGAAGTTTTGGATTCGGGTATTGATTATCTGACTAACGGAAATCATTTTTTTGGCAGAAAAGAAATTATAGAAGTAGTTAACAAAAAAATGCCAATTATCAGGCCAGCGAATTATCCAGAAGATACTCCGGGCCAAGGATATGTGATCATAAAAAAAGACAAGCAAAATATTTTGTTAATCAATCTGCTGGGCCGGGTTTTTTTAAGACCCGTCCTTGATTGCCCTTTTCGCAAAGCAGAAGAGATTTTAAAAAAAACTAAAGCGAATCTAAAGAAAAATATCATTATCGTTGATTTTCACGCAGAGGCGACTTCGGAGAAGGCGGCTTTCGGTTATTGGCTAGACGGCAAGGTTTCCGCGGTGGTTGGCACTCATACACACGTACCAACAGCCGATAATAAGATTCTATCCAAAGGCACGGCTTATGTCACTGATATCGGAATGGTTGGCGCTAGCGATTCGATTATCGGAGCCGCTAAAGAAGGTATTATTCGATCATATCTAACACAAATACCAGAACCTTTGATTTCACCTCAAGAAGGGCAAGCGACTATCAACGCGGTTTTAATTGAGATAGACGACAAAAGTCATTTATCTAAAAAGATTATTCGTTGCGACGAAGAAGTATTAATCTAATAGTAAAAATATTATGCCACAGAGAACTTATCAGCCTAAAAAAAGAAAGAGAGCGCGTACGCACGGATTTTTAAAAAGAATGCGCACGAGGGCCGGTCGACAGGTTTTGTCTAGACGTCGAGCCAAAAAAAGAAAAAAATTAACCGTTTAATTCATGCTTCGGAAGATTAATCGACTGACCAAGGAGCGCGATTTTGACAGAATGGCCAAATTCGGCCGGTCTTTAGTTCTGCCATTTTTAATCATCCGGAGTTTTAAAAAAGAAGAAGGGTCTTTCTCGCGCTTCGGATTTATTGTTTCCAAAAGGATCTCAAAATTAGCGACCCGCAGAAATTATATCAAAAGAATTATGCGCGAAATTGTACGTGATTTGTTAAGCGATATACTCATTGGTTATGATTTCGTTTTTATCGCCCGTTCGCCGATAAAATTCATCAATTTTTCCGAATTAAAAAATTCGATCTATGCAGCTTTTAAAAAAATGAATTTATTAAAATAAACATTTATGCTACATCTTTTTCACGAAGTGCTTTATCGTCCGCTGCTTAATTTGTTGGTATTTTTTTATGATATTTTTCCTTTTCATGATTTGGGTTTGGCGATATTATTATTGACCCTGGTTATCAGACTTATTCTTTGGCCTTTGTCGCAAAAAGCCCTAAAATCGCAAAAAGCCCTACAGGTTATCCAGCCCAAAATTACTGCTTTGCGTGAAAAATATAAAAAAGATCCGTCTATGTTGGCACGGGCCACTATGGCTATTTATAAAGAAAACAAGGTTAATCCATTTTCTTCCATATTTTTATTGCTTATTCAATTGCCGATTCTGTGGGCGGTCTATCAGGTTTTTATGAGTGGACTCGTCTCCAAAAATTTAACCACGGATCTTTATAGTTTTATTTCTAATCCAGGTGTTTTGAATGTTTTTTCTTTCGGTGTTTTAGATTTATCTAAACCCAATTTAATTTTGACCTTGATTACGGGTTTGCTTCAATATTGGCAAGGGAAGATGTTAAGCACAATCCAGCCGCCTCCGAATTTGGCCAAGAAAGAAGGCGCTAAAGACGAAGGCGTAATGGCGATTATGAATAAGCAAATGATCTTTATGATGCCGATTTTGACGGTTTTTATCGGCTTGGGTTTGCCTAGTGGTTTGATGCTATATTGGTTAATCGGCTTGGTTTTAACAATAATTCAACAAAAACTAAGCTTTAAGAAAGCGACAAGCCTGGATGTCATTGCGAATAAAAAATAAGCAACATTCTAAATATATTGTGGAAATTAAACAAAATTGGTAAAATAAAGATAGTCAACTATCATTATTTTTTTATGTATTCATTTATATCTTTTATAAAATTTATCATTATTGATCCGATTTTAGAGATTCTCTATTTTCCCTTTTGGTGGTATACAAAAGGTTTAAAAAATGCGGCTCTTTCTTTGCGTAACAATATCCATAAACTGGCGCATACTTTGGCCATCCGTTTGTTGTTGGCAAATATGTTTAAGCCGATGTTTGGCCAATATTCATTGAACGGCAGAATTATTAGTTTTTTTATGCGTGTTTTACAATTATTGTTTTATTCAATATTATTTATGATTGGCGTAATAATATTATTAGTTTTATTTTTTATTTGGATCGGAATTTTGCCCTATGCGGTTTATCAATTAATAAATTCGGCCGGTTTTTAATTCTATGGATTTCATTTATTGTCCAAAATGCGGAGGACTTGGTTATTTGGCGGATAAAAAATCGTGTCCGGTTTGTCGTCGGGCCGGTCTTTATACTTGGGCCGGTGGTTTTCTGATATATTTTCGTCGAGCCTACATGGGCTGGCAAATTTGGCTGTTCCGCATTAAGAGAATTGTTATCTTTATCGTAGAAGCAATTTTATTTTTGTATGGCATTGTTGGTTTGTTGGCCATTCTTAAATTTTTTATCCGGATTAATCTTCCCTGGTTGGCTAACGTCAATTTTTTTGGTTTAGTTGACCTTAATCATAATCAACAGGGTCTGTTGATTATTTTTTGGCTGTCAATAATCACTAATTGTTTTTTTTATTATCGCCTTACTCGAAAAAGTGAAGAAAAAAGAAAGATCTGGCCAAAGACTGTTCGTCAAGCTGTTAATTTGCCGTCAACATGGGACGAGATTCAACATCTTGGTCGCAAGATTAAAATCAATGCTGCTGACGCTCTCTCACAAGAAGCAGAACAAATGTTCTTAAAGGCAATGGCTTTGGCAAGAAAGATGGGGCATGAACACTTGATGCCGATTCATCTTTTTGCTGTTGGCTTCTCTGCTTCCAAGGTTAATTTGGCTTTGATGCGATTGGGGTTTGATTTACCCAAGATGCAAACAAAAATTTCTGTAGCTTTGAGTAAACTGCCGGTTAAAAGTAAAATTTCAACCGTGCCGATAATTTCCAAAGAAGCGAAAGAAGTGTTTGTCGGGGCTTATGGCATAGCTAGTGATAAAAAATTGAGAGAGATCGAGTCTTTGCATATTTTAGAAAGCTTGAGTATTCAAAACGGTCATGTTAAAGATATTTTGTATGATTTTAATATTACAGTTGATGATATACGCAATGTTGTAGTTTGGATAGAAATTTATAATCAATTATATCAAGAGTGGAAAAGATTTTCTGGTTTGGCGCGCTTCAAACCTAAGGGTGGTATGAATCGAGCTATGACTGCCATTGCCACTCCAAATCTTGATTTGTATAGTCAAGACTTGACCCTTTTAGCGAGATCTGGTTATTTAGGACCGTGTATTGACAGAGAAAAAGAACAAGATTCAATTTTACGAACGATTGAAGGCGGGAAAAGAGGCGTGGTTCTGGTTGGACAACCGGGTGTTGGACGAACTACAATAATTAATGGTTTGGCTAGACGCATGGTGACCGAAGATATGCCCAAAATTTTCCAAGATAAACGCCTAGTGAGTTTAAACGTTTCTGATTTAATAGCAGGCGCTTCTCAGCCAGGTGAAATCGAACAGCGTCTCCAGTTTATTTTGAGCGAAATTAGTCGCTCGGGAAACATTATTTTGTTTATTCCTAATATTCAAAATATTGTAGGCATGAAAACCACACAAGGCGAATTAGACATTTCAGAAATTTTAGCCGACGCAATTAAAAAACAAGTTTTGATGGTTTTGGCCACCACTACACCCAATGATTATACTCGTGTTATTGATGGGCGGTCTTTGGGGGAAGCCATGGGCAGGATTAACATTGAAGAACCAGACAAAAATACAACCATACAGATCTTAGAGGCCAATGTGGCCAATATTGAGTCTAAAGAACAAGTTTATTTTTCCTATGGCGCCATTAGTCAGGCTTATACCCTTTCGGTCCGTTATATGCACGAGCGTTTCTTGCCAGATAAAGCCATCGGCCTTCTAAATGAAGCTTCCGTTTTTGTGCGCAATAAGCGCGGCAAACAAAATGTGGTAACCGCCGAAGATTTGTCAGTGTTGGTGGCGGAGAAAACAAATATCCCGATAACCAAGTTAACCGAGAACGAAAGCGCTAAATTACTTAATTTAGAAGAGCAAATACACCAGAGAATTATTGGCCAAGACGAGGCAGTGAAAATGGTGGCTGCGGCTTTGCGTCGAGCGCGCACAGAGTTGAGAAATCCTAAAAAACCAATTACCAATTTATTATTTTTGGGACCGACCGGCGTTGGTAAAACCGAACTGGCTAAAACCGTAGCCAGTGTTTATTTTGGAGACGAGAATAAGATGATCCGATTAGATATGAGCGAATATCAGGATAAGGCGAGTATTCATCGTTTAATCGGTATGCCGGGCTCTGGCGAGCCGGGTTATTTAACCGAAGCTGTCCGTCAAAATCCATTCTCGTTGGTTTTATTAGACGAAATCGAAAAAGCTCACCCGGATATCTTAAATGTTTTTTTGCAAGTTATGGACGATGGTCGTTTGACAGACATTTTGGGTAGAACTATTGATTTTACAAATACGGTTATAATTGCCACTTCAAACGCCGGTTCTGTTTTCATTCAAGGAGCCATGCGTAGCAATATGCCCTTTGAAGAATTGCATAAGGAATTAATCGAAGAAAAATTAAACGAATATTTCCGACCAGAGTTTATTAATCGTTTTGATGGCGTTATAGTTTTTAAACCATTGACTCAATCGGAAATCAGACAAATTGCTTCTTTGCTGGTTAAAAGCACGGCCAAACAATTGGCGGACAAAGGTATTCTTTTAAAAGTGACCGACGCTGCTCTAGAGGAATTATCTCAACTTGGGTTTGATCCGATTTTCGGCGCCCGGCCGCTTAAAAGAGTTATCCAAGAGAAAATAAACGATTCTTTGGCGAAATTTCTTTTGGCCGGACAAGTTGGTCGGAGAGATACGGCAGTTTTGGACAAGGGAGGCATTATTACTATTGAAAAAGGAGAAACGTTTTAATTTAAAACATGTTTAGAAAATATTTTTTTATTTTATATATTTTTCTTGTTTTTTTGCTCGTCATTGTGTATTATAGATGGCAGGCGTATGTTCTTTTACACGAAGATTTTGAATTGAAACAAATTAATATTACGCGAGGAGAATCAGCGAGTAATGTTATTCAGCAACTCAAAAACCAGAAAATAATTGAAAGCGAACTCGGCTTTAAAATTTATGTTTATCTAAGGAATCGCACGAATCTTTTTCAGTCGGGTCAATATTATCTTAGTCCGACCATGAGCTGGAAAGAAATTCTTAATCTTCTAACATCAAAACAAGCCAACGAGCAAACTATAGTTGTTCGCGAAGGATGGACGCAGAGGGAAATAGCCGATTATTTAGAAAAATCAGGACTATTTTCTCAACAGAATTTTATAGCCACTTCTTATCAGCTCGGGTCTTCGGGTGTTTTGGACTATAGTTTTTTATCAGACAAACCGAGCAATCACTCTTTAGAGGGCTATCTTTTCCCTGATACTTATCGAGTTTATCGCGACGCTAAACCAGAAACGATCATTAAGAAGATGTTGGACAATTTCAATGATAGGCTTGATTCAGATATAAGAGAAGAAATTGTTCGTCAACATAAAAGTATTTTTGAGGTTTTAATTATAGCCTCTATTGTTGAGAAAGAGGCTGCCAGTGAAACCGACAGACAACTTGTGGCTGACATATTTTTAAGGCGTTTAGAAAATCGCATGCCGCTACAATCTTGCGCAACTATAAATTATATTTTAACTCAAAAGACAAAACATCTTAGTCTAGAACAAACGAAAATAGACTCGCCATACAATACTTACAAATACTATGGCTTGCCGCCCGGACCGATTGGAAATCCAGGCATAAGTTCAATTAAAGCTGTTCTGTGGCCCGCAAAAAATAATTATTGGTATTTCCTTTCAACTGACAATAGCCAAATTATTTATAGCAAAACGAATAAAGAGCACGACCTTAATAAAGAAAAATATTTACCCCGTTAGAGATTCAGCCGACATTATTTTTATAGAGAATATTTCGAGCGATAGCGCCTTACGGCTCGCGTCCAACTATCACGCCGTTCGGTCTTAAATCTCTAACGGGGTTTACGTTAAATTAAATAACACACACCCAAAATAATTAAATGAAATCGGGGATTAAAAAATTTCTTATTTTTTTCTTTAGTTTGATGCTGGCGTCTTCCGGCTTCCATGGTTTTTTATTGGCGCAATTTAATAATAGCGCCAGTTCGACGACCAACAATAATTTCGTTCCAGGCGAACTCTTGATTCAACTCAAAAATAGCGACAAAATTTATAAAATTAAATATCCGGACAATCTCGACCCAGAAAAACTAAAAGAAATTATTTTAGATAATCCTATTATCGAAAAAGCAGAACCCAATTATCGGTTTAAAATAAGCTATATTCCTTCAGATCCGTTGCTCGGAGAGCAGTGGAATTTAAGTAAAATTAAAGCGTCTCAGGCTTGGGATATTACTAAGGGCGGGGCGAACGATGTAGTCGTCGCTGTTTTAGATACGGGCGTTGATATCAATCATCCTGATTTGAGGTCTAATATCTGGACCAACGATAAAGAAATTCCAGGCAATGGCATAGACGACGATCGCAATGGATACATAGATGATTATTATGGGTGGGATTTTGTGCGTAACGAGCCTAATCCACAACCCAAATTTGATGAACCTTATAACGCCGCAGCCATTCATCACGGCACGATTGTTTCGGGACTAATTGCGGCCGTAGGCGACAATAATCAGGGCGTTGCGGGTGTGGCTTGGAAATCAAAAATTATGGCTTTAAGGGTTTTGGATAGCGAAGGCAATGGCTCTGTTGATTCGGTTATCCGCGCGGTTAATTACGCGATTAGCCATCGCGCGAATATTATCAATTTAAGTTTTATTGGTTCTAATAAGAGCGACTTTTTAGCTCAAGCTCTAAAAAGAGCGTGGCAGGCTGGTCTGGTTATTGTGGCCGCGGCAGGTAATGAAGCAACGGGTCAAATAGAAGATTTGGATCAAGCCCCGGCTTATCCTATTTGTTTAGATAGCGGCGATACAGATAATTACATTATCGGCGTAGCCGCGACCGACCAAAATGATCAAAAGGGTGGTTATTCCAACTATGGCTCTCGCTGTATTGATATTTCCGCGCCAGGCAGTCGAGTGTATGGGTTAATGGTTTATAGTCCGAGTATGGGCGATGATTTTAAGGAATATTATGGCGGATATTGGTCTGGCACTTCGGTGGCTGCGCCCTTGGTTTCCGGGGCAGCGGCTCTTTTAAAGGCGGTTAATCCTTTAATCAGCAATATTCAAATTAGAAATATTTTAATGGCTCAGGCCGACAATATTGATTTATTAAATGTTAATTACGCTGGAAAACTGGGCTCAGGCCGTCTTAATGTTTATCGCGCGGTTGATTATGTCTATAGCCAGCTTCTTAATTTGCCCCAGCCTCGTTATATAGTAACGGCTGCAGGTCCCGGCGGTGGCCCGCATATTAAAATTCTTAAATCTAACGGAATTGAAATCTCGGGTTTTATGGCCTATGATGAAAAATTTAGAGGTGGAGTGAAAATTGCCACCGGTGATGTTGATGGCGACGGTGAAGATGAAATTATCACCTTGCCGGCTTCGGGCAATCAATCTCTATTAAAAATTTTTAATTCCAGGGGACAATTAAAAAATCAATTTTCCATAATTAATAAAGAAGACAAATTTAAGGGCGGAAATCTGACGGTCGCCGATATTGACGAAGACAACAAGGCGGAAATTTTAGTGGCGGCCGGCGCAGGAAGCGCTCCGTATGTTTATGTTTATAATTTTGACGGTGAGCTAAAATTAAAATTTTTAGCTTATGCCAAGAACTTTTTGGGCGGATTTAATGTGGCAGTTGGCGATGTTGACAAAGACGGCATTAAGGAAATTGTTACCGCGCCTCAGGCTGGCGGTGGACCACACGTGAGGGTTTTCACTCCGGAAGGTTGGGCTAAATATAGTTTTTTCGCGTTTCTTAAAACTTTCCGCGGCGGAATCAATCTTGCGGTCGGTGATCTTAATAACGACGGCCAAGATGAAATTATTACGACGATTGCATCTAAAGCCAGTCCTTTTGTCAGGGTTTTCAACCAATTCGGCGACTTAAAAGTTCAGTATCTGGCTTACGATCGTAATTTTAATAAAGGCGTAAATATTGCCACCAGCGATTTAAATGATGACGGAATGGCCGAAGTCATTACTGGTCCTGGTTTTGGCGGCGGTCCGCATATCCGTATTTTTGATTATTATGGCGATGTTAAATCGCAGTTTTTTGCTTACACCAAGAATTTTCTAGGCGGTGTTTCGGTGGCTACGATTAAAATCAAAGAGTAGCTTATATAATGACAAAAAATATTTTCATTAAGATAAAAAATTTTTATCATACGGAGTTAGGTTGGCAAATGTTTCATTATTTTATCGCGGGCAGTGTTTGCACGCTTTTTGATTTCGCGGTTTATTTTTTTCTGACCCGCTTTTTTAATTTTTGGCAAACACATTATGAGTGGGCCAATATTATTGCCTTGGTATTGAGCGCCACCATATTTTTTATTTGGAGTAAAAAAATAGTTTTTAAAAATCAAGACAAAAAAATATTTTGGCAATATATTAAATTTTGGTTGATGGTTGTCGTTACCACCCTGATCTATCAATGGCTTTTTATTCTGTTTACTCGCGTTAATATTCACGATTTATTGGCCAAAGTTTTTTGCGCTATTATTGTCTTGTTGGTCAGATTTATTACCAACAAGTTTTGGGTATTTAAAAACCCTGCTCTTTTTTGAGCAGGGTTGATTGGATTGCGGTTTAGACGAGCGCAATGAGCAATATTCCTCCGACGCCTATTGCCAGCAGTATGAAGCTGATGATGTATCCTTCTCCGTTTGTAAAGAAAGCGTGCAGAAAGATATAAAACCCGGCTATAGCCACGATTACTGCTATGAAGAATAAGAGGAATATGCCGAAACTCATATTGGTACAAACCCTTGTGATATCCTGACCGGTCATCTTAGCTAACAAAGCCTTGATTTCGCCTTTGGGATCTCGTCCATTGATAATGGGCTTGTGATAAAGTTCGGTCAGCGCGACCAGATCAGGATCGAGTTTCACGGTGATCAGATTGTCGCCATAAACCTTGATGGCTTCTTTTTGATCGCTTTGAACTTGTTGATCAGAGGGATGAAATCGGCCCAGTCTTGGGGGCTGATCACTCCATCCGCGACTATCTCCTTCAGCGCCTTCTCGATAGCAGGCACCTGCGCGGCTAGATATGTGTTGCGTACAGCCGCGGCTTTCGCGAAGTTCTCGTTGGGCGCTGATTCGAGTAAAGTCAGGCCGTCATAACCGAGCTGCGCTCTGTCAGCCAAAACCGGGTTGGTCAGCGTGACGAAAACCGCGATTGCGGCGAGCAGGGAAACCAGAATCCGTTTCATAGGACCTCCTTAAATTGATTGTTATTTTTCAAAGATCTTGTTGTTCGATACAACAATATTAGCACAAAAATCGTTTTTTGTCAACCCCGTAGAATAAAATGAATAAGCCAATCAGCGGATCGGCTTATTAAAAAAATATTCATTTTCCCCGCCTGCCAGAGCCTTAAAATATCTTTTGAGGGAAAAAATACCTTTTATTTTAATTAAGAGCCAAAATTTATCATAAACACTTTAGGCAATTGGCTGGCAGGTCTATGGGGCTTCGGTCTGTAATTATAAATTCTGTATTCTATCGTCTTCCGCCAGCTGGCGGATTCTATTTTCTACTTTCTATTTTCTATTTTCTTTTTTACCACGAACAACTTCAATAATTGCCGGCAAAATAGAGAGAAAAATAATAACTAAAATAGTAATACTAAAGTTGTTTTTAATCATTGGTATGTTGCCGAAAAAATATCCGCCCAAAGTAAAAATCGTCACCCAGATCCAGCCCCCCAAAAGATTATAAGAAAGAAATTTAAAATAATTCATTTTACCGATACCGGCCACGAACGGCGCAAAAGTTCGCATTATAGGAATAAATCTGGCGAGAATAATGGTTTTGCCGCCGTATTTTTCGTAAAATTTGCGCGATTTTTCTAAATATTCTTTTTTAAAAAGACGCGATTTTTCTTGAGAAAAGATTTTAGGCCCGACAAAGTAGCCAATCCAATAATTAACAGTATCGCCTAAAAAGGCGGCCACGATTAAAAGCAAATAAATCCACTCAATTTTTAAAAAACCTTTGGCGCTAAGGGCGCCGACCGCGAACAAAAGAGAATCGCCGGGCAAAAACGGCGCTACCACCAGCCCGGTTTCGCAAAAGATAATTAAAAATAAAATTAAATAGGTCCATAAGCCGCAGACCTGGATAATTAAACCAAGGTATTGGTCTAGATGAATCAAGAACGAAAATAATCTTTTAATTATTTCCATAGTTTCTGTATTTCATCCTTAGAATTAAAAGAAAAATGGTTGATGAGCCGAAGAGTATCTGGGTTAGAATAATCGGCGAGCTTGCTTTTAATAAGCCATACCAAAACCAAAAAATACCCGCCGTTAGATACGTAAGAATCATGCCCAAAGAAAGCCCTTTGACGTTTTTAGTAATTAAGGTTTTTCTAATTTGCGGCAACAAACTAATGGCGCTGAAAAAACTGGCGATATAACCGATAAGTTCCATAAAATTATCTTATTGTATTTTAATTTTAACTAAGTAATTTTTGTTATTTTGGCGTTCAATAAAGTATAAATTTTTACTTTGATCTACCCCCAATATTTTTTCAATGAAAACGTTTTTTATAATTTCGGATCGATAATAATAGTCGCGATTATCAAGCTCTAAGGCGATGAGTCGCTCGGAATTAGCGTAAACGATATAATTATTATCATACCAGGCTACGTCTTTAATTAAATTGCTTTCGCGTAAAACTATTTCATTCTTTATAATTTTTTGATCGTTCTCTCTCTTAACGGTCAAGGCAATAATTTCCCAGTCATTAAAACAAATAGTCGTTTCGTCTAATTTGATTACCTTGCGACAGAAGTATTTATTTGATAATTCCTGCCCTTGATTATCGTTTAGGTTAATAAAGTAATAATTTTTCAAGCCGTCTTTAATAGAGATAAAACCATCCGTTAAAAAAATATCCTCTAATTGATATTTGCCATCAGGCAAATATATTTTTTTGACAATATCATCCGGCTTGTAGTTCGTCCATCCGCTTTTTTTCCTGATTTGGTAGAAATTAATACCTTTTTGATTTTTGGCGACCAAATAAACAAAATTATTATCAATTAACCAGTCGTTTATTTCTGAATTTTTTAATCCTACCCACTGCGGGTTAAAGATAATCTTCAGAGACTCTTGCGCGGGGTCATAATCATAAACGATTTTTTTATTATCAAAAGATAAACTCGCGCTATTAGCCCAACGGACATGATTGACGAAAGATATGCCTGGGATTTTAGCCAAATTTTCCGCTGTTTTGTTTAAATCGACCACAACAATGCCACCGGATTGATCAACCATCGCGAATTTAGTGCCGTCGTTATTTAAAATATTTTTGACTTCGCCCCGCAGGTTATTTTTTATTAGAGGACGATCAGAAATTTTTAGATCGGTGGTGTCAATTAGATAAATTCTATTATATGTTTTTTTCTGGGCGATAATTTTATTTTGACGATGATCAGATTCAAAAAACGTATCCACGGGCATTTCTTTTTTCTCTACGACTGGTTGTGCCAAAAAAAGATTTATTTTTTTACTGAAGGTCGTTTGGCCGGCAACGATTTCTAATTTCTTTTGCCAATTTTGATAACCGTTCTTGCTTATAGAGACATTATAAATATTAGGAAGAAGGTGACTGATCAGAGTCGGCGTACTGCTTTCTATCTTTGTTAAGCCTAGTAGTTCTTTATAAAATAATAGCCGTTGGTACCAGCGGTCATTAATGGTTCGCCCATTAATAATTACTTTGGCTCCCGGCGGAGCGGAATCTAAATAAAGGTTGCCTGTTTGGGTGAATTTTCGACTAATCGGGCTATAGCGATAGCCATAGCTATACAAAATAATTAAAGGGGCTAAAATAATGAAGGCTAATACTCCTAGTCCGATGATTAATTTTCTTAATTTATCCGGCATGATAGAAATAATTACTACTTGTCCGCCCAAGGCGGATCGGTCTTGGTCTGGCGAATTAAAATTAAATTTTAACTTCTATTTTCTACTTTCTATTTTCTAAATTCTAATCCTATGTCTAAATTTATTATTCGAGGCGGTAAAAAACTAAACGGCGAAGTTACGATCAAGGGGATGAAAAATGCAGCGACTCCTATTCTGGCGGCTACTTTGCTTACCGAAGGATCCTGCTTGATTGATAATTTGCCGCAGATATCGGACGTTTCCGCGATGCTTGATATTCTTAAAAGTCTGGGCAGTAAAATAGAAAAAATTTCCGAAGGTTGTTTGAGGATATGCAATAAGGGAATTGATTTAAAAAATTTAGACCAGAAATTAGTAAAGAAGATGCGTTCGTCCGTGTTGTTTATGGGGCCGCTTTTGGCGCGATTCGGTTCTGTGGAAATTTCCGAGCCAGGCGGATGCATTATCGGCAACCGTCCTTTGGGTACGCATTTTTACGCTTTGGAAAAATTGGGAGCTAAAATTATCAAAGAAGAGGCCTTTTATAAAATAAACGCTGATAAATTAATCGGCAGTCTTATTACTTTACCAGAATTTTCAGTTACGGCAACCGAAAACGCTATAATGGCTGCGGTTTTAGCTCATGGTAAAACCACTATTAAACTAGCGGCTGCCGAGCCCCATGTTCAAGATTTGTGTCTATTTTTAAATAAGATGGGAGCCAGCGTCTCTGGTATCGGAACGCATATATTAATTATTGAAGGAGTTAAGAAATTGAAAGGAGCCGAACATCATATTATCCCGGACCAAATTGAGGCCGGCACTTTTGCGGTTGCCGCGTCTTTAACGCGTGGACACGTTTTGCTCAAAAATATCGAACCCGAACATTTAGATATAATTTTGTTGAAATTAAATCAGGTTGGTATTAATTTTGAAATTCGTCACAAAGAAATTCAATTTTTGCCATCTTCTAATTTAAAGTCATTCAGACTCCAGTCCTTGCCTTATCCGGGATTCCCGACTGATCTGCAAGCGCCTTTTGGGGTTTTGGCCACACAATGCCAAGGAACAACTTTAATCCACGATCCGCTTTTTGAGGGGCGCATGGGCTATATTCAGGAATTAGTTAAAATGGGAGCGAACGCGATCGTCGCCGATCCACATCGAGTTATTGTTAATGGGCCAACGCCGCTTTATGGTCAAGAAATCAGGAGTTTTGATTTGCGCGCCGGCGCTACATTAATTATTGCTGGTTTGATCGCCCAAGGCGAAACAATAATTAATCAGGCAGAGATCGTTGATCGCGGTTACGAAAAAATAGAGGAACGCTTAAATAGTTTAGGGGCAGAAATAAAAAGGATTGAAGATTAATTCTTGCCGTTTTAATTATTCGGTGCTATAATTTATGAGCGAGGACGTAAAATAAAAGTCTTCTTTTAATTTGACTCCGAGCGAATAAATTTCAGGAGCGAAGCGAATCTTATTAATAAATATAATTTTAAACTTTGTTTTATATGTCAAAAAGCAACAAAAATTGGACATTACTTATCGTTATTCTCTTAATAACGATTTTTTGTTTATTGGTTGATGTCCCGAGAGTGCCTGAGTGGGTGCCTTTTAGTTCGTGGTTTACCAAACAAAAAATTCATTTAGGTCTTGATTTACAAGGTGGCACGCAATTGATTTATCAAACCGACACCAGTAATATCCCAGACGATCAGCGCGCGGCAGCGGTTGAGGGCGCGCGCGATGTTATTGAGCGCCGTGTTAATTTTTTTGGCGTGGGCGAGCCGCTTATTCATACGGCCAAAGCCGCAAATGAATGGAAAATCGTAATCGAATTGCCCGGAGTTAAAAATGTTAAAGATGCCATTAAAATGATAGGCGAAACGCCTATACTTGAATTTCGCGAACAAGGTGCGCCCGAGCAATTAACCAGTCAAGAAAAAAAAGATAGAGAAAATTATAATAAAAAAGCCGAGCAAAGGGCCAATGATATTTTAAAGAAAGTCTTAAAGACGGGCGTTGACTTTGCTGTTTTAGCAAAAGAATATTCTGAGGATAGTGGCAGCAAAGCTCAGGGCGGCGATCTTGGATGGTTTAGTGAGGGTACGATGGTTCCGGAATTTGAAAAAGCGGCTTTTGCTTTAAAAAAAGGAGAGACCACCAAACAATTAGCAGAAAGCTCTTTCGGTTATCATATTATTAAAAAATTTGACGAGAGAAAAACGGCCGACGAAAAGGAAGAAATTAAGGCCAGCCATATTCTTATTAAAACTCAATCGCTCGAAATTGATTTAAACCGGCCGGAATATCAGTGGCAGTATACGGGTTTAACTGGCAAACAGTTGAAAAGCGCTCAAATGACTTTTGGCGGAGACACCAACGAACCAGAAGTTTCATTAGAATTTAACGAAGAAGGAACAAAATTATTCAGTGAAATTACTCAGCGCAATGTTGGCAAGCCAGTGGCTATTTTTTTGGACGGGGTGCCGATTAGCATTCCGACCGTGCGCGAAACCATCACCGGCGGTAAGGCTGTGATTACCGGTAATTTCAATATTAAAGAAACGAAAGAATTAGCTCAGAGATTAAGCGCCGGCGCTTTGCCTGTGGCTATTAATTTGGTCAGTCAGCAAAATATTGGTCCCAGTTTAGGCCGTCTTTCAGTTAATAAAAGTTTTGTGGCTGGCATCATCGGTCTTTTAGCGGTTATGATTTTTATGATCGCTCTTTATGGTTTTTATGGGTTAATCGCCTCAATTGCTTTATTGATTTACGCTCTAATTAATATGGCTGTTTATAAATTATTACCAGTTACTTTAACTTTATCCGCGATCGCGGGTTTTATCATCTCGCTTGGCATGGCCGTTGACGCGAATGTGCTTATTTTTGAGCGCATTAAAGACGAAAAGCGTTTAGGTAAATTTGGCGAAACAGCAATTAACGATGGCTTCCGCCACGCCTGGATCGCCATCCGCGACGGTAACATCACCACCCTAATCACTTGTTTTATCCTTTATTATTTTGGCACCGGTTTGATCCGCGGTTTCGGGCTAACACTAGGGTTGGGCGTTATTCTTAGTATATTTGCCGCAATTACCGTAACCCGTAATTTATTAAAATTATTTAACAAATAAAATATATGTTTTATAAAATTATTCAAAAACGAAAAATATTTTTAATTATTTCCACGGTTGTTATTTTATTTTCTTTAATAGCCTTGATTGTTTGGGGTTTGAAATTCGGCATAGATTTTACCGGCGGCACAATTATGGAAGTGCGCTATCTTTCCGTTAAAATTGACAATAATCAACAAATTATTGATAAACTCAAGGACTTAAAGCTGGAAAATTTGAGCGTTCAATTAATAGGAGAGAATGGCGCAGTTATGCGTTTTAAAGACATTAACGAAGAAACTCATCAAAAAATATTAACCTCTCTAAACAGACTCGGAGATTTGGAAGAAATTTCTTTTCAGTCTATGGGTCCGATGATTGGTCGTGAATTAACGAACAAGGCTCGCTGGAGTGTTATTCTGGCTACGTTTTGTATTTTGCTTTATGTCGCCTGGTCGTTCAGAAAATTATCTAAAGTTATCAAACAGGGTGAATCGTGGCGCTATGCTTTCGGCGCTATATTTTCTTTATTTCATGATGTTATTGTTATGATCGGTTTTTACGCTGTTATGGGCCATTTCCGCCAAATGGAATTCAATGGTTTGGCTATTACGGCTATTCTAACCGTGTTGGGTTATTCGGTTAATGATACGATTGTTATTTACGATCGTATTCGCGAAAATATTTTAGCACAAGGCGGCCGCAATTTAGAGGAGGTAATCAATAAAAGCCTTAATGAAACTATCGCGCGGTCTTTTAACACTACGTTGACTACTATATTTGCGATTTTAGCCGTAGCGCTTTTTGGAGGCGCTAGCACGCGCGATTTTGCTTTTGCTCTGGCAGTTGGCGTTACAACGGGAGCTTGGTCTTCAATTTCAATTGCTTCTTCGTTCTTGTTGTTTAATCGCAAGGGTTTAAACAGAAAATAGAATTCGCTCGTAGGTCGATTCATTTTGAATTCTACTTTCTTCCGCCAGCCGGCGGATTATAATTTCTAAATTCTAACTCATTATGCGAGTAGCCCTAGTGCACGATTTTTTAAGTCAATACGGGGGCGCAGAAAAAGTTTTGGAGGTGCTTCACGAAATTTGGCCGGAAGCGCCAATTTATACTTTAGTTTACGATAAAAAAGCATTAAATCGTCGTTACGATAATTGGCAAATACGTTGTTCGCTGGTTCAAAATTTACCGCTAGGCGTTAAGAAGTATCGCTGGTATATGGCCTTGATGCCAACGGCCATCGAACGTTTTAATTTAAGCGAATTTGATTTGGTGGTTTCTAATACCTCGGCTTATGCCAAAGGAATTATCACTAAACAAAAAACGAAACATGTTTGTTATTGTCATACACCCACCCGATATCTTTGGTCAGATGCTCACGAGTACATAGAAAATTTAAAGGGCTTAGAAAAAGTCATAGTTAAATTATTAATGTCTCTACTGTCTCGTTTGAGAATTTGGGACTATGTTGTCGCTCAGCGGCCAGACGGCTTTATTGCCAATTCCCACAATATTGAAACACGGATTAAAAAATATTATCATCGCGATTCGGTTGTAGTTTATCCTCCCGTAGAAACAGAAAAATTTTACATTTCACCGGATATAGGAAATTATTTTTTAGTTGTCTCCCGATTTAGACCATACAAGAGAATTGATTTAGCGATAGAAGCTTTCAATAAAACCAAAATTCCTCTAAAAGTAATTGGCACCAGCGAAGGAAGTGATTTGTTGAAAAGAGCTAACCCGAATATTGAATTTTTGGGCGCGGTTTCCGACAAAGAAAAGGCTAAGTATTTGTCTCGCTGCTTGGCTTTAATCCATCCCCAAGAAGAAGATTTCGGTATTACGCCAGTAGAGGCTATGGCTTCCGGGCGACCGGTAATAGCCTATCGAGCGGGGGGCGTATTAGAAACTGTTATAGAGGGTAAAACTGGAGAATTTTTTGAAGAACAAACATGGCAGTCTTTGGCCGATGCGGTCATAAAGTTTAATCCCGAAAAATATAACCCGCAAGAAATAAAACAACACGCCGAAGGTTTTAGCAAAGAAAACTTTAAAAAAGAATTTATTAAAATAATCAATCAATTTTTAAATAAAGGGCATTAAGTCTTGTGTTTATTTCGCTCGCCCGGAAAAGCAAATGAATTTACTTTTCCCCTACTTGCTCACAAATAATGGATAAATTTATTTTAATCAAGTTAGATGTTTTTCGCCGAAAATTATTGAAGAAGAAAGTTTTTAATTTTTGGCTGAAATTTCATTGCGTTTTTCCCCTGGCCGAAGTATTTTTAGTCGGTGGAGGAGTTCGCGACATTTTTTTGTCGCGAGAGATTAAAGATTATGATTTTGTAGTCAGAAATATTTCTCTGCGCGGACTGGAGGCATGGTTGAAGAAAAATGGACGAGTCAATCTAGTCGGTAAAAATTTTGGCGTTTTTAAATTTACCCCGTTAGAGATTCAATCAAGATATTCTCCCTGGACAAAATCTAAGGCGAAGCCGCCTTACGGCTCTGGTCATCTTTTTAATACATTTAACCCTAAATCTCTAACGGGGTTTACTCCGCGCGGTTTTGGGGGCGAGATGATTGAGATTGCCATGCCGCGTACGGAAAAATCAATGGGCACGGGAGCTTATAGAGATTTTAAAATACGAAGCAATGCTAATTTGAAAATTGAAGAAGATCTTGGCCGTCGAGATTTTACCATAAACGCCATGGCGATTGATCTCTTTGCTTCTCGCGACAAAGTTTTTATAGATCCGTTTAACGGCTTGAAAGACCTGAAAAATAAGTTAATTATGACCGTGGGCAAACCCGAACAAAGATTCAACGAAGACTATTCGCGGCTTCTGCGCGCTATTCGTTTTGCCTGCCAGCTGGATTTTGAAATAGAGAAAAAAACATGGTCGTCTATAAAAAAACTGATTCCTCGTCTCAATAAATTAAATCAGAGCGGTGATTATTTGGTTCCTCGCGAGATAGTCGGCAGAGAATTTTTAAAATCTTTGCGCGCCGGTTTTTCCAGGGCTATTATTTTATGGGATAAGTCCGGCGCTTTCAAAATTTTAATGCCGGAAATATTAAAAATGAAAAAATGTCCGCAGCCCAAAGAGTATCATACCGAAGGGGATGTCTGGCAGCATGCGATGCTTGCTTTAGATAAATTATCATCACCCGAGTTTTTCGCTAAATTTTCCGCCTCGGGCGGAAAAAAAGAATTTTTGAAGCAAGACGTCTCTAATGAGTTAATGGTTGCAGCCTTTTTCCATGATATCGGCAAACCCCATACTTTGGCTCGCCAAAACGGACGTTTAACTTTTTATAATCACGACCAAGAGGGCGCGCGCTTAACTCAGAATATTTGTGAGAGACTCAAACTGTCTAGTCCGGAAGAAGTCGGTATTGATATTAAAAAAACAACTTGGCTGGTTAGAAGTCACATGATTTTTTCCAATAATGTTAAAATAATGCGTCCCCAAACAATAGCAAAATATTTTTTTAATGCCGATTATCCTGGTATAGACCTATTAAAACTTCATTTGGTTGACGCCCTAGCCTCAATTTTGCCTCCCCGAAAGCCCAATTTAACTAATTTTTATTCGTGTTTAAGGCGCATTAAAGATCTCGGCCTTCTTAAGAAAAAAAACCAAAAAGTTTTAGCCCCGCTTTTGAATGGCCATGAGATTATGAAAATTTTTAAAATCAAACCCGGCCCAGCAGTCGGTCGCTATTTGGATATTTTGCGTAAAGAACAATTTTTGGGGCATCTTAAAAATCGTTCATCGGCGGAAAAATTCTTGCGAAAACTCATCGCTGAATAGCCGAACCCCTCACTTGAAAAAGATATGTTTTATGTTTATGTATTAAAAAGCGTTAAAGATGATGGACTATATATTGGCTACACAGATGATTTAAAAAGAAGAATTTTTGAACATAATAAAAAAATCATCTCAATCCACAAAATTTCGCGCGCCTTTTTGCCTTGTTTATTATGAAGCGTATGTTTCGATAAAGGACGCCAAGCACAGGGAGGCCATGTTAAAGAGATTTTCCGGTTCTTGTATACATCTGAAGAAACGCATTAGGAATTCTTTGATCTTTTTCAAGTGAGGGGTTGACAATTATTGACAATTTGTTTTAATTATATATAGCTCTTTTAAAACAAAAATAAAAATATACCTTGAAAGGAGGTATTTATCATGAAGGACAGAATCGCCAAGGCCGCCATGCGCCTGGCCGAAGCTCTGCAGTCGGGCATGGAGTTCAAGTTGCAAGACTTGTCTCTGAAGCTCGGCGTGAGCAAGGAGATTGTTCGTAAAGGTGTTGACCAGATGAGGGCAAACGGAGTCAACATCGTGGCTGATGTGTCGAACGAGTCGATCAAGCTCGTCAAATCTTCTCAGTCGGAGAAGGACGTGAAGTCATTGTCTCCGGTTTTCGGAAACAGAAAAAGGATTCTTTTGATGTCCGATCCCTTTTTGGGCTCGAAACTTCAGCAGAATTCTTTGACCCACGCTGTGGTTAAGTATGCCGAAGGATTGGGTATCGACTTCGCAATTTTATTGGGCAACATGATTGCCGGCAAGCCGACCGCCAAAACCAAGCAGCATTATTTCCTTCCGGATACCGAGGAGCAGATTCAGTACGCCCGCGAAAATTGGCCGAGAAGTGACAAGTTTAAGACTTACGTCATCAACGGGCCGTCGGACATCGGTTCAGGCAAAAACGTTGCCGAAGAGCTCGCTGCCAGTCGCGATGATCTGGTCGCGCGCAAAGATCTCTTTTCCGAGTTCGACATTGACGGCGTCAAACTGATCGCCGCCCATTCCAAGAAGGGCGGACCAGGAGCCTACACCCTTTCGTATCCGGTGGAGAACCTGGCTGCAAGTCAAGCCGAAATTTCCAAGTGGCGTCATACTGGTCGCCAGAGCTTCCAGATCATGATCGTCGGCGGACATTTCGTCGGTATGCATCAGCCTCCGCAGAAGGAAGGCGGCTACCACCTGATCTCTGTTCCCGGACTCTACAATCCCAGCGATCTGATGGACGGGGAAAAGAAGATCGGTTCGCCGATGGTAGGCTTCCAAGTGCTGGACTTGATCTTCGACAACGAAGGCAAATTCGTAAAACCCGTCGTCACCTGCTACAACCTCTCCGGTTACACCATCGAGAGGGACTATTTAGAAGAGATGCCGAAGCGTCAGCCGGGTGCCGAAGGCGAGCCGACCGAAGACCAGAAGAAGGTGCTCGATTATCTGCTGTTGGGCTCCACTTCGACCGGCGCTTTGTCGCGGCTTTTGGGAAAAGACAAGGCCTATGTGGAGGAGACCATTACCGGCCTCCAGAAGCTGGGCTTTGAGCTCATCCGCGATGAAGCTAAAAGGGCATGGAAGCTCATCCGTGATCGACGGGTTGAATTTAAGCCGATCAACATACCCTGGACAGAGATCGAGCGCAACTATGTGGAGTATCTGCTGTACGGAGATACCCAGCTGGGCTCAATCGAGGATCGGCCGAAGCTCATTCCGAAGATCTACGCGTTGGCTTTGCTCCGCAAGGTCATGAAGATCTTCCATCTCGGGGACATGACAGATGGCACCGGTGTTTACCGAGGCCATCACATGTATCTGAACGCTGTCGGCGCGGACGCGCAAAAGGAAAAGGCGGAGAAAATTCTGGTTCCGATCTACAAGAACGAACCCGACATGCCGCCCACCGAAGCGATCTCCGGCAACCACGATACGGTGTATTATTCGTCCGCTGGCCATGACGTCGTGAGAGCTATCTGCGCTGGCGTTAACGCCCTAGTCGGCCGTAAAGTGATGACCTATTTAGGAAAGGACGGCCAGAACACGACTTGTGGCAGACAGCCCAAAAAGATCTCCATTCGCCTCCTTCACCCCGATGGCGGAATCCCGATGGGTCGCAGCTATCGGCTACAGGAAGTGATTCGAAGACTGGTCTCGGTTTTGGTCTGCGAAGAGGATGATCTTCACAGTTTGGCGCTGGGCCACCTTCATGTCTCGTTATTCATGTTGTATAACGGCATCGCCGGTTTCATGGTACCGGGCATGCAAGGCGAAACCGACTACCTCATCAGGAAGGGGCTGAAGCCTCAGATCGGATGCTGGCTGGTCCGGGTTTGTCTGGACAACGTCGGTGACGTGATCTCGGTTACCCCGGAGTATTTCGACCAGAAGGAACTCGAGCGCATGTAATTTCAATAGGGAGCTTGTAAAAAACAAGCTCCCTTTTAATTTAATTTAATTTTGCTAATATGGGATATTATGCCCCGTAATACAACTTCGATGGGGACGATCATAATCGGCCCAGAAAAACCATGGAGAATTTTGTTGGTTAGATTTATAAACATAAATAATGTTTACTAAGACTCAAAAAGTTATTAAAAATATTGAAGATGATATACGGGGTATGATTGATTTAGAGCAACCCAAGAATAAACTGAAGGTCATTGTTGTTCTACCTGCTTATAATGCTGAAAAAACCTTAAGGCAGACAGTTAATGACATACCCGTCAATTTTGTTGACGAGATTATTTTAGTTGACGATGGCAGTTGCGATAAAACAACTGAGTTGGCCGAACAGCTGGGTTTGATAGTTGTTCGACACGAGAAAAATCAAGGTTATGGCGCCAATCAGAAAACTTGTTACGAAACGGCCTTAAACAGGGGCGCTGATATTGTTGTTATGTTACATCCGGATTATCAATACGATCCGAAATTAATTCCTTATTTTATTGATTTTATCGCTAACGACTGTTTTGATGTAATGCTGGGTTCCAGGATTCGCAGCAGAAAAGAAGCTTTAGCCGGAGGTATGCCTAGATATAAGTATTTTTTTAATCGTTTGTTGACGATTTTTGAGAATATGGTAAGCGGTTTGAATTTATCCGAATGGCACACCGGTATGCGCGCTTATAAAAGAAAAGTTTTGGAAAACATTAATTTTATAGAAAATTCTGATGATTTTCTTTTTGATAGTCAGATTCTTTTCCAGATTGTTGAGAAAGGATTTCGCGTCGGCGAGATACCGGTGCCGGTAAGATATTTTCCCGAAGCTTCAAGTATTAATTTTTGGCGCAGTTTGCGCTACGGCTTGGGCACGGTTTTGGTCGCCTTAAAATTTTTGACGAAAAAGATTAAAAATGGAAAATAATATTGCGAAAGATTGGTCGGAGGTCGAGAGATTAAAATAATTTGATTTTGTTTATATGGTTATTTTTTTAATTATAATTTTAATCTTAATTTTAATTTTCGCGATTATTTTTTTGGCAAGTTTTATTTTTGCCGCTTTATCAGCCGCCCCTTGGCTACCTACAAATAGGCGTCAACGCCGGAGATTGATTGAGTTAATTTCTCTTAAGCCGGGCCAAATTGTTTATGATTTGGGCTGCGGCGACGGCGCGGTTTTGTTTTCTTTGGCCGATAAATATTCGGAAGCTAAATTTGTGGGTTTTGAGGTTTCTTTGCTCCCTTATTTAATAGCGATTTTTAGAAAATTTTCGCGGTATAATAAATATAAAAATGTTTCCATTAAATACAAAGATTTTTTTAAGCAGGATGTCCGAGAAGCAGATTTAATTTTTATTTTTTTAACCACGAAATGTTATCCGCGCTTGGTCGCCAAACTTTCTCAAGAAATAAAACAAAATTGTTTGGTGGTGGTGGAGGCTTGGCCTTTGCCCGACCTTAAGCCAATAAATTACATTAAAGAAGGTGGCTTTATGTCGCTTTATTTTTATCAAAGCGCGCAATTTAAAAATAATAACTAAATTAGACAAGCGGCTATTTTTTTGCTAAAATAACCTGATAATAGGCAATCGGTTGGCTATAAGTTATCGTGTCGTTAAGAGTTATTAGTTATTGGTTATTAGTTATTTTATGGAAGAGTGGCCGAGTGGTTGAAGGCGCGGCTCTCGAAAAGCCGTAGGGGAGAAATCCTCTCGTGGGTTCGAATCCCACCTCTTCCGTTTTTGTAAAATGTATGGCCTTTGTGTCATTACATTTTACAAACGAGGGATTCGAACACCGGAGCGATGTTCTGCCAGTAGGCAAAACCGCGAGGCGGTGCCCAGACCGAGGCGAGCGACGGCGAGCAGAGAGTCGAGGGAGAATCCCACCTCTTTCGTCATAAAAAAGTTTTAGCGGCTAAATCTAATAAACGGCGAAATAAAATTAAAAATATGATCTCTGAATATGAATATAAAATAGATCTTATTTTAAGACTGAACCAGCAAGGCAGTGGTTGGATAGATGGCGATGTAGAAAGCAACCACAAGAATAAGGCAGATGTCGTTAATCATGTACTAAAAATCGCCATAGAGATCAAAGATGAGTCCGGTAGTCCTGATGGTTTAAAAAAGACCAATCAACAATATGGTGACCACTTAAGATCGGCGAACAAAAAATTTAAAGAATATCCGAAATACAAAACCATTCTATTGATTAGAGGAAATGCGGACACTATACCTGGTATTGTATATTATGCGATAGAGGGCATAGACTCCTATTCAAAGATTGGCAATCAACTTATTTATTCAGGAACAAAAAATAAATACTCGCCATATATAAGGAAAGAAATTGGTTGTTTTCTCATTCTAGCTGACAAATATTATTATTTTCCCAATAAACATGCTTTGCCTCAGCGTATTATTAATAAACAGGAGGTTGAAAATATTTTAGGTCAAAACGTGTAGGACTTAGACACATAATAAATTTCAAAAATCTTTTTATATTTTTAAATCATAATCATTATGGGAATTGATAAAAAATTGTCTACAAAAGAAATGTCAGAAAGCGAGGAATCGTCGAAGGGTATAAAAATTGACTGGGATGAAAATGAGGCATTGCCTCGTGTCCAGCTGACGCTTGGCGGCAGTAGATATGATGCTGTTTTGGCAAATAACGCTTTCTATGCAGGTATGATTGAAGTTCCGGAAGACGAAAGAAGAAAAGGTGTAGGATCTCAATTGCTTATGGAGCTTATTGAAATCGCCAAGAAACAAGGCATTAATCAAATAGTGCACACACTCCAAAGCGCAGAAGGATTAATACTTATCAGCCAAAAATTAAAACAGCCGGATAGAAAATATTATTATCAGGCGAAACAGGAAATTCCTTTAGCCGAAGCAGTTGAAATATTAAAAAGAAAAAAAGAGGAAGGGAAAGAAGCGGATAAAACTATCATGGTGCAATCTACAACCTACATAGATCAATTGGAAGGAAAATAATCTCGGTTGGTTTTATTATTAACTTGTTAATTTATGAATTTATTTGAAATTAAAAAAATTGTAGAAAATAACCCCATGGCTTTTGCTACGGTCTCAGAAAATTATAGACCCAATGTTATTGCCACTGCTTTTGTCAAAATTGTTTCTAAAAATCAGCTTTTAATTACAGACGTTTGGATGAAACAAACAAAAAAGAATATTTTAGACAATAAAAATGTTTGTTTGGCGGTATGGAATAAAAATTGGCAAGGTTATAAATTAATCGGTCGAGCTGAATATTTTGTGCGCGGAAAATGGAAAAATCTCGTTGACAAAACGAAGGAAAATAAAAATGAGAAAGTTAAGGGCGCCATTTTAGTTAAAATTTCAAGAATTAGCCCCCTTCATTAAGATTATATAATCTCTTTGATCTATGAAAATTGGTATTGATGCTCGGTTATATGGTTCAAGCGCCAAGGGCATTGGTCGCTACGTCAAAGAATTGATAGAAAATTTAGAAAAAACAGACTCAAAAAATGAGTATTTTATTTTTTTAAACCGACGAGGTTTTGAAGAATATCAGCCTCAAAATAAAAACTTCCGCAAAATTTCAGTGAATATCAGAGAATATTCAATCTTTGAACAGATTCTTTGGCCGAGAATTTTAATGAGTTATAAATTGGATTATGTCCATTTTCCTCATTTTAATGTGCCGTTGTTTTATTTCCGGCCATTCGTCGTAACGATTCATGACCTGATTCATTGGCAACACAGCAAAGAAGCTTCTACTAAAAGCTGTATTTTGGCTAACTTGAAAAAAGTGATATTTAGAATGGTAGTCAGAAGCGCCGTTAATCGCGCTAAAAAGATTTTTGTTGTTTCAGAAACAATCAAAAAAGAGCTCTTAAGTGAATTTAAAATTTCTTCGGAGAAAATTATCGTGACTTATGAGGGGGCTTACGACACAAAAGATATTTTTGAAGATTCAAAAAATATTAATATTTTAAATCGCGTTAAAAGCCCATATCTTTTTTATGTGGGCAACGCCTATCCTCACAAGAATTTATATTTTTTAGCTAAATCATTTTTATCGGCCACTAGTCAATTACCAGAAGATCTTTATTTGGTTTTAGCTGGTCGCAAGGATTATTTTTACGAACAGCTTGAGCAGAAAATTAAAGATTTGCCCGATAACGAAAAAATCTATTTGCTCGGAGAGGTGACAGACCAAGGGCTATCTTTGCTTTATCAGAACGCTTTGGCTTATGTTTTCCCGTCTTTGGCCGAAGGCTTTGGTTTGCCCGGCCTGGAGGCTATGGCCAATAATCTGCCGGTTTTAGCCAGCGAGATTGGTCCTTTGCCGGAAGTTTATGGCGGAGCCGCTTTATATTTTGATCCTAAAAATGAAAATGATTTGGCAGAAAAAATAATTAAAATTTACCAAGATCAAAAACTAAGGGAATCGCTGATTGCAAAAGGCCGAGAGCAAGTTAAAAAATATTCTTGGGAAAAATGCGCCAGAGAAACATTGGCAGTTTATAATTCTTTAAAAAAATGAGATGCTTTGGCAAACCCCGTATATCATCTTCGATATTTTTAATAATTTTTTAGGTCTTAGTAAGTATTTATGTTTACCCCGTTAGAGATTCAGCCGAGACTATCTTTTGTCGCCCAACTAAGGCAAAGCCGCCTCACGGCTCTTGTCAATCTCCTAAATATATTTAATTTTAAATCTCTAACGGGGTTTATCAATCTAACTAACAAAATTCTCCCGGGTCTTTTTTGGGCCGATGATAGTCGGCCCAGTCGAAGTTGTATTACGGGGCGTAAAATAAAAACGTTGTTAAACGGAACGGTGGGCGGAGGTTTTGTTATCATCTCAGCCTTCTCGATTATCAGCAGAATTTTGGGCCTGTTACGGGATAGATTGCTTTCTTCTCATTTTGGCGTGGGTTCAGTTTTAGATGCTTATTACGCAGCCTTTCGTTTGCCTGACTTGATCTTTAACACTTTTGTTTTAGGGGCGCTGGCTTCTGCTTTTATTCCGGTTTTCTTAGAGATTTGGCATAAAGATCAAAAAGAAGCCTGGCGCGTGACTAATTCAATTCTTAATATTTTGCTGTCAGTTGTTTTTCTTTTGGTTATAGTGATGGAGATTTTCGCCAAACCGATTGTTCAGATTTTGGTTAGTGGTTTTACTCCGGAGAATATTCATTTAACCGTCAGCTTAACTAGAATTATGCTGATCGGCATTCTATTTTTTACGGTTAGCAATATTGCCGGCGCCGTGCTTAATTCTTTCCGCCGATTTTTCTTTTATGCTTTAAGCCCGATTGCTTATAATTTAGGAATTATTTTGGGTATCGTATTTTTGGTGCCCATGTTTGGCCTCAAAGGTTTGGCTTTTGGCGTAGTCCTCGGTTCTTTGATGCATCTATTGGTTCAATTTCCGGCTTTTTTGAAAACCGGTTGGCGTTGGCAGTTGATTTTTGATTTAAAAAATCAATTCGTGAAAACAATCGGACGTTTGATGTTGCCACGATTTTTCGGCCTGGCCATAGGGCAATTAAATCTTATGGTAGCGACTTTTATCGGTTCTTTATGGGGTATAGGCGCTATCACTGTTTATAGTTTAGCTTTTAATTTAATCAGTTTTCCTTTGAATATTTTCGGCGTTTCATTGGCCTTGGCGGTTTTTCCTGTTTTTACCAGCGCTGTTGTTAATAATTCTCGCGAAGATTTTGTTTATTATTTTTCTAAGACCGTCCGCAGAATTTTATTCCTGACTATTCCCAGTATTTTTGTTATTTTTCTTTTACGCCAAGAAATTGTAGGCTTAATTTTGGGCGCGGGAAAATTTTCTTATGATAATATCAATTCAACCGCGATGGTTCTCGGCGCTTTCGCCTTGTGTCTTGTCTCTGAGAGCTTGTCTGCAGTTATGGTGCGCGCCTTCTATTCCCACAAAGACACTATAACGCCAGTTAAGGCCGCGATGGTTGATTTTTGCGTAAATATAGTCGGATGTTTAATTTTAGGAAGAAAATTCGGGGCATTGGGCTTGGCTTTGGCGTTTTCTCTTTCTTCGATTTGCGAATCTGTGGTTTTAATTATTTTCTTGAGGTTAAAGACCGGGCCGCTTGATTTTCGACGGATTGTTTCAGCCTTCTTTAGAATCCTAGGGGTGTCTTTGGCGATGTTTTTGGTTATGTGGGGGACGAAAATGTTTTTATCTTCTTATTTCGCTCAAGATGGTTCATTGTTTTTGTTGAAAAAATTTATTATAATTTCTTTGGCGGGCTTGGTTAGTTTCTTGGGTTTAACCTACCTCTTCAAATTTGATGAATTTGATGCCGCTTGGAGTGTTTTTCGTTTAAATAAACCAGAAAGAATCAATGGAAAATAATATAAGAAATTTTTGCATTATTGCCCACATTGACCACGGTAAGTCTACGATGGCCGACCGTTTTTTAGAATTAACCAATACCGTCTCGCCCGACAAATTAAAACCCCAAATGCTTGATCGCATGCCCTTAGAGCGCGAGCGAGGCATTACCATTAAGTTGACGCCGGTAACCATGAATTATAAATTAAACAACCGAGATTATATTTTGAATTTAATTGATACGCCCGGTCACGTTGATTTTAGTTACGAGGTGTCCCGTTCTTTGGCTGCGGTGGAAGGAGCTATTTTATTGATTGATGCTACGCAGGGCATCCAAGCCCAAACTTTGGCCAATTTATATTTGGCCAACGAGCTGAATTTAAAAATTATTCCTGTTATTAACAAGATTGATTTGCCGAGTGTTGATATAGAAAGGGTCAAAGACGAGGTTAGCAACCTTTTGAAAATAGAAGACGATAAAATTATTTTGGCTTCGGCTAAAAGAGGCGATGGAGTTAAAGAGATTTTGGCGCGCGTTATCTCTGATATACCGGCGCCAGAAGCAGATAAGTCTAATATTCTGCGTGGTTTGATTTTTGATTCGATTTTTGACGAATATCGCGGCGTCGTTGTTTTCGTTCGTTTAATTGATGGTCAAATAAAAAAAGGAGACAAAATAAAAATGTTAAGCAACGGAAAGATCGCTAATGTGTTGGAGGTGGGAATATTTAAGCCAGACTTATTGCCAATTCAGGAATTAAGCGCAGGTTTAATTGGTTATATCGCTACAGACCTTAAAGAAATTAATGAATGCCGTGTGGGCGATACTATAACCACCGTAGTGGGTAACATTAAACCGCTACCCGGCTATCGAGATGTCAAACCCATGGTTTACGCCAGTCTTTATCCTAAAGAAGGCAGCGAGGCGGGTCGTTTGCGATTGGCCTTGGAGCGTTTAAAACTCAATGACGCCAGTCTTATTTTTGAGCCAGAGCATTCTCCTGTTTTGGGATTTGGATTTCGCGCGGGATTTCTGGGCTTGCTTCATTTGGATATCGTTAAAGAACGCATTAGAAGGGAATTCAATTTAGATTTAGTAATTACCGCTCCGTCGGTTGTTTATAAAATTAAAACTAAAAACAGAGAAGATGAAATTTTTATTTATTCGTCTTTAGAATTGCCCGATCCATCGTCCATTGAACACACAGAAGAGCCTTGGGTTAAGTTAGACATTATAGTGCCGGTTGGCTATCTCGGAGCGATTATGGAGTTGGCTAATAATTTCCGCGGGCATTTTATTTCTTTAGACTATTTATTCGGTCACAACGCCATTAAAGAAGAATCCCAACGCGCAATTTTGCATTATGAAGCGCCCCTCGCTATGCTTTTAGTCGATTTCTACGACAAACTTAAAAGCGCGAGCGCTGGCTACGCTTCTTTGAGTTATGAATTTTTAGAATTCAGGCCTGCCCAGGTGGTGAAATTAGACATTCTTGTTGCCGAAGAAAAAGTAGAATCTCTGTCAACCATTGTTTATGAGGATACCGTTCAACAGGTGGGTCGCAGAATAGTGGAAACATTAAAAGAGGTTTTGCCGCGTCAAATGTTCGAAGTTAAAATTCAGGCCGTTATCGGCGGAAAAATTATCGCATCCGAAAGAATATCGGCTATACGCAAAGATGTGACGGCCAAACTTTACGGCGGCGATATCACCAGAAAAATGAAGCTTTTGACTAAACAAAAAAAGAGAAAAAAAGAGATGTTAAAGTCCGCCAAAGTTGATATTCCTCCAGAAGCTTATCTCGCGGTTTTAAGAAAAAGGTAATATTGTGTAGATAATTAGAAAAATGTATGATTATTCACGAGTTCTATTTTAATTTGAAATTTTTATATTAAAATTTTATGCCAAAGGAATCTTTTTCAGAGAATAGTCAAATTATAAGGATTATTCATCACAATTTTTTCGTTTATTTTTTAAGTTTTTTGGCTTCTATTGTTTTAATTTTAGGAGCATTCTTTTTTATGTTGCCCCTTTTTGGTTGGTCGCTATTTGGTTGGGATTGGGCAGGCGAAGCAGTCTTCGGCTTCTTGATCGGCTTGGGGATTATCTACGGATTAATGACTTTCTTGGTTTGGTGGGACAATCGATTGATTATATCAAATGAAGGATTAATAGTTTATCGCCGCAAAGGATTTTTTGACCAAAATATTTTCAAAGTTGATTATAGAAAAATCAGAAACATAGATTTATCGATTAAAGGATTTTTTCAGACTATTTTTCGTTTCGGCAGCCTGAATATTAATTTTAATGACACGAGCGAGTCGATATTCTTTTCACATGTTTCTCGTCCGTTGGAAATCCAAGCATTAATTTTAAAAATTCAAGGAGCCGTGCAAAAAGAAAAAGAAGAAATCGCCATTGACGATTTAAGCGAAATAGAACTTATTGAATTAGCCAGAAAAATTCGTGACAAGCTCGGCCACGACATTTTTAATGACATCGCCAACGAATAAGATTTAAATTAAACAATGTGCGTTTAGATGTGTTTTTATCGCAAAAATATTCTTTTTCCCGCCATCAAGCCCAAAAATTAATTGATAACGGCTTAGTCTTGGTTAACGGCAAGATTATTACCAAGTCCAATTTTAATGCGGTGGAAAATGACAGGATTCAGATAGAAGAAAAAAAATCAATTGACATCGTTCCGAATTTTGCTATAAATTTAGATGTTATTTTTGAGCACGAAGGTTTTTTGATAATTAATAAACAAGCTGGGATTTTAGTTCACCCTGTTAAATCCCGCGAAGCGGAAATTTTGCCAAAAGCGAAATTATCTAACAGGGTGAATCAGGTTTTCGCGAAAGACGCCGCCGACACCTTAGTAAGTGCTTTAATCGCGCGGTATCCAGAAATTAAATCTATCGGAGGTGGTGACCGTCCTGGCATTGTTCATCGTTTAGATCAAGGAGTCTCCGGTTTAATGGTAATAGCCAGAAATCAAGAGTATTGTCAATATCTTTTGAAGATTTTCGCAGAGCACAAGGTTATTAAAAAATATTATGCCCTTATCTACGGACAACCTAAAGAAAAATCTGGTATTATTGATTTGGGCATTGGCCGAACCAAGCGAGGCAAAATCATAGCCACTCAATATGCGGAAAAAGTAAAAGATTATAAGACGGCAATTACTAAGTACAAGGTGATAAGAATCTTCAAAAAATACAGTTTTGTAGAAATCGAAACATTAACCGGTAGAACGAATCAGATTAGAGCGCACTTTAAAGCCATCGGTCATTCCCTGGTGGGCGACGAATTGTACGGGAGCAGAAAGGACGGCCTAGGAAGAATTTTTTTGCACGCTTTTTATTTGAATTTTGTCGATTTGGATGGTATGACGCGCGAGTTTGTCTCTCCTTTACCCGGAGAATTAGATATTTTTTTAAATAAATTAACAGGAGGTTCTTTTATGACGAAACTCTTTATACTCTCCGGTCTTTCGGGCGCGGGCAAGGACACCGTACTCGAGGGGCTGAAAAAAGATAATTTTGATTTTGATTGGGTTGTCACTACCACTACTCGATCGATGCGAGACGGTGAATCAGAAGGAAGGCCTTACCGTTTTGTTTCGCGCGGAGATTTTGAGAAAATGATTAAGAATAACGAACTTCTCGAGTGGGCGGATGTTTACGGTAATTATTATGGTTCGCAGACGAAAGACGTCGAGGGCTTATTGAAAACTTCGGAAAAACCGATCATTTTTAAAACTGATTATCAAGGCGCGCGGACAATCAAGCAGAAATTTCCGGAAGCGCAAGTAATTTTTTTGGTTCCGTCGTCTCTCGAGGACTTGGAGCGGAGGATAAGAAATAGAGGACAGAATTCAGAAGAGGATATCCAAAAGAGATTAGCAAAGACGAAAAAAGAGATGGGAACCCTGGATGAATGGGATCATGTCGTTATCAATCAAGATGGAATGATATCTGAAGCAGTGAATCGCGTAAAAGAAATAATTTTGAAAGAGTCTCGTTCGTAAGTATTGGGTCTCTCCCCTCACTTGGAAACAATAAACTCGTTTGGCGTTCTCAGTCTTTTGCAAGCCAGAGTAGTAATTTATGAAAATTGGAATTTAAAATAAAAAATAAAATATATTTAACAATAACCCGCTTTTTGAAATACATCGTTTACAAGCGAGGGGTTGACTTAAGTGTCAAAATATTGTAAAATCTAATATTATATAATTAATAATACGGAAGCATCAATGAATTTTTAATATCAGAATAATAAAAATAATATTATTATGGAAGACAAAAAAGAGAATAAAATTTATCCAGAAATCAGGCCAGGGGCATTGGTTAAGGTCCACCAAAAAATTAAAGAATTAGACACCAAGGGTCAACCTAAAGAGCGCGTTCAGATTTTCGAAGGCATGGTAATCGCTCGTCGTGGAGGAGGCCAAACCGGCGCGACCATTACTGTTCGTAAGATGGCTGCCGATAATGTCGGGGTTGAAAAAATATTTCCGCTTCATTCCCCCAACATTGTTAACATAGAACTGATTAAAAATTTCAAAGTAAATCGCGCTAAACTTTATTATTTGAGGGGTTATAAAAAGAAATTGAAAGAAGTTGTTGCTTAAAATTGATTTCAAGCGGACGTGGCGGAACTGGTATACGCGCATGCTTGAGGTGCATGTGCCGCAAGGCTTGAGAGTTCGAGTCTCTCCGTCCGCATTATTTCCGTTTGAACGGGCACGTAGCCCCTCACTTGAAGAAAATACCCCCAAGTGAGTGAAATATTTTTTATCGTACATTTAATTGTATTAAAAAGTTTTTTTTGATCTTTTTTAGGTGAGGGGCACGTAGTTCAGTGGCAGAACGCATTCCTGATAAGAATGAGGTTGAAGGTTCGATTCCTTCCGTGCCCACCAGATTATAACTAATAACATAAAACGAATAACCCATAACCCAATTTTATTAAGTATTTGTTGGGTTGTTGTTATTAGTTATTAATTGTTGGTTATTTGTTAGTTGTAAATTGTTTACGCAATTTTCGGGGCGCATAGCTCAGTTGGTTAGAGCGTTACATTGACATTGTAAAGGTCCGAGGTTCGAGTCCTCGTGCGCCCACCATTTCAAAATATATTAAATAAGAATCAGTCATATGACTGATTCTTATTTATAATCGGCAGTAAGGACGATTGAAAATTTATTTTCGATTCGCCCGAGCGAATCAATCTCAGGCGCCTCACGCGCCGTGACAGCGCTTATACTTTTATACACTTGACAGAACCGAAAAAAAGCAGAAAATTATTATAGGTCAATATGTTTCTTTAACAATTCAATGAAAAAATAAACAACCAAATCCGCCGATAGGCGGAGAAAGGCAGGTGTCTCATGACACGGAGGATCTTTCTGCTTGCTTTGCTGACCATCATGGTTATGTTAACTAGCGGCGCGTTTGCCAGAAACGCGATTACTTATCGGCCATTTGATTGGCAGAAAGTCAATCGTGGCAACTATGAGGTCTGGTATCCTAAGGTTATGGAATACCAGATCCCGGCGACCCTGGCCATCATCGATAGCATTAATGAGTCTTACTCAACCCTGGTTTTCGGCAAATATCGTGACCACATGGAATGGTATCAGAGAAAATACCATTCCAAACAGAAGAAGGCCGTGCCGGCTCCCAAACTTTTTACCGCTTCCAGCGATAAAGCCGAAGAGGTCAAAAAGACAGAGTCCGACAGCACCGATCTATTTTATCTATTCACGGATGGCAAGGGAAATCCGGACAGCCTGAAATTCGTCTACAACTGGAAGCCCAAAAAACTGGTTATTGTCCTGTATCCTTCAATGCAGGATTATACCCAAATCAAGGCTTTTCCTGGCGCTATCATACCGCCACAAGTTCTCGGCTTAACCGAAACTAATCACTTTCGCGTCTTTGTCCCGTATACCGGAGAATGGCACGAATATGAGGCGGTTTTGGCGCACGAAATCGCGCACGCATGGATGTTGAATTTCGTGCAAGAGAACCAGAAAAGGCGCGATCTCAAGACCCGTAACATAGTGCCGGTCTTCCACAATTATCCATTATGGTTTGTGGAGGGATGGGCCGAGCTTCTGAGCCGCGATTATTATTGCGGTAATAAACTCAGTCTTATCCACGCGAGCCTAGAGGATTATACCCGACAGGCCGTAGTGGATGGCCGGATTCCGCCACTTGAACAAATGGGCGGAGAGGTTTATCCGCTGGGCTATTCTTTCATGCGTTGGATGGTGGATCGTTTCGGGATTCACAAAATAAACGAGCTGATGTTGGTAACGCTTTTTTATAATCATTTTGAACCTTCCTGGGAGTACATCTTTAAGGAATCTCTTAGGGAGTCGGAAGTGAAATGGCGCGAATACTTGAAAGAGCGTTATTACAAGGATTTGTATGAACGGAGCGTCGCGGGAAAAATTTCCGTGGCCACTGATTTCAAGCAATCTCCTTTCGTCGGGTCGTTCAGTTACGACCAGACCTCGAAGTTATTCGTCGGCTATGTGCCTGATTCTCGTCAAGGGGTGAGTATCGCCGTAGTCAATGGCAACGTGCCTGACACTAGCAAGAAGAAATTTCTGATTCTGCATACCCAGTTCGACGATAAAACTCTTTGGTACAAATGGGCTAAACCTATCGTGAGGGGATTGCAGGTGGCATGGGTCGTCAATGTTAATGGGGCTGATGAAATTCATCTGGCTCAGATCGACACAACCGACAAAAAGCTGAAGATCAGCCAAGAGCAGGTTCTGCGCTCAGAGCAAATTGTGGCAATCCAAAATATTTGTTTTGAGAACGACAATCTCGTGGTTTTCAGTGGAGTGGCGGTTGATGGAAAAACCGATCTGTATCGCGTCACGACCAAGGACGCTAAATTCGAGCGTTTAACCGACGATCTTTACAATGATCGTTCGCCGGTTCCGTTCGACAAGGGCTACTTGTTCGTTTCCGATCGCCAGAGTCCCTATGGAGAGGGATTGTATTACCTCGACATGGAGACATCGCAGATCATCAAGATATTCTTTGTTGATGGTGGATTCGTCGGTAATATTTGCGTTGACGCCGACCAGAAGTCAGTCGCTTTCCGGTTGATCTCTCAGTTCCATTCAGCACAAATTTTGGTCTGGAATAAGTCTTCAGGCGAATTTCGGGAGGTCTATCGGACATTCCGTGGCGCGGATTTCCTCGTCGGATTCAACGGCAAGAATCTACTGTTTACCGCTGAGGGCGTATTTAAAAACGATCAGCACAATAATTTAATTTTGCTGAATAGGAAACTTCTTTCTTTGGATCTGGCAAAATTGGATTCTTGCGCAATCGTTCAGTACGAACCCAGTGAGATAGTGGAGGAAGGCTGGTCGCCGAAAGAAGTCGCAGACTTCAAGCCGGAAAAACCCGAGACTAAGCTTCAGTACAGCGGCGATGTGGTCGGTGCCAAGGGCGCGACTAACGCCACAGGTGAAAAAAGGATGGGGCTTGACGTCGGTTTCTTCGCTGCGGCTGGCACGCCAGTTTTCTACAACATTACGACCGTGTATCAGGATTTGTCTCAGCGTACGGAAAAAACGTATATTCTCCAAAGCTTCCAAGATTATTCTTGGAAATACAGTCCCGATCGTTCGAAGAATAATTTCATGCTTTGTCGTGACTGGAATCTTTGGCGTTTCGCCTACAATGCCTACTATCCGCTCAACTTTGAAGATGGCCTGGGCTACGGTTATACCATAGGCCATGTTCGTCGGATTTACGAAAACAATGTCTATGTGGGGAGCGACAAACCAGACAAGGTCTGGACGCCGTTAACTGGTTTTCACGGGTACTTTCTGCACGATGGTGTTTTCGGACAATTTGGCGGGCCGCAGTGGGGTTCGGCAGTCGTAGGTTATGCTGACATCAACCTTACTAGCAGTGTTTTGGACGGCAAAATCGTAGTCGATGCCAGAAATTATTTGCCTTTAGGTCGGAGAACCAGAGTGTATCTGGCTAACCGCCTCTTCATGGCAAAATCCTTTGGCATGGATCGGAGCTTTTTCGAAGACTCCAATCCATTTGCTCAGAGGAAAGGCTACGAAGGTAGTCAATTTTCTACGCCGGGTGGTATCGGTACGGCAATAATCATTCATCAAACCGAATTGCGATTTCCGCTCGTCAACTGGGTTTTCTTCCAGCCGGCTTTTACGCCTCTAAAGGACAATCGGCGCGGAATATTCTGGTTCACGGTTGATGGGTCGCTTTTCGCTGAAGGCGGAGATGTATGGTTCAATGAGATTCGCAAATTTGATTGGTCTGGCCGTGAAGGTTGGGCCATTAAGTTGCGAATTTTCGGAGCTTTTACAGTAAAATACGAACGATTCAAGTTTGTATATCGGCCACAGGATCTGCGCAAGATCCGTTTGCGTGGCTACGACCAGCATCGTTGGTCGTTGGACATGGACTTCTAAATTGGAGGGTAATTATCAATAAATCGCGGAAAATAAAAACATTTTCCGCGATTTTTTAATGATAAAAGATTTTTCAAAATACCTTCAATTTATGAATCTTAAGCACAGGTTAGAATTTCTACTATGGGGTTTGACAAGCTTATTTTATAAGTTATCATTAAATTAGATGTATTTAATCGATTAATTTAAATTTATGGTTTACGAAAATATTCCACAGCAACCGCCGGTTAATAAAGAAAATGTCGAATCACAAAAAAAATTTGACCTTAATTATTTTCAAGAAATTGTTAACCAGGGTAAATTAAATCGAGATGAATATCTAAAAGCACTTAACCAGGCATTAGAACTGGGTATTTTAGTAGAAGATAAATTAGGCGAAGAACATGACCAGGAATTAAGACAAAATCGCGCTTCTTTCATTTTTTTTGTTGACCCTCAAGAAGGGGAAAAACGATATATGCTCTATAACAAGAATCAGCATACGAGTTTTAATTATAAAATTTATAAAACTTTGGCTGGTCCATTTATGAAAGCCATGCTTGAACACGAAAAAATAAAAAAAGAGAAAGCGATTAAACAACAAAAAGAATTCGAAGAAAAAGCGATTAAAGACAGAGAAAGAAAACAAGAAGAATTTGAAGCAAAATTGGTAAAAAAACCCTTAGGAGAAGAGGCCAAAGACTGGCAAGATCAATTGAAAGAGGCGCAGAAAAAGATGGCACAAAACCAAGATCAGGCCCCCACAGAGAATCTTAATTTGGCGAATAAAGACGCGGGAGAAAATATTTAAAATCAGACGGCGATAAATAAAAAAAGAGCCGTTAAGATAAAGGGTATTAATTCTGTATTATCTGCGCTCGCTCGGAAATAAAAATTTTATTTTCATTTCGCTCGCTCACTTAATAATAAATGGTTTATTTTGACGATAATAATTTTGAGAAAGAAGTTTTGAAATCTGACCTGCCGGTCTTGATTGATTTTTATGCGGAATGGTGTCCGCCTTGTAAAATATTAAGTCCAATCATTGAAGAACTGGCCGATGAATATAGCGGTAAAATTAAAGTGGGTAAGTTAAATATTGACGAATCTGTTGGTTGGGCGCAAAAATATGACGTGATGAGGGTGCCAACGTTGATTCTTTTTAAGAATGGCCAAGAAGTTTTACGTCTGCCCGCTCTAAGAAACAAGGAAGATATTAAGTCAGAGATTGAATCCAAATTGAAGTAAAATGCTGGAAAATAAACAAAAAATATACGAGCTTGTTATTATTGGCGCTGGTCCGGCCGGACTTAGCGCTTCTATTTATGCTTCGCGCTATAAAATTGAACACTTGGTTATCGGTAAAATATTGGGCGGTATGGCCACCGAAGCTTACGAAATTAAAAATTATCCAGGCATAGAAAATATCACCGGCTTGGAATTGGCCGATAAAATGATTGAACACGCCAAAAGATCTGGAGCCCTTTTTTTGGAAGATGAGGTGCTGACTATCGACAGAGAAGATGGCAGGATATTTATTGTCAAAACCAAGAAAAATAATCAAATTTTATCCCGCAGAATTATTCTAGCTATGGGTGCTTCGCGCGCTCAACTTAATGTCCCGGGAGAAAAAGAGTTTTGGGGCAAGGGGGTTACTTATTGCGCTACTTGCGACGCTCCTTTATACCGCGATAAGATTGTCGCCGTGGTGGGTGGCGGTGATTCAGCTTTTTCTTCAGCGGTTTTATTGGCAAATTATACGCAAAAAATTTATTTAATTCACCGAAGTGAAAATTTTCGCGCTCAGAAAGCTTGGCAAAATCAGCTTGATAGTCTTGGTAATAAAATTACTAAAATTTTAAACAACGAAGTCAAAGAAATAAAAGGCGACAAAGTTCTAAGAAAAATCTTTTTAAAAAATCCTTATCAAGGAAATCAAGAACTTGAGTTAGACGGATTGTTCATTGAAATAGGATCTCTGCCCAACAGTGAATTGGCCAGAAGCATGGGCGTAGAAATTGATAACAAACACCAGATTAAAATTACGAATAAAGGCAGAACCAATCTTAAGGGCGTTTACGGAGCGGGCGATATAACCAATTTAACCAGACTAAAACAGGTTGTGGTGGCTGCGGCTCAGGGTGCTATTGCCAGCTACTCTGTTTTTGAAGACATAAAAACTGGTTTATAGATAATTGTTATAAAAAAATCTCCCGGTTCGGGAGATTTTTTATTGAAACTTGTTTGAGATTATAAATTAAATCTGAAGTGCGCCACGTCTCCGTCTCGTACGACGTATTCTTTTCCTTCAATGCGGATTAATCCTTTATCTTTAGCTGCGCTGTAAGATCCGCTTTCAAGTAAATCTTGCCAATTAATAATTTCGGCGCAGATAAATCCTTTTTCAAAATCGGTATGAATTTTCCCGGCAGCCTGCGGCGCGCGCGCGCCTTTCTCGCAAGTCCAAGCTTTACTCTCCATTGGCCCGGCCGTGATAAAAGTTATTAAATTAAGTTTTTGATAACAAGCCTTAATAATTTTATCTAAGCCACTTTCTTCTAGTCCGAGCTCTTGAAGATAGATTTTCGCTTCCTCGGCCGGAAGCTCGGCTAGTTCAGCTTCTATTTTAGCTGAGATTTTTAAAAAATTTTCTCCCAAGTCTTTTTTTTCTTTAATCTTATTTTCGTCAACATTTAAGACGTAAAGTATAGGCTTGATAGTTAAAAGATTAAGAGGTTTAACTAGATTTTTTTCTTCGTCGCTTAAAGACATTTCGTTGGCCAATCGTCCCTCTTCCAAATTTTTTTGGATTCGTTTGAAAAGATCTAAGGCCTGCGCGATTTTTTTATCGTGAGATGATTTGGTTTGTCCATCAAGATCTTCAACGCGTTTATTGAGCGTAGAGAGGTCGGCAAAGATTAATTCTAGGTTAACGACTTCCGTGTCGTTTTTAGGATTAATCTCGCTGTGAACATGGATAATATTTTTGTCGCTGAATTCGCGCACTATCTCTAAAATAGCGTCTACTTTCCGTATGTGCGACAAAAATTTATTGCCTAAGCCCTCGCCCTCGTGCGCTCCCTTAACTAAACCGGCAATATCATAAAATTCAATTGTGGTCGGCACAATTTTTTCTGAGTTTTCAATCTTAGCTAATTTTTCTAGGCGTTTGTCGGGTACAGCCACTATGCCGACATTCGGATCAATGGTACAAAAGGGATAATTGGCGATATCTACTTGTTTTTTAGTCAACGCTTTAAAAAGGGTTGATTTTCCGACATTAGGCAGGCCAACAATGCCAACAGAAAATGACATATATTTAAGCGCTTAATAGCCGTTGAATGTTTTGCGCGGCTTCATTATTGGTTATATGTTTAATATCTCCTAATTTTGTTTCATTAAATCCGTGAAAGTCTGATCCAAAAGTTTCAACAAGACCATAACGCTTGGTTAGGCGATTATATTTGAGGAGGTCATCCTTGGTAGTGGCTTTATTATATACTTCTAGACCGCGCAGACCGTTCTTAATTAAAGGAGAGATAATTTTATAAAGAGTTTTTTCCGATACATCTAATTGAGGATGAGCTAAAACAGCAACGCCGCCAGCCCGAACGATGACTTGGATTGCTTCAAGCGTGTCAGTTTTTTCTTTGCGCACGAATCCCGGCTGCTCTCCGCGATCTAAAAAATTATCAAGAAACCATGCTATAGGATGTCGGCTATTCATTCCGAATTTTTCTTTTAACAATAATATATTTATTTTGTTGTTAATAACCGCCTGGGCGATATGCGGTTTGCCGATATTAGTGTTTTTATTTTTTACGCATTTCAATATATCAGCTTCGGTTATTGTCAGGCCGGCCTTCTTGAGTAGGGTGATTATTTTTTTAACGCGCTCGATCCTCGCTTTTTTTTGTTTTGTTAATATTTTAATGAGCTCCGAATGCTGTGGATTAATTCGATAACCGAGAATATGTAAATCAATCTCGCGGAAGCGTGTACTGATTTCGACGCCAAAAATGCCGGGAATGTCGTATTTTTCAAGAGCGTTAGAGAATTCAAAACAACCGTCGACCGTGTCGTGGTCGGTGAGACCGATAAAAAACAAACCAGTTCTTTTGGCTTCAGATACAAGATGATCGGGCGTATATAGCCCATCAGAAAAAGTCGAATGTGTGTGTAGGTCGTATTGGAGCATATCAGGTAGTAGAAATTAAAAATTAGGATTATGAATTTAGAATTACGAATTGAGAAATTTTAAAACTTGCTAATCCGACGCCTTGGATCGCCTCGATTCGTCGGCGAAGCGGGTCGGGGTCCCGACTCTTTGACGTCAAGAATGAATTTAATTACTAATATCATACCGCAAACACAAAAATTATAGAAGTGGAAGATTTTTGTCTGGACTTTATCGGTTTTTAGTTTATAATTGGTAGCGAGGAGCTCAAACAAAAGTTTTACTTTTGATTTGACTCCGAGTGCCCCAATTTCACGATCGAAGCGAGTATAATTGGTAGCGAGGAGCTCAAACAAAAGTTTTACTTTTGATTTGACTCCGAGTGCCCCAATTTCACGGAGCGAAGCGAGTATAATAATTAACGGCGCGGTAGCCAAGAGGTAAGGCGGCTGTCTGCAAAACAGCTATACACGGGTTCGATTCCCGTCCGCGCCTTTACTCACAAAAATGCCTGATATAAAAGAAAAAACATTTGTTATTATTGACGGCCAAGCTATTATGCACAGGGCCTGGCATGCCTTGCCACCCTTAACGATGAAGGGTGGCGTCATAGTTAACGCCGTTTATGGTTTTATTAGCATTTTATTAAAAATAATTAAAGATTTAGCTCCTGATTATTTAGCCGTGGCCTTTGATTTGCCGGCGCCCACCTTTCGCCACGAGCTTTATAAGGAATATAAGGCAAAGCGCGTTAAACAGCCTCAAGAATTTTATGATCAATTTCCTATTCTTAAGAATTTTTTAAACGAAGCCAGAATTAAATATTTAGAGAAACCAGGACTAGAAGCAGACGATCTTATCGGTTCATTAAGTTGTTTAGGCGACAAGAAAATAAATAAAATTATTGTTACCGGCGATCAGGACGTTTTACAGCTAATTAATCAGTCAACCAAGGTTTTGATGTTGAAAAAGGGAATATCTGAAACTGTATTGCTTGACGAAAAAGAAGTAGAAAATAAATACGGGCTCAAACCTTCACAAATGATCGACTTTAAAATTTTACGCGGCGATCCATCAGACAATTTACCCGGCATTAGGGGCATCGGCGAAAAAACCACAGTAGAATTATTGCAAAAATTTAAATCGGTTGACGGAATTTATAAACATCTTGATAATTTGGAGAAAACAGAAAAATCTCCAATCCGCGACAGCGTCAAAAAGCTTTTGGAAGGAGGGCGATCGACTATCGAATTAAACAAAAAATTGGTGACTATTAAACAAGACGACATAGACCAAATAAAAATTGATGATTTTTCTTTCGTTTCTAACGATCAATTGCTTGGTGGTTTAGAATATTTGGGCTTTAAGGGCTTGATCAAAAGAATATCGCCCAACGAACAAGCGGCGATTAAGCCATCAAACGAAAAATTAGAAAGCGATAATAAACAAAATAGCCTTTTTTAGAATGATAATTTTATTGCAAGGCATAGACGCCTTCAGCCTGAAAGAGCACCTTAATTTTTTAAAAGAATCTTTTGTTAAAAAATATAAAGACTCCGCCGTTAATTTATTAGAGATTGACTCCAAAGATTTTGACATAAACAAATTAAGAGTTTGTCTGCTTTCGAGGGGGTTATTCGCCGCCAAACGTTTTATTGTTATAAAGAATCTTTTAGGTAACCAAAAAGACAAAAAATTTTTAGAAGAACTTAGTCAAACAATTGAGTCTTTGGCAGACGACAAAGACAATATCATTGTTTTTAGAGAGGGCGATTTAAAAATTGCAGAAATCAATAAAAAAATAATTAGTTTTTTGGCTAAACAAAAATATTCAAAAAAGTTTGAAGCTTTGTCCCCGGCCCAAACAGGATTAAAGATAAATAAAATATTAGTCAAACATAAAATGATCATTGAGGCGTCTGCCAGGGAGTTATTAATAGAGCGATATGGTTCGGATCTTTGGAGCTTGAATAACGAAATAAATAAACTATCAGCCTTTAAAAATTTTACTGGGAAAATTACCAAGGCGGATGTCGAGCTAATGACCAGACAGGGATTCGAAGAAGAGATTTGGCCTTTAATTGATGCTTTAGCTCAGCGGCAAAAAAATAAAGCGCTAAGAGAAGTCGAAAGTTTAATGACTGGCGGCGCCGATCTCCATAGTATGGTTATTCCTATGTTGGCTTGGCAAATTAGGCTTATTCTGAAAGTTAAGGCGGCGGTTGACTCTCTGGGACTGATGGAGCCCTATAATCTTGCCGCGGAAATTAAAGAAAAGCCTTATGCGGTGCAGAAAACGATGAATAAAATTAAAGATTTTGATTTAGATGAAATAAAAAATATCTATCATCGCTTGATGGAGATAGATATTTCTTCAAAAACTAACAGCAGGATTGATCCGGTGGTTTTGATTGATTTATTGATTCTTAGCTTTTGATTGATTTTTCGATAATCGTAGCGAGCGAGGCAGTCAAAAATTTTATTTTAGTTTTTTTGAATTGCCGAGTAAGCGAGATTATATAGCGGGAGAAGCGTAGTTTTTCTTTCGCTCTATCAATTTGGCTAGCCGCGATTTTTTGCGGCGGGCGTTATTGAGCTTGATGATTTTTTTCTGAGCTGCTTGATCCAGGGCTTTTTGAATATTATGGAATAATTCTTTTATCTTGGTTTCGTCCTTCGCAATTATAGTCTTTTTAAGTTTCTTTTCTAAAAAATTTAGATTATTGATAATTCTTTTATTTCGCGCGGCTCTTGTTTTAGATTGTCTTAGGGCTTTAAGGGGAGAAAGTTTTAATTTTTTACCAGGCATTTTTTTATTTGATGAAATTAAAGGTGAATATAAGCAAGGCTTGAAATTGGGGCACTCGGAGTCAAATCAAAAGTAAAACTTTTGTTTGAGCTCCTCGCTACCAATTATACTCGCTTCGCTCCGTGAAATTGGGGCGCTTGGAGTCAAATCAAAAGAAGATTTTTGTTTGAGCTCCTCGCTACCAATTATAATTGATTAATATTTTTCCGAAGAATAGTCATCTTTGTCATTTTGATATTCTTCAACCATTTTTTCTTCTTGCTCGATTAGTTTTTCCCAATTGTCTCTTCCGTCAATTAAAACATTCACTTTGCTTTTAAAATTTTTATTGAACTCGTCTAAGAGTTTTTTATTTTTATCGAACAGTTCGATGAGTTTATCAAGCGCCGGTTCCGGTAAAACTGGTAAAAAAATAAGCAAATCGTTTTGATCGCTTAAAGAAAGACCAGAGGTAGCGATTAATTGGTTGAGTCTGTCTAAGGACTTGGACATTTAAACTTCCGAATTTAGTTAAAATCTGTTTTTACGCTCCGAGTTCGCGCATCATGCGTTGCTCAACGTCAAATAAGCCCAACTCTCTAGCAGCTCTAGCCGTGCTGGCAATAAACATAATATCTAAATCGCCCTTGCCTTGAATCTGGTCTAATTCCCATTGGGCTCGACTCAAAGCTTCCACAGCTTTTTCCGGGCTGACGATAGTCTCTTGATTGTTTGGCTTTTCAAAATTCATATTGTTATAACTTCGACCTCCGTTGTTATTAAATTATACTAATATTATACCTTTTTTATGTCAAATGTCAAGTGCTCCGGCTATCCACAGTTGGTGATACTCGCTTCGCTCGCCCGCTACGCCAATGCGTTAGCGTGGCGAGTGAAATTGGCTCGCTACGGAATCAGACAAAAAAGCTTTGTCTGTTCCTCCGCTTACCAATTATATTCGCTACGCTTGTGTAATTTCGTTCGTTCGAAATCGCAAAAACTAAGTTTTTGCGTTTTTCGCTCACTTCAATTATAAGTTTAGCCTGTCGATGGTAGCACTATTCGGGGTTATTTGTTATGATTAAGCGTGTGTATGCTTCGTAACTCTAAGCTCCATATTCTCTATTCTAAATTCTACCCCACACCACGTAGGGTGTGGGGTAGCCCAGCACCCCACGCGGTGCAGGGCTAATTTCTACCACATATCATGATTTTTTCAATCTTTGGCAAAATTAAGTTTATTGGCGAGGGCTTTGTCGCTATCGACACGGCCGGCGGTACGAGTTATCAGATTTATACCACTGATATTTTCTGTCGTAGCGTTAAAGTCGGCCAATCCACGGAATTATTTACTTATTTGCACATTTCTCGAGAAGAGACAATTAATTTATACGGTTTTCCTTCATTAGAAGAACTCGACTTTTTTAAAAAATTAAACAATATTCCGTCAATTGGTCCGAAATCAGCTATGAATGTTTTGTCGCTTATTAAGCTGGATGATTTGAAAAAAGCTATTATTAATGAGAGCTATGAAACTTTAACCAAGGTGTCTGGCATCGGCAGAAAGATTGCGGAAAGAATCATTATAGAAATGAAGGGCAAAATTAAAAATTTATCAGCCGGTGGCAAGGAAACAAATGACGATGCGGCAGTTGTTGACGCTTTAGTAAATTTGGGCTATTCAATTTCACAAGCGCGGGAAATGGTCAGAAAAATTCCTGATGATATTGTCGGCGCGGGAAAAAGAGTCAAAGAAGCGTTAAAAATGTTGGGACGATAGCGCAAAAATTATTTAAATTTCATATTTTAACTTTTATATTTTATCATGATCAACAAAGCAGTAATTGCCGTAGCGGGATTTGGCACGCGCTTATTGCCAGCCACCAAAGCGCAACCAAAAGAAATGATGGCGTTGGCGGACAAACCGATTATTCACTATATCGCGGAAGAAGCAGCGCAAAGCGGCATAAAAGACATTGTTTTTGTTCTTAGTGAAAATAAAAAATCTATTAAAGATTATTTCAGCCGCAATAATAAATTAGAGCAACGTTTAAAAAATAAGCCACAATTATTAAAACAAATCATTGAGCCAGTAAATATGGCGAATTTTTTCTATACTTATCAAAAGAAAATGGCTGGTTGTGGCGATGCAATTTTATGTGCCGAGCATTTAATTAAAAACGAATCATTCGCCGTGATGTTCGGCGACGATGTTATTGATAATTCGGTTCCTTGTTTGCGCCAAATGATAGAAGTTTACAAAAAATATAAAACAGCGGTCGTGGCCGTGCGAAGGGTGCCAAGATCAGAGGTCAACAAATACGGCGTTATTAAAGGAAGAAAAATTAAAGACAGGGTTTATAAAATTGAAAGCTTGGTGGAAAAACCATCTATTAAAGAAGCGCCGTCTAATCTGGCGATTGTCGGGCGCTATATTTTTCCACCGGATATTTTTAAATATTTAAGAAAGATTAAAGTTAAAAACGGTAAAGAGTCGGGTGTTTCAGACGCGCTTCTAGAAATGATTAAAGAGATGCCGGTTTATGCCTATGAGTTTAAGGGTACGCGCCTGGATTGTGGAAATAAACTTGGATACTTGAAGGCCAATGTTTATTTTGGCGAAAAACATAAAGAAATTGGCAAAGAATTTAAGCGTTGGTTAAGATAGGATAGTTTATGTATTATTTATTGAATATATATTGTGTAAATAAAAAATGCGCCGCGAGGGATTCGAACCCCCGACCATCTCCTTAAGAGGGAGTTGCTCTACCAACTGAGCTAGCGGCGCAAACGAATATTCAATTGTTTAGGTATTTTAAAATATTTTTTAAAAAAAGTCCAACCGCCCCCAGAAATTATTTGTGAGCAAGCGAGGGAAAAGCAAATGAGTTTGCTTTTCCGAGCGAGCGAAACAAACACGGGGTTTAATACCCTTTATTTTGTATTATGAGTTTGGAAAGAAAATATCGCCAAATTATTAATCCTGATATTTTTCGCGCCTATTTCCCGCGGCGCTCGCCCAATCCTTCGATTGCGAAAATATTAAATTTTTAAAACAAGAGATTATAGATTTGCTCATATAGGAAATTTTTGATTGGACATAGGAACTGATAAATAGCATTAACGGCGATAGCCGAATCCACGCAGAGAAAATAAATATTTTTTATCCTCGCGTCAAATTTTGCGCGAGGATTTATTTTTTTACGTGGTTTGATTTTTTCCATATAATTTATATAATTGGTAGCGAGGAGCTTAAA
>DHGX01000003.1:73740-185880 GCA_002402995.1 Patescibacteria group bacterium UBA4787
TTTGACTCCGAGCGCCCCAATTTCAAGCCTTGCTTATAATAATCAATCAACTAATCAATTAATTAATTGTTATGTCGTTGGGACTCTTAAGTATTGTCGTTTCTTTGTTTGGTTTATTTGTGGCCGGACTTTTTTATTGGCGAATTAGCCGGATAAAAGTTATAGACGAGAAAGCTAAGCGGGTTTCACAGGTTATTCGCGAGGGGGCAATGGCCTTTTTGAACAAAGAATACAAGGTTTTAATCATTTTCGCCGTTATTGTCGCTGTTTTGCTTTATTTGTTTATTAATCCGAGAATCGCCGTAGCCTTTGTTCTGGGCGCATTTTTAAGCGGTCTGGCTGGAAATATCGGCATGCGAGTGGCTACTTTGAGCAATGTTCGAACCGCTGAGGCAGTAAAAGACAACATCAAAAAAGGATTACAGGTAGCTTTTGATTCCGGGTCGGTAATGGGGCTGGCGGTTGTCAGTTTGGGTCTGTTGGGCATAGTTACCCTTTATTATTTATTTAGAGATCCGCAAATTATTTATGGTTTTGGTTTTGGAGCGTCAAGTGTCGCTATTTTTGCGAGGGTGGGCGGTGGCATTTATACGAAAGCAGCCGACGTTGGCGCGGATTTAGTGGGTAAAATTGAAGCGGGTATTCCCGAAGACGATCCGCGTAATCCGGCGACGATTGCCGATAACGTTGGAGATAATGTCGGTGATGTGGCCGGAATGGGCGCGGATTTATTTGAAAGTTATGTTGACTCTATAGTCGTGGCTATGGTTTTGGGCGCCTTGGGTTTAGGAATTTTTGGCGCTAAAGCGGTTGTTTTGCCTTTAGCAATTGCCGGAGGAGGTATTTTGGCCAGTCTGGTCGGTAATTTAATCATTCGTTTAATTAAAAAGGGTGAACCGCACAATATTCTTAACGTGGGCATTTTGTCCGCGTCCGGCATAATGATCATTTTTTCTTATCTAGCCACTAAATATTTAGTTAATCAATCCCTGTCGCTTTTTTTTGCCATATTAATTGGTTTGATTGCCGGCTTAATAATCGGATTTATTACTGAATTTTATACCTCGGCTAAATATAAACCGACTAAAGAATTATCTAAAGCGTCAGAAACCGGCGCCGCCACAAATATTATTTCCGGTTTGGCTCTGGGCATGCAAAGCACGATTGTGCCGGTTTTGGTTGTTGCGACCGCTATTTTGGGCGCCTATAAATTAGGCGGATTATTCGGTGTTGCTATGGCTTCGGTTGGAATGTTGTCCACATTGGGAATTACGCTAGCCACGGATTGTTACGGTCCGGTAGCTGATAACGCGGCTGGCATTGCCGAAATGGCTGGTATGGGTCAGCGGGTTCGCGAAAGAGCGGAAGAATTAGACGCGGTTGGTAATACTACCGCGGCTATTGGCAAGGGATTTGCTATTGGTTCAGCGGCTTTAACTGCTTTAGTTTTATCAATCAGTTACGCGCAAATCGCCGGCTTGCAATTTATTGATTTAAATAGTCCGTTTGTTTTAGTCGGTTTATTTATTGGCGGTTTATTGCCTTTTATTTTTTCGGCTTTCGCTATGAAGGCCGTGGGACGGGCTGCTTACGCGGTAGTTAACGAAGTGAGAAGGCAATTTAAAGAAATAGTCGGCTTAAAGGAAGGTATGGCCAAACCGGAATACGGCAAGTGCGTGTCTATTGTTACGTCCGCCGCTCTAAGGCAAATGATACTTCCTTCGCTAGTCGCTATTTTGACGCCATTGTTGGTTGGTGTATTTTTGGGGAAAGAAGCGTTGGGCGGTTTATTAACCGGTTCAATAATTACGGGATTTTTATTGGCCATAATGATGGCTAACTCGGGCGGCGCGTGGGATAATGCCAAAAAATATATAGAGGCGGGTAATTTCGGCGGCAAGGGATCCAAGCCCCACGAAGCAGCGGTTATAGGAGATACGGTCGGTGATCCATTTAAAGATACGGCTGGCCCATCTCTTAATATTTTAATTAAACTGATTAGTATTATTGCTATTATTATTGCTCCACTGTTGTAACTTGTCCCGTTAGAAGTCCTCGGCAGAAAAAATTTCTTTGAAATTTTTTCTACTCAAGAATATACTAACTAAAAAATATATGTTATTTCGCGGATTTAATTACGGATAAAATATGAAACGGACTTCTAACGGGGTGAAAATTATGAATTATAAATTATTAATTAAAAATATTACGGTTTTCGTCGGAGAGAATTTTAAGCGTTTGGACGACGTTGATATTTTGATTGAAAACGATTCTATAAAAAAAATCGGCAAGAATCTGAAAGCCGCTCAAGCGAAAATTTTTGACGGCCGAGATTTTTTTGTCACGCCGGGATTTATTAACGCGCATTTTCATCCAGGGCAACAGATAAACAGAGGTTTGTGTCTCGGCTTAAATCAAGACGAGGAAATGGATTTTTTGCACGCCACAGAAAAAATTAAGGATTCGGAGATGAGCTATTGGCTTTCGGCTGTAGCCATTTTGGAGGGATTGAAATCCGGCACTACTTGTTTTCAGTCGGTGGGCTCGGAAATAGAGTTGCAGGCGCGGCTTTACAATCAATTTAAAATCAGGGCGATCTGCGTTTTAATGCCCAAAGACATCGTGGCCACTGATAAAAAAATAACCGTACGCGCCCGGACGTGGGAAACGGAAGAGCGATTAAGAAGAGCGGAAGAGATGCGCCAAAAATATCATAATGATTTAGTGCGCGTTCATTTCGGCGTTACTAACGTGCGCTATGCTTCTGATAAACTAATTTTAGGCATGCAGGCTTTGGCTGAAAAATACGATACTTATTTTCATATGCACGCGGCTGAAGGCAAATTATACGTCAAAAAGGTTTTAGAAAGAACCGGTGATCGGCCGATTGAACATTTGCATAAAATCGGAGCTTTGAACCATCGCATTTCTCTGGCGCATATGACCCAATTAACGACTAAAGAAATAAGTTATGTCGCTAAAAGCCATAGCCACGTGATACATTGCCCGAGGTCAAACTCATATTTAGGAGTTGGTGTTTGTCCGGTTTACGATCTGCTGAAAGCCGGCGTTAATGTGGCGCTTGGCACTGACGCGGCTATTAACAATAACTCAAATGAAGTAAGAAGCGAAGCCAGCGCCGCTTTTCATAAAATTTCCGATCAAACAGGAAATCCGGCGGCCATAAATTATTTAGATTTATTTAAAATGTTGACCGTGAGCGGCGCTAAAGCCGTTGGCTTAGATAAACAAATCGGCGCGATTAAAAAAGGCAAGAGAGCCGACTTGGTTTTATGGTCTAAAAATGATTTTCCGTTTATTCCGGGACATAATTATTTGGCGGATTTAATTTTTAACGATTCTTGTCGGGCGCACACGATTTTTATTAATGGCGTTAAGGTCTTAGCAAATTATAAATTTTTAACGATCAACGAACAGGAAGTTAAAACAGCAGCAAAAAGATTGTCAAAAAAATATTATCAATTGGTCAATCAAAAAATATCGCGACATACATGATTATTTTATCCATCGAAACTTCTTGCGACGAAACAGCTGTTTCGTTGATAGAAATTAAATCCGGTAAAAACGGAGAAATTTTTAATATTCTGTCTAATGAGGTTTTTTCACAGATAAAAATTCATCAAAAATACGGCGGAATTGTGCCGGAAGTGGCGGCTCGCGCGCACTTGGAAAAAATAATGCCGGTTTTGGAAAAGGCATTAGAACCAATTAAAAATAAGTGGCAAAAAATAGATTTAATCGCGGCCACGCAAGGTCCGGGATTAATCACCTCGCTTTTGGTGGGCTGGCAAGCGGCCAAAACTTTAAGCTGGTTTTATAAAAAACCGTTAGTGCCGGTTAATCATTTAGCCGGACATATTTGCGCTGGTTGGTTGAATAAAGGATTTACCCCGACGTTAAGAAGTCGGGGCTCCGACCGGAACCCCGACGGTACCGTCGGGGGATGCGTCGGAGAATTCAAAATTAATTTTCCCCTATTGGCGTTGATTGTTTCCGGCGGACATACAGAATTGGTTTTAATGAAAAATCACAATCAATATAAAATTCTCGGACAGACGGTTGACGACGCGGCTGGCGAATGTTTTGATAAGGTGGCAAAAATTTTAAATATCGGTTATCCGGGCGGCCCGGCAATTTCCAAAGAAGCTGCCAAATTCCATGTTCCATGTTCCAAATTTCATTTTCCCCGGCCCATGATTAAGTCCGATGATTTGAATTTTAGTTTTGCCGGATTAAAAACCGCGGCGCTTTATAAATGGAACGAATTAAATTACGGCGCTCAATACAAGAAATTAGATAAAAAAGAAATTAAAAAAACTATTCATGCTTCAGTGACCGAAAATTTGATTCCATTTTTTTGTTATGAAGCTCAACAAGCGATTATTGATGTGCTTATCGCTAAAACCTTAAAAGCCGCGAAAATATTTCAACCAAGAAGTATTATTCTCTGCGGCGGCGTGGCTGCCAACCAAGAATTGCGCCGACAAATGACAGCCGCGATTCTTAAAAATTTTCCTTATATAAAATTTATTATTCCATCTTTTGAATTTTGCACTGATAACGCCGCGATGATCGCCGCGGCTGGCTATTTTAAATATCAAAAAATGAACGCGAGACAGAAGACAAAACTTAAAAATAATTGGCAGAATTTAGAGCCAGATCCGCAACTAGAATTGTAGAATATGACTTATATCACAATTTCAGAAAAACAAACTTTGAAATTAGGAGAAAAAATCGCTTGCCAACTAAAAGGCGGCGAGGTTCTGGCTTTGATTGGCGAGCTTGGCACAGGCAAAACCGTAATCACCAAAGGCATTGCCAGATTTCTCGGGATTAAGAAATATATAACCAGTCCGACCTTCGTCCTAATGAAATTGTATAAAATTCAAAATTCAAAACTTAAAATCAAAAATTTTCTGCACATTGACGCCTATCGGTTAAATTCTGGTCGCGACCTATTGGATATCGGACTAGAAGATTGGTTCAATCGTCCAGACACGGTAATCGTGATTGAATGGGCCGAACGAGTTAAAGATATCTTGCCCAAAAAAATAATTAAAGTTAATTTAAAAATCGGCAAGAAAAATAACGAACGGATAATCAAAGTAGAATTTAGAAAATAGAAAGTAGAAAATAGAAGTCAAAACTTGAAACATAGAACTTAAAGCCCAAAACCTAAAACCCAAAGAAAATATAGTTATGGTTAGTATTAATACTACTAAAAATAACCTTTTCGTCAAAAATTCACGCAACTTTTCCTCCCTGCCCGCCCAAATTTTAATATAGTATTTCTATTAGAAACAAGGGCTGGTATTCACAAAACACGCTATGAAATTTATTTAAAAACGGTTATTTAAAATTTAGGCGGGGTTGACATTTTCCCGAAAATCTGCTACAATTTAATATAGTTCATTAAAACTCTTGTTGAATCTGTCGCAAATCGCGATGGACCATTCAACGGGCAAATACAAACCAAACAAGGAGGTATGCGATGTCAAATCGTAAGCTTTCTGTGCACAAGGAGCACGAACTCCTACAGAAGCTCGAAGACGCCGGCATGAACGAAGAGTTGGCGCAAGCAGTAATCGAAAGTCGCGGCAACAAGCTCGCTAAGGGAGTGGTCGCTTTTATCGCCAACGGCGGATCGATCGTCGGCGCCGTGACTCCAGACATCAGGTCCGCCCAGCTCTTCCGTTTAATCCAGCTCGGGTATCCCGAAGCCGCTGGCATGACCAAAGAAGCGTTCACCAAGCTCATTCCGGTTCCCGAGGACAAGGAGGGCGCGCTCTTGGTCGTCCCAGCCAATATCATCTCCATCGACAAACAGATGAAACTGGTTGGTGGCACGAATTATTTCAGCCTCGAAGCACTCCGGGACCTCGTGAACACGCCCAAGACCCCGTACTGGATCTACGGCGTGGAAAACGGCAAAGCGATGTTAGGCAAATCGCCCGACACCTGCGTCAAGGACTTCGCGAAACAAGGCCGTCGCGGCTTAACCGCAATAGAGGGCATCAACCTCGTCGCCCAATACCCGGATGTCCTGAAAGATCATTACATTGATCTTCCCGGCTCTCGGTATGGTGTGAGCCGCGTGCCTTACCTCGGCCTCGACGATGGCGGGTCCGGGCTGTACTACGACGGCTTATCCAGCAGTGCCAGCTCCTACTGTGGCTCTGCTTCTTGTGGGAGTTAAGGAAATTTTATTTTTGACCTTTGGAAAATTGGAAAAGCCCCAACACAAAAAGTGTTGGGGTTTCTTTTTTTAAATAAAAATAAAGGGTGTTAAGCCCTGTGTTTGTTTCGCTCGCTCGGAAAAGCAAATCTATTTGCTTTTCCCTCGCTTGCTTACAAATAAATTAAAAAGGACGAGTTGATTGCTCGTCCTTTTGTTTTTAGAATCCCTCTAAATGAAATGAATAATTCGTGATTTGCGAGAGATCCTTGATGATTTTTCTGGTCCAGCGCGTGACCCTGGGATTTTTTAGCTCGCGCACGATTTGCCAGAAAATTGGAATGGTCTGGAAAGCATTATCGTAATCGCGGCGGAATCTGGCCACCCACCAAAATTGGCAGCTGTTCAAGGCCTTGTCCAAAAGCGGCCGTATTTCCGGCGATAACTCGTTTCTATGCTCCAAAACCAGATTGGTCAGTTCCCACAAAAGATGATGGGCCAGGTTAAGTGGATCATCCCACAAAGGAAACGGCACGTTTCTTTTGATGTCATCCGCGTCGGTGGACCAGCTGCCGGCCGGAACTTCCATTGGCCGAGCGGGGAATTGCTGGCAAATTTCGGAAATGTTTTTAAGCGTCCAACCATTTTCGCTCCCGATGCCGGCCAGATCGTCTAAAAATCTCGCGAGCTCTTCAATGTAGCCGGCGTGATGATGGCCGAATGTTTCAGCGTCCATACCAACCACCACATATCCGTCATGGTTGCCGAACCAATTTTTAACCTCGAAGTCCAAGCGATCGAAGATTTTCCCGCGGCGCTGGCGAAAAGCGATAACCGAACTCCAGTAATGGCTGCGTAAAATTATTGGCAAACCATTGGTTTGCGGAATAAAGTCATGTGGAACATAGCCGTAAGTCGCGTCAAAGGTCGCGTCATCGGTGATCGTCCACTCATAACCGCGATTTTTTAATAAAGCGGCCAGTTCCGGACTAAACGCCATTTCCGGCGGAAAGAATCCTTTGCCGACTTCAAGGTTCAATGCTGATTTGATGCCTTGTTCGTTAAGGTCGATCTGGCGATTAACTTCTTCTTCATCCAAAAGCGGCAATATCGGGTGGTAAGCTCCGCTGCCGGTTAATTCAATTTTCCCAGATTGAACCGCTTGCGCCAGCAAGGATAAAACTTCCTCGTGACCGTGTTGTTTTAAGAGTTCAACCAGAGAATAATTGACATTAACCGTAAAACGGGCAGCGGGATGATCGTTAATCATTTTTAAAAGCGGGTAGTAACATTCCGCGGAAATTTTAGCCAGCGTTTCTTTATATTGCCAGGGCGGCTGGTAAAAATGCAGCAAAAATCCGAAATATTTCATTAAAGGAAACTCCTTTTATCGTTCGAAGTTTTTAAAAGAACTCGTTTTGATAAATAAATTATGGCATTTTTTGTGATTTCGTCAATCCCTCACTTGAAAACGATAAGCTCTTAAGTATTTTTAAATTTTTGCACAACGGAGTGGTAAAAGGCACGAATCGACTTTTTGAATAAAAACACATTTAACAGGGATTGCGTCCAAAATACATCGTTTCCAAGTGAGGGGTTATTTTTCAAAAATGAATATCTCCCTTTTTATTTTTTGCTCCGGCCGGCCGTAGATTAAAGCTCCTCGCGGATTAATTTTTACAAATGGTAAATTTTTCAATTCTTGATTTTGAATGGGGGATATTATTTGCCAACCCATATTTTTAACTTCATTTAAGATGGGCAAATAAATAACTTCATTATCAACTACAAATATCGGCCAAATCATTATTAGTCGTCCGTTATTTTTCAATATTTTTTTTGCTTCAGTTAAAAATTTTAGATAAAGGGCAGATAATTCGTTAATGATTTTGCACACTTCATATTTTTGGTTCTGGTATTTTAAGGGCCCCAATAACGGCTCGGTTACAATGGCGTCAATGCTCTCAAGAGAAAAGGTTTTTGTTAAATTTCTAGCATCGATAGAATCAATTCGGCAAATTAAATCAGTTAAATAGCGTTTTTGTTTTACCCATTCTAGGTTTTCTTTGGCGCTTTCTACGGCTTTAAGAGAAGCGTCTGCCCCGTATAAATTTTTGAAGCCCATTATAGCCGCGATCTGTAAAATCGTTCCGGATCCGCAAAAAGGATCTAATAATTTATCAGTCGGCTCGGCTTGCGCCAAATTAATCATAATTTGCCCGATTTTTGGAGGCAATAATCCACCTTCGATAAGACGGGACGGGCGACCGAAATCTTGCTCGCCGTATAATTCGAATAATTGAACAGCTTTGGTTACTCCAATATAATCATTCAATAAAACAAATTCAGCGCCCTGTGTTAGAAGTTTGTTTTTTTCCACTACTACCGAGGAAAGATTTTTCTCGCGTGAAACAACCCATCGAACTGGGTGATTATTTTCCGCGAGCTTTTTTTTGATATTTAGGGCTACTTCGGCTAAACGATTAATTTTATTATTTTCAGTATAAACACTGAAACCGAAATAAATTTTACCAGAATATTTTATTAAGTAATTAAGGACCAGTTTTTCTAATTCTGCCCGATTTTTTATTTTATCTAAAATTATCCCGACCTTAATTACGCCACCCAATTGTTTTATATGTTCGTCTAAATTTAAGATTTGATCGTCCGCATCAACAATTAAAAAATTTTCATCGGCCGATACCAGATTAAAATTTATTTTGTTTTTGATGAGATAGGCGTCCAGTTCGGCTATTGACAAACTTGGATTACGGCCTAAAATAAAAAAATATTTCATGTCCTTTATTATACCTGAATTTAACATCTTGCTCAAATTCTTAGTTTTTGGTATAATTGGTAGCGAGGAGTTCAAATAAATCCGCCAGCTGGCGGATTTGATTTGACTCCGAGCGCCCCAATTTCACGAGCGAAGCGAGTTTAATTAAATTCTTAAATTAAAATTACTTAAATTAATTATGTACGACCTACTCTATATTATTCCCACGCCTTATACGGAAACAGACCTTCCGGCCATACAAAAAGGAATCGTTGCGGCGATTGAAAATTTGGGCGGCAAAATTGTTAAAGAAGAAAATCTTGGCAGCAAGAAATTGGCTTATCCTATAAAGCTCGTGCGCCGAGGATTTTATATTTTAGTCGTTTTTGAAGTAGCCAAAGATAAATTAGCTGAACTTAATAAGCAATTTATGTTAATGCCGGAAATTTTGCGTTTTCAAATAACCATCAAACTTAAGGAACAATTGAGAAAAAGGAGAACACCCCGTCCAAAAATAAAAATCGACGAAGAGATAATAATTGAAGAGAAACACGAGACCGAAGATAAAAAAGAACCATCAGCTCCCAAAGAACGGAAAGAGCATATAAAATTAGAGGATCTGGACGACAAAGACTTGGATCAAAAAATCGACGATTTATTAAAAATCTAAATTTAATAATTTATTTTTTATGAATATAAATAGAGCATTGATTTGCGGGAATACGACAAGAGATCCAGAGGTAAAGACTATCCCCAGCGGACAAAATGTCGCGACTTTTTCCGTGGCCACCAACCGCACTTGGACTAATAAAAGCGGGCAAAAACAGGAAGAAGTTGATTTTCATAATATCGTTGCGTGGGGAAGGCTCGCGGAAATTGTTGGCCAATATTTAAAAAAAGGACAGATAGTTTTTGTGGAAGGCCGGATTCATACTCGAAGTTGGGAAGATCAAAGCGGTAACAAAAAATATCGTACAGAAATTATTGCTGAAAAAGTTCAGCTGGGGCCTCGATCGGGCATGGCAAGAAATGAATCAGCCGAAGAACGTTCCACGGAAATTCACGAAGAGGTTGAACCAAGCAAAACTGAAGAAGAAATTAACGTTGACGAAATTCCATTCTAAAATAAATTAAGATAATAATATTCTATGTTTAATAAAAATAGTCCAACCAGAACTAACAGAACTAATAGAACCAACAGGAACGTTCAACAGATCCAACAAAAACATTGTTATTTTTGTGTAAACAGCATCAATGATATAGATTATAAAAACATTGAGTTGCTAAGACGTTTTTTATCTTCTTATTATAAAATATTGCCACGACGCAAAAGAGGCACTTGCGCCAAACATCAGAGAAGATTGGCCGATGCTATAAAAAGAGCAAGATTTATGGCTTTGGTTCCTTTCATTAAACAATAGGAACGAATTATGAATTAGGAATATAGAATTAGGAATATGGAAGTTTTTAAATTCTATATTCTACCCCGAACCACGCCGGGTTCGGGGTAGCCCAGCACCCTACGTGGTGCTGGGCTAAATTCTAGATTCTACTTTCTATTTTCTAACTTCTAATTTCATGTTAGACATTAACGACTTAAAAAAAATTGGCACCATTATTCAAATTGAAGATCAGCCATATTCGGTGGTTGAAGCTCAGCATGCGCGAGCCGCTCGAGGGAGGGCGTTTGTCCGCACCAAACTTAAAAATTTAATTACCGGATCGACACTGGAGAAAACATTTAACGCTTCGGATAAAGTCAAAGAAGCAGATGTCGAAAGGATAAGGGCTAATTTTTTATATCGAGACGGAGAAGCCTTTGTTTTTATGGAGAATAAAAACTATGAGCAATTTTTTCTATCACAGCAAATTTTAGGAGGCCAGGAAATTTTTTTAAAAGATAATACAGAAGTGATGCTGGTTTTATTTAATAAGCAACCGATAAACATCGAATTACCCAAAAAGATAGAGTTAAAAGTTGTTTCCGCGCCGCCCGGAGTTAAAGGGAACACTGCTTCCGGCGCCAGCAAGGTTGCTACATTAGAAACCGGCCTGGATATTTTGGTTCCGCTTTTTATTAATGAGGGCGATATTGTAAGAATCAACACCGAAAAAGGCGAATATTTAGAAAGAGTTTAATCTGCTTAACAAAATATTTTTTAATATAATTGAAATGGCAAGTAGTTAGCGCCTCTATAGCTCAATGGATAGAGCGCCGGTCTCCTGCCCGCCACTGCTATTGCCCCCATAGCTCATTGGATAGAGCACTAGTCTTCGGAACTAGGGATGGCGGTTCGAATCCGTCTGGGGGCAGTGGCAATGGCAGGCGGGCCTTCGCCTCGCCGAAGTGGCTTCGACCACGCAGGCGGGTCGGAACCGGTGATGGGGGTCCGATTCCCTCTGGATGCATTTTTTAAATTAAAAAGCGGTATGATATTTTCATACCGCTTTATTATTAAGTGAGCGAGTGAAGTGAAAAATGAAGTTTTTCATTTCCGAGCGAGTGCTGATAACACAGGGTAACGCCCTTTATTTTTCACTCGATTTCGGTTTTTAGGTGTTCGATGGCCTTTTCGACGACTGCATCGCCCTTGTCCAAATAGTCGTCAATGATCATCTTCACCTCGATGTCCGGTTTTAATCCGACGCCGCTGATATTGACTTTCTTGGGTGTGTACCACAGAAAGGATGTAACCTTGACCGCAGAGCCATCCCTGAGATCAAAGACACTTTGACCACAGCCCTTGCCGTAGGTCGTTTCGCCGATCAATTTGGCTGAAACAATGTCGCGTAAGATGCCGGACAAGATCTCACTGGCTGAAGCAGTGTTCTTGTTTACCAGAACTACGATCGGTAGACCCATTAAGGTCTTTCTCGTATAGGCTGTGGTAAACTTCATTTTGTTTTTGGAGAGCTGTTCGTAGTAAATATCCAGGCTATCTCCTAAGAATAAACCGCTGATTAAAAGGGTTTGTGTCACCAGCCCGCCACCATTGTTGCGTAGGTCAAGAATAACGCCTTCGGCTTTGTTGGCGATCAGACTGTCAGCGGCTTCGCGCATTTGGTTGAAAGCCAATTCGTTGAATATTGTTAACTTGATGTAGCCGAGATTGCGCGCGCCACTCTTGACGATTGACCATTCAACGGCTTTAAAGACGATTTTGGCTCTCTTGACTTTCAGGGTAACGACCTCTGAAGATCCCTTGCGTCGAATAGTGAGATTGACGGTAGTGCCCTCCGGTCCCTTGATTAGAGAAATGATCTTGTTTGTGGTCAGCCCGCGGCAGTTATGCTCATTAACTTTGAGCAGGTAATCGCCTACGTTGATGCCGGCATTTTTCGCTGGACCGTCGTAAAGTTCAATGAAGCGGGGCGTGATCGTATCTTTTTTGCCGTAACCTATCGCCGCTCCAATGCCGTAGAAGCTTGTTTCTTCTTTCATTTCGAGACGAAATTTTTTAGCTTCTTCGGGTTCGTAGAAGCAGGTATAGCGATCAAAAAGCTGGGCGACTTTTTCGAGACCGTCATAGATTAGGCTTTCTTGGCTGGCGGGGTTTGTTTTTATTTCCCGACTGACTCTTTGCCAGATTGCCTTTGCTGAATCATTGGGCGTTGAATCCGGCTTAACATAGTTGGTTCTTAACAGAGCGTAAACGCCCCAATAATAACAGGAATCTATAGCGATGGAATTGGTTTTGGCAGTAGTATCTTTCGGCGCTGTCTGCGCGATTAAGCTGGGGGCAGCGACCGTCATAAACACGGCCGCTAAAACCAGGTAAACCAACTTCTTCATAGGTCTATCTCCTTTTGTATTTTTTGATTTTTAATGATCTAATAATTTAATTTTAGCAGAAAATTAGCATTTTGTCAACCCCGCCTAAATTTTAAATAACCGTTTTTAAATAAATTTCATAGCGTGTTTTGTGAATACCAGCCCTTGTTTCTAATAGAAATACTATATTAAAATTTGGGCGGGTAGGGAGGAAAAGTTGCGTGAATTTTTGACGAAAAGGTTATTTTTAGTAGTATTATTAATACTAATCATAACTATATTCTCTTTGAGTTTTAGGTTTTAGGCTTTAAGTTTTATATTTCAAGTTTTGACTTCTATTTTCTACTTTCTATTTTCCCCCGACGCTTTGGTCGGGATCCTCGATTTCTTTATCAAATCAAAAGATTTGGAAGAAATCGGGATAAATTCTAAGCGTATGGAAACTTTATTTAATCATAATCAGGAATTAGAGCATCCATTGGCCGATCGGATGAGGCCGAAGGATTTTGATGAATTTTTCGGTCAAGAAAAATTAGTAGGCGAGGGGCAAATTTTGAAGGAATTGATCAAGAAAGACCAGATTCCTTCTATGGTTTTTTGGGGACCGCCCGGTTCGGGTAAAACCACGCTGGCGTATTTAATCGCCGAAAAAACCAAATCGCGCTTTATCAAATATTCAGCCGTTACTAATACCAGCGTGGAGGCGAAGAAAATTATGACCGAGGCAATTGACGAACAAAAAATGTATGGCCGGCGCACGATTTTATTTATTGATGAAATCCATCGTTTTAACAAAGCGCAACAAGCGGTTTTCTTGCCGTTTGTGGAAAGTGGAGCAGTTATTTTAATTGGCGCCACCACTGAGAACCCTTCTTTAGAAATTATTTCACCCCTTTTGTCGCGCGTCCGAGTTTTTGCTTTAGGGGCATTGCCGCCGGAAGCCATTGGAAAGATAATTAAACGCGCTTTAACTGACAAAAAAAACGGATTGGGAAAATATAAAATTAAACTTGATAAAAAAGCCGTAGAGATTTTAATCCAGAGCTCTAACGGCGATGCTCGCGTTCCTTTGAACGCTTTGGAAATCGCCATCAAAATTGTTAAACCGGACAAACAGCGCGTTTATCATCTAAGCGCAGAGTTGATTAAAGAGGCCTTACAGTATCGGAATATCAGTTACGATAAGTTGGGTGATGAACATTACAATGTTGTTTCGGCCTTTATTAAATCTATGCGAGGCGGCGATCCAAGCGCCGCGGTTTATTATTTGGCGAGAATGATTGTTGCCGGCGAAAATCCGAGATTTATCGTCCGCCGGATGATTATTTTTGCTTCTGAAGATATCGGCGATGCTGATCCCAAGGCTTTGTTGTTGGCGATCAGCGCGGCTCAGGCCGTGGAGTTCGTGGGCCTACCGGAAGTAGAAATTGTTTTGTCCCATGTAGCTATTTATTTGGCCACAACCGCGAAGAGCAATCGTACTTATCAAGCGCTTTTGGCCGCCAAAGAAGATGTGGAGAAATATCTGAATCTACCTGTGCCGCTTCATTTGCGTAACGCCGTGACTCCTTTACTTGAAAAAATAGGCTATGGCAAAGATTATCTCTATCCGCACAATTTCCCCGACGGAAAAGTTGAACAAGTTTACCTGCCCGCTAGCCTGCGCAACAAAGAATATTACCGACCTGAACATTTATTAAAAAATAATAAAAAAGAAAAGGATATTAAGGGTCAAGTGGTAAGCTAGGCAGGCGGGCCTGCCGGATAAATTGCGAGACCGCAAATATTATCAACCCAAAATTAAGAGTTTAAAATCATAAACCATATTTTTAATTTATGAGATTGCTTTTACATACGTGTTGCGCCACCTGCGGTTCTTATGTGGCCAAATTATTGCAAAATGACTTTTCGGTTGATGTGTTTTTCTATAATCCAAATATTTACCCGCGCGAAGAACATGAAAGAAGACTAACAGACGTCAAAAAGTTTTGCGATGCTTACGATATTAAATTAATTGAAGGCGAATATAATCATCAAAGCTGGCTTGATTATATTAAGGGCTTTGAGGCTTCGCCTGAACAAGGAGAGCGTTGTTTCCGCTGTTATGAATTTCGTTTAAGAAAAACAGCCGAATACGCTAAAAATAATAGTTATGATTTTTTTACCACCACGCTTTCCGTTAGTCCTCATAAAAAAGTCGACATTATTAATAAATTAGGGATTGATTTGGCCGTAGAAGCGAATGTAAACCCCGTTAGAGATTCAGCCAAACTTATGTTTTTTGAGAAGTACGGAGGCGAAGCCGCCTTACGGCTACCATTTAACTATCATTACGTTCAATCCCAAATCTCTAACGGGGTAAAATTTTACGAGGCGGATTTTAAGAAAAAGGACGGCTTTAAAAAGAGTATTGAACGCGCCAAGGAATTTGATTTTTATCGTCAAAATTATTGCGGTTGCGAATTTTCCAACCCCCGTGGAAAACAATAAAAACTTTTCAATTTTTGTTTTTATGATATACTTAATCTTTAATTCGTAATTTATTTGTTTTCTAGCTTCTACTTACTATTTTCTAACTCATGAACCCCGAACATTGGGAAGATATAATTGGAAAAATAAAAGACAAATTTAACGATGCTGTCCACGTTAAAGAAGATTTTGTGATTGAAGAAAATAATATGGGGGAAAAAATTATGGGCGAGATGGAAAGGATTGAATTTACGTCGCCTGTCGGTAAAATTCGTCTGGAAAAAATTAAAAAACCAGCGATTTTGGGTAAACGCCTTTTATATTCTAACCGGATAGGCAGTGAGACAAAAGTCGACCGCGTTTACTCTAATGAAGACATGGTTGAGCATATAAATATCTATCGTTTGAATGAAACAGAGAACGAGTGGATTAAATTAGACGAGCACAATTTGTCTCTTTAAATTTTGTTTCTTAGTTCGTAATTCTACTTTCTACTTTCTAACCTATGCTTCGTTGGATAAAAAACCCGCCATTTATTTTTCCGATTGTTATCGGCTCGATTCTATTTTTGGTTTTCAATATATGGCTTTTTAGCCAGTATTATAAGTATATTTTATTTGTCGGCTTAATTGTTTTATTTGTCTTTTTTATTTTAATATTTATTCTTTTTTTAGATAATAAATTAAAAAAATATTGGCCGATATTCCTTCAGCTTATATTATTCGTTTTAATGGCTTATTTTTTCACATTTTTTATCTCACGGATACGCGAACATTTAATTTTTTCTATTGTTGTCACTTTTTTATTTTGGATTCTCTTGGAAAATTTGCGCAGATTTTTTTATCAGCCACGGCTTTATCGTTTTGAGTTTCTTAGAAATTTAACTCCTTGGTTAAATTTTGTTATCGGATTTTGCGGTTTCTCTATTTTAAACGGCCTAGCCTTGCTTTATCGGATTCCGCAATTATTTCTTCTACCTTTTGTTTTTTTATTAAGCTTTTGGTTGTATTATTTTTTCATATATCTTGAACGACTGGCTCCAGAAAATGAGCCCAACCTAACGATCCCTAAATATGATTGGCAATCGATTCTAGTTTTTTGTCTGGCTATTTCGGAAATATATATTGTTCTGAATTTTTTGCCCACCACTTTTCACTTGAACGGTTTAATAGAAATCACATTTTTAAATTTAATCTATTATTTATGGAAAAACCATCAAAAAAAATATCCATCGCCAACGATTTAGACAGCGGAGATAATTTAGAGATTAAAAAACTTAAAAGGTCAGAAGATAACGCCGAAGAACGGATGAAAATTGATAAAGAAGTGGAAGATTTTTATCAAGAAACAATAATTTCTCCGCCTGCTTCGCCTCTGCTAACTGGCGGAACTCGACGAGGCGAGCCCGCTTTTTCTCGAGAATCGAAGCGCTTCGGTTTTGGTTATTTTATTTTATTCGTTTTATTAAGTCTTATTTTCGGCGCCATAGGCGCTATTTTCATTCTGACCCGTCAAAGTATTTATTTGCCTTTTGCCGGCGAGATAAGTCTGCAAAAATATTTTCCCACGCGCGAGGTTAATTTAACCACTGAGAAAAAAGTAACCGTTACTCAAGACGTCAGGATCGCCGAATTAATTAAAAATATTAAATCGCAGGTTGTCCGTCTTTTCGAATCTAAATCGCAAGCTGGTTCTAAGAATTTAAATTTTTTAGATCAAATTTATACTCCGAACCAGAGTAAGGGTTTAGCCGTTGTTTTAAGTAATGACGGATGGTTATTAACAAGCAATTCTCTCGACCCCAAGACTACTTTCAGCGTTATTATTAATAGTGAAAATAAAATTTTCCCGCTTGAAAAAATTATTCAAGACATTCCTTCCGGCTTCGCTTTTTTAAAGATTAAAGCCGACAATTTACCGGTCGCGAAGTTAGTTAATAGAGATGATTTGGCAGTCGGTCAGCAGATATTAATTTTTGATCAACAGAATAATGTATATCTTGGCCAGATTCGGAGAATAAATTACCGATTGGTTAAAAAGAATGAAGATCTAATACGCTCTACGGACTACTTTTCTGATTTTTTATTGGTTGATCGAGACTTGAGCGCTGATTATTTTTCTGGCGCAACCGTTTTCGGTTTAGACGGTTCGTTGATAGGTTTGGTTTCCCAAAACAAAATTATTCCCGTTTGGCATTTTCAAGATATTCTACCCAAGGTTTTGCAAGGAAAAAAAATTGTTAGAAATTATTTGGGCATTGATTATTTAAGAATCGAAGAGGCGCCGGGCTTGATTTCTGAGCGTTTTCGCGATTTAGAGAATGGCGCTATTGTTTACGGCAATCCGTTAAAGGGCAGCCCGTCGGATTTAGCCGGCATAAAAAACGGCGACGTGATTATTAAGGCAGACGGCCTTCCATTAACATATAGTCAAGATTTGACCTATTTGGTTCAAAATAAAAAATCCAGCGACCCCCTTGAATTAGTTATTTTGCGCGACGGCAAAGAACAATCAATTACAACAAGTTTGGTCCAAAAATAGCGTAGTTCCGCGGCTTGACCAGGTCAGACCTTGTCAACTTGTCTTGTCATTTCGCTTTACGCTTTACGCTTTACGCTTTTCGCTTTTCGCTTTACGCTTCGCGCTTCGTTAAAAAGTTATCCACCCCCCCTTGTCATTGGTTGATATATAAATTATAATATAATTGAAATTTTAATTTTATTTATTTGAAAACGGAAAACAACACACAAGCGCGAATTTTTTAGGGGGGATATTTTTTATATTTAAAAAAAACAATTAATTAAGTTTTAAATTTAACTATGTCAAAAACAAAAAAGTTTTTCTCGGTGATTATAATGACGACTACTATTTTGTGGTCGATGGGTATGCCATCATTAGTTACTGCTTTGTCGGTAACCAGTGTCGTCGTTTCAACTACTTCGGCGGAAATCGCTTTTGATGGATCTGTCTTGGAAGAAACTTCTCCGTCTTCGGCCATCGAATTGGGTAGCGCCACTAATTATGCCACCGATTTGCGCAATTATATTTTGAAAACAGGGGATTCGTTAACTGCTCGTAATTTGAGCAGGTTCGATCCTTATAATATGACCACTCAATATTTACAGGCTGGTGAGAATGATTATCGCATGCGAATTTATGGCCTGAAGAATCTACGTTTAACAGAAGGACAGGCTTGGGATACAACAGTTCAAGATATTAAAAATAGCGGCGAAACACAAACTGTTACTACCTATAATACCAATAGCACGGTTGCCGCTTCAACCGATCCAATTATTGATTATATAACCAACACTCAAACGGGCGATGATTGCAACGGCTGGCCATGCGGTAATATCGGCGACGAGGTTACTATCTCTGGTTCAAATTTTGCCACTTCCACAGACGTGGTTCAAGTTTTATGGAGATACGGAGAGGGCAGTAGCGTCACCTCAACTGTTTCCTCGGTTGATGCCACTACTTTAGTCACTACGATTCCATCAGGAGTCAACAGCGAAGTCACAGTCAATGTCACTAATCTTACGCCCAACCGTTCTTCAGATTTCCGTTCGTTTGTCGTTTGGAACTCAAGTACTCAAGCGGTGGTGGTTGGCAGTGTCACTTCAACGACCGCTACAGATATAGACGTGGTTAATGTCCGCGCTTTTCAGCCGGGGCAAATGGGGGCGCCTCTACAATTCGAAACGCACTCAAACGGTAAATACGCGCTCATTTCTCCCGTAACCAGTAGTTATAATATTGAATTTATCACGCCAACTGGCGCGACCAAATCTGCTCCTGCTAAAGTTTCTGGTCAAGTCGCGACCATCGGTTTGATGACAACCGTCTCCGAACAATCTTTCCTGTCCGCTACTTTGGGCGGTACCGTCAAAGATCCCAGCGGCGCGACCTTGATGGAGGGCGTGGAGGTTGTAGCTCATAACGCTGATTGGACTATAGCTCAAAGAGCTAAGACTGATTTGAACGGTGTTTGGAAGGTTTATGTTCCAAATACTTCTACTAATCAATGTTATACTATTGAAGCCGAACCAAAACTCTATCATCAGCAAAAACTAGGTTATCAAAAAGGCGCAAGTAGCAGATGTTTGACCTTAGATGAAACCAGCACTAATAATACTATTAATTTAACAACCGCTAATGTTACGGGCACAATTAAAACACCGTCTGCCGCCTCCGAAGCCAATCCTTTTCCCGATACGGTTGTGCCGAATGCGGGCGTTGGTTTGCACACATCGGATTGGTCATATCAGCAATGGGCCAATACTGATTCAAGCGGCAATTTCTCTTTTGGCGGCGCTTCTGCTGGCACTAATTATGTTTTAGAAATTGAATCGCCATCTTCCGGTAATTTTGCCGGTTATGCGAGAACCACTATCCAGGGTTTAACCGTTAACGCGAGCGGAGTGACCAATCTCAATAATGACGCTAAAGCGGTTAGCGGAGCTTTACGTTTTTCTTTGCCCAATGTTTTTGGAAGCGTGCAATGCGGCGGCGTTAATGAGGCTAATGCTTGGGTGGAATTGCAAAAAGATGGCGCTTGGTATGGCTCTAACAGCGACAGCTCCGGTAAATTTAAATTCGGTGGCGTATCAATTGGTACATATACTTTACGTATTCAGCCGGTGGTTGGTTCAAGTTGCGCCACCACCACTTTCTCGGCTTCTATCACCTCGGCGACCAGCAACGACTTAGGAATCAAATCATTATCAACCCCGAACATAAGCGGATCAATAAAGGATCCGACTGGCGCGACCGGTCAGGCGAATGTTTGGCTTGATTTGTGTCCTTATCAAAATCCGGGTCAATGTTATGGTGGTCAGACTCAACAGAATGGCTCGTTTAGTCTTAATGTTCCGGATGGCACTTGGCGTTTAGAAGTTCATCAAGCCTGGGGTAGTATTTATGCTGCTCCGGCGGGGCTTGTTGTCACGGTGTCAGGCACAACAATATCTGAATATGCTGATCCGAGTAGCGCTTTGAGCATAGCCAATAATCAATTAACTATTTTAATGTCAGATCCGAGCGTGAATGGTTTGACTGGTCGTGTTTGTCTTCCGGGAACTAGTGATGTCAACTGCGCTGACGCAAATGAAGCGGTGGGTGTTTCAAATATAGGTGTTAATTTAAGAATAGCCGGTCAGATGGGCGGAGGTCAGCAATGGACACAAACCGACCAGAATGGTTATTATGCTCTTGGTAGCGTTGCCGAGGGTTCTTATGAGGTGGAAGCCAATCCGTATAGCGGCTGCGGCGAAACGCAATGCGCTCGAAAAGTGGCTTCTGTGACTGTCACCAGCTCTCAATCGTCAAGAACAAAAAATATAATTCTAACCAGTCCTAATATCACCGGCACGGTTTATAGATCAGCTACTGATTTGACGCCGGTTCCCAATGCTTGGATTAATATGCATATTGAAGGTCCAATGCAGGGTCCGGGCGGTTGGTATGGATCTAATACTAATCAAAATGGTCAATTTTCTTTTGGCGGCGTGGTAGCCGGTAATTATGTTCTGGAAATTGAACCGCCGCGCTGGGGATCAGAGGAAGAGCAAGCCGCGTATCGTCAATATGCTACGAGAAAATACACGGGCATTGAAATTACAGAAGCAATAGCCGGAGGAGACGCGCTGGATATCGGAGCGACTTATGGCGCAGGCGGCAAGCTTTATCTTGGCGTGCCTCAAGTTATAGGTCGGGTAATGAATCCCGGTCCGGATGGCATAGCTGGTAATGCTGATGACGCGGCCGTGGCTTGGTCTTGGATTATGGTTCATGACCAAATGTGGCAAAATCAGGGCGGTGGTTCAACCGATGATCAGGGCTATTTTCGTATCGGCGGTCTTGAGGTCAATAGCACTGGCTTGTCTATTGAAATTAATCTGCCTTGGGGCGGCACACAAGCTTATGTCCAGCCGTCTGGGTTAACGGTTGATATCGCTAATAACATAGGCGCAATTAAACAAAACAGCAATACTCTAAATAATAATTTAATTACATTAACTTCACCCACCAAAACCTTAACCGGAACTGTTACCAAAAAGACTGGTGGCGCCGCGATAGCCAATGCTAAAGTTGAAGCTAATCGCGAAATGGGCGGCGGACACTTCGAAACTACTACCGACGCTAATGGCGCTTATACTTTAAAATTATCCGGCGGCGGTTGGTGGGTAATGGTGCGTCCGGATTGGAATTTAACCCAGCCAGACTGGGTTTATGCCGATTCGCCCAAAAGAGTAAGTTTCGTTGAAGATGATAGTGTTGAATCTTCATCGCAAAATTTTGAAGTAGAAACTTGCGACGCCATTATCACGGGTTTAGTGAAAGATCCGACTGGCGCTACCGCTATTGCTAATGCTTGGGTTAACGCTAACCGCGGTATGGGTATGGGTAATGGCGGTAATACTGATTCTAATGGCCGCTTTAACTTTAAGGTGCCGGCTGGTGTTTATGAGTTGGTGGCTAATCCAAATTGGGGTGAGCAGGGCGCTAATTACGCCGCCGCCACTCCGATTAAAATTAAAGCCATTGCCGAACAAACAACAGACGCGGGAACTTTAAATCTTAAGAGTAAAAGTTCTCATATTAAAGGCACCATTACGGATACCGCCGGCAATCCGGTTGGCAACGTAATGATTAATGCCTGGCAAATGACCGGCTTCGGTTGGGCTTCGGCTTTAAGTAATTCCAGCACTGGCCGTTTTGATTTACAGGTTAGTTCCGGAAACTGGGGTCTAATGGCAATGCCAATGTCTTCTCAATATGTTTATCAGGGCGGTCCGCAGCAAATCACTATAGCCGACAGCCAAACTTCAGATAATAACGACTTCTTGCTAAAATTAGCAGAAGGTTTGTTAAAAGTTAAGATAAAAGACGCTGCTGGCAATAAGATCAGCGATATCTGGGGCGGTGTTTGGGTGCGTGACACTTCAGTTGGCGGTGATTTTCTGGATTTTGGCAAACCGGAAATGATGGATGGGATGCAGAGCGCCGGTGGTGGCACTGGCGGCGGTTCTGGCGGTATGGCTGGCGGACCAATGGGTGGAGGTATGGATAAGGGCGGTTTTGCCGGCGGCGGCTTAATGAATGGTTATACAGAGATTAAAGTTCCTTTGGGTAGCTATGAGTTGGGTATTCATTCCCCGCCTGGTTCAAAATATACATTAGTTGCGACGCAAACTATAACCCTGGGTTCTTCTGACTCTTGCGGCACAACTACGAAATGTAAGGAGCTTGATTTGGTGGTGGCCCCTAATAATGCTACAATTAAAGGCAAATTTTATTTAGATATTAACGATAATGATGCTTATGATGCCGGAACAGATACGGTGGTTACGGGTGTCAGAGCGTTTATTAACGGCACCAAAGATGGCGGCGGCTGGGCCATGACCGAATTTGCTCCGTCGTCTAATAGCGATCAATATGAATTGAAAGTAGCTCCTGGCAGTTGGTATGTTAATGCTTTTATTGATCCCATGATGTCTTTCAGTTCTAATAAATATAAAGTAGTGGCAGCGGACGTGGAAACATCGCCGGCGGCTAATGGCATAGAAACGCGTAATTTTAAACTCAAAAAACTTGACAAAACTATTAGCGGAACAGTTAAAGATCCGGATGGTGCCGGTATGGGTGGTGTTTGGGTGTTCGTTGACTACGGCAATTCCGCGACTATGAATCAATTCAAGGGTCCCGGAGGTTTGGGTGTAGGCACCTTCACTGATTCTAATGGCGCTTATACTTTGAATGTTACGGCTGGTTCTTATAAAATCGGCGTTGGTATTCCGCCTTGGGATGCCAGAGATTTGATTAATCCCGATATGCAAAGCGTAACCGTTGCTGATGTTAATATGACTGGTGTTAATATGCAATTTACTGAATCAGATGCTACGATTACCGGTTCAATTTTGTTGAGCGGTAGCAAGAATAAAGCTATGGTTAACGCTTGGAGCGACAGTAAAGGAACTGGCACGTTTTCAACTAATGGAGATTATACTTTAAAAGTTAAGTCTGGTGAGACTTGGCATATTCAAGCTTCGGCTTCTATTAATAATACTCTATATCAGAGCGTGGTCACCGATTTAGTGACAGTTGCTGGCGCTAATAGCAATAATAATTTAACCTTGTTGTCTACAAGTGTTGTTGTGCCGAATGCAAAAACCACTACGTTCAGCGCCTCGGACAGCAAAACAATAGAATTAAGTAATGGTCTAAAATTAGAAATACCATCAGGCGCTTTAGCCTCGAGCGGTACGGTAACAGTTACCATTACCCCCACAGTTGACATAGAAGAAACAAAGGTGAAAGCAGACGCTAAAGACAAACCGATCGGCGTTAGCTATGATTTTGTGGCTAAAGATTCCACAGGACAAGAAATTACCAGCTTTAATAATGACGTTAAAATAGTTTTTCCTTACACCGAGTCTTTGATTTCCGCGGCTGGTTATACCGAAAACGACGTAATGCCGAAATATTTTGACGATACCACTAATACTTGGGAAACTTATAAATCTGCTGTCGTTGATACTGTCAATAATACCATTACGACAACCAGCAATCACTTTACGGCTGGCGGTTTAACCGGCGGTCAATTTACTATGAGCGGCACTCCCAGCGGCAGTACCGGGGGCAGTGGCAGCGCCGGTTTAGTCGGACCAACCAATATTTCTGTTAACATTAACAGCGGAGCCGTGAAAACTTCTACGCGAAGCGTTACTTTGAATTTGGCGGCCAGCGGAGCAATGGAAATGATAATCAGCAACCATTCAGATTTCTCTGGCGCGAATTGGGAGTCCTTTGTTTTCACTAAAACTTGGTTATTAGGTTCTGGCAATGGCGAAAAGAGTGTTTATGTTAAATTCCGCGATGCTCTTAATAATAGTTCTTCCATTGTTTCAGATATTATTAATCTAGAAGAAGCAAGTAGCCCGACCGAAACTCTAGAAGTTCTAAAAGAAAAGAGTTTGGTCAAGACTGCTGATTCTCCCGCTCTTTATCTTATCTTAAACGGCAAGAGACATGTCTTCCCGCATAGCGTTGTTTATAAGTCTTGGGGCTATCCGTCTAATTTCTCAACGGTTAAGACCGTAGCTAAAGATGTTTTAGAGCAATACGCCGAGGGTGATCCGGTTCCATTCCGCGACGGCTCATTATTCCGCGGCACCAAACAGTCTTTATACGGCAAGAGCGCTTCCGCTGTGTATGTTGTTTCGGACGGCAAACTAATGCCCATTAAATCATCCGCCGTCTACCAGACTTTATTCAAGGATCCAAAATGGAAATTGGTAACTTGGGTTCCGGATGATTTATTGAACAAGTTCGCTTATCCTCTGGGTGAAATAATAGAATCAACTAATGTCCATCCTAACGGCGTCTTAGTTAAATATGCCGACTCCGCGACAACTTATTTGATTGTGGGCGGCAAGAAAAGAGGATTCACCTCTAATAGCGCTTTGGCGACCAATGGTTATAAGGATAGGACGGTTATTACTATTCCTAAAACGGAAATTTACGAGAGCGCGGAAAGTATTAGCGCCTTAGTCGATGAATTAACCACTCCGCTCTTAGCTGTGAAATAGGAAACATACTTATTCACCGATATGGTAAGGGGGCTCGTCTTTCGGACGAGCCCCCTTGAATTAATATCAAAAAGCGAGTATAATTTAAAAATGCAAAACCAATAAGCATAAAACTAAAAGCGAAAAATGCAAAACAATAGTCCAAAACCTAAAATAGAATTAATAAGGGGAAAGAAAAAGTTTTAAATTTTACGCTGTTATTTTGAGCTTTACGTTTTACGCTTTGCGCTTTCTAATAAATTGTAATTCATACGGTTTTGTTCTGAAAGTTTTAAGCTCCAAGCTTCATGTTCCAAGTTTATGTTCAAGTTTCAGGAGAAAATTTTATTAAACGAAATTAAAAGAGGCGATCAAGCGGCGTTGGGGAAATTATATAATGAATATGCTGACAAGATTTATCGCTTTATTTATTTTAACGTTTCCAGTATCGATAACGCGCAAGATTTAACCAGCCAACTTTTTATTCGTTTATTAAATTATTTGGCGAATAATCAAAAAGCGGAAATAGAAAATCTGCAGGCTTTTTTATTCGCCATGGCGCGCAATCTTCTTACTGATTTTTATCGTTCCAATTCAAATAGATTAGAAACGCCGATCGATGAATTTATTGAAGAGAATATTTCGGACAGGCATAATTTCGAAGATCTGCTAAATGATAAATTAGAGATAGAAGCTTTGGACGAGAAATTAAAATTTTTGCCAGACGACTATAGGGAGATTATAGTTTTGCGTTTTATCAATGAGTTTAGTTTTAAAGAAATTGCCAATATTATTAATTCTTCCGAAGGAAACGCCAGAATTAAGGCCTTTCGCGGTCTTAAAATGCTTAAAAATAGCTTCAAATCATAAAAAGCCTTTGTCTGTGCGGATTTTCACTTCTATTCTCTACTTGCTATTTTCTACTTTCTAAATTTCTTGTAACGTTTCTGTTTTTATATCGTCTTAATATATACCAGGCAGTGAAAATTCGATGAGGTTCTGGCGCGACCATAACAACAGGCTAGTTCAATAAAATTGAGCATATAAGTTGTTTAAGTAAGTTCGCCGGAATTATAAATAATTAATTATCGAATTTCTACTGCCCGGTATAGAACTTAAGAAGATTATGAATAAGATCTTTTATGAGTAATCCTCGAACCAGCCTTTCGCAAGGCTTCAAAAAATTACAAGCTATCCAGCCGAATTATAACTGGCGGAAGCAATTTGAAGACAACCTTAAAGAGAGGCTGGTTTTTGTTTTTCCTAAACAGGAGGGCGGTTTTATCCGCCAGTTGGCGGACTTTTTCAAATTTGACTTCGCCCTTAAACAAGGAGTTGTTTCTCTTATGGTTTTAGTTCTATTCTCTTCTTGCGGTTTAATTTACGCGTCGCAGAATTCTATACCCGGTGGCCGCCTTTATGCTTTAAAGCGGTCGACCGAGAAAGCCAGAATGTCTTTAGTCTTGAATCAAAAGCAAAAAATAGCATTGCGCGCCGAAATTATTTCTAATCGTCTTGGTGAAATGAAAGAATTATCTAAGCAGGGTGAGTTGAGTGACGCGCGGGCTAAAAATGACCAGGCTCAATATTTGGCTACTGCTCAATCCGACATTAAAAAAGAATTTAAAGCGTTAAAAAAAGATTTGTTAGCCGAGCAATCGGTTGGCTCTTTGGAACCAACGGTAATTGATGAAATTTCTTCTCCGATTAATGACGACAAGCAAATCGTGAACGATTCGACCATTTCAGACTTAGAGCAAACCATGAAAGAAACCAAACGATCGCTCAAAGAAAATGATTTAGTCAGCGCTTTGCAAAAAACATTGGCCGCGGAAAATAAATTGTCTAATGCTTCTCAGGCGACCTCAACCGCGGAGCAAATTAATTCTCCCGAGCTCGACAAAACAATGGCGCCGACTAATTTGAATAATCAGAAAAGATACAATAAAGAAATTAAGTCTAATGATTTCCGCATTGATAATTTTCAGAGGGAATCAGAAATCCAGAGCGGCATAATGATCAGAGAAAAATAATATTTATCAGAATTAGTAAATATATATAAATAAGTATTTTTGTTCTTTTTAATCTTCATGTTTCATGCTTTTCTGTTTTACGCTTTTCGCTTTACGCTTTTCGCTTCATGTGCTAACTAATTAATTAACCCCCGCGGATAAAATTAATGATAGCGACTGATCATTGCTGCCATTGATAAAGTCCGTTCAACTTAGCCTCGCCGAAGCTTTAGCGGAGGCGGGACAAAAGGTTGAAGTAAAGGTCGAATCAGAATTTGAAGGTTTTTAAGCGGGATATCCCTAAAAATCTTTTTAATTTTAAGGTGGGGTTAGAATATATAATATATAATTTCATTTTTCTTTTTTCTGGCTAATAATTAATTTAATTAATTTGGTCAGAGAGAAAGATGATTAAGAGGTTTAATTTATTATGTCAGGTTTAAAGAAATTCGTTGTCGTGAGCGTTACTCTCGCTTTTGTTCTCGTGCCGCTGTTAGGACCTGCCAGTTTCGCTAATGCCGTCACAATCGTGGATGGCGATTTAGTCAAGACTGCCAGTTCTTCAGCTGTTTATTTGATTCAGGGAACCACCAAGAGAGTTATGCCTCACGCTAATGTCTATGCTTCTTGGGGTTTTCCGGCTGATTATTCAACCGTGAAAACCGTTTCCGCTTCTGACTTAGCCGCTTATACTGATGGCAACGCGGTTCCATTCCGCGATGGTTCATTGTTCCGCGGCACAGCCACTAGCTTAGGAGGCAAAGACAAAACCGCTGTTTTTTATGTTGAAGGTGCAACATTAAAACCGGTCGTTTCAGAAGCTGTTTATCAGGCTTTATTCAAAGATGCGAATTGGGCGAAAGTCACCTGGGTTCCAGATGATTTATTGACCAAATTCAGCTACCCAATGGGCGCGGATCTTACTTCCGCGACTACGCACCCGAATGGTGTTTTGATTAAATATAGTAATGATCCGTCAAAGATTTATTTAATCTCCGGCGGTTCAAAAAGATTATTTTCTTCAACCGCTGCTATAACTGCCAATCGATATAGCCTTTCTAGTGTCATTTCTATTGACGCTAACGAAGTTTATGCCGACGGCGAACCGATTACTGGCGTCGAAACCGCGCTTTTAACTGCTGGCTGGGCTGGTGTAACCACCCCTGTTACCGGCGGTTTAACCGTCAGTTTAGATTCCTCTAATCCAGTTGGCGCCACTCTTCCTCCGACTGCGGCCAACGTTGAACTTTTAAAGGTTCGTTTAACCGCCGGTTCTACGGCTGTTAATGTTACTGGTATGACCTTTAAGAGAAATGGTATGGGCGCGACTGGCGACTGGACTTCTCTGGCCGTTTATGAAGGTGGCACTCGCTTGGTTTCTACTGGCAGAGCCATCAGCTCCGATAACCACGAAGTTGAGTTCCCGGTTTTGGCTGTTGCCATTCCGGCTAATTCTTCTAAGGTTGTCGTGTTGCGCGGTACTGTCAGCAATCCGGGCACAACCGGTGGTCGTCACTATTTCTCCGTGAAAGCAGTGGCTACGACCGCTACCGTTGCCGGTTTACCGGTTAATGGTAATGAATTTGTTATCGGTGTTACCGGTGGCAGCACTGTGACCGTGGCCGCTGGCTCCTCTCCTTCAAACCCAAATATCGGCGCTCAAGCCGCGGAAATTGCCAACTTTAAATTAACCGCTGGCACCAATGATATTGAAGCCAAAGAAGTAGTTTTGACCTTAAGCGGTTCTTTGGCCAGGGCTTCTGTTACCAATCTTAAGTTATATCAAGAGGCGACTTTGTTGGCTTCGGCCGCGAGCGTTAATTCTAATGATACCGCTACCTTTACTTTGGCCGCGCCTTTCACTATTTTAAAGGGCGCTAACCGTATTTTCACGGTTAAGGCTGATTTAGGTGGACGCGTCGCCGAAACTTTAACCATTAAAATCGACGATGTTGATCATGTCACCGCCGTTGATAAAGTTTCTCTTTATGGCGCCGCGATAACCGGCCCGTCTGTTACTTTGGCTACTGTCATTATGCAAGGCGGCACAGTCACTTTGGCTGATAACGGCCCGTCTGCCGGCACTATCATCAAGAACAGCCAGGATGTTGTTTTAACCAAATTCTCCATAACCTCAGCCAGACAGGTTGAAGTTAAGAAGTTGAATGTTACTTTGGTTAGCGACGGCACCAATCTCTTGGATATCGCTGGTAACGCCGTATTAGATACTGATACTATCGCGGATTTAAGAATTAAAGATTTGGACACCGGCGCGACCGTTGCTTCAAAACCTTTAACTCTTTCTAACTGTGTGGCTGCCACTGGTTGTAAAACCGAAGATGACGCGACCGATACCGCTGGCAATAACACTTGGCAGTTAACCGATTCTTTCTACTTAACTCCTAATGTTACCCGCCACTTGGCTGTGACTGTTGATATCGGCACTGCCACTCTCTTGGCTAACGAGTATCTTCGCGCTGATGTTAAATCGGTTGTCCATACTGCTGCCACCGATTACGAATATCGCGATGTCGCTACCGGAGATTACATCAAATTAGCCGACGTTATTCCTGTTAGCATCTCTGGCGATAACCAAACCATTAAAGCTTCGGCTTTAACTATGAGTTTGGCTTCTACTCCGGTTTCTTCAACCGTGGTTAAGGGCGCTACTGGTGTTGACGCTCTCGGCGTTGTTTTCACCGCCGGCGATTCCTCCGATATTAGATTAACTTCGCTTCAAGCTCGTGTTTATGTTTCTACGGTTGCTGCTCCTCGCGCTGACGGCGCTACTACCGGCACCGAAGTTACTACTCCAAACGCCAACATCCTTTCAGCTAAATTGTATGATGGCGACATATTGCTTTCTACGAAGACCTTGTCTAATACTAGTGGCAATGCCACTATTGCCCATGATTATGGTAAAGTGACCTTCGATGGTTTGAATGTCATTGTTCCTAAATCCTCCAACAAGAAATTAACGATTAAGCTTGATACCAATCAAACTCAATCCGCGGAAATTTTTGTGGCGGTTTCTATTTTGGGCGATGAAGAAGTTACCGATCCCGCTACTGCTGACGGCAATATTACTGCTTATGATTCCGATTCTAATACTGTTGACGTTACTTCAAACGTTAATATATTGCACGCTACCAATGCCCCGTCAATTTATATTAACGTCAAGTCTGTTGGCACCTTGAATATGGCTACTGACGCGGAAACCCCGATTTCCGACATAGTCTTGAGTGGCGCTACTGGCGTTGCTATCTCCAAGATTAAATTCACCGCGACCAACGAAACTTGGACCGTGAATAAATTGAGAATTAAGTTAAACACCGCTGCTGCTGAAGGTAGTATTAGTAAAGTTATAATTTCACCTGAAGGCGGTACTGCTGTTGACGGCTATCTTACTACGGTTAGCAGTGTTTCTTACGTCCAATTCTCTAATCTTGGCTGGGTGATTCCGGCTGGCACATCTAAAGTTTTGACTATCAAGGCTGATCTTAAGGCCATTGATCAAAACTACGCTGAAACCGGCCGCGAAATTAAGCTCGGTGTAATTGATGGCACTGGTACTACTGACCAATTTGAGGCTGTGGGTACTTCTCAAACCACTTTATCCGAAGCTAGTTCTACCGGCGACAAATACGGCAATCCGATGTATTTAAGAAAGTCAAAACCCACAGTTACTAGGACCGCTTTAGACAGCGCCATTTTAGCTGAAGGCACGATGACTCTCTTCAAATTCAACGTGGCCGCTGATGCCGCTGGCGCTGTTACTCTTAAGAAAGTTGCCTTTGATGTCATTCCGAGCGATGCTTCTTCTGACACTTTGCAGGCCACTACTTGGGCTCTTTATGATTCGGTTGATATGAATACCGCCATAGCTGGTGTTTGGTCCAATGGTTCTGCTTCCAGCACTTCCGGCGCTTGTGCAATCACAGCCGCCGCTCCTGGAACAGTGAGTCTTGAGATGACTAATGAGAAAGAAATTGCCGCTGGTTCTTCTAAGACTTTTGTCTTAAAGGGCGTAGTTAGCAATTCTGCTCAATATGATTCAATCATCACTAGATTAAGCTCTACCAATGACACTGCCGCAAACTTTGTCACTGGTGGCTTGGTTCAAGACACTACTGGCCAAGAGTTGGTGAAGCTTGATACTGGCGCAACTACCAAATCCGTTTCGTTCTTATGGTCTGATAAGGCCAGAGGCGTCTACCATGCTTATGGTGATGGCACTTATGGCAGCACTTACTTAGACTGGACAAGCGGTTACCTGGTTAAGACTTTACCGACCGAGTATAGCGCGCTTTCTAGGTAGTTTATTTATAGTTCTTTCAAGGTTCGTCGGATCCTTTTTACCAGTCCGTAGTTCCGATTCGTTGGAACGAAGGATGGTCTAAAACCGACACCAGAGCCCTCCGATATTTATCGGAGGGCTCTTGGTTTACCCCGTTAGAAGTCTGTTATTTTTTTAATCGTCTATCTTCAAAATTTAATCTGGGCATTGCTGGAATACTTTGTTTATTTCATAGCAGAAAAAATTTATTGAAAATTTTTTCTGCCAAAGACTTCTAACGGGGTTTGACTAAATTCTAAAAATATCTAAAATTAATTAGTTAAATAAACTAAGAACGTTATTTATGGAAGAGCAGAAAGGAAAATTCGCGGTCATTGAGGAAAAGATATTATCTTTTTGGAAAGAAAAAGATATTTTCGCCAAATCTTTAGCGAAAGAATCGCCTAAGGGAAATTTTGTTTTTTTTGAAGGACCGCCAACCGCCAACGGTAAACCGGGGATTCATCATGTTTTAGCCCGTGTTTTTAAGGATTGTGTTTTGCGTTATAAAACGATGCAGGGCTATCATGTTGAGCGCAAGGCCGGTTGGGATACGCACGGCTTGCCGGTAGAGCTCCAGGTAGAGAAGGAGATAGGTATTTCTTCCAAACCGGAAATTGAAAAATACGGAATTGATAAGTTCAACCAAAAGTGCAAAGAAAGCGTTTGGCGTTATAAAGAAGATTGGGAAAAAATGACCGAGCGTATCGCTTATTGGTTGGATATGGAACACCCCTACATCACTTACGAAAATTATTATATTGAAACGCTCTGGTGGATAATGAAGCGGATATATGATCAAGGATTGTTGTACCAATCCTATAAAGTTGTTCCTTATTGTCCGCGTTGCGGCAGCACTCTTTCTTCGCACGAAGTCGCGCAGGGCTATAAAAACATTAAAGAAGAATCGATTTATTTGAAGTTTAAAGTTAAAGGGCAAGATAATGCTTATTTATTAGTTTGGACTACCACGCCTTGGACTTTGCCGGGTAATTTAGCCGTGGCTGTCGGGAAGAATATTGATTACGCAGAAGTTAATATGGGAGGAGAATTTTATATTTTGGCGAAAAATTTATTAAACAAACTAAAAAACGAATTCGAAATTATCAAAGAATTCAAGGGAGACGAATTAGTCGGCATGGAATATGAACCGCTTTACAATATTTATCAAGGCGAACAATATTTTAAAATTTATTCGGCTGATTTTGTTTCTGTGGAAGACGGCACTGGCTTGGTGCACATTGCTCCGCATTACGGCGAAGATGATTATAATTTATTTATTGAAAATCATTTGGTTATCCCCGAATTTTTAACCGTGGATAGCCAGGGCAATTTAATCGTTGACGCGCCGGGCAAGAATAAATTTGTTAAAGACGCGGATAAAGACATCAAAGACGATCTTGAAAAACGCGGTATTTTGTACGCGGTTGAAGAATACAGTCACGACTATCCTTTTTGTTGGCGCTGCGATTCGCCGCTTTTATATTATTCCAAGAAGTCTTGGTTCATCAAAATGACCGCTGTCCAAAACGAGCTTTTGAAAAACGCCGACGAAATTCATTGGATCCCAGGCCACATTAAAGATGGCCGCTTTGGCGAATGGTTAAGAGGCATTAAAGATTGGGCCATTTCCCGCGAGAGATATTGGGGCACGCCTTTGCCGATTTGGCGCTGTCAGAAATGCAACGCGTTAAAATGCGTCGGTTCGCAACAAGAGTTGGAAGAAGCGGGTTTTAAATTAAGTGATTTGCATCGGCCGCATATTGACGAGGTTAAATTTGCGTGCGACTGCGGCGGAGAAATGATCCGCGAATCCGATGTTTTGGATTGTTGGTTTGATGCCGGTTCAATGCCTTTTGCGCAATATCATTATCCTTTTGAAAATAAAAATTTGATAGATGAGGGTGTCACTTATCCGGCTGAATATATTTGCGAGGCGATTGATCAAACGAGAGGCTGGTTTTATACGCTTTTGGCCATATCCACGCTTTTGGATAAAGGAACTTCTTATAAAAATGTTATTTGTTTGGGCCATATTAATGACGCGCAAGGAATAAAAATGTCTAAACATTTGGGCAATGTTGTTGATCCGTGGCTGAATATTAATAGATACGGAGTTGATGCTTTGCGTTATCATCTTTTTACTATGAACCAGCCGGGCGAAAGCAAAAGTTTTGACGAGAAAGACGTGAATGAGGTTGTTAAAAAATTATTATTGATTTTGAGCAATGTAGTTTCGTTTTATAAGCTTTACGAAGATAAAAATATAATTGACAGAGATTTCCAGCCGCGAAATATTTTAGACCAATGGCTTTATAGCCGTGTTTACGAATTAATCGACAATATAACTTCAGAAATGGATAAATATGAAATTACCAATGCCGCGCGCAAAATTTCCGAATTTGTTAATGATTTGTCAATTTGGTATGTGCGACGTAGCCGCGAACGCTTCAAGAACCAAAACCAAAAAGAAAAAACAGAAGCTCTGAATACGTTATATTTTGTTTTAAATTCTCTAACTAAATTAATGGCGCCCTTTATGCCGCTTATGGCTGAATATTATTATAAAGAATTGGGCGGTGAAAAAGAATCAGTCCACTTAGAAGATTGGCCCACCAAAGAAAAAGTTTTCTTTAATCAACAAGTATTAGATGTTATGGATTTGGCCAGAAAAATTGTAGAAGCCGGTTTGGCTAAAAGAGCAGAGGCTGGCATTAAAGTCCGCCAGCCGTTGTTAAGCTATACCACCAATCTGCCGGTCTTAAGGGGCGTGAAGCAGGAGAAATTTATTCCGCAATTAATTGAAGTTATTAAATCAGAATTAAATATTAAAGAATTAAAATTTGACAAAGACGAGGCGCTGGATATAACCATTAATGAAGATTTGCGCCTCGAGGGCTTAGCCAGAGATCTAAAAAGGCAAATTAATAATCTTCGCAAGGAATTGGGTTTAACGGTTAACGATAAAGCAGAAATTCAATATTCTAAGGGCGTAGATATCTTAGAAACTTTACTCGGAGAAAAAAGTTTATATCGCGCGGAAATAACGAAAGGCACCGGCACCGAAATTAAAATCGCGGAAATTTTGGAAAATCAAGAAGAAGTTGAATTGGAAGGACAAAAATATTTTATTTCGATTAATAAGATATAAAATTTATTTTTTAAATTAAAAATGGGGTTGACAAAAGACGATTTTTATGCTATATTTTTAGGTAGAACACAATAGTTCATTAAATATTTCATAAAGAAAGGAAATGCCATGAGTGTCAGATTTTGGATAAATCAGATGATCAACAAAGGCGCGAGTATCGCAGAGATCGCTCGCGAATATCCCGGCCCCATTCATCTCAAAGAAACCGCTTTGGCTCTTGCCATCACGCAGCAGCGCAACAGCGTCGTTAGTGAGGCAGAGAGAATCAAAGAACTGACCATGGGTGAATCCGATCCTTGGGCTATTCCAGCCAAACAGGCCAGGATGATTTTAGCCATAGCCAAGGGAAGCGTCCAAAGAATCGTCGCTTTGCTCAAGGAGTTAACAGTCAGCGGTGACGACGTCGAGGAAGTAGCCCAGCTAATCAGCCTGATAACCGGAGATTGGACGGAACAAGCCGTCTTGATTTACAACTTCACTACAAACGACGAGACGCGCAACGCTTTAATCGTTCAGGGCGATGAATCTGATCTCATGAATTTCTTGAGGCGCGAGCACATCAAGAAAATTCTGGCCCAGAATCCCACCGAGCAAGTCATCTGCGAATCAGAAATAGCGATCCTATAAAAAGGAAAAAATTTAAATCCCCGCTTAAAATAAGCGGGGATTTTTTATTGATTTTTTCTGTTATTTTATTTTATGCGCCAAAAAATTTAATTGCTCTGGCTAATTCTTCGTGATCTTTGGCGTATTCGTTAATATCTATCTTTTTCTGATATGCTTCGCAGGCCTGCAAAACGGCCATGGCGCCGGCCCTGGTGCCATCTGGATGCGCGTGTACGCCCGCGCCCATCGTGGTTATGAAATCAACCGTGCCCATGATATCAATAATCGCTTTTAATTTTGTCGGATTAAGCCCGCCGGAAAGAATAGGTGTAGATTTTTGAATGCCACGCCATAATTCATCGTTTAAATTTAAAGAGTTTGTTTCGTCCTCGGCTTCTATACGAGCTAAATCTTTATCGGCGTGGGAAATTTTTCCCCATTTTTGGGAAAAGAAATATCCCTCGGACTTGAATTTTAAAAGCGCGTGCGAGGCGACTAAATCTTCGTCCGGACTGCCAGCCATTTTGCCGATCCCTGACGTCCCTACATGAATACCCGAAGCTCCGGCTAATCTGGCGAATTTAGCCAAAACTAAATTAGTGAAACCAATCGGATTTTCTTCTCGGGTGAAAGCGCCGTGCATGGCGCGATGGAAGTGCAGAAACACGTCGGGATAGCGCCGTCTGATGGTTTGAACTGCCGTCCAACCAGCCGTAATTCCATCAACCAAAAAAGCATAACTGCCCGGCTCAAAAGTGTCTTTAATTAAGTCGGCTCTTTTAATCATTGCGTCAAAATCAGCAGCCGAGATATTGAAGGAATGTATTTTTTTACGTCCGGTTTCTTGGACTGCTTTATCCATTGCTTGTTTGACGTATTTAACCATGTGTTCATAGGGGCAAAAATCTTGATCAGCTTGCGGCTCGTCGTTTTTAACGAAGTCGCCACCACCCGACCAAAAATCATAACAGACTTCCGCGTATTGAGAAGCGGTTAAGCCCATTTTGGGTTTAATAATTGCGCCCAAGATCGGTCGATCATAAACATCTAAATATTTTCTTAAATTATCAATATTGCGGGCTGGGCCGTCGTATTGTTCTAACATTTCCGCAGGAAACCACACGTCTAAAAGTTTTAACGCCTTAGCTTCTTTCATGCCGAAAACATTGCCGACGATAAAAGTTAAGATGTTTTGAATGTTTCCGCCTCGGTCAAATAAACGCCACGGATAGGCGATCCAAACCAAATTCTTTTGTTCATCAACTTTGTAAACTAAGGCGTCTAAGGAATGGGAAAAATCAGTGGCCGTGCCTACTTCTATGTTCGAGCCGGTTGATGATTCGGCTGCCACTTCGGTGGCCGCGGATAAAAGATCGCCACTCTCCGGAACTAAGTGAAAAACGGCTAACATATATTGGCCGTTCTGCGGATTATTTAGATCTAATTTAAGATAAGCTTTTTGCATACCAGGTAGTAGAAATTTGATTAGTTTTATTATTTAATTTCATAACAAAAATAAATATTGGATTATTCATGGTCAGTATAACGTAAATTACACTTCCTTACCAGTAGAAATAAATATATCAAATTTTCACTACCTGGCATAAATTTTATTTTTAGATTAATTTTAAGCTAATTACATTATATTATTTTTCTCAATAATATTCAACCTTGTTTTAAGTTGGCAAAAAGAGATTTCCATTGTTTAGTTTATTAAAAAATACGAAAAAATCAAACACCTAGAATCAAAAAAGCCAGCTAAAAGCTGACTTTTTTCTGCAAAAGGGTCGACAAGAGAAATTTATTAGAACCTGTTTAAGGGGGTTGGGGGAGTGTTCGGTGGGGGAGATATGCCGTTAAAACGCGTCCCTCTTAATTTTTGACCTTCCGGTCCTGCTGAAGATTAATCAGGTGAGATTTTAAAAAACGCTCAATACTCTTGATTGCCTGGTCTTTCACTTCAGATGGGCTTTGCGCTATCCAAATGGCAAAATTATAAAGCTCCTGATTGTCAACTTTCAGCCATTTTTTATTTTTATAAAGAAAATAGAACAAAGTGGTTATGGCGATTCGCTTATTGCCATTCTGAAAAGGGTGATTTTTATTTAGTAAATAAAAAAGAATAGCCGCCTTGCCGAGCAGTCCTTTATAAAGCGGCTTCTTTTGAAAGGTTTGAAAAGGCACGGCAACGCAACTCTCTAAAATATTAGGATAACGAGTCTCAAAATCGGGAATTGGCTCGTTGAAGCTCATTGATTCTCGAGCTAATTGAAAGGCAACTAATTTTATTTGTACCACATTAACGGTTTTCATTATTCTCGGCCTAATAATTTAAGAGCTTCTCCATATTCTTTGACGGTTTTTTTGACCGCTGCGTTAATAGTTTTTTTGTTTTCCTCGGTTAAATTTTGTCCTAAAATATGGCCCAAGTCTTTACGGTGGATAACAAAATTTCGGCCAACTTTCATGGCCTTAATTTCACCTTTTTTTATTTTTTTAAAAACCGCCACATGGCTAACGCCTAAAATCTTGGCCAGTTCGGTCGCAGAAAAGAAGTTTTTATTTTCCATAAATTTCTATATTAACTGACTAAAGATAGGTTAATATATATTAACCTATTAGTCAATGGTTAATATGTGGATAAATAAACGTAAATTCACTATCGACCGCCAATACGTCAAAATCAAAAAAGCCAGCCATGGGCTGACTCTTCTGTAAAAAAATGGCAAGAAAACTGATATGAAAAAAGACGAGCTTATTATCGCTCGTCTTCAATTTTTGACGCACTTACAAGAGGAATTTTTCCAGGTTAACTTTTTCGACTATTTTCCCGTTCTTGTCGATTGTGGCCAGTTTTCCCTGAGAGGCCAGTTGTACGAAAGCGAGTGCGGTCACGAAAATGGCTTTTTCCGTAAACCCCTTTTTCTTCAGCTCGTTGATGAACTCTTGTGCTCCATCATCGAACGTCATGGTAATGGTGGGCGGCATTTGGGAACTCCTTTGTTTTATTTGTTGTTCAATGAACTTAATTCGGTTAAATAAATCTTAATAAAAAAATCGTTTTTTGTCAAGATGATAAAATCAAAAAAGCCAGCTATTAGCTGACTCTTCTGTAAAAGGGTCGTATCGCTGCCGAGATGTATGAATTTCACAGATCAAAAAATAAAAGAATTTAATGCGGCAACAACCGAGGTAGCCCGGCAGAACGACCTCATTTTAGTTGATTTGTATAAAGTGCTTAGTTCAGAAGAAACAAGCGATTATGATTGTCTCCACCCCAATATTGCCGGCCAAGAGAAAATAGCGCAAGAATTTATAGAGAATTTGCGATAAAAATACAAAATTTATTTTATTTTTTACTTGATAAATTCTCATTATAGACTATAATAATTATTAATTGAAAGAATAAAAATTTAATCATGGAACTCGAAGAGCTAAAAAAATTGTTGAATAAAGAGAAGGGCATTGAAAAGCTTGATTTTATCGCCATTCAAGAAGAGGCAGAATATAAAGGCGAGAGTATTGAAGATTTACTGATAGAAAAAAATTTAATTTCTTCTAGACAATTAGGAGGGTTAATCGCTCAAAAATTTAAAGTCCCTTTTGTTGATTTAAAAACCGAACCTATTTCCGAAGAAGTTCTTCGGATTATTCCTGAGGTCGTGGCCAGAAATCGACAAATTGTCGCTTTTGCTCGAGATAAAAATGGCTTGAAAGTGGCCATGGCTCATCCGGACGATTTAGAAATGATTCAATGGCTTGAGAAAAAAACTGGCGAGAAAATTATGCCTTTTTATAGTTATTTGGGTCAGATTAAAGAAGCGCTAGATTATTATAAAAAAGAATTAAAAGTTGCTTTTGAAGAAATTATTAAGAATCAGATTGAAGAAGCTAAAGATAAGGCGCCCGAAAGCCCCCCTATCATAAAACTAGTGGATACTTTACTCGAATACGGTTATATAAACCGGGCTTCGGATATTCATATTGAACCAGAAGAAACAAAAACAGATGTCCGATTTAGAATAGACGGAGTTTTACATCAAGTGCTTACGTTCGATAAAGATATCCACCGATTAGTAATCGCCAGAATAAAAATATTGTCTAATCTCCATACCGACGAACATTTTATCCCCCAAGACGGTAAATTCGGAGTTAAATATGATGGGGAAAAATTTGGAATCAGAGTTTCTGTTATCCCTGTTACTCATGGAGAAAAAGTAGTTATGCGACTTTTAGCAGAAAGGACTAGGCAATTCAACTTAGGTAACTTAGGACTCTCTCCGGCAGATTTTAAAATTGTTGAAACTAACATCAAGAAACCCTGGGGCATGATTTTATCAACTGGCCCTACGGGTTGTGGAAAAACCACCACTTTATACACTATTTTAAAACTACTTAACAAATCAGGAGTTAACATCACTACCATTGAAGACCCTATAGAATATGATATGGCCGGGATTAATCAAATACAGGTCAACCCTAAAGCAGGGCTCACTTTCGCTGCCGGTTTGCGTTCTATCGTTCGACAGGATCCGAACATTATCATGGTTGGAGAAATCAGAGACACAGAAACCGCCTCTATCGCTGTAAACTCGGCCATGACTGGTCATTTAGTGCTCTCTACCCTCCACACCAATAATGCCGCTACTACTTTGCCCAGGCTTATAGACATGGGAATCGAACCATTTTTAGTTGCTTCCTCGACTAATATTATTATCGGCCAGCGATTGGTGCGAAAAATTTGTCCAAAATGCAGCCAAACATATTCTATCAAGCTAACAGAACTCGGCGAACTCCAGGACATAATGACCCAAAAAGCGAAAGGAAAAACAGAAATCATGCTCTCTCGGGGTCATGGTTGTCCGCTTTGTGGACACACTGGATATATAGGAAGAATCGGTATTTTCGAAATACTGCAAGTTGAAAAAAATATTCAAAATTTAATTACCAAACAAGCCGACGCAGGAGAAATTCAAGCCGCAGCTATAAAAAACGGAATGACGACTATGCTTGAAGATGGTATTTCGAAAATGCTCGCAGGCATTACCACGTTAGAAGAAATTTTAAGAGTGATTAGAGAGTAAATATGAATATCTTCAAACGAGTAACTCTTTTAGAGAAAATTATTGCCGTTAAACACCTTTCGCTTATGATTAGGTCCGGGTTAACACTCTCGGCTGGCTTTAAAATTTTAGAGCAGCAAGCGCGAGGGTATTTTAAAGAAGTGCTTTGGGCAATTATGGCCCGCATGCAAGAAGGACAAACTTTAGCTGAAAGCTTGGCAAAATTTCCTCATATATTCCAGCCCATTTTTTTAAATTTAATTAAAGTTGGAGAAAAATCAGGTACCTTAGAAAAAACCCTTTCTTATCTATCTGAATATTTAGAGAAAAGTATGGTTTTACGCAGAAAAATACGCGGGGCCATGCTTTACCCAGTCTTTACTTTGATAATAGCCGTTGGAGTCGGATTATCGGTGGCTATTTTTATCTTACCGAGACTGACCCAAGTTTTTACCAGCTTAAATGTCAAACTTCCTGTTGCTACCAGAATTCTATTGTTTCTAGCCAGATTTTTTGAAAGTTATGGTCTCTGGGTATTCTTCGGCATTTTAATATTAATTGGAACACTTATCTGGCTTAGTCAACAAAAATTCGCGAAACCATATTTTCATAAATTAATCTTACATTTGCCCCTAATAGGACGGATTTCTCGCGATCATAACTTAGCTATTTTTACCAGAATTCTAGGCACGCTTCTTAAAAGTGGATTATCTATAAAAGAGAGCCTTGAGATTACTTCTGAGAGCACTGATAATTTTGTTTATGGTAGATATGTCAAATCTCTAATCGGTCTGGTTGAGCAGGGAAAAACTTTGTCCAGCGGTCTTCAAGATAATTTTCTCTTTCCTGGAATAGCAGTTCAAATAATTGAAATTGGCGAAGAAACCGGCAGTTTGGAAGAATCTCTTTTATATTTGACTCAATTCTATGAGGAAGAGGTCAGTTATGCCAGCGAAAATTTATCCACTGCTTTAGAGCCGATACTCCTTATTATTATTGGTATAGTTGTCGCCTTTGTGGCTTTGGCTATTATCACCCCTATTTATCAAATAACCGCTGGTATGAATATCTAGTAGGTGAATAAAGAGTATCAAATTTTGTATTTATTTGCTCGACCGAAAAAACAAATTTATTCGCTTCTCTTTCGCTTGTTCACAAATAAACAATTATGAAAATTAGAGCTTTTACTTTAATCGAAACCCTTTTGTTCGTTGTCGGATTTAGTATTTTAATTGTGATAGCCTTTCCTGTTTTGCGTCTTCTTTTGACGGCGAATTATCTTAACATCGCAACTACGGAAATAGTCCAAAGTTTACGCCAGGCTCAAACTAGTGCTATAAATGGCGCCGGAGACAGCAGGTGGGGCGTTTTTTTTGATACAAGCAATAATAAATTTATTTTTTTTAAGGGCGATAATTTTTTGAATCGAATTCAGTCATATGATTTGGCGACAGAATTGCCCAAATCAGTCGTATTTAAAAATATTAATTTGAATGGAGGTGGGAGCGAGATAGTGTTTGAAAAAATAAGCGGTCAAATTAATCAATATGGATCTCTGTCTATTTCGGGATTAAATCATGAAACAAAAAACATTGTCATTAATGAATATGGATCAATAGAAATAGAATGAAGATAAACAAAAAAGCGCAAATATTAATAGAAATTTCGATTGGGATGGGGTTGTTCGCCATGATAGCCGCCGCTCTTATAACTTTGACTATTGGCTCATACCAATCCAATATTCAAACTGCGAAAGAAACTAAGGCCAGCCATTTGGCTAGCGAAGGAATAGAGGCAGCGCAAGCTATTAAGAATTATAATTGGGAAAATTTGGCGAATGGTTCTCATGGATTGACTTATGTCAATGGTTTTTGGGAAATTCAGGACTCTTCTCCCGAAAATATTGGCCCCTACACTAGAGAAATTATTGTCGAATCTCTGTCTCGCCAGAATAATTTTTGCGGTTCACTTCAAGGGCAAGGTGTAATTGACCCCGACATTAAGAAGGTGATTTCAAAAATAACCTGGCAATCTGCTCCGTCCAAATCTAGAACCATAGAATTGGTTTCTTATTTTAGTAATTGGGCGAATCCCGAAGAAACTAAATGTTCAAAATGCGAATTATACGAGATATCTTCTGTCGTGGAGTTTGATGCAAGCGCCGTCCTGGATTGGTCGGGCAAAGATGTCGTTATTAAACTAAACGGACACTTAAAGGCTGATTCTAAAAATAACCCCATTACTTTAACCATCAATACTGATTGCAGTTTAATTATTGAAGACGGAGGTAAAATAACAGCCGAAGGCAGTTCGTCAAATGGTAATGGAGGAGTTATTAATATTACCGCACCCGAGGTAAATATAGCCGGAACAATTTCGACTAATGGTTATTCTTCACAGCCAACAGGATTATTAGCCAATGGCGGTTTAATTAATATAGAGACAACCGATCTGGGCATATCAATTAGCGGTAAAATGAGATCCTGGGGATATACTTTTTCATCAAATATAAATAGTCTTGGTGGAACAATTAATGTTAAGACAACAGATTTCAACCATCAAGGCGAAATTTCTGTTAATGCTTTAAATGTGCCAAATGCTAACGACAAACCAGATGCCGGAACAATTAATATTGAGTGTCAAGACTTCGTGAATAGCGGAGGAATTAGTGCAGATACTTATGGCAAGCAAGGGCACGGTGGCATTATAAATATTAAGACTGTGAACAATAGTTCTTCCAGTAATACTAATATCACCGCTGATAGCCGGGGGACTGCCGGATCAGCGCATGGTGGCCAAATTTATTTTACGGCCAATCAGTTGAATATTTTGAACAGCAATGTTTCTGCCATGGATATAGAAAATAATAGAAAACCAGGAATCACCGCTTTAATTTATTGTCAAAAAAATTTCACCGGCACTACTTTTAATCCTCAGCCAGGAGAAACAATATTATGTCCTTAAGCAAAAATCAACTATTCAAAATATAAAACATGGAAAATAACGATATAATAAAATTTAAATCAATCCAAGATTCCGGGTTCAAAGTTCTAAATTTCAATAAAGGATTTACTCTTATAGAATTGATTATTTATACGGCCTTAGTAGGTTTAATAGCTGTGGCTGTTATTGGTTTTGCCTGGAATATTATCAATGCCCGAATTAAAAATGAGGCTTACCAAGAAGTAGAACAAAATCTGCGTTTTGGGATGGAGAAAATCACTCAAGCAATTCGAGAGGCAGATGATATTTCTACTACAGATTCCGTCTTTAATGTTTCGCCGGGCAAACTTACTCTTAAATATCCAAACAAAGATATGATTTTTGACGTATCCGCCAAGATTATTAATATCGGTGGGCAGGATGTAGAAATTCATAAACTAAGGATTAAAGACGGGAACAATGATTCTAAAGATTTAACTTCTAATAAGGTCGATATAATCAATTTCACATTGACTAATTTAACTCGCGGTTCTGAACCCAAAAATATTAAAATTGATTTAACCATAAAACATGTTAATCCTACCCAAAATCTTAAATGGGCAGCTGAAATTTTTTCCGAAACGGCTGCCTCTATTAGAAAATAGTATGCGAATAACATGCTACGAATGCGCACCGGCGAATAATTCTAAAAATAGAGCAGCCACCCTGCTGATAATGATTTTAATTATTAGCGCTATTACTCTGGCTATTACCTTGAGCGTTGCTTTAACGGGCATAGGTCAGATGCGGATGGGCGTCGGTTATTTCCAGTCTACGAAAGCGCTGGATTGTGCTAAAGCGTGTATGGATGAGGCATTGCTCCAGCTTATTCGAAGTTCTGATTACAGTGGCGGGAACTTGATTTTAGACGACGGAGATTGTAATATTAATATAAATAGATCCGGCCCGAATCCAATTATCACCGCAATTGGCAATTTTAAAGAATTTACTAAAAAAATAACAGTCGAACTTGATTTGACTAATAAAAAAATTTTAACTTGGCAGGAATAAACCCCGACGATCATGGGACTCTTTACCGGACAATCAATCTTTGGCCTAGATATCTCCGACTATTCTGTCGAGTGTCTTTTGCTTGCCAAAAAAATAGGGAAACTCGGCGTTAAATCATATTCCCGACTTACATCGGCTGCAAATATCGTCGAAAATGGCGTGATTCTAGACAAAAAATTTTTAGCCGAAAAAATAGTTGAGACTCGGATAAAAGCTAGACCGAGAAGAATCGCTTCTAAAAAGGTAATCCTTTCTTTGCCTGAATCAAAAACCTTTATTCATCTTTTTAAGTCTACCGAGATTCCCGGTGGTCCCGAAATTAAAAAAGGGATAATCTCTGAGGCTTCCAGGATCATCCCCTTAGACTTACAAGAAACTTATAATGATTTTGTCGTTTATAAAAATGGCGATGTACTTTTCGCGGCTGTCAGTAAAAAGATTGTAGATGATTATATAGAAGTTATGAAAGAGGCCAAACTTGAGTTGGTGGCCATAGATCTGGAATCGTTAAGCATAGGAAGAGCCTTGTTTTTTGAAGGCGGAGATTTAAAGGAAAACGTCATGGTGGTCGATATCGGGAGCAGAACCACCGATATAAGCATTTTTAATAAATTAGGCGAGCTACAAATATCAGCCACTATCAATATCGCTGGTAATAAATTTACTCAAGCCATTGCCGAAGAATTGGGAAGTGATTTTGAAGGAGCTGAAAAATTGAAAACAACCCATGGTCTTGATGAAAACGGCGACAAACGAGTGTTCGAAGTTCTCAAAAAACAATTTTCACCAATTATAGAAAAGATTAAAGACCTTACGGAATATTATCAGGAAAAGATTCCAGTTCAAAACGGATCAACTTCTAACATAGAAAAAATTCTGTTAGTGGGGGGGTCCGCGAAGATGCCAGAAATTGCTTCTCATTTTTCAAAAAATTTAAACATAAGGACTGAATTAGGAAGATCAAAAGTCGCCGAACAGATTAAAGAATTTGCTCCTTGCGAAAGTATTGTAGGACTGGCCCTAAGAAGCTTGCAAGATAACCCAGTCAGAGCAGGAATTAATCTCCTGCCGTCAATTTGCCAGAAAAAATCATTTTTTAGAGCATTGCTTGAAAGAAAAATAAAACTCTGGGTTGCCCTTACCCTTTTAATCGTAGAGGCTCTTTTCCTTGTGATCGGGTTCATGGTTATAATTGACCGATTTGACAATTTAATACAAGGCATTAAAATAAGTAAATACAATGGAGTAGTAATGACTCCACAAAAGGTCGTTTTGAATAAATAATATAAAAAACATTTATAACTATGAATTTAAAGAAAAATAGAGCTGGCTTTACCATGGTAGAACTTATTATTGTGATAGCTATTATTGCTATTTTGGCTGGCATTGTTTTTGTGGCTATTAATCCGGCCAAGCGTTTTGGCGAAGCTCGGGATAGTAGGCGCTGGACAGATGTCTCAAATCTGCTTGACGCAATTCTCAAATATCAGGTGGATAATGGAGGCAATCTTCCCGTTGGTGTACCAGCCGCTGATGGCCTTAATTATCTAATTGGTAATGGTGACTGTGTTATTGCTGGTGTCACTTGCAACGAAGGAGCTACCATTTTGACTGGTTGTAAGAATCTTACTGAAGTCACGGTTCCTCCTACGAGTATCGTTCCTGATTATATTGGTTCGATCCCTACGGACTTAAAAGGTGGAACAGCTGCCCAAACTCTTTATTATATTTCTCGGAGTACCGCTGATAGAATCACTATCGGTGCCTGCACTCCAGAATATACCAAACCTATTTCTGTCACCCGTTAATCTTTTTTCGCTCCGTTATAAAAATATTCTGCTTAAAAAATAGACAATTTTCTTAAAAAAGTTTAAGGAATATGTTCTAAATTTTGGCAAGATAAAAAAGCGAAACTTTTCCCGCGTGGGATTAAAAGTTTCGCTTTTTTGATTCGGACAGAAATATCGGACAGAAACAATAGAGACTTTTATTCTTAATAGATTTAGGCGCAATTTTCAAAAAGACAATGATTGAAAAATTATGTTTTTGTGTTACAACAGATATAGAATTATATTTGAAATTTTATGTCTCAAATGAGAAAAAATATTATTATCGCAGTTTGTATTATCGGGATTTGCATTACCGTGATTTTAATATGCGGAATTACCACCGAGATGTATGACAGAAAGTTAAAAGAGCAAGAAGAACAAATAAGTGAAATATCGTCTAAAATGATAAAATACAATAAGGCCGACGAATCCTTTTATATAACGGCAAATCAGGTATTGAATCTCGCCCAAAGAGCAGCCGAATTGTTTGAAAGTTCTGAACCCGAAGAAAAACGCCAACTCTTGAATTTCGCATTTCAGAACTTCCGGTTAAACGGCAAAAACCTTTCATTTAAACTAAAAACACCCCTCGACGGGGTGCTTATAGGCACTACTACTAACAATTGGGGTCGTATCGTGGAGGACGTTAGAACTATATTTGCACAACAAGATGAATATATCTACATACCGGACTTGAGATCAGAGGCGACAATAGAAATTTATTAGAACCTGTTTAAGGAGGTTGGGGGAGTGTTTGACGGGGGACGATATTAGGCTCTGCTTGAACGAACTACTTCTTATTTCTTAAAAATGGATTTTTTTTACCAAAAACAATTTCTGGCGTTTGGTTATTTATTACATCCTTAGAAATATTGTATTTTTTGTCATAAAGAGTGTCGACGGAACAGAATAATGCATTTGTATAATTAAAGCTTAATTTTTCGGCGATTGCTTTAACCTTTTTCTCCGATTTACCTTCAATCTCAACAAACGGCTCTAAAAATGGCCATTCATCAATTGTTATCTCTACTCCGCTTAATATCCATAATTCTCTTTTATTTTCCTGATAGGCTTTCTTTCTACAACCAATTTTAATAAGGAAATCTTTGGTTTCTTTAAAATTATTTACTTTTAAGCAAATTTCTTTTTGGTCTTTTATCTTTTTGCCATCAACTATTTTTAAACTCATCGTTATTTTATCGCCCTCATCTCTTGCTCTCACCCATCCACCCGGAACCTCATGACCTTTCGGTAAATTGAAAACTACTCTCTTTTGTAGAAACTCTGGTTTAACTAATTTTGCCCCGATTTTCTTTAGTTTCTTGCGGATTTCGTTTTTATCAATATTAGCGAAAGTTGCTTCGTATTCTATTTTCATATATTTTATTCTACTAAAAAATTTATTTTTGCCAAGATCATGAGAAACAAGAAAGGACACAGATTTTTCTCTGTGTCCTTTTTTGAACTTAGCACTTTCTCGCCTTGGTTTATAAATTCAAGTTTTCTAGTTTCACCCAGATGATCGCTCCGGCGGGATGCTGATAGGGTATCGGCTTGGAAAATAAAACAGGATTCTTTAGAGTCCAAGCAAAGGTTTTTTTGTAGGGCAATCTCTGCTCTAACGCACTAGCCGGTATCTGGTGTTTGTCGACACTTGCCTTCATCTGCGATAGGTCTAACGGTCCCATCACATCCACCAGCTCACAGGTACCAATAACAAGCCCTGAACCGCTACGAATCAAAGCGATTCGACCGCGGATATTCGTGCTCGAGCCACGGATCTCCCAGGTTTTGGAACCGCTAAAGATTTTATCGATCCATGGCGTGCGAATTAATAAACCGCGCAAAATGTTTGACATGTTTATCTCCCATTATTAAATTTTATTTCAATGAACTAGGTTTAGCTATAAATAAAATATATCAAAAAATCATTTTTTGTCAAGATGATAAAATCAAAAAAGCCAGCTTTTGGCTGACTCTTCTGTAAAAGGGTGGCTAACGGGATTTGCACCCGTGCTGAAGGTTCCACAGACCTCCGTGCTAACTATTACACCATAGCCACCATAAAAATGGTACCCCCAAGAGGAATCGAACCTCTATTACCAGCTTAGAAGGCTGATGCTCTATCCGTTGAGCTATGGGGGCGTTACATCATTTTTCGAAGAGCAACAATTCTTTCTTCAATGGGTGGATGCGTGTTGAATAATTTCATCAAAGAGTTTCGCTTGGAACCGAAAGGATTACTGATATATAAATGAGCGGTCGCGTTTGAAGCTCGTTGCAAAGGCTGATTTTCCAACTTTATTTTTTCCAGGGCATTGGCTAGGCCAGTAGGGTAACGAGTTAATAGAGTGCCAGAAGCGTCAGCCAAAAATTCTCTTTTGCGGGAAATCGCCAATTTAATAAGTTGAGCGATTAACGGAGCCAGAATTATTAAAATTAAACCGATAATCATTAATATTCCGTTAACGCCGCCGTCCTTTTGGCTGCGGCTTCGTCCCCCGCCAAAAAATAATCCGCGAGAAAACCAATTGGACAGCAAGATAGCCGTGCCGACCAAAATAACGACCAATGTCATCAAGCGGATATCAAAATTTTTAATATGCGATAATTCATGAGCGATCACACCTTCTAATTCTTCGTTTTCCAATTTTTCGATCGCGCCGGTAGTAATAGCGATAGAAGCATGCTTTGGGTCGCGCCCAGCGGCAAAAGCGTTAATTGCGCCATCGTTTATAAGATAAACTTGGGGCGTGGGCAGGCCGGCAGTAATGCATAAATTTTCAATCATTCTATAAACATACGGGTTGTCGTTTTTTTCTATTTTTTTCGCGCCAGCCGTAGTCAAGGCGATTTTATCGCCTGAATAATAACCGACCAACGACATCCCGATAGAAATAATCACAGCTATAATCAATCCATTATAACCATAATTGGTTAATTTTCCGAACAGCCAGCCCAAAAGCAAGATTATCATCACGAAAACAAAAATCAGAATAAAACTTTTTCTTTTATTGCTATCAATTTGCGAATAAAGCATATATTAGAAAATAGAAAGTAGAAAGTAGAAAATAGAATAGGTTAAAATTTGACTTGCGGGACGCCTTTTTCTTCTTCTTCGGCTTGAAAGAATTCTTTTTTAACGAAATTAAGCATTTTAGCGAATATATTAGTGGGAAAAACGCTAATTTTTATGTTTAGATCACGGACATTACTGTTGTAAAATCGTCTGGCTGCTTGAATCTTATTTTCTGTATCAGACAGCTCGTCTTGGAGCTTCAAGAAATTTTGGCTGGCCTTTAAGTCAGGGTAATTTTCGCTTACAGCGAACAGGGATTTTAAGGTGCTAGTTAAAATATTTTCCGCTTGAGATTTGTCCTGGATTGTTTGCGCTTGCATAGCTTGGCTGCGAGCCAAGGTCACTTTTTCAAAAACATCTTTTTCGTGTTGGGCATAACCTTTGACTGTTTCAATTAAATTAGGGATTAGATCATACCTTCTTTTTAATTGAACATCAATATCGGACCAGGATTCTTCGGTTCTAATTTTTGACCTCACCAGACTATTATAAATGGAAATAACCCACAAAAGAAATAGAACAATAACACTTAGCACAACATAAAGCACGGTAGACATAGATTTTACAATTAATAAATTAAACACAATTTTAAATTTTATCCCAAAAAACCGATTTGTCAACCCCGTAGAATAATTTTGAGTTTAAGGCAAAGCCTTAAAAAGATATTTTCTCAAAATTCTCTACGGGGCTTCGTCCCTATTTTCTTTTTTTGTCGTGAAACTTCCCGTAGATTTCTCTTAAGTGTTGATCGGTAATGTGCGTATAGATCTGGGTAGTGGTGATTGAGGCGTGCCCCAACATACTTTGAACCGATCTCAGGTCAGCTCCGCCGGCCAGCAAGTCCGTGGCAAAAGTGTGGCGCAAGGTATGCGTGGTGATTTTTTTGGTAATACCGGCGATGCGGCTATATCTTTTTACTAGTCTTTGGATGCTACGCGGAGTTAAGCCTTTTTCTTGGTCTTTTTTCCCGGCGCGGTCGTGGCGGACAAAAAGATAGGGACAGGTATCGCTTCGTCCGTCTAAATATTTTTTAAGCCAATACTTGGCTTGATTAGAAAGAAAAACCACGCGCCACTTACTGCCCTTGCCAAGCACAGCGAATTCGTCTTTTTGTAAATTAACGTCGTCAATTTTTAGGCTAGCTATTTCAGAGACGCGCGTACCGGTAGAAAACAGCAATTCAATAAGAGCTTTATCGCGAGTTTTGATAATTTCCGGCTCCTTGCTGTCCAAAGGAGCTTGGAGGAAATTTTCTAACTCTTTGCCTTCTAAGAAGAAAATTTGTCGTTCGCCGGTTTTGGCTAGTTCAATTTTTTCCGGCGCGAGAGACGGCACATCGTTTTTTGCCAGCCAACGCAAAAAGGTGCGCATGGCGATAAGGTGGTAATTCTGGGTGGATGGGCTGATAAACCCGCCACGCGGATTATTTTGACGCGAAAGCCAAAGGCGAAATTGGCGAATTTTATCCAAAGTAATTTCTTGGGGCTTATCTATTCGCGCCCAAGCAAAAAATCTTTTCAGATAAAAACTATAATTGCGGCTGGTTAGGGGAGAACGGCCTTTTTCAATTTCTACATACTCAAGAAATTCCGTGAGTAATTGTGATAGATCTTTAGCCATAATTATTTCATTATACGACACATAGCTTGAATAGTCAATTAAATTAGATCTTGACAAAACTTCAAAGATCTGCTATAATCTACATAATGATTCAGTTCTTTAATATAATTTCTATAAGGAAAAAAGAATGATAATCCAGCTAGACCCGACCGCCATACTCTACGACAAGAAATTCCAGCTCATGTGTCGATGCCCATATTATAAGCATCCGCATGGTTGTCCGAATTACGGAAAAAAGGCCGGATGTCCTCCGAATCAGCCGCTGATCAACGAGGTTTTTGATTTCGATCGAAGAATCTACGTGATTTACACCGAGTTCGACATTGGCGCGCATGCCGATCGAATGCAGAGGCTTCATCCGCAATGGAGCGATCACCAAACCTACTGCGTGCTTTATTGGCAGCCAAGAGCCAGGATTTTCCAGCGGCAAGAGGAAGCGAGGGCGCTCAAAGAGTATAATTTAGATTATATTTGTCGTTCGCCTGAAGCGCACGGTATCAACATTACTGCATTGATGGCTCGTCTGGGTGTTGTGTTAGAATGGCCGCCCAGGAAAATCACCCGTCTCGTATCTTTGGGGGGTTGTAAAATACACAATTGAAAGCCGTCACTAAAATAAGTGGCGGCTTTTTATAATTATCCCTTGCTATTATTTTTTATTTATGTTAATATGATTTAATCTTGCTTACAGTAATAAAATAAAAGTAAATTATGTTGAAGAAGGACGATAAAAATAAAATTTTAAACGAATTTAAAATTCATCCCACTGATACCGGTTCAACCGAAGTCCAAGTCGGTCTTTTGACTAAAGAAATCAAGGAGCTAACCAAGCATCTGCAAACCCATAAACACGATTTTTCTTCTCGCCGAGGATTGCTAAGGAAAGTGGGGAAACGAAGACAACTGCTTCGCTATATACAGCAAGTAAATCCCAAAAGGTACGAGAAAGTAGCCAGCAAGCTAAAAGTATAAATTTATATATGCCGGGTAGTGAAAATTCGATAGCTTGACGATTATGTTCTATTATGTTTATGTTTTGCAAAGTTTAAAAAATGATACATTATATATAGGCTTTACTGAAAATCTCAAAAAGAGATTTCAAGAACATAATCGTGGCCTTAATTTTTCCACCAAAACGTTCAAGCCATGGAAATTGATTCATTACGAGGCTTATCTCAATGAAAAAGACGCCCGCCGCAGAGAAAAATATCTAAAAACCAGCCAAGGTTCACGCCTGTTGAAACGCATGCTCAAAGAATATTTTTACAACAATAAATTAAAATATATTTAATCGAATTTCTACTACCCGGTATGAGTGTTTACCAAAATCAGCGTGTCGGACTCTTCGTAGATGTCCAGAACATGTATCATTCGGCGAAAAATCTTTATCGCGCCAATGTCAATTTCAGAAAAATTTTAGAAGAGGCGGTCGGCGATCGCCAACTTATTCGAGCGATTGCTTATGTTATACATTCGCCCAGCGAAGAAGAACAAACTTTTTTCGAGTCTTTGGAGCGACAAGGTTTTGAATTAAAGATAAAAGATCTGCAAATTTTCTCCGGTGGCATGAAAAAGGCCGATTGGGATGTGGGTTTGGCGGTTGATGCCATTAAATTGGCTGATAAGCTGGACGCGGTTGTTCTTATCTCCGGCGATGGTGATTATGTGCCCTTGGTCAATTACCTTAAAGAGAATAAAGGATGTTTTGTTAAGGTAATGGCTTTTGGCAAAACTACTTCGGCTAAGCTTATTGAAGCAGCTGACGATTTTGTTGATCTGGGCCAAGAAAAAAGGAAATTTCTATTTATTAGTAGAAAATAATTATGCCCCGTAATACAACTTCGATGGGGCCGACTCTGGTCGGCCCAGAAAAATCTGGGAAAATTTTGTTGGTTAGATTTATAAACATAAATATTTACTAAGATCCAAAAGGTTATTAAAATATCGAAGATGATATACGGGGTATGCCCCGTAATACAACTTCCAGCGCATTTTTAGAGAGTTATTTTTTCCCCACCACATTTTATCGCTATTCCAGTTTATCTATTTCGTAGGTTGCCTTGCTGGGTAAATGCCAAACGCCAAAAACGTTATTTAAACAATATTAAGGAATACCAATTCCTTGATCTAAACTTCCAAGATACAAATGTCATTAAAAGGCGTTTGGCTCTGGAAGATGATATACGGGGTATGTCCGAAAAAGAGAAGGTTGTCTTTTCTCCTGAAAAAGAAGGTAAAAAAGAATTAATTTTCGACCAAAAGGAAACAATTCTAAAGAGCGCGGAGATTGACGGCGAACCCAGGCGAGTGCAGGGAAGCAACGAAGTTTTTTATATAAAACTGGCTTCGCCGGAAGTGGCCGGCGCTATTTTTAAACCAGCGAGTGGCGAAGTAGATTTTCCGGAGCTCGGTTATTGGTACGGCGATTATTATAAAAGAGAGCGCGCCGCTTATTTAGTGGATCGCTTTTTTAGTTTTAATTTAATTCCGCCTACGGTGATTCGTGAGATTAGCGGCGAAATCGGCTCTTTGCAAGAATATATTCCTATTCACCGAGCTGGGTGGCAGATTGAGAGCTTGTCCGACTTGGTCGCCATAAATGAACAAGACTTCACTAAAATGGCAGTTTTAGATTTTATTATCTGGAATACAGGCCGGTCTTTGCCGAATATATTTATAGTGGATCAAAATAAACAAGAAAGATTAATCTGCATAGATAATAGTTTAAGTTTTCGCAAAGGTACGGTTCTGCGGGCCGAAGGCACAGACAAACTCCTTTCTTTAAAAGAAATACCCGAAGAAATTATTAATAACATAGAGAAGGCCTTTTCCAACAGAGAAAATTTAGAAATTTTGAGAAATATGTTAAATGAATTGCTCAAGTCGGAAGAAATAGATAATTTTTTCGACCGCATAGAACGAGTAATGTATAAAAAAAGAATCACCGACGAAGATATCGCGGATTTTAGTTATTAATTAAAATAATTCACGAAAAGATGTATTTTGTTGAAATTTTCAAATTAGAAAGCAACGCCTCGCAATCATTGCTGGCCAATTGTTTTTTGGAAAACGGGTCGATTAACTTTAAGGGCGATGAAAAATTTATTGAGTCTTTGAGGCAAAACGGGATTACTGATTATTCTTCAGTTGATAAGAATAAATTATTTCCTATAGATGGTTTAAAATTTTTAGAACAATTAAAGTATAATTTTCGTTCGGGCTATTTGAACGCCACGGACATTAAAGAGATATAAATCTATGTTAAAACAATTTGAGACAGAATTTAATGGCAGGAAGTTAATCGTTAAAACCGGCGAATGGGTTGGCCAAGCTAATGGCGCTTGCACGGTCCAATACGGCGAAACGGTTGTTTTAGCCACGGCCGTGATGGGGAAAGAAGATCGCGAAGGCGTAGACTTTCTTCCTTTAACCGTAGAATATGAAGAGCGTTTTTACGCAGCCGGAAAAATAAAAGGTTCAAAGTTTATTAAACGCGAAACTCGGCCGCCAGACGAAGCTATTTTAGCTGGTCGTTTAATCGACAGGCCTATCCGTCCTTTATTCAATCAAGAAACGCGCCGCGAGATTCAGGTTGTCAATACCGTTCTTTCTTTGGATCAGGAGAACGATCCTGATATTATTGCTTTATACGCGACGAGTTGCGCTTTAGCGATCTCTGATATCCCTTGGGAAGGGCCGGTGGTCGGCGTGCGCGTTGGCCGCGTTGACGGGCAATTAATTATTAATCCGACTTATGCCCAGCGCCTTACCAGCGATTTAGATTTGGTGGTGGCCGGAACCGGCGATAGGATTTTAATGCTTGAAGCCGGCGCCAAGGAAATTCCCGAAGATCAAATGTACGAGGCGATGGACGCAACTAGGAAAGAAATAAAACAATTAATGGAATTCTTTAATAAAATACGAAAAGAAATAGGAAAAACTAAAGCCGTGATAGAGAAAAAAACAGATGAATCTTCGCCAACTGACGAGGAATTAAAAAAGTTGGCGGAAGATTTTGTGGAAGAGCGCGGAGACGATTATTTATTTAAGACATTCTTAAAAGTAAAAGAGCAGCGGACTGGCGCGGCCGAGGCCTTAAGCCACAAGATAGACGAGATGTTGTTAGAAAAAGGTGTTGGCAAAGATCGCCGCGGCAAAATTTATAACTATGTTCATAGTCTTATTTATAAAGCGGTTGGCCGGAAAATTCTAGAGAAAGGCCAGCGCATCGACGGCCGCGCCTTAGACGAGATTAGGCCTTTGGCTACAGCGGTTCATGTTTTACCGCGTCCGCACGGTTCAGCGGTATTTTCCCGCGGCGAAACGCAAGTTCTGGCAACTGTTACCTTGGGCGCGCCCGGTATGGAGCAATATTTAGACACTATGGAAGAAAGCGGCCGCAAGCGTTTTATGCATCATTATAATTTTCCGCCTTATTGCAGCGGAGAAGTTAAACCATTAAGGCAAACCGGCAGGCGAGAAACAGGCCACGGCGCTTTGGTGGAAAGGGGTATCGCCGCCATTATTCCGGACCAAGACATTTTTCCTTATACTATTAGAGTCGTATCCGAAGTTTTATCTTCAAACGGTTCGACTTCAATGGCTTCTTGTTGCGCTTCGATGCTATCTTTGATGGACGCGGGCGTGCCGGTTAAAAATATCGTAGCCGGCGTGGCCATCGGTTTAGCTTCGGAAGAAGTAGACAAGGAAATGAAGCGTTATAAAGTTTTTACCGACTTGCAAGACCTGGAAGACGGTCCGGGCGGTATGGACTTTAAGGTAATCGGTTCCAATAAAGGCATTACCGCGATTCAAATGGATACTAAAACTTACGGCCTGACTTTTGATATTATCCGCGACGCGTTATCAGCGGCTAAAAAAGGCAGAGAAGATATTTTAGGAATTATTACCGCCGAATTAGCGGCTCCGCGAGCGGAACTGTCTACTTATGCGCCGAGAATCATTTCCTTTAAAATTGATATTGAAAAAATTCGCGAAGTTATCGGTCCGGGCGGTAAGGTTATTAATGGTATTATCGCTAAAACCGGCGCCACGATTGATATTGCTCAAGACGGCACGGTGGCAGTAACTTCTACGAATGGCGAGGGTATGGAAAAAGCCATTAATATGATTAAAGATATCGTGCGGGAAGTTGAAGTAGGGGAAGAATTTGAAGGCACGGTTACGAGAATACTTGATTTCGGCGCTTTTGTGGAATTGATTCCCGGCACCGAAGGTATGGTTCATGTTTCGCAAATGGCCGCTGGCCGCACCGAACACCCGTCAGATGTTATGAAAATAGGCGACAAGGTCAAAGTCAAAGTTATTGAAAAAGACGAGAAGGGCAGAATCAATCTTTCAATGCGCGCTTTAATGAAAGACGAAAGCGGCAATCCTTTGCCGGAATTGCCGGCTCGCCCCGCAAGATCAAGTTTCGGCGGCGGGAGACCCCGTTTTGGCAGCCGAGGCGGCGATGATCGTGGCGGTAGTCGTGGCGGATTTCGGCCGCACCGAAAATCTTTTAATGACTAAATCTCGAAGCGAGAAGCATGAATTACGAGAAAATAGTCCCGATTAGTACAAAAACTAAAAGTTTTTGTTTACTAATCGAGGATCCACGATTTTGGAGCCATCGCAAAGCGATGGACAAAATCGGGAAAAGTAGTAAGTAGAAAGTAGAATCCGCTCAGTTTACCCCGTAGCGACGCGTAGTGTCTGCTATTCGGGGCTGGCGGAGTAGGCGAGTAATTCCAAAATTCCCAGCCCAAGGCTGGTCCGCCTCTGGCGGAAAAAATAAATTTTTACTGCAGGGATAGAAAAAGGACACAGATTTTTTCTGTGCCCTTTTTTGTTTTGGCGATTATTAACGACTATTCCGACTCCCGATGATGAAGTAGATGATACCGACGATAATACCACCGACAATACCGCCAACAACATTACCGACAATACCGCCAACAACATTACCAACAACACTACAGGCGATGATGCCGATGATGCCGAGGATGATGCCGATGATGCCGCCACGGACGATCTGGACGAATAAGACCAGGGTGATGTAGTCGATAAGGTTCATGGAAGTTTTCTCCGTTTGTTGTTATTTAAAGAACTGTTAATGCTTGATTTGATTTAAGATAATTGTAATAAATTTTGACGATTTTGTCAACCCCTCACATGGGAATGATTAAGGAATTTAATATATTTTTCCTTTGATATATAAAACAAAAACCAAGAATCTATTTAAAATAAAAAGCGTCTTTCTCTACAAAGACAAAACATATCGTTCCCATGTGAGGGGCTTCGTTCATTTGCCATCGATGATTTTTCTTATTATAATTATTTTTCATTATTCTACTCCGAACCACGTCGGGTTCGGGGTAGCCCAGCACCCTACGTGGCGCAGGGCTAACTTCTCCCGACGCCTTGGTCGGGATCCTCGATTTCTTTACCAAATCAAAAGATTTGGAAGAAATCGGGATATATTCTATTTTATGTTTTTCCGCGGTTGGCAAAAACAATCTTTAATTGAATGGCCGGGTAAAATTTCAACGGTTGTTTTTATGGGTGGATGTAATTTTTCATGTCCTTGGTGTTATAACCGAGACTTAGTTTTAAACAGCGAATATCTGCCCAAAATTTTCGAAGAAGAAATTTTAGAATATTTGAATAAAAATAAAGATTTTTTGGACGCCTTGGTGGTGACCGGCGGAGAACCGACGCTTTGCGGCGACAGCGGTGATTTGTGGCTGTTTTTTGAAAAAATTAAAAAAGCGGGATTTTTGGTTGGGTTGGAGACAAACGGCACTTATCCGAAGATTATTGAAAAATTATTAAAAAATAAATTAATAGATTATTTAGCTATGGATATAAAGGCGCCGTTAAATCATGAAAAATATGATCAACTCGCCGGCGCGGAAATTAATTTAGAGGACATTAAGAAATCAATTAGTTTGATCAAAGGATCTGATATTGATTATGAGTTTCGCACGACCGTTGTCCCCGGACTGTTAACTGTTGACGATATTAAAAAAATAGCGCAGGAAATAAAAGGAGCTAATCGTTATGTTCTGCAAAAATTTCGTTCCGAAAACAGCTTGTTAGCCGGAGATAGAACACCCGAAAATGCTCAAGAATTAGACCTTAACGCGTTAGCGAAAAAAATTGATCCACTTGTCAAATGTCTAATTCGGGCTTAAAATTATTATCAAGCGAGCGAGCGAAATAAAAATTTTATTTTTATTTCCGAGCAAGCGCAGATATCAAAAGGTTTAATACCTTTTATCTTAAGAGTTCATTAAAACAATCAACAGAAAGGGGGTGGCGATCATGTCTCGAGGTCTTTATTATCAGACATACGGTAAAAGACTGGATAAGATGGAGCTGTATCGGTGGCTGGCCAAAATTTTTAAGCTTCTGAGAAGCGGCAAGCTTGTGGTCATTTTCCCTGATCGCCGGACTATCGCTGCCAATGAACGCATACTTCCGGGCAGCAAAAGAAAGAAGCCGCCACATTTCTTCGGTGATGCCACAGACAAAGAGACGAGCAAGAAAATTATTCGTCTCAATCCTTATCGGCGCGGATTCTTCAATAGCTTGCTTCACGAATGTCTTCATCTGGTCGCGCCCGACATGCCGCACGCGTTAATTTATCGGCTTCCCGAAATGATGGTTAGGCAAATGACTTCGAGTCATTACGCCCGTTTACTAAAACTCTTGGCTCGCAATATCCGCTACCAGCCCAAAGTCAAAAAATAAAAGGCGGTTCAAGGAAATACTTGACCGCCTTTTCATTTATTGTATTTTTTAAAAAAACTGGCATAATATTATCATAGAGAAAGGAAAAATTAATATTATAAAAAATGCTTAAAGACTTAATCAACAAATTGGAAATTCTAAAAGAACGTTTTTCCAAGACACAGGGGTTTCTTTGACTTCTCTAAAATCAGAAAAGAAATTATTGATTTAGAAGAAAAGTCGGCCGAAATCAATTTTTGGCAAAATCCACCCGAAGCAGAGAAAATAATGAAACGACTAGGCGGTCTTAGAGAGAGTCTGGCCAAATGGGAATCATTAGAGAAGAACATCAACGATCTTTTAGAGGTTGCTCATTTAGATAACGAAGATGCCAGTGTTTCTTTGCGTCCGGAAATAGAAACAAAAATTATTGAATTAGAGAAAGAATTGGTTAAAATGGAGCTCCTGATTTTTTTGGGAAAGAAATACGATAAAAGCGACGCGATTTTATCAATTCATGCCGGTACCGGCGGGGTGGATGCTCAAGATTGGGCGGAAATGCTTTTGCGCATGTATCTTAGATTCGCGGAAAAACGAGATTGGCAAGTCAAGATTGTAGAAATCAGCGCTGCTTCGGAAGCAGGCATTAAAAGCGTTACACTTGAAATATCAGGCGATTACGCTTATGGAAATTTGAAAGGCGAGGCAGGAGTTCACCGCTTAGTGCGCATTTCACCTTTTGACTCGGAAAAGATGCGACACACTTCATTCGTCTTAGTGGAAGTGATTCCGGAGATAGAAGACGCGAAAATAGAGATTAAACCGGATGATATAAAAATTGACACATATTTATCTTCCGGCGCGGGTGGACAAAATGTTCAAAAAGTGGAAACTGCCGTCAGGATTACTCATTTGCCGAGCAGGATTTCGGTAAGTTGCCAAAGCGAACGTTCGCAACATCAAAATCGTGAACGCGCCATGAAAATTTTGCAGGCCAAACTTTATCAATATTATGAAGCGAAAGTAGAGGCCGAGAGGGAAAGATTGCGCGGCGAATATAAAAGCGCTTCATGGGGCAATCAGATTCGTTCTTATGTTTTGCAGCCGTATAAAATGGTTAAAGATCATCGGACGAATTACGAAACCAGCGATATTCAAAAAGTTTTAGACGGATATTTAGATGAATTTATAGAAAGTTATCTTAGGGAGCGTAAAGCGTAAAATGCAAAGCGTAAAACAACAGCGTAAAATTTAAAATTTATTTTTTACTTTTAACCTTTAATTTTTAACTTTTAAAAATATGTGCGGAATAGTTGGTTATATCGGCAAAGATGATGGCACAGAAATCTGCCTTAAAGGATTAAAAAGGTTAGAATATCGCGGTTATGATTCGGCTGGTATGGCGGTTGTTGATAATCAAGAAATTAAATCTATAAAGGTTAAGGGCAGGGTGGCGGCTTTAGAAGAGAAACAAAAAAATAATCCGCTTAAGGGATCGCTTGTTATTGCTCATACGCGTTGGGCAACGCATGGCGTGCCTTCAGAGGAAAACGCGCACCCGCATTTCGATTGTCATAAACAGTTCGCGATTGTCCATAACGGCATCATTGAAAATTACGCGAGCTTAAAAAGGTGGTTAGAAGAAAAAGGCCATAAATTTACTTCTCAAACCGACACAGAAGTTATCCCGCATTTGATCGAAGATTATTACGAAGGGGATTTGGTCGCTACTGTGCAAAAAGTTTTGTCTTTAGTGGAAGGAACTTATGGATTGGCGATTATTTCCGCGAAAGAACCCGACAAAATGGTGGCGGCGCGCTGCGGCAGTCCTTTAATTCTCGGCATTTGCGATAACGGCGATTATATTGTGGCTTCTGACCCCACAGCCGTGGTTGAATACACGCGCAAGGTCGTTTATTTAAATGACCGCGAAGTGGTTGTTTTAAATCATGGGAGTTATCAAATTTTTACTTTAGACAACAAAGAAGTGGAGCGCGAGACAAGTGAGATCGCCTGGGATCTGGCGCAGATTGAAAAAGGCGGTTTTCCTCATTTTATGTTGAAAGAAATTTTTAATCAGCCGGATACTGTAAGCAACGCGATGCGCGGCAGAATTATTTTAAGCGAGAATAGGGTGAAGCTCGGCGGTTTGATTGATTATCTGGATTCTCTGGCGAAATCAGAAAGAATAGTTTTTGTGGCTTGCGGCACAAGCTGGCACGCCGGTTTAATCGCAGAATACCTTTTTGAAAATTTAGCCAGTTTGCCGACCGAAGTAGAATACGCTTCGGAATTTCGTTATAAGGGCTCAATCGTCAACACCGACACGCCCTATTTTGTAATCAGTCAATCAGGCGAGACAGCCGATACTTTGGAATCTCTACGTAAGGTTAAAAGCGCGGGCGGAAAAGTTTTCGGTATTGTGAACGTGGTGGGTTCAACTATTGCCCGCGAAACCGACGCAGGCATTTATTTGCACGCCGGACCGGAAATCGGCGTGGCTTCAACTAAGGCCTTTACTTCACAGGTGACGGTTTTATCCTTGCTGGCTTTGTATTTAGCGAAAGCGCGAGGAAAAATGTCTGATGAAGATATGCAGGCCAGGCTTAATTCGGTTTTAGCTTTGCCTAAAATTATTGAAAAGATTTTGAAAAACGCCGATTCCATTAAAAATATCGCGGAAAGATACATCAAATATAATAATTTTCTTTATTTGGGACGAGGCTATAATTTCCCGGTGGCTTTAGAGGGCGCCTTGAAGCTTAAAGAAATTTCCTATATCCACGCCGAAGGCTATCCGGCCGCGGAAATGAAACACGGCCCGATTGCCTTAATTGATCAAAATATGCCGGTTGTGGTTGTCGCCACGGACACCGAAGATATAATTTATCAGAAAGTGATGAGTAATATTGAAGAGGTCAGGGCGCGCGGCGGAAATATTATCGCCATCGCCACCGAAGGGAATGAAGACATTAAAAATTTCGCCACCGAAGTTATTTATGTTCCCAAAACCGCCGGTTTTATTTCGCCGATTGTTAATGTTATCCCGCTTCAACTGTTATCTTATTATATGGCCGCGGCCAGAGGATGCGACATTGATAAGCCGAGAAATTTGGCCAAATCAGTTACTGTGGAGTAGGACGGAAGCATGGAGCATGAATTACGAGAAAATAGTCCCGATTAGTACAAAAACTAAAAGTTTTTGTTTACTAATCGAGGATCCACGATTTTGGAGCCATCGCAAAGCGATGGACAAAATCGGGAAAAGTAGTAAGTAGAAAGTAAAATAAAGCGTGAAGTTTGTTTCTGGGAGGTCGCACTCTCTGAGGGTGCGACCTCTAAAAAATAAATCTTTATATCAAATTTTTACTATGGTAATAGAAAAAGGACACAGATTTTTTCTGTGTCCTTTGAGCGATCTTACGCTTTCCAGGCCCATTTGAAGGCCCGGCCGATGAATTTGAGGATGAATTTGAGGATGATCCACGCCATTTTGGCGATTCCGACGATGACCAGTATCGCGGATGCGACCACAGTAGCTGCCAATACGATTGGCCAAAGAGCCCTGAGGGGCATATTGTCGAAGTCTTTTGTTCCGCCGTTTTTGTAGACGTTTAATTTGACGTTTTCGTAGGTGTTTAAAAATTTCTCGCGATCCCACTCCAATTTTTCTACTACTTCGGTCGCAGCCAAGAGTAGGGCACCCAGTCTTTTAGCGATGCTGCCCAATATCACATAAAGGAACAGGGCAACTAGACCGAGCAAGATGTACAGGGCGATCGTGGCGATCATAGAGGTATCTCCTTTGATAATTATTAATGTTGATATTACTTTCGAACCGGTTCGATTTTGCGACGAATGGCGGTAAATATGGATTTTACTTTTCGCGGGATCGCCAGGAAGAGATTAGCTACAATGACGATTCCAACGGCAATGCCACCCATGATATAAATGGAAACCACGGCGCATATAATCACGAGAACGGCGAACAGTATGAAGAAAAAAACGAGGGTAATAACGCCAATGACAGAAATGAAAGCCGCTATGACATCCAACATAGAATTTCTCCTTTTGTCTTTTTGTTATTAAAGATCAATTTGATATGGTAAACTTTATAGGTTTTTGGTGAAAAAGTCAAGGCTTTAAACTTTTCCACAAGCAATTAGCACTCGCACTTGACGAGTGCTAATTATTGTTTTACAATTATATATCGTATGAAGCGCGCGCGTAGCTTGTAGTATTGACGAGGTTTTGGTTTGCGAGTTTTACGCTTCAAGAATTTAATAACTTTATTCTTAACTCTAAATTTTACTTTCTACTTTCTAAATTCTAATGTTGACTCAACGACAAGAAAAGATTTTAAATTTAATTATTGAAGAATATATTCGGACCAGCCAGCCGGTTGGCTCGGAGTTTTTGGCTAAACGCTTAGGCAAGATTTCGCCGGCCACTATTAGAAATGAAATGACGGCTTTAACTCAAGATAATTTTTTAGTTCAGCCCCATACTTCGGCCGGACGCGTTCCTTCAGAATCGGCCTATCGCTATTATTTAGATCATTTGAAAATCAAAGAGAGGCCGTCGCCGGAAATTAATTTTTGGAAAAATCTTTTATCAAAAAACAAACACGAATCAAAAGATTTAGTTTTAAAAAAAATAGCCAAAGAAATGGCGAACGCGACCGAAGAGGCAATTTTGCTCGCTTTTGACAAAAATGATTATTATTATACCGGATTCACCTTTCTTTTCGGCCAGCCGGAATTCGCCGATCTTAAATTAATCCATCGGTTTTCCGAAGTCATTGATCGAGCTGATGAAGTTTGGGGAGAATTTTTGCCTTCCATAAACCGCAAAGAACTGCAGATATTTTTGGGAGAAGCCTGTCCTTTCGGCCGGGCATGCAGTTTAATTACTGTTCCCACGGATTTCATTGGCAATCGGCAGACAGTTATTAGTTTATTAGGTCCGATGCGAATGAATTACAATAAGAATATTGCCTTGATGAGAAATTTGAAGGAAATGTTAAATAAAATATAAATAAATGCCAGACAAAAAAAATCAAAATCAAACAACTTCAAACGATGAAAACGAGAAAGAGCCCCTTGATTTAACAACCGAAGAATTAAAACGCCAAGCCGAAGAATATTTAAACGGATGGAAACGCGCTAAAGCCGATTATCTTAATTTGCAAAGGGAAATGGCGCGTGAAAAATTGGAATGGATTGAGTTCAGCAATTTTAATTTCGTCCAAAAATTATTGCCGGTTTTGGACAGTTTTCAAATGTTAATGCCGCACATTGACCAAGAAAGCGAGGCGGGTAAGGGTTTGTTGCTGGTCGGCCAGCAAATAAAAAATTTCTTGAAAGAAATAGGCTTAGAAAAAATAAAAACCATAGGAGAAAAATTTGATCCATCAAGACACGAGGCAATTGAAAAAAGAGTGAGCGAAGAAGGTGAAACAGAAGAAAACAACAATTCAATCGTTAAAGAAGAAATAATGGCTGGTTATTTATTGAACGGCAAATTAATCAGGCCGGCAAAAGTAATCATTGAATAAGTAATTAAGTAAATATAAAAATATGAATCCATTAATTCCTTGGCGCGGCGGATATGTTGATCCGTGGGACGAATTCCATCGTCTCATAAAATGGCCAGATATGGAGAATGAATTTAAAGAATTAAAATCAACGGATCTTATTCCGGCGCTTGATGTTTACGAAGATAAAGACAAATTAGTTATAGAAAGCCCTATTACCGGCATTGATCCAGAGAAGGTTGATGTTTCCATCGAAAACGATGTTTTAACAATCAAAGGTGAAAGCGAAAAGAAAACCGAAGTGGACGAAAAGAATTATTATCGCAAAGAGGCCAGGTACGGCTCTTTCTATCGCGCGATGAAATTGCCGGTGCATGTCATAGGCGATAAGGCAACCGCTTCTTACGCTGATGGGCTTTTGAAGATTGAAGTTCCGAAAGCGGCTCCAAAAGTTTTACCCAAAATCAAGGTTCAAGTTAAAAAAGGGAATAAACCCCGTTAGAAACTGTTATGTGGTATGTTTATATTTTATTTAGTAAAAAGACAACTCATTAGTATATTGGCTCGACCAAAGATTTGAGAAAAAGAATTTAAATAAAACAAAAATATATGCCAGGTAGTGAAAATTCGATAGTGCTTTTGCTTCATTCCATTGCCCGGTCTCATCATTAATAAAATAACCAATTCTTTGCTTCCAGCGTGTTTCTTAATAATCACACTTTAAGAAGCATCGAATTTCTACTACCTGGTATGGCAAAATAATAGGTATCAATAGTTTAAAGAACAATGTGTAATTAAATAATTATAATAATAAAAGTATGGCAAAAATTATAGGTATTGACCTTGGCACTTCTAATTCAGCCGCGGCTTATATGGAAGCCGGTCGGCCAAAAATGATTCCTTCGGCCGAAGGCACCACGCTTGTCGGCGGCAAAGCTTTTCCGTCTTACGTGGCTTTTACTTCGGACGGACAACTTTTGGTCGGTGAACCGGCCAGACGCCAGTTAGTGGCTAACCCACAAGGCACGGTTTACGCGGCTAAGCGTAAAATGGGCACGGATTACAAATTTCCGGTTCTTGATAAAGAATACACGCCACAGCAAATTTCAGCTTTTATTTTGCAAAAGATAAAAAAAGACGCTGAATTATATTTGGGCGACAAGGTTGAGAAAGCGGTTATTACCGTTCCGGCTTATTTTAACGACGCGCAGCGCCAAGCGACTAAAGACGCGGGCGCGATTGCCGGTTTGGAAGTTATCCGCATTATCAATGAACCTACGGCCGCGGCTTTAGCTTACGGCTTGGATAAAACCAAAGACAAAGATCAGCAAGTTTTAGTTTTTGATTTGGGCGGCGGTACTCTGGACGTGACGATTATGAATTTCGGCCAGGGCGTTTTTGAAGTTATATCCACTTCTGGCGATACCCAACTCGGCGGCACGGATATGGATAATGTTTTAATTGATTATATCGCTGTTGAATTTAAAAATCAGAACGGCATCGATTTAAGAAACGACAAAATGGCTATTCAGAGAATTAAAGAAGCCGCGGAAAAAGCCAAAATTGAATTATCATCCACTATGGAAACAGAAATTAATCTTCCTTTTGTCACGGCCGACGCGCAGGGACCAAAACATCTTTTATTGAAAATCACCCGCGCTAAATTAGAAGAATTGGTTCAACCGATAGTTAATCGCTGCCGCGGTCCTTTGGATCAAGCTTTAACCGACGCTAAAATTACGCCAAAGGATATTGAAAAAGCAATTTTAGTCGGCGGTCCGACGCGCATGCCTATAATTCAGAAATTTATTGAAAGTTATTTCGGTCCAAAAATTGAAAGAGGCATAGATCCGATGGAATGCGTGGCCATGGGCGCGGCCGTTCAAGGTGCGATTTTAGGCGGCGAGAGCGAAGTTAAAGATGTTTTGCTTTTGGATGTTACGCCTTTGACTTTAGGCATTGAAACTTTAGGCGGAGTAATGACGCCGTTAATTGATCGCAACGCCACTATTCCGACATCTAAATCGCAGACGTTTTCCACGGCTGCCGACAGCCAGACTTCGGTGGAAATTCATGTTTTACAGGGCGAGCGTCCGATGGCCAGCGACAACCGCACTTTGGGCAGATTTCTTTTAGACGGCATTCCGCCGGCGCCGCGCGGCATTCCTCAAGTTGAAGTAATTTTTGACATTGACGCAAACGGCATTTTAAGCGTAACCGCTAAAGATAAGGCCACTAACCGTTCGCAGAATATTGTGATTAAGGATTCTACGGCTTTGTCCAAAGAAGAAATTGAACAAATGAAAAAACAAGCAGAACAATTCGCTAACGAAGATCGCCAAAGACGCGAATTGATTGATTCGCGCAATCAGGCTGATACTTTAATTTATACCTGCGAGAAAACCATAAAAGATTTCGCGGATAAAATTAAACCGGAAGATAAAAAAGCGATTGAAGACAAAGTCGCCGAACTCAAAAAATTAAAAGACGGAAACGATGGCGACGCGCTTAAGAAGGGTATGCAGGAATTAAGCGATGTGGTTCAAAAAATCGGCGCGGAATTATATAAGGCCGCCGGTCCGACAGCCCAACCCGGACAACCGGGCCAAGCCGGTCCAGCGCAAGAACCGCCAAAAGAAGAGAAAAAATCAGATGAAGGTCCGATAGAAGGGGAATATAAAGAAACAGAAAAATAAAGGGTATAACTCCGTGATATCCGCGCTCGCTCGGAAATAAAAAACAAAGTTTTTTACTTCTCTCGCTCGCTTGATAATAAATTTAATTTTATCGCATTGTTAATGTTATGAACAAAACAGTCAAAGCTCTAATTTTGGTCGCGGCGGGCTTAGTTGTAAGTATTTTATTTTGGCGGCAAACATTTTTACTCTTCAGTCCCCAGACCACCAACTTTCTGAATTGTTTAATCGGTTTCGGCGTTTTATTTATCATTTTCTTGGCGGTGCAAGGGTTAATAATGGTGATAGTTCGTAATCGTTTATTCGTGTATTTAGAATTTTTACTCTCAGGCGCGTCGGTAATTTTATTTTTTCATTTTTCGTTAATCTATATTTGCGCTTTAGTAATATTTTTTGTTTGTTTCGTTCTTGGTTATGAGCTGGTTAATCTGGAGGCCAAAAAATATGTCAAAGTGTTTTTTAACCGCATTATGAAAAGAGGGATGTTGTTTATGATTCTTGCTTTATCTTTATCGCTCAGCTTCGTTTTTTATTTGAACGATCCTCTAATGAGCTCACAACAAGATCAAAAAATTGTCATACCTGACAACTTCATTAAAATTGTTCCCCCGTCTTTGCTCGGCGGTATTTTCGGCAAAATGGTTCCTTTGTATCAGCCCGGTATGACCGTGGATGAATTTATTTCCGCTTCTTTGCTTCAGCAAGGCCTTAGTTCGACTGGAAAAAATCAAATTAATTCGCAAGCGGTTCCGCCAGAGATATTGAATCAGATTAAAAAAATAACCGGCAATGACAATTTGGACATAAATATCCTTTTGAAGAACGAACAAGTTAAAAAATTGTTGGAAGGAGAGCTTTCCAAACAACTTCAGGGTCCCGCTTCCGCTATGCTAACCGAACAGAAAAAAGCGCTGAGCAAGCAATTTGGTTTTGAAATTAACGGCCAAGACAAAATAGAAAACGTTTTGTCTAAATTTGCCGCCGCTAAATTAAACGCCATTTTGTCTCCTTTATTAGGAACGCACCAAAAAGAGCTCTCTATTCTTTTGGCTGTCATTTTCTTTTTGGTTGTTTTCAGTATTTTTGCCACAATTGCTTTTCTCGGTATTTGGGTGGCGAAGATTTTATTTTCGTTTTTGCGGTTAATCAGTTTTGTGAAAATCGAAAAAGCCCAAAAAGAAGTAGAAGAATTAAGTTTATAATAAATGGCCAAAGATTATTACCAAAGTTTGGGTGTTGATAAAAAAGCTTCCGCTGATGAAATCAAGCGGGTTTTTCGCGATTTAGCGCAAAAATATCATCCGGATAAACCTGGCGGAGACGCGCGAAAATTTAAGGAAATTAATGAGGCCTATCAAATTCTTTCTGATCCTGCCAAGCGCGCCCAATACGATCAATACGGCAACGCTTTTGAACAAGCGCGATCGCAAGGACAATCGGGTTTTGATAATTTCAACGAATGGATGAACTATCGTTCAGCCGGAGGTTTCGGCGGCGATCAAGGATTTTCTTTTAACTTCGGCGGGGACGAATTTGATCTCGGTGATATTTTTGGCGATATTTTCGGTTTCGGAGGCGGAGCCGCATCCAGAACCGGCAAATCTTCAAGGCGAAGAAAGGGCAGCGACTTGGAGATCGTTTTAAATTTAGAATTTAAAGAAGCAATTTTCGGCGCGGAAAAAGAAATAAGCGTTGAGCGTTATGAAAAATGCAGAAATTGCGACGGGAGCGGCGCTGATCCGCACGGTAAAATTATTACTTGCCCGACCTGTAAAGGCGCCGGCCAAGTAATGACCATTAAAAGAACTTTCTTGGGACAAATGCAAAGCGTGGCTACTTGCCCTGACTGCCATGGCGAGGGCAAAAAAGCGGAAAAGTCCTGCAAAGAGTGCCGCGGCGACGGACGGATTAAAACAAAAGAAAAATTAACGGTTAAAATTCCGGCCGGCATCGACGATAAGCAGGCGATTCGTTTAAGCGGCAAGGGCAATGTCGGTCAAAAAGGAGGCGTGAGCGGTGATTTATATGTTATTGTGCGCGTGGCGCAAGATAAATATTTTACCCGCGAAGAAAATAATTTATATTCCGAACAAGAAATTTCTATCAGCCAGGCGGTTTTAGGCGATCAAATTAAAGTTAAAACCATTGATGGCGAGGTCGTTTTAAAAATTCCAGCTGGCACGACATCAGGCTCAGTTTTTAAGTTGCGCGAAAAAGGCGTGCCGTATTTGGACAGCCGCGAGCGAGGCGATCATTTGGTGACCGTTAACATTAATATTCCCAAACATCTTAATCACAAACAAAAAGAATTATTGGAAGAGCTCAAGAAAATAGGGATGTAGATTAAATATAGAATTTAGCCCTGCACCACGTGGGGTGCTGGGCTACCCCGAACCCGGCGTGGTTCGGGGTAGAAAATAGAATTTTTTGATTTGACATTTTCGTTAAAATCTATTACCGTTTAACATAGATCATTACAATTCCTGTTTAATTCTTCGCAAACAGCGAAGGATTATTTAACAGGACAAATAACAAACCAAAAGGAGGAACTGCTCATGAAAAATCATGAGACTGTCCTTATCCCGAGCGTTGGTCAGTTGCTCGAGCTTTCGGCCGCTGTGTTAAAACAGCTGCCGAAAGATTTACTCCCCGAGGAAGCGCAATACTGGATTGGCCATCAGAGCAGGTTAGGCGAAGTTTTACGGCAGGCGCTAAAAATCAGCTCGCAGGATGATCTTTACTGGGGTGGTCTTGGTCTCTCGAACCATCGGTGGTTCCTTACCCGTGAAGTCCAGCTCTCCCGTTTAATCCAGCTCGGGTATCCCGAAGCCGCTGGCATGACCAAAGAAGCGTTCACCAAACTCATTCCGATTCCCGAGGACAAGGAGGGCGCGCTCTTGGTCGTCCCAGCCAATATCATTTCCATCGACAAGCAGATGAAACTGATCGGTGGCAGGAATAACCTTAATCTCAACAGCCTCAAGGACACCGTGTTAACACACGATACGCCTTACTGGATTTACGGCGTGGAAAACGGCAAGAAGATGTTGGGCAAATCACCCGACACCTGCGTTCAGGACTTCGCCAAACAACGTCGCGGTTTAACCGCGGTCGAAGGATCCAATCTCATCGCTCAATACCCAGACGTCTTGAAAGATCACTATATTGATCTTCCGGGCTCTCGGTCTGGTGCGGACCGCGTGCCTTGCCTCTTCCTCTACTTTGGCAGGCCCAGGCTGTGCTGCAATTTATCCGGCTATGCCAACTCCAACTATGGTTCTGCTTCCTGCCTACGCTAAAGCTTCGGCAAGGCAAGCCTGCCTACGCTAAAGCTTCGGCAAGGCAGGCTTGTGGGAGTTAAGGAAATTTGGTTTTTGGCCTTTGGAAAATTGGAAAAGCCCCAACACAAAAAGTGTTGGGGCTTCTTTTTTTCTGAATTCGGCGTATTATGAAAATTAGGTTAATGCATCCTAAATCATAGTTTAGCCATAATTTATGAGCGAGGACGTCAAACAAAAGTCTTCTTTTGATTTGACTCCGAACGAAGAAATTTCAAGCTTCGCTTATAATTTTGAACATGATTTGGCCTTGTTTTGAATTAAAGGTTTGCTATAATTGGTGAGCGGAGGAACAGGCAAAAAGAATTTTTGTCTGATTCCGTAGCGAGCCAATTTCACTCGCGAAGCGAGTATAATAAAAACACCAATCTACGCTTTTATTTTTTTGTTTATTTTTATTCGCAATTCTACATTCTATCTTCTAATTTCTAATTTCTACATGGTATGCCCATTGATACTAATCTGGTAAACGAGGCTTTAAACAAGGGAACCGAGGGCATTAACACGGTTTCCCAACAGGTCAATAAAATCAATTGGTCAGCACCCACCTGGGATTTGTTTATTTTTGTTTTTTTTGTCGCCTTAGTTTTCCTTTTTATTTTTTCCCTTAATCGCGATAAAATTTTTATCACTATTTTAGGCGTTTATATTATCATCGGCTTATTGAATTTGGTGCCGATTTTGCGAGATTGGTATTTCAAAGAGGACAATGTATTTTTCGTCTGGAAAATTGTTTTATTTTTAGCATTGACCGCTTCTTTCAGCGCGCTTTTAGGCCGAGTGGTTAGTTTGCAGCTAAGAGGCGGAGTGGTGTTCTTTGTTATTCTAAGTATTCTTCAGGCGGGATTGCTTCTTAGTTTAATATTATCTTTTGTGCCCTTGGATATTGTAAAATATTTAAGCAAATTTACTCAAAACGTATTTTTATCGGATTTCGGCAAATTAGGTTGGGATATTTTGCCGATCCTCGGTGTTTTATTTATTCGGAAAAAGATTTAACCAATAATTTTGATTTTTACATTTTGATTTTTTAATTTATTTTAATGTCGCCTTTTAATATCAGTATTAATTTATCCGCTGTTTCCGATTTTTTTTCTACCTTATTCAACTTAAACCCCATACAGGTTGTTTTATTATTTTTGGTTTACGGCGGCTGGATAATTGTTTTGATTTTTCTGTGGCATCCACTGGAAGAATTTTGGCTTAAATATATTCAAGGAAAGTTTTCCGAGAAACAAAGATTTATCTTATTGTCTATTTCCGTGCCAAAAAATAACGAACAAGGACCGGAGGCAGTAGAAAGATTATTTTCTAATATGTCGGGAATCGGTTCCAAGCCTAATTGGTATGACAAATATGTTGAGGGGAAATTTCAGCTATCGATGTCTTTTGAATTGATCAGCGTGGGTGGACAGATTCAATATTTGATTCATACGCCGGTTCAATGGCGGAGCATGATTGAATCAGCCATTTACGCTTCTTATCCGGACGCGGAAGTGAAAGAAATAGACGATTATACAAAAAATGGGCCAGAAGAATTTCCTTCTACCGAATGGCGGATGAAAGGCGCGGATTTAATTTTATACGCGCCTAATCCTTATCCGATTAGGACTTATCCGGCTTTTGAACATCCTTTAACCGGCGAAATTAAAGATCCCTTGGCGCATTTATTAGAATTTTTAACCACCCTAACCACTGGAGAGCAGTTTTGGCTTCAGATTATTGCTAAGCCAACCGGTTCTTCTTGGAAAAAAGAAGGCGAAGCGTTGGTAACCGAATTAATGGCCAAAAAACAGGCCAAGAAAGTGACGAGCGAGGACGAAGGAGCCACTTTTATTCAGATGTCTCCTGGTCAACGCCGGATTGTTGATTCCATTGAAATGAAGATCGCCAAAACTGGTTTCGATGTCAAAATCAGATTTATTTATTTAGCCAAGGCAGAAGTTTTTAATCCGGGTAAAGGCGTAGCGGGTTTTCTGGGCGCGCTTAATCAGTTTAATACATTAGATATGAATGGGTTTAAAACGCACAATAGCTTTAAGGTAGGAACGTATTATATTTTTAAAAAACACAGGACTAATAAAATCAGTAATAGAATTTTGAGCGCCTATCGAGAACGAAGCAGTTGGCAGGGCGGTCCAACCTGCGTTTTAAACATTGAAGAGCTGGCCAGTATTTACCATTTTCCGGTTATCACCGTCGGAGCGCCTTTAATTAAGAAGACGAGCAGCAAAAAAGCCGAACCCCCGTTTAATTTACCGAGAGCCAGTTAAAATCTTGAAACTTGAAGCGCGAAGCGCAAAGTGAAAAGTGCAAAGCGAAAACCGTAAAACTCAAAAGTTCAGGTCAATTTTCAATTTCCAATTATCAATTTGAGCTTTAAATTATTATCCATGCTTTTAAATAAGCGTTTCAAAAACGGAATTAAATTATTAGCGATACCAACCAAAGGCACGGAAGCCGTCAGTGTTTTAGTTTTGGCGCGCGTTGGTTCGCGCTACGAAAAACAATCTTTAAACGGCGCTTCGCATTTCATAGAACACATGTTTTTTAAGGGCACCAAAAAGAGACCCGACAATTTATCAATCGCCCGTGTTTTAGATGGAGTCGGCGCCGAATATAACGCTTTTACCGCCAAAGATCACACGGGTTATTGGATTAAGGTTGACAAAAATAAATTAGAAATAGCCCTTGATGTTTTATCGGATATAATTTTTAATTCTGTTTTCGAAAAAAAATCTTTTGAAAAAGAGCGGAGAGTGATAATGGAAGAAATAAAAATGTACGAGGATAATTCTCTGATGCACGTTGACGATCTTTTTGAACAAAATATTTACCGGGCTACCAGTTTAGGCCGAAAGATCAGCGGAGAAATAAAAAACATAAAAAAAATTAAGCGCGAAGAACTGCTTAAATTCAGAAATATTTGTTATCAAACCAATAATTTAGAAATAATCTTGTCCGGCCGGGTAAATAAAAAAACGATAAATCTGGTAAAAAAATACTTTAGCGATCATCAAACTTCGCCGAAACGCAAACCAGAAGGATTCAAGAAAGTAAAATTGCAAAAACTGTCGCTCAAACAGAGGATAAATATTGTTTACCGCGACGTTAAGCAAGCACAATTAATAATCGGTTTTCCCGCTTATTCTTATTTTCATAAATCAATTAATGCTTTGGGTATTTTAGGAATTATTTTAGGGGGCAATATGAGTTCCCGGTTGTTTTCCGAAGTCAGAGTGAAACGCGGCCTAGCTTATTATATTAAGGCAGGCCAGGATATTTATGAAGACATCGGATCTTTTTCTATCAAGAGCGGCTTAGATAAAGAAAGAATTTTTGAAGCCATTAGCGTTATTTCAGAAGAACTAAAAAGAATAACCCTAGAGGGTCCGAGTGATGATGAAATAAAGAGGGCTAAAGATTATTTAAGCGGACAGTTAAAATTGTCTATGGAGGATTCTTCGTTTGTAGCTACGTGGTACGGCCACCACGATTTATTAGAACGGAAAATAATTTCACCCGAACAGAAACTGAAGCTTATTGAAAAAGTTTCTAAAAAAGAAGTTTGGCGAGTTGCTCGAGATGTTTTCAAGTTTGATAAATTATATTTATCCTTAATCGGGCCATTTAAGAAAATCGAACCATTCTTGTCAGTTTTAAGAAACTGCGATATAATAAAAAGATAAGTTAAACTAATGGTTTATGAGCGAAAACAAGACAATAACTATAAAATTTGATCTTTGGTCGATTTTAAAGCTGGTTTTGGGAATACTGCTTATAGTGGTTCTTTATTGGATTCGTGACGTTCTCCTGATATTTTTCTTGGCGATTCTCCTGGCTTTAATTCTTGATCCTGTTGCGAATTTTTTTCAAAAGATAGGCGTTCCGCGGACGCTCGGCACAATTTTTATTTATTTATTTATTGTCATGATATTGTTGGGCGTGATTATCCCGGTAATTCCTTTAATTACCCGAGAGGTTGGATTTTTGGCTGAACAACTGCCAAAACATTATAGTCGTTATTTGAGTATATTAGAGGGTTCAGAATCAGGTTGGGCGCAGATCGGCCGCGTTTTCTTTAAAAATTGGTTGGGCGAAATGAAACTTAGTAGCGGCGGTATTTTTGATTTATTAAGTTCTACTTTCGGTGTAGTGGTTGTCACTGCCTCGGTTTTATTAATCGCTTTTTATGCCACTAGCCAAAAATTAGTCGTAGTCAAAATGTTCAAAAATATTATTCCCGATAAATATGAAAAATATGCTCTAAAATTTCTTCTTTCAATCAGGGAGAAGATTGGTTCATGGGGGAGGGGCTTGTTTTTGCAATGCATAATGGTGGGAATTTTAACCTACGCCGGGCTTCTTATTTTGGGAGTAGACAACGCTTTAGTTTTAGCCGTTTTTAATGGAGCGATGGAAGTGGTTCCTTATATCGGAGCTTGGATCGCGGCTATTCCAGCGGTTTTGTTGGTTTTGTTGGTGTCGCCAACTAAAGCCATTATTGTAGCCATTTTTTATTTGGTTATTCAACAGATCCAACAATCACTCATCTCTCCTCTTATAATGAAAAAAGCCGTGGGTTTAAATCCGCTTTTCGTGATTATGGCTTTATTAATTGGCGGCAAGTTGATGGGGTTTGTGGGGGCTTTATTGGCCATTCCTGTTACGAATATCCTTGTCATTTTATTTCAGGAATATTCTTTGTTCAGAAAAGAAGAGAAAGCGATGTTTCCCGGAAACTTACCACGAATAGAATGCGAAGAATTGAACACCAACAAACAAGACAAATAACTAGAAGCGCGTAAGTTTTATATTCTACCTGCCCGACTTCGCCTTGACGACAAAATTGATAATTTAATAATATTATTCAAAAATTCTTTAATTAAAAATTAATATTCACTAGTTAATTTAATCAGCGAAGTCAAGGCGGGCGGGAATTTTAATTTTAAACTTTAAATTTATTTCTTATGTATCCTTCGGGCAAAAAAAATATTATTGTAACTGGCGGAGCCGGTTTTTTGGGTTCTCATTTGTGCGACCTTCTCGCTAAAGATAATAACGTTATTTGCCTTGATAGTTTTATCGGTGGCAATATTTATAATATTGATCAGTTGTTGCAAAATCCAAATTTTCGTTTTATCAAACATGATATTAACCAACCTGTCGATCTCGAAAATATCTCGGAGCTTAAAGAATTCAAGATTAAATTTCAAGGCATTCAAGAAATTTATCATTTGGCTTGCCCGACTTCGGCAAAGAAATTTATGGAACTGCGTCTCGAAACTCTTTGGACTAACAGCATTGGGACGATTAATGTTTTGGAAATCGCCAAGAAATATAAATCTAAACTTCTTTTTACCTCGTCCGCGGTAATTTATGGTCCGCGCCATTCGGATAATCCTTATTTTAAAGAAACAGATTTTGGTATGGTTAATTGCACTAGTCCGCGCGCTTGTTATGACGAAGGAAAACGTTTTTCAGAGACAGTCGTTACTACTTATAAAGAAATGTATAAGTTGGATACAAAGATTGTTAGAATTTTTAGAACTTATGGTCCACGCATGCCTCTTTTTGACGGTCAAATGGTGGCAGATTTTGTTCTGCAGGCGCTTAATAATAAGCCGCTTATTATCTATGGCGATGATAGTTTTTCTTCTTCTTTCTGTTATGCGGGCGACGTAATTCAGGCGATGATATTAATGATGGGCTCGGCTGAATCGGGTCCGTTTAATATCGGCGCGCCGGATGCTTACAAGATGTCAGATTTAGCAAAAAAGATCATCAAATTAACCAACTCAAACTCAGAGGTTGTTTTTGAAGATCCGATACTTTTTATGACGCCTATGGGTTTGCCCGATATAACTTCAGCAAAAAATAAAATTGGCTGGTTTCCGCTCGTTTCTTTGGATGACGGTTTAAAAAAGACCGTTGAACATATCAAGGTTCGCAGAATGATGCTTGATCCATTTTTAGGTTATTACAAAAAGGAGTAGGGCGACGGAATTTAGAATAGAGAATATGGAATTTAGAATTATGAATTACGAATTGAAAATATCTAAACCCGAAGCTTGTTTTATTTAATAAATTTTGATTTTTGACTTCTAACTTTTGAATTATTAATCGTATGTTGCTTATTCAAATTATAATTTCTCTAGCCGTCATTTTTTTTATTTTTAGACTTGTTTCTAAATTTAGAGCAAAATCAATCGGTGTAGGCGGTTTGTTGTTCTGGTTGGTTGTTTGGTTCGCTGGCCTTATTGTTGTATTGTATCCGAACTTAACAGTTCAGTTCGCTCATTTAGTCGGCGTTGGCCGCGGCGTCGACGTAGTGATTTATGTGGCGATTATTCTTATTTTTTATTTTATTTTTTATCTAATTTTAAAGATCAGGAAAATAGAACAACAAATTGCTATCTTAGTGCGTAAGATCGCCATCAAGGAAAGCGAAGAAGAAAAATTTTAATTTTACATTTATGGAAGGTGGTTTTAAAAAAAACATAGTATCATTTTTCCGTTTGCCAGCTGTTGAATTTATTTTTGATATTGCCAAGTTAGTGGTTTTAGCCATTATTGTGGTTTGGCCAATCCACAAATTTATCATGCAGCCTTTTATCGTTTTGCAATCCTCTATGGAGCCGAGCTTCTTTGAGAGAGATTATTTGATTATTGACGAAATTAGCTATCGTTTTATTGTTCCGGAAAGAGGAGAGGTAATTGTTTTCGTCTCACCCGAAGAAAATGACGATAAGTTGATTAAAAGAGTTGTCGGTTTGCCGAACGAGAAAGTTTCTATAAACAATGGCGATGTTATAATTTTTAATAAGACTCATCCTCGGGGCGTGCGTTTAGATGAATCGGTCTATTTATCGCCAGGCTTGACCACTAAAGGAGAAATCGATGTTCAGCTTAAGAGCGATGAATATTTCGTGATGGGCGATAATCGAAGCGTCAGTTTGGATTCGCGAACTTTTGGCCCCATTAAAGCAAAATCTATGGTGGGTCGCGCTTTGTTCAGATTGTATCCATTTAACAAAATCGTAAAATTTTCTCCACAAATTTATCCTAATTTATAATTGGTGAGCGGGAGCGAGCCAATTTCACGAGCGAAGCAAGTATAATTTATCATAATTTTAGTTAAATATGCCCCGTAAAAAAAACAAAAAAATAATTAAAAGAAAAAAAGAAGCAATTAAAAAGAAAAAAGCAGTTTCTGTTAAAGACAAAGAACTTCGAGCGATTAAGAACGAGAAATACGTCGCCCATCTTTTGAGGGGAATGAGGGATATCTTGCCAGCAGACCAGACTTATTGGGATTTTGTTAATAATCGGGCAAAATCTATCGCCGCGGCTTACGGTTTTGAGAGAATTGAAACACCAATCTTAGAAGATTATAATTTATTTGAAAGAGGTACGGGTATGACTTCCGAAGTGGTAGAAAAACAGATGTACGATTTTATTGATAAGGGAGGAGAACATGTTTGTTGCCGACCCGAAGGCACGCCTGGCGCAGTCCGCGCATATATTGAACACGGTATGTTTAATCTGCCCCAACCGATAAAATTTTATTATTGCGGGCCGATGTTTAGGCACGAGAAACCGCAGGCTGGACGTTTACGACAACTCCATCAATTCGGAGTTGAAGTTGTTGGTTCGGAAAAACCGATTATTGACGCGCAAGTTATTATATTCTCACGCGCTTTTTGCGAAAACTTAGGATTAGATCCAGTTATCGAAATTAATAGCATCGGTTGTCCTACTTGCCGCAAGGTTTATAGGAGAAAATTAAATGAGTATTTTAAATTTAGAAGAAAACAGCTTTGCCCTGATTGTCAACGTCGTTTAGAAACTAATCCTTTAAGGATTTTGGACTGCAAAGGGAAAGAATGTCAAGAATTAAGCAAAAAAATTCCTCAAATTATTGATTATCTTTGCCCTGATTGCCATAACCACCTTACTCGTGTTCTGGAGTATTTAGACGAAGCCGAGACTCCTTATGAATTGAATCATCGAATTGTCCGAGGATTAGACTATTATACTAGGACTGTTTTTGAGGTTTTTGTCCGTCGCCCCAAAGTTGAATCACAGTTAGAACCTTTTTTATCTTCCGCCGAACAAGAAGATTTGGAAGAAACCCAAGGGCTAAAGGCGTCCCCACTCGCGCCCACTCAAGAGGGACCGAGACTGGCAATCGGTGGCGGGGGACGATACGACAATTTGGTTGAAACGTTGGGCGGTAAACCTGCGCCATCCTGCGGTATGGCTTTCGGATTAGATCGAATTATTGAAGAATTAAAAATACAAAACATTAAACTGCCTAAGGTGCATGGTCCGCAAGTATTTATTGCTCAATTAGGAGATATGGCCAGACAAAAAGCTCTTAAAATATTCGAAGTTTTAAGAAAAGATGGTTTTCGCGTCGCTGAAAATTTTAGCAAAGATAGTCTACGCGCGCAATTAGAAAGCGCTCATCGTTTGGGGACAAAATTATGCCTAATTATCGGCCACCAAGAGGTGCTCAATAATACCGTTATTATTAGAGATATGTTAAGCGGGTCACAGGAAGTTGTCGACCAAGATAAAATTGCCAAAGAATTGCATAAAAAGATATAATAATCATTTGTAAATAAAGTTATGCCCCGTAATACAACTTCCAGAATGTTCTTCTTCGTTTATGTCCTCCAAAGTCTCAAAGACAACAAGTTGTATATTGGTTATACTAACAATCTCAAGCAACGAATCGAAGAACATCAAAAGGGTAAATCTTTTTCAACCAAATTCAGATTGCCTTTTCAGCTTATTTATTTCGAGGGCGGTCTTGACGAAAATGACGCCAAGCGCCGCGAAGGTTATCTAAAAACCACCCAAGGACGTCGATTCCTTGGTCTAAGATTAATCCAGTATCAACGTCTTAAAAAGGCGCTTGCGGCTGGAAGATGATATACGGGGTATGCCTATTCAGCAAATTTATAAAAGAGATGGATCGTTGGTTCCTTTTGATAGATTTAAGATTTTGCGCGCTATTCATAAATCTTTTATGGAGGTCGGCGAGGGTAGCGTCGAGTTAAGCGAAAAACTTTGCAATCAGGTGATAGATATTTTAGAAAATAATTTTCCTTCCGATATTCCCGCGGTCGAGGAAATTCAGGATACTATCGAGAGGACGCTTATTAACGATGGCCATAATAATATTGCTCAAGCCTTTGTTGTTTATCGCCAAAAAAGAAAAGAAATCCGCGAGAAACAAGAATGTGGCTTGATTGAGAATATTCCTTATAAAAATATTTGGAATGGTCTCATCTGGAGCTTAGATCATTCCTGCGAAACCATTAATAAATTAAATGCTCATATAAAAAACGGCACTTATCCTCAATTAGTTAAAGACGCGGAAGGTGTGTACGAGCAAGAGCTTGATAAAATCGTTGCAAATATTTTAAAAAAAAGAGACGTAATAAGGATGATTATTGTTTCTGGGCCTTCTTCGTCGGGTAAAACTACTACAACTGAACGTTTGGCAGAAAAGCTAAAAACACACAATATTGAGTTGGTTAAATTAACTGTGGATAATTATTTTAAAGGACTCAATTCTTATTTAAAAGACGGACATGGTGATTATGATTTTGAGGGGCCAGAGGCCCTAGATTTGCCGCTTATCAATGAACATCTCGCCAAATTAATAAAAGGAGAGACTATTCAAGTTCCTCGTTATGATTTTAAGACCGGTTATCGAGAGAAGGGAACGGATCCGCTCCGAATTAAAGAGAATCAGTTTATTTTGATTGATTCTCATTTCGGACTCTATGATAAATTAACCGAGAGCATACCGACTAATTTTAAATTCGGTCTATATTTAGAAACTTTGTGCCAACTGAGAATGTCGAACGGTCGATTTGTTCGTTGGACTGACATTCGAATGTTGAGACGGATGATCAGGGATATGCAATACAGGGCATATGATCCTAAAAAAACCGCAGGGCATTGGCATTATGTGCGTCGTGGCGAACTCAAGAATTTAATTCCTTATATTACGAAAGCCAATTATATTGTAAATACATCTCTACCATATGAATTGCCGATATTAAAACATAAGCTTTTTAAATATTTCCCAGATATAATTCAAGCTTATAAAGACGACCAGGGAAGACAAGACGCTTATATTCGCGCGCAACGCGTTTATGATTTATTATCAACTATTGAAATTTGGTCCGACGAATCAGTTGTTCCGCAACAGTCGCTTTTAAGAGAATTTATCGGTGGAGGAATTTATCATTGAATCTAGTTTAAATTAAATAGATAAATATATGTGCATATTCTGCGACATTGTTAACGGTCGTATATCCAAAGAATTTGTTTATCAAGATGAAGACATAGCGGCGTTTTATGATATTAATCCTCAAGCGCTTGTTCATATCTTAATTATTCCCAAAAAACACATTGCTTCTTTGAATGAGTTAACCGAGTCGGATAAAAATTTAATGGGCAATATCATTGTAACGGCTAAAAAATTAGCCGAACAGCACAAAATCAGTGTTAATGGTTATAAAATCGTGGCAAATTGCGGTCATGATGGCGGGCAGGTGGTTGATCATATACACTTTCATCTACTGGGTGGAGAGCCCTTGCGCTGACCTATTTAGACTGTATAATTGGTAACGAGGATGTCAAACAAAAGTCTTCTTTTGATTTGACTCCGAGCGCCCCAATTTCACGGAGCGAAGCGAGTATAACTATATTAATTAATAAATAAAAATTTATGAGTAATTGGAAAAAATATGCCGGTCTGGGCTTCTTCGGAGCATTGGCTGGTTTCTTGGCGGGTCTTTTTACCGCCCCTAAGTCGGGTAAAGAACTTCGCGAAGATGTTAAAGAAAAAGCAGAAAATATCAAAGAAGAAGTCAAAGAAGTAGTTGAAGACATAAAAAGCGAATTAGGAGAAGAGCCAAAATCAGAAGATATTAAATAATTTTTTTACCCCGTTAGAAGTCCTTGTCAGAAAAATTTCATTAAAATTTTTCTGTACTGGGCAAGCGGGGGTATTTATAAATAATAGTGAAGTTGTCTGAATTTGACCATTTGGTTATATAATGACAGACTTCTAACGGGGTTTACTTTATGGCAAAATTTGTAATTAAGCTTGAACGGGAAAAATGCATTGGTTGTGGTTCTTGCGCTGCCGTGTGTCCGGTTAATTGGGAATTGAAGGACGACGGCAAGGCTATGCCGATTAATACAGAACTAGAAGATTTGGGCTGCAACCAAACAGCTGTAGAAATTTGTCCGGCTCGATGTATTCATATACAACCAGCGCCATAGTTTTTTATAGATATAATTTTTTTAAATTATTATGCCCCGTAATACAACTTCGATATGGCCGACTATCGTCGGCCCAAAATCAGGGAAAATTTTGTTAGTTTAGATTTATAAACATAAATGTTCACTAAGACCCAAAAAATTATTAAAAATATCGAAGATGATATACGGGGTATGTATGAAATTCGTGTCCATGGCCGCGCCGGGCAAGGCGCAAAAACCGTGGCGCAATTTTTAGCAGAAGCAGTTTTAAGGTCTGGAGATTTTGTCCAGGCCTTTCCTTCTTATGGACCAGAACGAGAGGGCGCGGCCATGGACGCCTTTATTCGGATCGACAAAAAGCCCATCCAAATTCATTCACAGATTTATAATCCGAATATTTTGGCAATTATTGATCCAACCCTATTGGTCGAAAAAACGATTATCGCTGGCGTGAAGCCGCACGGCGCGATCATCATTAATAGTCAAGCAGATAACCCGCTTCTTAAAAATATATTGTTCGCTGGCAAGATTTATGTTCTAGACGCCTCGGCTATTGCTAAAAAGCATCTAAAAAAAGATATTCCTAATTTAGTTATTTTAGGTGTTATTTCCCGAATAATTAATATTCAGACAACAATTATAGAAGACATTATTCGGGAGAAATTTATGTCCAAATTTGGTTCAGAGATGACCGAGGCTAACCTGAAAGCCTTTCAAGAAGGCGCGGATATCGCCAAAAAATAATTTATTTTTATGTCTAAGAATAGAAATATTAAAACAAGAAAAATCAAAATTAATCCGGGCGCTATTTTAAAAAGCGATGGCTCGGCGAAGTTTTATCATACTGGTTCTTGGAGGAATCAGAGACCAGAAGTAGATTTTAAAAAATGCATTCAATGTTTAATGTGCGCTAATTATTGTCCGGAGGATTGCATCCCGGTTGTAAATGACAAGCGCCAACAAACCGATTTAAATTATTGTAAGGGCTGCGGCATCTGCGCAGCTATTTGCCCGGTTAAGGCAATTAATATGAAGAGGAGTAGGAAATAATTATTAATCAAGCCATGATAACCAAAAGCAAAAAAACAGAAGTAGTTTTTACCGGTGCCGAAGCAGCGGCCATGGCTATGAAACAAATAAATCCAGGCGTAATTTCTATTTATCCGATTACGCCGCAAACCTATATTGCTGAAAATATTTCTAAGTTTGTGGCTGATGGCGAAATGGACACAGAACAAATTAATGTTGAATCAGAACATTCGGCTCTTTCTGCCGTGGCCGGCGCCGAAGCAGCCGGCGTAAGGGCGATGACTGCCACTTCCTCGCAAGGATTAGCGCTAATGTGGGAAATTTTATCCGTAGTTTCCGGTTTGAGGCTACCGGTAGTCATGAATGTCGTTAATCGCGCTTTATCAGCCCCGATTAATATTCACGCCGATCATTCTGATGTTATGGGTAGCCGCGATTTGGGCTGGATTCAAATTTTTTCGGAAAATCCGCAAGAAGTTTACGATCATACGTTTTTAGCTCTGAAATTAGCCGAGAACAAAGACATACTTTTGCCGGTGATGGTTTGCCAAGATGGTTTTATCACCAGCCATTGTTCGGAAAATATGCGCGTTTTACCGGACACAATTGTTAAAAAATTTATCGGTGAATATACGCCAACCAATAGATTATTAGACGTTAATAATCCAATCACGGTTGGTCCTTTGGTTTTACCCGATTATTTTTTAGAGATTAAAAAAATGCAATCAGAAGCGATTTTAAATGCGTTAAAAATTTATTTAAAAATTATTAAAGAATTAAGCGCATTAACCGGTCGTTCTTATGATTATTTTGAAGAATATAAAACTAAAGACGCTAAAGCGGTTATTGTCGTTATGTCTTCATCCGCGGGCACAGCGCGTCAGGCGGTTGATGAGTTGCGCCAAAAAGGACTAAAGGTGGGATTAATAAAAATTAGATTATTCCGTCCATTCCCTTATGAGGCAATCGCTAAAATTTTACAAAATATCAAAATTATCGGAGTTCTGGACAGGGCCGAAAGCTTGGGCGCGCAACCGCCTTTGAGCGCAGAGATAAAAAATTCTCTCTATGGACGAAAATCAATGCCCATTATAAAAAATTATATTTATGGTTTGGGCGGCCGTGATTTGACCGTTGAACAAACCAAAGATGTTTATAAGAGTTTACTTGAACAGAAACAGCAAAAAAATTCAATTGAATATATCGGTCTTAACACATAACACATAACACATAACACATAACCCATAAAACCCATAACCCATAACTTATAATTCTACATTCTAATCTATTATTTTCTTAATTCGTAATTCTAAATTCCATATTTTCTATTCTAAATTCTAATTTATTATGCCCAGCTTGAAAGAATTAGTTCAAAAACCTAAAAAAATTATGAGCGGCCATCGTTCGTGCCGCGGTTGTGGTTTTCCGATTATCGCCAGGCATATTTTAAGGGCCACAGATAAGCCTGTTGTGGTGGTTAATGCGACTGGATGCATGGAGGTAACCACGACAATTTATCCGCAAACCGCTTGGCAAATACCGTGGATGCATAACGCTTTCGAAAATGCCGCGGCTACTATGAGCGGCATTGTCGCGGCTTATAATTTTTTGAAAAAGAGCAAAAAATTAGATAAAGAAATAAAATTTGTAGTTTTTGGCGGAGATGGCGGAACTTATGACATCGGTTTACAGGCGCTCTCCGGAGCCTGGGAGCGCGGCGATAATTTTTTATATGTTTGTTACGACAATCAAGCTTATATGAATACTGGTATTCAACGTTCTTCGGCCACGCCGGTTGGAGCGATTACTTCAACAACGCCGTTAGGAAAAATCCATAAAGGTAAAGAAGGGGATCGTAAGGATATTGTCAAAATTGCCTGCGCTCATAATTTGCCTTATGTTGCGCAAACTGCCATTCATAATTGGCTTGATTTATACAATAAAGCGAAAAAAGCCATAGAAACCAACGGCCCAACTTTTCTAAATGTTTTATCGCCGTGTGTTTTGGGTTGGAAGTATGATTCGGCCCTGACAATTGAATTGTCTCGCCTGGCCGCGGAAACTTGTTATTGGCCGTTATACGAAATAGAAAAAGGCGTTTATAAAATAAATTATATTCCACAGAATAAATTACCGATTATTGAATTTATTAAACACCAAGCGAGATTCAAACATTTACTAAACAAAGAGAATAAAGAGATTCTTAATCAACTTCAGCGTTACGTTGATCAAAGTTGGGAAAATTTATTGAAAAAGAATCAACCTCTTTAGATAAATATTTTTAGATTGTCGTTGGTCAACGGTTTGATTTTTTAGTTAAATTTGATGCGGGGTTTGCAAAAACAAAATGTTTACGAAAACGGGGATAGCCACGGTTAAATAGTCTTCTAACACATATCATCTTTTCATTTTATTAGAAGGGCGGTAAACTACAAATAGATAGTTCGGGGTCGGCGAGTTTTCCGCTTTTTTGCGTTATTACTTCATCAAAATGTGATATAATATAAATAAGATAAAAAATAAAGTTTCAGGTTGTAAGTTTCAAGATTTAAGCTATAATTTGAACAAGGCGCGCCAAATTTAAAAAATAATTAGAGAAGTCTTTATTTAATAATCTTTTAGCGTTTTTCGAGATTGGGACAACCCTATATAAAAAATAGAAACAAAAATATGAGAAGAAAAAATCAATGGATAATTAGAGATATTAAGACTAATAAAGTTCTTTATTTTAATGTCGGGCCTAATGCCTCTAAGAAGTCCTGTCCTAAATTGAAAAATTTTATTAGAGGCGGTTTGACTGTTTTAACTTCGGTTTTGATAATTGTCGCGGTTGCCAAAGCGGCTCCGCCAACTTCGCCATATAATCCGGGTGAAACTTTAATTCCGTCTTGCGCCCCCGGAGATGATAATTGTACGGTTGTTGCGCCAGCTATTTCTGCACGAACAATCAATACCACCGCGCCTTTGTCGGGCGGCGGGAATTTGTCGGCTGACCGAACTTTATCGATTGGTGGGTTATCTTCTTTGGGTACAGCTAATTATTTATTGGGAGTTAATCTCGGCGCCACTGGATGGGAGTATAAACAACTTTTGGGCGCAACCGATCAGCTAACCGTTTCTCATTCAACGGGCGCGATTACTTTATCCTTACCCCAAAGCATCGCCGCCACATCCTCGCCGATTTTTACTGGCTTAACTATTGGTTCTTCATCAGGAATTTTAAAAGGAACGGCTGGCGTGGTTGGTATCGCGACGGCTGGGACTGATTATGAAAATCCTTTAACTTTTAGTAGTCCTTTATCAAGAACGACCGATACTATCTCCATCCCCGTTGCCACTAATACTGTTGACGGCTATTTGTCATCCGCGGATTGGACAGCTTTTAATTCAAAAGAGCCATCTGTTTCTGCTGGATTAATTTCTCAATACTGGCGTGGAGATAAATCTTGGCAGACGTTGGATAAATCGACAGTTGGACTTTCTGATGTAGAAAACACAACTCTTTCGACTTGGACAGGAACTGCGAATATCACCACTCTCGGCACAATAGGAACAGGAACTTGGAACGCCACTGCTATTGCTGATGGTAAAATCGCTTCTGCTTTGACTGGCAAGACTTATAATGGTCTAACTATCACCGCGAATGGCACTAATGCTTTAGACATTACCGCTGGAAAGACTTTAACTGTTCAAGATAATGTCACCATCACAGGTGCGCTGGGCACAGGCGCTTACGCTACGATAGCAGATTATGTCCTTTATACGGGCGCAACCAACAATTTAGATTTAGGAATTTATGGTTTATCTGCCACAAAGGTTGGTATCGGGACGGCAATTCCGTTGAGTAGTTCATTAGATGTTAACGGCAACTCAAACGTCACTGGTTTCCTTCAGGTCGGAGCAGACGCAGCAACAAGCGGCTATGGGATAACAAACTCCTATGGCGGCGGGTTGATAATCAACGGCTTCGACGACGGCTACGGCAGGGGGGGCGGGATGTTTTCCTCAAGGCGAAACCAGACTAAAGAACCATTCATAGTCTTCTCGGGGTATGATTTAGACAATCCTTGGGAAGCATCAGGCGCTCTGCGTCAACTATGGTTCGGAGGAACAAACTGGGGAACGCCAGACGCGAATGATATGCTTTTCTTCACCTCGCTGAACTACGCGCACGAAGACCCGACGGCATTGGGACAAGAGAGCATGCTTATGGCGAGGATGCACAAAGGCAAGATGTGGATAGGCGAAGACTATTACACAGACTCCATTATAGACACTTCAATTCCGCGATATAAACTTGATATAGGCGACGGTGATACAAGAATTAGGGGCACGGATAAATTGGGCTTCGGCGGAGATAAAGATTCGAATTATCTAAGCAGGATTTCAAATGATGGAACTTATATGCAGTTTAGTTCAGCAAGTTATCCTTTTTATTTTGATAATAGCATTGAAACAACAGTTGGTTTTATAGGAGACGGCAGTTTATTAACAAGTCTTCCAAACATTTTTGACCAATCGCTTAATACGAACGATAGTGTCCAATTTGCAAAGATAGAAGCAATAGATTATCTTAAATTTAATAATACATTAAACGCGACACTTATCGGCTATCAGGCGGGAAACGCTCTCACCACAGGTCTTGGGAATACTTTCATCGGTCATACGGCTGGTGTTTCTAATACTTCTGGCGACTATAACACGGGAGTAGGCGAACTCGCTCTTGCTTCTAATACTTACGGAGCTTATAACACGGCTGTGGGACGAGGAGCAATGGCTAATAGCGCCACAGGAAGTTATAATGTATCTATGGGTTATAGCACTCTTGTTAATAATACTGGGGGTATGGAAAATGTAGGTATAGGAGTGAACGCTCTCTCTGCTAATGCTAACGGTAATAAGAATGTAGCTTTAGGACGGAGCGCTTTAGTCGCCAACTCTGGCGACAACAACATAGCTATCGGCTATCAAGCAGGAGATAATATAACTACTGGCAGTAATAACATCATTATTGGCCACGATATAGACGCTCCTTCGGCTACTGGTTCAAGCCAACTTAACATCGGCAATACGATTTATGGGAATGTCAGCACGGGTAAGGTGGGGATAGGCGCGGATACGCCAACACAAACGTTACATGTCGCAGGAACGGCAAGAATTACAACTTCTGTTGAGGTAACTGATGATAGGACCTTATGCACAATAGCAGCCTCTGGAGAAATAGAATTAAAAGATGGCGCTTGCGGTACTTCGGCTCTGCGTTACAAGGAAAATATAAAGGATCTTACTTACGGTCTTGATGAGATAAACCTGCTGAAGCCCATCTTTTTCAACTACAAAAGCTTTGATGGGCAGAACTCTGGTACTCGCACCAAACAAAGAATCGGTTTTATTGCTGAAGAAGTCCTACCCATTGTTCCCGAAGTCGTTATCTTAACTAAGGACGGCCAAGCGGATAGTATAGATTACGCCTATCTCGTGTCTTTGCTTACAAAGGGCATTCAGGAGCTTGATCAGAAAATAGAATCTGTAAATTCTCAGTTTGTTGAAAAGATGAATCAATCCTTGGAATCCGTCGGATTTTGGATTGAAAACGGAATTGTTAAAGTGAAAGAATTGATCGCGGATAAAATCATTACAAAGCAAATATGTCTTACGGGCGATGACGGCGAGACGGTTTGTATAAACAAAGATCAACTAAAACAATTGATGGGGCAAGATAGTAACGTAATTTCTCTTCCAACCCCAATCGAACCTCCAATTCCAATTGAAGATCCAACACCAACCCCAACCGAAGATCCAACTCCAACTGAAGATCCAGCCCCAACTCCAACCGAAGATCCAACTCCAACTGAAGATCCAGCCCCAACACCAATCGAGCCTCCAACTCCAACTGAAGATCCAACTCCAACTGAAGATCCAATCCCAGCTGAAGATCCAACACCAACTGAAGATCCAATCCCAGCTGAAGATCCAACACCAATCGAGCCTCCAATTCCAACTGAAGATCCAACCCCAACACTTTAATATAAATGCCAATTAAAATTCAATCATCACGCTAATCTTAAAAACGATAGAGGTAATACTGCCGATAAAAGGCGAAGCCGGCTTTGTCTCTGAACGTTAGATAAAGATTGGCGCGGAGGTAAAAATTTAAATAATAAAAATTAATACAGGTATGATACTACAAAACATAGGACAAATTATCGCTAAAATTATTAATAAAAAGAACATTTTAATTTTCGTTTTGATTGTTTGGGTTGGTTTTTCTATTTTCTATATTGTTCACGACCAGTGGCAGAGGTTTCAATTTAATCAGATTCAAGTCGCTTACCAAAAAGGCGTTTCTGACACTATAAAACTGCTGATAAACCAAGCTGAAAGATGCGCGCCAGTTCCAGTGATAGACGGAGACAAAAAAATAGAGATAATAAAAGTGGGTTGTTCTCATCAAGAAACACCTTTAACCCCAATCCTTGAGCCTATTAATCCCTAGAGTGGTGAAAAATTATGGCGAGATTCGTTATTAGAATTTTAACAATTGTAGTGTTTATTTTAAGCGGTGTTTTTGTTTTTCTCAAAAGTCCGCTTGTTTTTGCTTCTTCTATTGACGGGACTATAGATATTAATTATAAATATGCTTGGTCTGAAAATGTAGGCTGGATAAACTTTGGCCTTAGCGACGGAAATGTTCATATTACTGATTCTGGTTTAACTGGTTACGCTTGGAGTCAAAATTACGGCTGGATAAATCTAAATCCATCAATTAGTGGAGTGAAAAACGACAGAGAGGGCAATTTATCCGGTTATGCCTGGGGAGAAAATCTTGGTTGGATAAATTTCGAAGGCGTGACTATTAGATCCAACAGCGAATTCAGCGGTTATGCCGTTATCGTTCGAGATAATTCTAAAATCAGTTTTAATTGCGCGAATACTGATTCTTGCGCTCTTTCTGATTTTAAAGTTAAAACTGACTGGCGACTAAGAAGCGCTCGTGATGGTGGCGGTCTTCCGCCAGGAGCGTCCAGTCTCCCAACTCCTCCAAATGAAGGATTTAGCGTTTTAATCAATCAGGGCGCCGAATATGCCTCCAGCCAGATGGTAACACTTGCCTTGGTTGGTGGCTTAGACACTGTTCGCATGGCAGTTTCTAATTTTTCAGATTTTCGTGACGCTAGTCAGGAGCTTTATCAAACAACAAAAATTTGGACATTAACCGAAGGCGAAGGACTAAAAACTGTTTATGTTAAATTTTATACTCAATACGGACAGTCGTCATCGGTTGTTTCAGACGGTATTATTTATAAATTAAAACTGCCCGAAGAAATTATACCCTCGGTTCCAGAAGAAGTTATATCCTCGCCAGAAAAAGTTATACCTCCAATCGCCGAGACTCCCAAACCAATATTATCAAAAATAATTAAAAAAATTCCTGAATTTTTAGCGAAAATTCCCGAGATAATTAAATTAGCACCGCCCGAAATTAAATTGCCAGAAATTCCCGTTGAAGAGTTAGTATTGAAAAAGGCTCCTTTGGCAATGCGAAGCGAATGGAACTTGTTGCCGACGAAAGCAATCGAGAGATTTGTTCTGTCTCCTCTGCCAAAAGAAATCAAAAAATTAGCGGAGAAATTTCCAGAATTTGGAGAGACTCTAAAAAAAGTCGGAATAACAAAGATTACAGATATTGAAAAATTAAAAACTGCTAAATTAACTTTGCCAGGCTTAACTGAAAGAACGAGTTTGTTAACAGTAAAAATTGAACCTGGTAAATTCGCCTTATCGCAAGGCGTTCCAGTAGCTAAATTGTCAACGGCAGCTAAACAAAAAATACCAACCGAAATAGTTTTTGCTAAAACCGGCGGCGAATTGATTGATTTTAATATTGCCTTGTCTATTAATGAAAAAGGCGAATTTCAGCAGAAAATAAGCACTATTTCCGGCAAACCATTGCAATTGGTAGTTAAGCCAGATAAGCCGGTAAAGAGCGTAAAAGGATACGTAGTGTTTAAGTCGCGCGAATTGAAACCCAAAATTTATAATTTGAAATCCGAAGTTGAAAAACTTCAAGCTTCCTCGGCCTCGCCGAGCGAAGCAGAGCAAGCAAGTTCTAAGTTTCAGAGCTTGACCGCTTCCTTGATTTTTGCTTTGCCATCGCTTGCCCAGCCCGCTGAATCAAGTCGTTATATTGCGATAGAAGGAATTGATGTTTTAGACGACAAGCCTCAATCTTTAGGAGAAAGGCCCCAGTCTTCTGATTCCGAGTCTCAAGAAACAAGGTTGATCTTGCTGGAATTTGAATACACCGACCCTGACGGTGATGGCATTTATACCGCTGAAATTTCCGCACCGGCGGTTGAAGGAGAGTATGAAATTATCACCGTAATGAACTTTGAGGATTTAGACTTAGAGACAAAAGAAATCAGATTAATCACTGTTGTTGATCCAGAAGGGTATATTTATGAGAAAGATGGCGACAAAGAAACTCGCATTCCCGGGGCAATTGTTTCTATTTTTTGGTTAAATCCAGAAACTAAACAATATGAATTATGGACAGCTAAAGAGTATCAACAGGAAAATCCACAGACTACAGACGTTAGAGGTGTTTACTCGTTTTTAGTGCCAGAGGGATATTATTATCTCAAAGTTGAAACGCCCGGATATCTTATTTATGACGGCAAACCATTTCAAGTTAAAGAAGGCAGCGGTGTCCACATTAACATTGAATTAAAAACCAAATATTGGTGGCTAAAAATTGTTGATTGGAAAATTATTTTGTTGATTGTGGTTATTCTACTTTTGCTCTACAATTTTTATCGCGACAGAATAAGAGAAAAATTGATTCGCCCCGTTAAATAATTTTAAATTTAAAATAAACAATATGACCAGACAAAAGGCAATTTTAACAATCATTATTCTGCTTTTGATAGTTGGAAGCGTTTATTTTGGTCTTAGGTGTTTCGGTGTCCAAAAAGAATTTCATCAAGCGCGGGCGGCTTTAGAAAATCAAAAAACTAATGAGAAGGTTTTGGATTTTACCAAGCTTTTTATTGAAAAAATATTAAAAGCGGAAACTGAAGTTGATTTTGAAACAAGATTAAAATTAGAAAACGCGATTAGAAATTTAGACGATAAAGAGGTTTTGGAACAATGGAATAAGTTTGTTAATAGTAAAAATGAAGGAGAAGCCCAGAGTCAAGTGAAAAATTTACTAGAATTGTTGATTAATAAAATTCACCCTGTTGAATAATTTGTTCCGCAAATTAAAAATAAAAATTCTTAGATCAGAAGAAGAAATAGACGAGACGTTGGGCATAAAGAAGCAGTAAAAATTTTCCCGAATATGATAGAATATATTAATATCAATGTTGGAACGAATGGACCTAGGCGGAATTGAACCGCCGTCTCCGCAATGCGAATGCGGTGTACTACCGCTGTACTATAGGCCCCTTGAAATTGAATATTAACAGATTTTTTGTTGTTAATCAATATTAAAAAACCGACGAAGATTATTCCGTCGGTTTTATTTTCTTATGAATTTGTAATAGGCCATTGTAGACAGGACGCCTCCGACAAGAACGATTGTGCGGGCCGCATAAAGCAGCGCAAGGACGTTCCCATCAACGAGCGCAGGATAGAGCGCGATGAAGCCGGCGATGAAGGCACAACCCCAACCAATAAAGGATTCAGTGTTCCGTTTCTCTACAATCAGATTCTGTATCGTCGGAATGTATCCGAGACTGATAAGAACCTGCGTAAAGATATTAGAACCAAACGCGTCGCCGGAGAAAATGCCGTAAACGACGATTCCCGCGATGCCGCCGAGATACCACTTCTCGAATGGCTTGAAAAGTATTCCACGCTTTCCCCAAAAGAGAATTGCTACGACCACGAGCGCGACCATTATGAAGTCCATGGTGTTCAGGATACCGGAACGAAAGTCGTGCTTCTGGGCGACGGCATAGGTGGCAAGGCTTAAACCTGTGCCGATGAGGAAAGTAAGCCAAGTCGATAGCATCGGACTGATCTTGTGTTTCCACGTCTGATGGGCATAAGTCGTGCCATAAACCACCTCCGCAAGTCCGACAAGACAGATGCAAAAGTCTTTCACCTTCGCACACCCCCTCTCTATTTTTCGTTTAAATTTGGTTTGAAAAGAGCTTTAGTGTTCGACAAAGATTATTTCATTTGGATATTAATATTGTAGCATATTTTTGACAAAAAGTCAAGATCAAAAAAAACAGCATCTTCTCTAGTTTTTATTTTATTTTTCCAATCCATAGTCATATTTTTAAAAGTGTTAGTCCAATAAACTACTAATTTGTAATGTTGTATGATTAAAAAATTTTCTTTTCCTAGAACGAAATCCCCAATTGATTTTTACCGAAAATTCCTTACTGGTGCCCTCGAGAGGAACCCCAGTAGTAGAGCTTCGACAAGCTCGGCTCACTACGGGGCAGGTCGAACCCTTCATTCTTGTGTTTATTCTATATTCGATATAATAAATGCTCCCAGACGGAATTGAACCATCATCTTTCCCTTAGGACGGGATTGCTCTATCCGTTGAGCTATGGGAGCAAATTTAAATTTCTATTTTTATAGAACCGTCGACTATCATTTTCTTAATATAATCTTTTCTTTTTAAATTTTTTATTTTTTTCTCTATTTTTCTAGCTATCTCTATCGTCTTATATTCTTGAGTCAATACCAATAAAGGTTGAATCATATTTCTCGTAGTTTGGGTGTGTTTAGAATAGTGTTGTCGCATTCTTCTCGCAACATCTGAAGTACTGCCAATATAGTATTTATTCTTTTGATCTTTTAATATATATACATATCCTTTCACAACTATTTTTTATATGTTATCCGCTCCGACGCTTCTCCGACGCATTGGTCGGAGTCTTCGGTCGGAGCCCCGACTTTACGTCGGGGTTGAGCTATGGGAGCGGGGATTCCATTTTTAGCTTCGCTTATTTGCTTAATATTTTGGACATCAATTGCTCGGCAAATTTTCCCAAAATATTAGTTTTTTGGTCAATAAAGAATAAAATCAATAGCAATATAAGCATGCCGAGAACAATTAGAAATAGCCTTCTTAGGTCTTTTTTAACGTAGTTTTCTTGTTCCAATGGTTTTTGTTGGTCCATATTGATTGAAATTAAATTTTAATAACTTAAATCTTATAGAGAGAAATCAATTTTGTCAATGTAGGTCGTTTAATTGATTTGTGTTGTATAAATAAAGATGGTTTAAAGAATAAAGCCCCGATCTTTTAAATCGGGGCTCATGTTATTTGAGCAGACTTCCTTTTGTAAGGATATTTATCATAACCAGTAGTCCACCAAAAGCAGCGCCTACTCCTAGTCAGATGACGGCTTTGTTGGTTATCAGGCCGAGGACGCCGCTTCCGATCAAGCTCCAAACGATTATTACGATGGCACCCCAATTCGGGTTGGTTTTTGGGTCAGCGCTTGGATTTCCGCCTTTTAGGTGGAATATTAAAGGGCCGGCTACGGCGCCAACAACAAGGAGAATAGGCCAGCCGTTTACATAGTTCCAGCGGCACAGGGCAGGAAGAAGGAATATGCCTTCTAGAACCAATCCCGAGACCGCAAAGACTATTAACACAACCCTCTTGTCTATGTTGTCGAACATTTTCTCCTCCTTTTAGGATTTAATTTAAGTGTAGTATTTTTTGATATTTTGTCAAGAGAATAAAAGCATCAATTTTGACCTACTAATTTGACCTACGCCCCATCTTTTTTATTTTGACAAATAAGAATACATAGATTAATATAATACCATCTTAATTTAATTAAATAATAATTTTAACTAAAATGTTTGACAAAGACACTAAAATTAGACCCGAAGACGCTGAAACAATTATCGGCGAGGGGGTTAAAGTTGAGGGCACTCTTACGGCCTTCGGCAATGTAATTGTTAAAGGACATGTGAGCGGGTCGGTTGAAACTAAAAACGAATTCCATGTTGAAGAGGGCGCTTTAATTGAAGCGGATACAACCGCCCAAGACGCCTACATCGCCGGCGAGATTAAGGGCAATTTAAAAATCGGCGGAAAAATCGAACTTGCCAAAAGCGCCAAGATTGACGGCGACATCACTTGTCGTGTTATGTCTATTGAAGAGGGGGCTACCTTCAACGGCCATTGCGCGATGGGTAATACTATTTCTGCTGAGTAGAGAATTATTTTTTTAAAGCATTATGTATTTATATCTCTACGATTCTTTTTTGGTTAATCCAAAATATCGGAAGATAATTGATCGGATTGAAAATCGGATAATGGCTTTGTCCATAGACGGCAAGGTCACTCGTTTGACTATTATCAAAAACGCCAGGGAGATAGTAGTAGAACAGCTTAAAAGAGGGATTGAAACCGTAGTAGTCGTAGGGGGAGACGAGTTGTTATTTGAAGCGGCTAGCGCTTTAGTGGAGAATCGCGGAGTCTTGGGCTTTATTCCGATTGAATCCAACTCGCAGATGGCGCAAATACTTGGTTTGCCTATCGGCGAAGCGGCTTGCGATGTTGTTTCCGCGAGACGCATCCAGCAAATGGATTTGGGCAAGATTAATAATCAGTATTTTTTGTCTTCGGTTGTTTTGGGCAGCAACAACGTTAAGATTAAATGCGAATCTTCGTATGCGGTAGATCCGCTTAAATCAAAATTAATCAAGGTTAGTAATTTGGATTGGATTAATTTTTCTTTAACGACCCACAAAAAAATTATTAAAAAAGAGATTAGCAACCCGGCAGACGGATTATTAGAATTAATTTTTGAACAAAGCGGCGGTTTCTCTCTCCCGTTTTTCAAGAAGAAAGCTTATAAAAAGGACAGCCTTTTTTATGTAAAAAACATAGAAATAACCAAGGCAGGCGAAGAAGAAATTACTTTAACAGTTGATCAAACAAAAATTATGAAAACGCCGGCCACAATTGAAGTCGCGCCTCGAGTAATTAAAATTATCGTCGGCCGAGAAAGAATGATTTAAATTATGGGTATTTTAATATTAAATTGGCAAAATATATTGATCAAACCAACGTTGAGCCGAACGCCACGGGCAAAGACATAAAAAAGATATGCCAAGAGGGGAAGAAATTTAATTTTCATTTCAGACCTGCCTTCGCTAAAGCTTCGGCAAGGCGGGCCTGCCTCGCCGACGCGAGTCAAGGCGGAGCGAGCGAAACAAACACAGGGTTTAATACCCTTTATATAATTTTAAAAAAACAGAGCAGGAGAGATTTTTCTCCTGCTCTTATTTGAACCAATGATAACACGGCGCCATGATAAGAAGTATTTTGATGAGATTAATCATGACAAAAAGCCAGAAAGCATATTTGAGTTTGATTAACTTGGCGGTAATCACAGAAGCTGTATCAATACTGGGGATAAGGGGAAACGCGAACGGGATAAGGATTAGATATTGGCTGAAACCTAAAGACCTGTTGATAATCGACTTGTTCAGTTCGTTGATTTTTGCGTTTACCAGCGTTAAGATTCGGCCAATTCTTGTTTTGCGAAATTTCGCGAAACTTTTTGCTTTTTCTCCCTTATTTTTGACGACACCAGCCAAGAAATACGTAAGCCAGGTATTGAAGGTGGTCCAAAGAAAGACTGTTAAAAATACTTCAAGGCTCGACTTGTGAAAGGCAGCAGCCGCGACAATAAAGGCCTCCGGCCGAAAATACAGCAGGAGATAGAGGCCGATTAATCCTTTCACGGCTTAATCTCCTGATAGTAAATACCAAGATTGTCGCTAGTGAAAGCCCCTTCCGCGTAAACCGCTTCAATCAAGATGTCTAATTGCACGATTTCCAGTTCGTCGCGATAGTTTTCCAGCTTGAAACGCTTGACGGCGCGGTCAATCAACCAATTTAAATCCATGTCGTAATGTTGCCACTTGTTGATGTCGTTTTTGCCTCGATTGAGCACGTATTGATAGTGATAAGCGATTTCGTCTTCTTGGGTGAATACTACGCCCTTATAAGAATAGAACATCACGTCCATAACCAGGGGTTTAGGCATGCGGGGCGAACGATACCAAACATTTACTCCCATCATCAACCAAGAAAGCGGTTCTTTGGTGATATCCACCTTGGCTTGATCAACGCGCGCGTTAAAACTAAGAATCAGCTTCTTGTTTTTGATATTAAGGGGTTTGGGGCAATGCCATGCCTTACTACTCGGATTTCCACTATACGTACCCTGGCTTATCATTGTTACGCCGTATGACCATCCGTGGCCGTGTTTGAGATAAGCATGATATTGTCCGTTTTTAATGTAAGCATGGAATCGGTCGAGTGGAATTTGAGGTTCCCAGAAAGACCAGGCAAAATTATACATTCCCCATGAATTCCGGCCGAGTGGAGCGTAGGCGGCGATATCTTTTTCTTTCAATCCGCTGTTGTAATCCAGATTGTCGAATCCAGGATTGGTGTTCCAGGTCAAGAAACCATCGGGGTTGAAGTTGTTAATCTGCCACTCTTGGCGCTCTTTTTCCGTGGCTTCCGGATGACTGACATGGTTGAAAATCCAAAAGCCGAGAATGTTTATGCCGTAGAGCCCGAGAATGATTAACAAAATCAGGCAAACCATTCTAATCCAAGGCGCCATTGTTATCCCTCCTTTTTTGCCATTCGCCGATAGCGAAGGCAGATTTTAAAGATCTAAATATTTATATCTTTTATTTCTATTAATTTTAGGTTTATTTTTATGATTAAGGAAGTGGACATCTTTTTATTTCGTTAAATCCTACGAAGTAGGAATCACGACTGTGTCGGGATTATTTAACGGGGTAAATAAAAATCGTCTTGTTAAATTAAAAGACGATTAAAAAATAGCAGGGGAGGGGATCGAACCCTCGGCATTACGCTTATGAAGCGTATGCTCTACCACTGAGCTACCCTGCCGTTTGTTTATATATTTAGAATATTGTTTTTTGGTTGCGGGGGGCGGACTCGAACCGCCGACCTTCAGGTTATGGGCCTGACGAGCTGCCAGCTGCTCTACCCCGCGTCAAAATATTTTTTGTTTTTTTGTTCCACGGCTTCAATTTTTTTAATGGCGTTACAGTTTGCACATAAAATTTGGTAATCGCAATTCCCCAACTTTATTTTCTTTAGTACGGAATTATAATAATTTCCGCCAAATAATTTTCTTTCCCCTCCTCCGCCACCGTTTATGTGATCTATACACAGCGCCCTTGCATCAGAAAAACCACACTTTACACATTTTCCGCCCAACAATAATATACACATGGCACGCGTTTTTTTATTTGATTTTTGTCTTGCAAGAGCGTCGGTTCTTTTGTGATTTTCTATATCTTTATATGGCATGATTATTTTAGCATAAATTAATAAAAAAGGGAAATTTAGATAATGCCACTGTTCCGATTTTATTTCTGCCGTTCGGCAGAACTATAAAATCGAGAATCCTCGTCCGCGACAACGGTCGGGACGGGACTCTACCCCGCGTCGTTAATTAAATTTTAACAGATTTTATGATATTTTCAAGCTTTTGGTGCCGGGGGGGAGAGTCGAACTCCCATGATCTTGCGATCACATGATTTTGAGTCATGCGCGTCTACCAGTTCCGCCATCCCGGCACACATAGTAAATAAACTGTTAAGATTTGAAAGATACTAGTTAATTATATTAAAATTTTTTTACTTGTCAAATAATTTCCTTTTTGTTAATTTAAATAGGGTATGCCAGGTAGTGAAAATTTGACAGTGCTTTTTGCTTCACTCCGCTACCAGGCCTTTCAATATATGAAATAACCAATTCTTGCTTCTAGTGTATTTACCTAAATCGCACTTTAAGAAGCGTCAAATTTCTACTACCTGGTATGAAAATAATCTCTGTTGTTAACCAAAAAGGAGGAACGGGGAAAACCACAACCGTTGTTAATTTAGTTTCTTATGTAGCGCGCTTGGGAAAGCGCGTGCTTTTAGTCGATCTTGATCCGCAAGCTAACGCCACTTCCGGTTTTGGTTTGAATCCGCGAGAAGTTGAAGCGGGTATTTATGAATTAATGAGCGCAACAGTTGAAGCGAAAAATGTCATCAAAGAGATTAGAGCCAATCTTTATCTTTTGCCAACTAACGAGAATTTGGCTGGAGCCAATATTGAACTGGTTGATACGGAGAATCGAGAATTTAAATTATTAGAGGCTTTGCAGAAGATTTCAAATAATTATGATTATGTAATAATTGATACACCGCCGTCTTTGGGGCTTTTAACAATCAATAGTCTTCTGGCGGCTGACGCGCTTCTTATTCCTGTTCAGGCAGAATATTATGCGTTAGAGGGCTTGGGACAATTAATGAACACCGTGGGATTGATTAAAAGTAATTTGAAACCAGAGTTAGATATTCTGGGAGCAGTATTGACGATGTATGACGATCGCAGCCGCCTTTCGAAAGAAGTTTGGGAGGAATTATATAAGAATTTCGGCAACAGAATATTTCGCACGATCATTCCTCGCAACATTAAATTAGCCGAGGCGCCAAGTTTTGGCCAATCAATATTAGAATACGACCCGCGATCAAAAGGAGCCAAGGCTTATTCTCGATTAGCCAAAGAATTTATTAGTTTAAGCAAACAAATTAAAAATCCATAATTATGCCAGGTAGTGAAAATTTGATAGGTTCTTGTAAATTATTATAACAACAGTTAATTCAATAAAATTGCGCAAATAGTCAAAATTTATTAAAATATTATAAATAAATCTAATAAATATATTTAATCAAATTTCTACTACCTGGTATGCCGTTAGGAAAAGGTTTAAGCGCTTTGATTCCCACTCGTTCAGGACAAGTGCCGCAAAAAACTATTGAGAAAATTAATATTGAAACGCTTGAAGAAACAGGCGAGAGGATTTTTCAAATTAGAGTTAGTCAAATTCAGCCGAATCCAGACCAGCCGAGAAGAGATTTCAAGCATCAAGAAATGGAAGAGTTGATTAATTCCATCAGAGAATATGGGATTATCCAGCCGTTGATTTTAACGAAAGTCGGCGACAATCTATATCAAATTATCGCTGGTGAGCGGCGTTATCGGGCGGCAAAATTTTTAAATTTAACGACCGTGCCAGCTATTATCCGTTCGGTGGGCGAACTGGAGAAACTGGAATTATCTTTAATTGAGAATATTCAACGCCAAGACTTAAATCCCATGGAACGAGCTCGCGCCTATCAGCGCTTGGTTGACCAGTTTAATCTGACTCAAGACGAGGTGGCGAAGAAAATGGGGAAAAATAGGGCGACCATTGCCAACAGTTTGCGCCTTTTGACTTTACCGGAAATTATTCAGCAGGCGATTGAAGAAGAAAAAATAAGCGAGGGTCATGCCAAAGCGCTTCTTTCTCTGGATAATAAAACCAAACAAGAGATTTTATTAAAAAGAATTTTAGGTTTGGGGCTTACGGTTAGAGAGACCGAAAAATTAACCAGTCCCCGCCAAGCCCAAGTTTCGTTTGAAAAAAAATTACAATTCGCCGATTTAGAAAAACATCTTTCTGCTAAATTGGGCACCAAGGTTCGCATTCGGCAAACTAAAGCCACCGGAGAAATAATCATTGAATTTTACAATCAGGAAGATTTAAAAAACTTGTTGGAAAAATTTGAAAAAATTTAGTTCTTTTTGTTAGTTTCTTTATCGCATCGTTATTATTGCTAATTATTGGGTCATACATATTAGATAAAATGAGTATTTTATGGCAGGTCGAAGTTATCCACAGTTTTATCTGGACGTTCTTATAAATTATGTTAGGATAGTAATGTAGTTTTATTCTTCGTGATTCTTTGGGAGCAATCCTTCGGGGTTGCGTTGGGTAGGACTACAAAGTGTAGTCTTGTTTCATCGTAGTCTTTCGGGACTAAGTTGGGCAGGACTACATTTTGTTTTCGCGTTTTTGTTGTTTTTATGTGTCTTGGATTTTTGTTTATCCTTACAATAGTTTAAAAATAAAGCAGGCAATAAATTATCCTGTTTGTGTTTGACGAAACGTTTATTCTCTGATTTAATTATTCAAAGGAAATAATAGTTCTTTAAAATAAAAATTTGTCTCCGTCAACTGACGGATGGCGGAAGGAGGAAAAAGTGAGCGCCGAATTATTTCCCACAGTCGCGGAAGCCGCTTTCATCAAAAGAATCAGCGATTTTTGTCAGAGGAAATACGGCTTTTCCGCGCCCCAGGTTTTTTCAGCGGAACCATATTATCAACAGAAATTGTATTTAGTCATGGTTTGTCCGAAATACAATTTTTGGCCTAACGACACTCTGGTTAAAGATTTTTATGTTTACTATGGCCATTCTAAGGATCAAGCCGATGCCATCTCCCGATCTTACCTTGAACGAGGCTTTGATGTTTATATTCGAGACGATTGCGAACATTTTTCCGGGGCGCCAGAAAATTCCATCGTGATTACACCCAAGTTTTTTGAGAGTCTAAGTTATGTGTGGTCGATTTGTACTTTGATCCATGAATCTTTTCATCATTATGTCCATAAAGATGATATCAGTCTTGAGCGCTATGGCCAGCATATGACTTTTGATGAGTTGGTTGCCGAAGAATCTTTGGCTACTGTGATTGGACACATAGGGACATTGGAATATCTCACAGAAATTAAAGCCAGCAGGTCATTATTAAAGCAGGCGAAGCGATTTGTCAAAAAGCTCGGCCCTTTCCATGCGTTGATTAATAGTCAGTATCAAAAATTGGATAAAGTTTATAGAAGTGATAACGATTCATTGAAAGCAGAAACTAGGCGTCGAATATTTAACGGCTGGTTTTTGGGCGGCAACGCAGAATTTCTGATAGACTACCTTTATTACGGCAGTTCGCATCTGACGAGATATTTGAAATTGCTAGACGAAGATAGAACCAATCGCGTTCTTGTTTCTCTTGTCCAAGACTTCGCGCGAACTTATTGGTCAAAATTTCAAAGAGCTAGATAACCTAGCTCTTTTTCTTTTTATCAAATTTCTTTATTTTGTTTTTTTTCTTATCTTCTGTTTTGGGTTTATCTTTCCATGTCAGATATAAATCTTCAAGCTCTTTTTGATTCTCGGGTTTTTTGTTGGTGATAAACGTACATTCCGGATAGCGGTTGCAACTATAAAATAGCTTGCCGCGTCCGCGAGATTTTCTTTCTACAACGTCGCCGATTTTGCAATGAGGACATTTAAAACCGATCCTGTTCCAAATTTTAGAAATTCCTTTGCATTCAGGATATTTTTTGCAACCTAAGAAAAAACCGAACCGACCGCGTTTGATTTTCATTTCTCCGCCGCATAAAGGACATTTTTCGCCTTTGGTTTTTTTTTGCAACTCTTTGATTTTAGCCGCTTCTTCGGGCATAGGCATAGTAAATTTATTTTCCGGATCAGGACAAGCCAAGAATTTTCCCATACGGCCGAATTTTATAATCATCGGTTTCCCACAGTGCGGGCAGGGCGTGTCAGAAATTTCAGCATATTTTTTAACGGTTTCTTCTTTTTCAATCAAATGTTTTTTGAATGGCCCATAAAATTCACGGCAAACTTCCACCCAATTAATTTTTCCATCCGCGATTTGGTCAAATTCTTCTTCAATGTGAGAAGTGAAATTAATATCAATAATTTCCGGGAAATTTTCAACCAACATATCATTGGTAAGATAACCGATTTCCGTGGGATGGTATTTTTTTTCTATTTTTTCCACATAGCCGCGCTCTTGAATGGTCGCCAAGGTCGGCGCATAAGTTGACGGCCGGCCTACGCCATTGCTTTCCAGGGTTTTGATCAAGGTGGCGTCAGTGTATCGCCCCGGCGGTTCGGTAAAATGCTGTAAGGCATTAATTTCTTCGGCTTTTATTTTTTCTCCTTCCATTAATTTCGGCAAAGACATTATTGACTCGTCTTCTGTTTTTTCGTCTAAGCCCTCGGTATAGACTTTAATAAATCCATCAAATTTAACTATTTGGCCCGCGGCGCGGAAGATATATTCATCTTTTAAATCAATACTTTTGATATCAATCGAGGTTTGATCAAAAATAGCCTGGGCCATTTGGCAGGCGACAGCGCGCTTCCAAATCAGGCCGTAAAGCTTTGCTTGTTCGCGCGATAGATAAGTGCTGATTTCACTGGGATGTTTTGTGGCGTCAGACGGCCTTATGGCTTCATGCGCTTCTTGAGCGCCTTTTGATTTGTTGGCGAAATACCTGGGTTCGGCTAAAGCATATTCGCTTCCAAAATTATTTTTAATTGATTCGCGGATCTGCGCCAAAGCCGATTGAGCCAAGTTTAAGCTGTCGGTTCTCATATAAGTAATTAAGCCCTGGGTGCCCAGCGGTCCTAAGTCAATACCTTCGTAAAGTTGTTGGGCGATCATCATTGTTTGTTTGGCTGAAAAGCCGAATTTTCTAAAAGCTTCCTGCTGGAGGGTTGAAGTGGTAAACGGCGGAGCAGGATTCTTTTTTATTTCTTTTTTTTCAATGCCGCTTATTTGATAATTGGCTTTTTCTAAAATCGCGGTTAATTGTTTGGCCTGGTTTTCGTTTTTAATTTCTAACTTGCCCAATGTTTTGTCGTTAATCTTTTGCAGTTTGGCGGGAAAATATTGTTTTTCATTTTTTTTATCGAATTTTCCCTCAATTGACCAATATTCTTCTTTGATGAATTTTTTTATTTCGCGCTCTCTTTCTACAATTAAACGAACTGCCACGCTTTGAACGCGTCCGGCAGAAAGTCCATAACGTATTTTGCGCCACAAGAACGGAGACAGTTCATAGCCAACCAGGCGATCAACAATACGTCTGGCTTGCTGGGAATTAATTAGGTTCAGCTCCAATAAACGAGGGCTTTTTAGGGCCTCTTCAATGGCCGATTGCGTGATTTCGTGAAAAACAATGCGTTTAACGCGCGGATCAAGTTTTTTGTGGGCGATCGACTTTTCGTCGCCCAAGTCAAGCGCTTGAACTAAATGCCAAGAGATGGCTTCGCCTTCGCGGTCTTCGTCGGTGGCCAGAATGATTTCTTTGGCTTTTTGAGTTAAGGATTTTAATTCTTTTATTAGGGGTTTGGCTTTGGGATAGATGGCGTAGTTGGGTTTAAAATTATTTTCAACATCAATGCCAAGTTTGCTCTTTGGCAGATCGCGCACATGCCCGTACGATGATTCAACTTTAAATTCGTTTCCCAAGAAACGGCTTATAGTTTTTGCTTTAGTTGGACTTTCTACTATAATTAATTTCATAAAATTGTTTTTGTCCCGATTTTGTTCCTCGATTTTATTACTATAAAATCGGGACGACAAAATCGAGGATCCTCGAAAAAATTACAAAATCAAAGATTTTGATTTTTCGGGACTTTAGTCGGCGATTCAACGATGACTAATTTCATTTTTTAATTGTTTAGATGATAATAGCCGTTGCCTAAATTTTTTATTTTTCCGGATATTTCCATAATAACTAAAAGTGAATTTATTTCGGAAGATGATTTATAACTTAATTTAATTATTTCGTCAATATGCGTGGGTTGATTTTTTATGATGGCAATAATTTTTAATTCATCAACAGTAAAAGTTTTTTCATTAATATTATTTCGCGGTTCGATATTAAATATTTCTAAAATATCCTCCGTTTTGGTTACCGGATGCGCGCCCATTTTGATCAAATAATTTGGGCCTTCGGAATTAAGATTGAGAATACTTCCGGGCACGGCAAAAACTTCCCGATTTTGTTCCAGGGCGCATTTGGCGGTTATCAGAGAACCGGATTTAAACGGCGCTTCAATCACCAATGTGCCAAGAGATAAACCGGAAATAACGCGATTGCGTTCGGGGAATTGGTGTTTTAGCGGCGGCATATCCGGTTCGTATTCGGAGATAATAGCGCCGCCGGAAGCGATAATTTGTTCGGCTAATTTTTTATGCGCCGAAGGGTAAATATTGTTCAAGCCAGAACCCAAGACGGCGATAGTTTTACCCTTGGCTTCTAAGGCGGCTTGGTGGCTGGCGCCGTCAATTCCAAGAGCCAGGCCGCTGATTATAGTGAAACCATTTTGCGCCAATCCTCTTACGATTTTAGAGGCGATTTCTTTTCCTTCTCGGCTCATTTTTCTCGTGCCGACCACGGCGAACGGGAGGTCGTCCAAGGCTTTAATGTCTCCTAAGATATAAATTTTTTTCGGCGGATCGTAAATTTCTTTTAAAAGTTTAGGATAATTTTTGTCTTTTATGTCTATGGTGGTTATTGACATAATGCGATTTTTATGTTATAATTTTAATTAACCCAATGATATAGGTTTGAAAAAAAATAAACAAGATCTTTTAAAATTTATCTCGCCGTAGCCGAGCTTTTTGCGAGGCGAAGGCGGAAGGAGAATATAAAATGTCGGTTAAGAAGCCGGGCGAGCAAAGCCGATCCTGTCCCGAAACGCTTCGGTTGATTCTCGGTATTTTTTATTACGGCATGTTGGTCGTGGGACTGGCGATTAAAATAGCCGCGGAGATGCTCCTCAAAAGCATCTTTAAGCATTCGTAATATTAATTTGCGAAAGGATGAATATGTCGGAAATAGAAAAGCCGGCGAACCCCAAAGTCATAGAAGTTACTGACCAGAAGGTTGTTTTCAGTTATAAAAACAGCCACGTAACTTTTGCGCCCAAAGGCAACCCCGACGTAAGGTCGGGGCTCCGACCGCAAGCGTCGGAGGTGGAACTCATTGGCAGCAAGTGCCCGGATCCGAGGAAGCCGCCGGACTTGATCGAAGACGCGGTTTACAGAAAAATGCGTTGTCAGGCCAAGGCGATTTTCCGCGATCGTTGGGCAAACAATCAAGTCGAGAAAAAGGTAAAAATTGCCCAGAGCAATCAGTCCGAATTAAAATTTTAGACCCCCGCTAGAAAATCTAGCAGGGGTCTTTTCTTTTCGCTCCAAATCTCTACAATGTTTATATTATGCCAGGTAGTGAAAATTCGATCCCGACGTCGAGGGGTCGGGACTCCGACCAAGGCGTCGGAGTAGTAAGTTTCAAGCTTTCCGCTTCGATTTATTACTTGGCTTCATCATTAATAAAATAACTAATTCTTTGCTTTCAGTGCATTTTTAAATAATCGCACCTCTCGCCACGCTAACGCATTGGCGTAGCGGGCAAGAAGCATCGAATTTCTACTACCTGGTATGAAAATGAAAGTTATTTTAACCGGCGGGGGAACCGGCGGCTCGGTGACGCCGCTTATCGCCGTAGCGCAAAATTTAGAATCACGTTATCAAAATGAGATAGAATTTTTATGGTTAGGGACCAACAATGGGCCAGAAAAGAAATTAGTCTCAAGATATAACACAAAATTTATAGCCATACCGGCTGGAAAATGGCGCAGGTATTTTTCTTGGCGAAATTGTTTGGATATTTTTAAGATAATTGCCGGTTTTATTTGTAGTTTTTTTATTATCATATTTTATCAGCCGAAAGTAATTGCTTCGGCTGGAAGTTTTGTTTCGGCGCCGGTAGTATGGGCGGCATGGCTTTTAAGAAGACCATCCTTGATACATCAACAAGATGTGGCGCCGGGTTTGGCCAATAAATTAATGGCGCCCTTCGCAGGAATTATTACCGTGGCCCTGGATAAATCTTTGAATGATTTTCCTCCGCAGAAAGTTAAATATGTCGGCAATCCTTATCGGCAGGAGATTTTGAACGGCTCGAAAGAGAGAGCTTTTCAATTTTTTGGCCTCGAGAAAGATTGGCCGGTAATTTTAGTGATAGGCGGCGGCACGGGTTCGGAATTTATGAATCATTTGATTGTTGAAGCCTTGCCAGAATTAACAACTTTTGTCCAAGTAATTCATCTTAGCGGCGAAAACAAATCTTTAGGCGCCAAATCAGATCGCTATCAACAATACTCATTTTTACAAGAAGAATTAAAAGACGCTTACGCTACGGCTGACCTGGTAATCACGCGCGCTGGTATGGGCGTTTTAACCGAATTAAGCATTTTAGGAAAACCATCCATAATTATTCCTATTCCGGATTCACACCAAGAAGTTAACGCCGATTATTTCGCGAAGCGCGGCGCGGCCATTGTTTTGCCGCAAAATAATTTAACCCCGCGGATTTTAGCAGAAAAAATCAAAGATTTAATTGCTCATAAAGATAAATTGTCGCTCTATCAGGAAAAAATAAAAACAATTATGCCGATTGACGCTACGCAAAGATTGGCGGATATTATTTATAGCTATTGCAAAAAATAAACTTTGTCCGTTTTTGTTCGTCTTTAATTCGCGCGAATAGTGGAATAGTTTAGCGTCCAAAATTTATAATTCCATTTTTTATTTTAATTTTTAATTTTTGAATTTTGAATTAAACTTATGTTTATCACGATCCACGCTACTTCAGGCGCTTATATAGGCGAATTAGTTCATAATCCTGTCTTAGCTTTTCTGATGGGCGTAATTAGTCATTTTATTTTAGATTTTATTCCTCACGATGATTCTAAATTTACCAAAGACAATAAATTAAGATTATTTTTTGTCGGTCTAATTGACGGATTAATCGCCGTTTTTTATCTTTTTATGTTGCGCTCAAGGATAGATTTATTTTCGTTGTCAATTATGGCCGGCGTGGCTGGCGCGGTTATACCAGACATTCCTTGGTTAATTTATAAACTATTTAATGCCAAACGTTTGGAAGGATATTATAATTTTCATAAAATTTTTCATCGAAAAAAGATAAATATTAATTATTGGCAAGGCATAACTATCCAGATAATTTTTCTAGCGGTTTTGACTTATCTGATTATAAAATAGAGGGTATTTACCCTGTGTTATCCGCGCTCGCTCGCCCCGTTAGAAGTCTGTCTCATATTGTATCCGTAATTAAATCCGCGAGATAACCCGTATTTTTTTAGTTAGTGTATTCTTGAGCAGAAAAAATTTCAAAGAAATTTTTTCTGCCGAAGACTTCTAACGGGGCTTGCTCACAAATAATTATTTTTTACTTGACAAAAAGGCAAAAATCTGCTACAATTTAACATAGATCATTATAAATTCCTGTTGAATCTGTCGCAAATCGCGATGGATTATCCAGCAGGACAAATAACAAACCAAAAGGAGGTACGCGATGGAAAAAACCATTGCCAACCCCGATCCGGCTAAAGTCATCAGCCGCGCCAGCGAATGCTTGCGCCGCTTGATGGAAGCAGGCCTGTCTTTCGAAGACCTGCAAAAACCGATCGACAATCCGGAAATGCGCCAGCGTTTGGTGCGTTTTTGGCAAACCGGCGCCCCCATACCATTTATTCAGTATTCATCTTCCAACGCCCTGTCAGACCTCTTCGATCGCCAGATCAAAACTCTGCGCGATCGGGGCTGTCCCAGTCAGGTGCTGGACATGCTCATCAGTCAGAAGTCCCAGGTCTTGTTCAGGGCCTCTGTCATGACCTTCAAGAAAGGTCGCATCCCGTTTTTGCCGGTCATCCTGTTCTCTGTGCTCAGCCCTTCAGCCCAGATGGCCATGGTCAGAAATGGAAACCAGACCGGCATCAGCTGTCTCGACACCAACGAGATCAAGGACATCGTCTCCACGCCTGTCCAGCCCTATTTCATCTTTGACGTGGAAGACGGCGAAGGCATGTTGGGCCGGTCCGTTCGCACAGCCACTGAGCTCATCAAGGACATGAACCGTTCTCCTTTGACCGCTGCCGAGGTTATCAGTCTCGGCATCCAGGCCAAGGCGCTGTCCAAGCGCTACGTGGACGCAGGCGGCTCCCGCTACAAGAGCGACCGCTGCGCCCCGTTCCTGTGCCTCGACGGCGGTCAGCCGGGGCTCGGCTGGAACTGCGTCGACAGCTCGTTCAGCGAGTGTGGCTCGGCATCGTGCGGTAGTCGGTCCTAGGGCTTTGGAGCTTTGGGCCTTTCGGTCTTCTTGGTCTTTGGAAATTCGGAAAAGCCCCAACACAAAAAGTGTTGGGGCTTCTTTTTTTCTCTAAATTTATTTTTTTGAGCGCGAATTTCACCTAATTTTTTATTTGACAAAAAGTGAATTTTTTGATATATTAATAGAATAGGAAAAGATTTTTTACCTATATAATCTTGCTTGCTCGGAAAAGCAAATGAATTTGCTTTCCCCTCGCTTGCCGCGATTATAATCAAATCGGTCTTTATTGTTCTGTCTATCAGTAGCCAAAACGACATCCCTCCTAGTTGTGAGTAGCTTAAATCAAGGTTAAATCCTGCTTGTCAGGTAGAGACCTTGAGCTGGTAGGCAGAATAATCGAGATCGATTTTTCAATTTAAATAAAAAAGAGCGGCTCGTAAGCCGCTCTTTTTATGATAATCTTGGCGATAATGATTTATTGTTTCTCACAATTTTTTCATTCTTTCTTTGAGTTCTACTTTTTACTTTCTACCCCGAACCACGTCGGGTTCGGGGTAGCCCAGCACCCCACATGGTGCAGGGCTATTTTCTATTCGCAATTTCTTTTTTTAATCTTTCAACCAATGATTTTAAGTCCGTTTGTCCGAGGTCTCCTTCTTTTCTCTTGCGGATAGATACTTTTTTGGCGGTTTGCTCTTTATCGCCCAGAATTAACATATAAGGAATTTTCTCGTGCTCGGTGTTTCTGATCTTTTTGCCAAGAGTGTCATTGGCTAAATCGATTTCCGCGCGAATTTCTTGCAAGCGAAGTTCGTCGGCCACTTCTTGGGCATAAGCATTAAATTTTTCAGAAATCGGCAAGATTTTGACTTGCACCGGCGCCAGCCACAAAGGGAATTCTCCAGCATATTGTTCTATTAATACGCCAATAAATCTTTCAAAAGATCCGAACAAAGCGCGATGCAACATATATGGTCTTTCGTGTCGGCCTTCTTTGTTTGTGAAGATCATATCAAACTTTTCCGGTAAGTTAAAATCAAACTGCAGGGTTGAACATTGCCATTCTCTGTTAAGACAATCTTTTATCTTGAAATCTATTTTCGGGCCGTAAAAAGCCGCTTCGCCTTCTTGTCTAATATAATCCAGTTTTTTTTCTTTTGCCACTTTTTCTAATACGTTTTGCGTAAATTCCCAGCCCTCGTCGTTGCCGGCATATTTTTCTTTATTATTCGGATCCCTCAAAGATAGATAGATGCCATAATCTTTAAATCCGAAAGTGCTTAGCATAAATATAATAAAATCCACAACCCTTTTTAATTCGTCGGCCACTTGTTCTTTGGCGCAAATAATATGAGCGTCGTCTTGAGTAAACCCGCGCACGCGCACTAAGCCGTTTAATTCGCCAGATTTTTCATAGCGATATACGGTGCCGCATTCTGCCCAACGGAGGGGCAAGTCTCGATAAGAATGCGGGCGAGATTGATAAAGCATAACATGGAACGGGCAATTCATCGGTTTAAGCAAATATTCTTCTTTCTCTTTAATTTCAATATTATTTTGCAGTTCTTTTAAGGACTTGCTGACTTCAAGCGGGGGATACATGCTTTCGTTATAGAAATTCCAATGACCTGATTGTTCCCATAGCCGTTGATTGCCAATATGCGGCGTTCTTACAAGCTCATATCCGTTTTTTAAGTGTTCTTTATACCAGAAATCTTCCATAGTTCGCCAAAGAATCGCGCCTTTGGGCAGCCACATAGGCAGTCCCATACCTACCACGGGGTCGATTAAAAATAAATCGAGGTCTTGTCCTATTTTGCGATGATCTCTCTTTTTGGCTTCTTCAAGGTTTTTTAAATATTCATTAAGTTCTTTTTGGGAGGCGAAAGCCGTGCCGTAGATTCGAGTAAGCATTTTATTTTTGACATTGCCTCGCCAATAAGCGCCGGCCACGGACAATAATTTAAAATGCCCGAGTTCTTTGGTCGAATCCACGTGCGGGCCTCGGCAGAGATCCGTAAAATCGCCGACCTGGTAAAAAGAGACTTCGGTTTCGTTGTTTTTGCCTAACTCTTCAATGAGTTCTTGTTTGTAGGATTGACCCTTCATTAATTCAAGAGCTTCTTTAATACTTAAAGATGATTTTTCGAAATTTAATTTTTGGCGGATAATTTCTTTCATCAAATTTTCGATTTTTTCTAAGTCGGATTCGGAAATGGATTCTTTGCCTAAATCAAAATCATAATAAAATCCGTTTTCAATGGTCGGGCCAATGGCGAACTTAACTTCAGGAAAAATCCGCCTCATCGCCGCGGCCATAATATGCGAGGTAGAATGTCTAATCATGTCTAATTTTTCGCCTTGCTCCTGATTTTTATTTTTTTGGTTCATATTTTTCTAATTAAAAAAACCTTTCATCTTTTAGATAATGGGACGAAAGGTTGCTTCCGTGGTTCCACCCACATTCTCTGACAAGCTTGCGCTGTCGGAGCGCTTTATCCTCACACCAAATTTTGGTGTGGGGATTTAAGTAAATTGTTTTTTGGTTTAGCGGCCGAGTAATCGGCCGTTCCGGTTTAAATTCGGAAAAGCGCTTGGTAGGCGTTTCGATCACCTTATATATATATTAAATAAGACGTTCAATTTGTCAACAAGTTACAATCTTTAGACATTTACCTCCGCCGGCAGGCGGAGTTTACAAGGATAGTCAGGGAGGGGTTGTCCTTTCTATATTTTAATATATAATAACTCTTAATCATTCAATATTAAAAAATAAAGAAAAAATAAAGAGGTGAATATTATGGCTGTTGAAGTTAGAAAAAAAGGGAACGAATCCACTGAAGTTTTAATCAGGCGATTCGGCCAAAGAGTAATGGAAAGCGGCACAATTAATCAAGCCAAGATTACTCGCTTTAGACTATCCAAGCCGAATAAACGAAACAAAAAAGTGAGTACTTTACGAAAACTTTCCGATCGGGTTAAACGCGAATATTTAACCAAGGTTGGTTTAATCAAGTTGGCGAAAACATCAAAACGTCGAAGATAAAGGATGTCAACCCTGCGTTATCCGCGTTTACTCGGAAATAAAAATTAATTTAAATTTTTATGCCCCGTAATACAACTTCGATGGGGCCGACTCTGGTCGGCCCAGAAAAATCTGGGAAAATTTTGTTGGTTAGATTTATAAACATAAATATTTACTAAGATCCAAAAGGTTATTAAAATATCGAAGATGATATACGGGGTATGCCCCGTAATACAACTTCCAGCGCATTTTTAGAGAGTTATTTTTTCTCCACCACATTTTATCGCTATTCCAGTTTATCTATTTCGTAGGTTGCCTTGCTGGGTAAATGCCAAACGCCAAAAACGTTATTTAAACAATATTAAGGAATACCAATTCCTTGATCTAAACTTCCAAGATACAAATGTCATTAAAAGGCGTTTGGCTCTGGAAGATGATATACGGGGTATGAATCTGTTTTCGAAGATTGAAAATGATCTCAAGTCCGCTTATTTAGAAAAAAGAGCAGAGGAAGTAGATACTCTAAGATTGCTACGCGCCGCTATTAAGAATTTGGAAATAGACTTAAGGGTCAAACAAAAAGAAGTAGACGACGAAGCAATTTTAGAAATTATCGCTCGCGAGGCTAAAAAACGCCGCGAAGCGATTGAATTATACGAAAAGGGCAATCGTCCAGAATTAGCAGAGAAAGAAAAGAAAGAGTTGGCGCTTCTGCTTGGTTATTTACCACAGCAGCTGTCCGACGAAGACATCAAGGCTAAACTCGAAGAGTTGATTAAAAGCAATAATGCGCAAGACATCTCTGATTTGGGTAAAATGATGGGTCTGGCGATGAAAGAATTAAAAGGCAAGGCCGATGGCAAGCGTATTCAGGATATTTTGAAAGATGTTTTATCAAAAATTTCTAATTCTTAGTTGTCAATTTTTAACTAAACTCCAATGACAAAAATTCAAAATTTAAAAAAGGCATTTTTCGCTCTTTTATTTCTATTTTTCCCGACTTTGTCCATCGCTTTGCGATGGCTCCAAAATCGTGGATCCTCGATTAGTAAACAAAAACTTTTAGTTTTTGTACTAATCGGGACTATTTTCTATTTTCTATTTTCTATTTCAACAGTGGCTTTGGCGCAAGACTGGAATCAAG
>DHGX01000004.1:0-37866 GCA_002402995.1 Patescibacteria group bacterium UBA4787
GCTTTGGCGCAAGACTGGAATCAAGGATTAAACCAATTCCAAGGGCAAACCGGCTTGGCTAATCAAGATTTAACCACAACTATCGGCCGTATTGTCCAAATCGTCCTTGGTTTCTTGGGTTTAATCGCCGTTGTGATTATTATCATCGGCGGTTTTATATGGATGACCTCTGGAGGGGCTCCTGAGAAGATTGAGAAAGCTAAAGCTTTAATCAAGGCCGGTGTAATCGGCATGATTATCATTGTTCTCTCTTTCGCCGCGGCCACTTTTATCGTAAGTTTACTGAAAAAGGCTGGAGGAGACGGAGGCGATCTTAATGGTCAGGTGTGTGATACCCCCGGTGTTTGCTCTGGTTGTTATCGATGCGGTAGCGATAATATTTGGCGTTTTGATAATACATGCAGTACTTGCGGTAGCAATCCAGACAGTTTTATCGTTAATACGATTCAGCCGGAGCCCGAGAGCGTAGTGACGATTAGAAATAGCGTTGTGAGAATTTATTTAAATCATCCGGTTAACTCTGCCACTATTTCGCCTAATACTGTTAAAATTGAACAACAGCTAGCCGGCGCTGGTTTATATTCGGTTGTTGACGGAGATCTTTCATTGGATGATGCTAGCACAATCAAATTTATACCATCTTCCGATTGTCCGGCGCCAAATCAAGACAGGAAGTGTTTTGACGCCAACAGCGCTTTTAAAGTAACGGTCAGCACTCAGCTCCAAAGCACCTATAATAATTTATTTTTAAATTGCCTCAACAATAAATGTATTCGCAATTTTAGAACTAACGATATTGTTGACACGCAAGCGCCACAAGTTAGTATCGTCAATATTTCTCCTTCGCAGGGAATTTATGTGCCGAGAAGTCCTAGTGTTTTGGTAACCGCTCAGGCAAACGACGATTCGGGTATTAGTAAAGTAAGTTTTTTGTTTGACCTGGAAACTACGCCGCGCTTTGTCGCTACTTCGCCCGACGCCGGAACCATTGATTATTATAGTTTTACTTTAGACGCTTCTGGTTTAGATCTTAATTCCGCTCACACTATAAAAGCCACTGCTTTTGATTTGGATAATAATCAGAGTAGCGCAGAAAAAAATATAATTATTCGTCCAGCTCATTGTTTTAATAACATTAAAGATGAAGACGAGACTGGCGTTGATTGCGGCGGAAATGATTGCCAAACATGTTTGCTCGGTGATACTTGCGGCAATGGTCAAGTCGAACCTAACGAACAATGTGACGGTGATAATTTAAATAACAAAACTTGTTATTTGGTCGATCCGAAATATTTAGAGAACGAAGGCGTATTAGCATGTACGGCTAATTGTACGTTTGATGTTAGTGGTTGTGTGGAAGCTGGGGTGGCGGGCGGCGCTGGCGATATTTGTAAAATTTCCGGAAATACCACTTGTTCTATTGGCGCATCTGTTTGTCAAAATACACAAGATTTAACAACTTATTCTTGTTTGTCAGCGAATAATGATTGCCGTTGTTGTTGTAACCCGCTTGTTCCAACCAATAATTGTCCAAATGGTTTAAGTTGTACGGCAGATAAGTCTCCTTGCTCTGGTTCAAGCCGAGGACTCTGTTGTGGTTGTCGGGATGATAGCCAGTGCGGCGGCACGAATGTTTGCGACACAGCTGATTCTTGCTGCCATAATTTACCAGCGCCTTTTAATTTAACTTTTGTATCGCAACCGACACAAATCCAAATAAACTGGAATTACGCTAAAGATTCTTTCAAATATGTAACAACATTTCAAATAGAGCGCGCTGAAAAGAAAAATGGTGTTTGCGATACTTATTTAAAAATCGCTGAAGATAAAAATTGTAGCCAAGAAAGCCCGCAGTCAGATTATTCGTGTTCATATATAGACCATGGGAATTTTGCCGGAAAACAGTGGTGTTATCGCGTAAGAGCTAAACACGGCACGAACACAGTGTATTCTGATTATAGTGAAGGAGCCACCGAAAATATTTCTTCAACGGTTGGTTGTATTAACAATAATAGTTGTACCGGAGCGGCTGCCTGCTGCAGACTAGACACCAAACAATGCGTAACGTGGGATTTATGCCAAGGTCAATGCTTGGTCGGCGGCGCTTGTCAAGCACCTTCAATTTTATACGCCGAAGCCGATTTTGAAGTAACCGGCGTTGGTGTAGGAATCGGCGCATGTCTCGTTTCGGTAACCAATAAACAGGCTGGCAGTCCAAATTTTGATCAGAGTCGTGGTTATTGGCTGGACAACATTGAAGCCGTTGGCAAAAAATTCGGAGCAACGCAGGGTTCTTCGAGTTTAGTTTTTTCCGCCCAAGGCGGACCAGCCTCTGGCTGGGAAAGTCCGGTTAGTGGTTGGCAGGATACTTCTATTAATGCCCAGGTCCCAGCTAGTTCGAACTTTGGCGATAATCGGGTTGTAGTTAAAAAAACTGGATTGCCAGACAGCAATCCGGTTTCATTCACGGTTTTAAAAAACGAAGTCGGTCCGGGTCAACAGTGTTATGAAAATAGCTGCCCGCTGCAAAGCGGCGTCTGTTTCAATCCAAACGGATCAACGATTTTTACTTGTCAGAATAACGCTACCGATTGTTATTGCTGCTGTCGTATTCCAGCCCAGGATGAAACAGATCAATGTAAAAATATTGATACTCGTTTAGAGTGCCGAGCCCAAAACCCTTGCGTTCGTAATGATAATACTCTTGGTCTTTGTTGCGGTTGCCAAAACGATAGGCATTGCGGCGATAATATGGGCTGCGGCATGAAAGAACAGGGCGCTAAATGCTGCTACGCAAGACCGATTTGGGAAAACACTATTTTCTGTGATGGCAGTAATATCGCGCCTTTAAATACGAGTATTAGTTTGGCTTTTAACGCGAAAATGGACTTCGATACCCTTAATAATGACAACATAAAAATTTCTTATAATGGATCTTGTCAATCAACAGAAGAAGGCGAAACGATTAATAGTAGATGCTATATCTCAGGAACAGTCACTAATTATAATGCCAATTCAAAAACTATTAGCGTATTTGCTCCTAGGGTCTGCCGTTTGAAGGTGGGCGTTAGATATCAGCTTGAAGTCGTTGTTGGAGAAAACGGTGGAGGTGTAACTTCCGAAGAAGGAGTTGCTATGGGCACTTCTTCTGCAAATTCTTGTAGCTGGGTTCAACTTCAAGGCCAAAATCAAGATAAACTTTGCCAAAGTTTCACTTTTGGAACATCCGATGACGCAAATAATTTATGTAATATCGAATCTATTGATGTTCGTCCTCGTTCGGAAACCGTGCGCGACATAGGTCTTAGTGTTAACTACTCCGCATATGCTCTAGATTCGGCTGGTCGCGCAATTTGTATTAATGATTTAACTTGGAGTTCTAGTAATAACAATATAGCCGTGGTAGCGCCATCTCCTTTTGATCCTAAAATCGCCATTGCTACTTCGAGAGGTAAAGGCGAAGCAAAAATTATCGCGGTTATTCCAGGCGCGCACAAGACTTGCAACACAACCCCAGACACCTGCGGTATGTTGAAAGTTGATTTGGGCGGCCCTCGCGTTGTTGAAAAGCAGGATTGTTCTGATTGTGGATTGGGCGGTCAATCGCCGTCGCCATGGAAATCATCTAGCGATGCTTGCGTAAACGCTCTTGTCGTCGCAAAATTTGATCGCGCGATGGATGCCACAACCTTGAGTTCAAATAATATTCAATTATTTGCTTGTCAGGGAACCTTAGATAAACCGGAATGCGGCGCCACGAATCTTTTGCCGGTGAATATTTCTATTAGTTCTGATGAAAAAGAATTTTATCTGCAGTTTTTGGATATAGATACTCCAGAACCTCGCGAACCCAAAGCATTAGAACCAAACACTATTTATAAAGTTGCGCTTAAAAGCGGGGATAATGGCATTAAAGATTTAGACGGTTATCAATTAGACGGAAATCGTAATGGTCTTAGCGATGGCACCCCCGCGGACGATTATATTTGGTATTTTAAAACCAGGTCAACTTCGGCTCCGGGCGTGGACGCTTGTTTGCTTAATAAAGTTTGTTTAAACCCTCATGAAGCGCAAATTACGCCGCCCGACAGTCAGCAATTTAACGGAGAGGTAATGACCACTAATTGTAATTATTTAGATCCCAATCAATTTTCTTGGGCCTGGGAAAAAGTTAAAATAGAGCCATGGAATCCTGATTTGGTGTTTGGTTTATCTTCAGCAGGCCCTCGGACCACCGCTAACCCCATAGGGTTAGGCGAAGCTTATGTTAAAGGAACCGCGCAAAATAAATCTGATCAAGCTAAGTTAATTGTAGCAACACGACCATTAGTTATTAAATATGAGCCAAAAACATCAACCTCTTGTCTTAACCAAGTAATTTCTGCCACCTTTGATCAATTAATGGACGAGAGTTCCATTAATAATAATACCTTCAGGGTGGAATATTATTGCGGCGCCGATAGACGCCAACCGCGCGAAATATTGAATTTAAATAATCTAAAGAATATATTTGTTAATTTTTGGAGATTGATTTTTCCGAAAGCAAAAGCCGCTATACAGCAACCAATTCCTCTTCCGCCTATTCAAAATTGGTGCCCCGTAGAAGGAAGCATTAGAATAAATGTTTCTCAAGAAAAAACGAATATTAGTTTTATTCCTACAGATATTTTAGGGATTGGCAAAACGTATCGGGTTACTATTAGTAATATTTTGAGCAGATATGCCGTGCCGGTTAATTATCAATGGAGCTTTGAAGTAACAGATGGCGCTCAAATTTGTCGATTAAGCAAAGTAGAAGTTACAACGAATCCTTCGCAAGAGGTTATTGAAAAGAATTTAGGACAATATTTAATAACCAAAATAGGCGATTATACGTTTTCCGCTCATGCTAAAACCGCAACCGGAGAAGAAATTTATTCAGTTCCAGATTATAGTTGGAGTTGGTTGTGGTCAACTAATAATTCTAACGTTATCGGCAATATCGACCCAATCCAAGGCCAACAGAATGTAAACGTAACTATTAAGAATAAGAATGGCTTGGCCGATCTAATAGCCATGGCTCAATTTTCTAATCCCGACGATGGTAGTGTTTCTGGCGTAGCCAATCTCGAAGTTTTCTTATGCGAAAATACCTGGTCATATTCTTCTGATGACAATCAAACACATTATGAATTTAAATATTGTCGCGACACGAACACTTCAGATTTATTGCCAAAGTTAATAGTTAATCAAGCCAGTAATCTTCGCAGTGATATGTTGCAGAATTTAATTTTCAGAGCCGAAAAGAATGACATTCCAACGGGCGACGTAGTTGGTTTGCAAGTTTATACTAATCCTGATCATTTAACGCCGATTGATTGGTATAATAAATTTGTTAGCAATCCTGGATCGCCCAATTCAGTTTTAGTTGATGGCTATATTGCTGCTCAAGAAGGGCGGACTATTTATGTTGGGGCGGTAAATAAGAATAACGATAAATTGAATACAAATATATATTTACTCTCTTATAATGACGGCGTCTCTTCGGAAACTATTAAGATCTATAATCAATTGATAGCCAATTGGAAATTTAACATAAATATGGATTTTTCAGCTAAACCGAAAGCGAGCCTTCAGCGAGACTTGTCTAGACTGTATGATATAAACGATATGGCCAAAAGCTTGGAAATTTACAAAAATAAAAACGGATTTTATCCTAAATTAGAATCTGGAAGCTATATGACAGGCTTAAGTACTTCGCGTTGGCCGTCTTGGCAACAAACATTAGGTCAAGAATTGGAGACGCCTTTGCCGGTCGATCCGTTAAATCAATTTAAGGTAGGTCCTTGCGCTGATTGCCCGATCGGTACTCAGTGCAGCGGCACTTGCTATAATCCGGATCAAAAAAAATATGAATGTACTTCCGGTTCGAACATCTATCAATATCAATTAAAAGAGGGTGGTCAACGCGCCAGAATTTATGCCAACTTTGAATATAGTAATTTTGAGTATAATTCTGAAAATAGTTGGGACCATTTATGTAGTTCTTATAACACTGATTCCGCGTGCGGAACGCATCGTTGGTGTTATTGGAAGAGATCAACTGTCGAAGTCGAAGAACTTAGCAACGCCGACAAATTCAACTTCCAGATGTCATTACTAGCTGAGGATGAATGTCGGCCTAAAATTATGAATTATAATTTTAAGGAATCTTGTGTGAGTCCTTCGGGTTGCGCATGTTTTGATGCGGTATACAGTCTAAAGATAGACTCCTCTTTGCCAGAAGATCCATTGAACGATCCATTGAGTTGCGTAGACATTAATTATGCTGGTCAGACTTATAATGCGATTTCAATCGGGGATCAATGTTGGCTTAAACAAAATTTAAACGTAGGTGCGATGATAGCTGGAAACAATAACCAGGGCACCAGTTGCGATTCAATACAAAAATATTGTTATGGTGACGCAGAAAATATTTGTGCTTCAGATGGCGGTCTTTATCAGTGGAATCAGGCTATGTGCGGTTCTATTACGCCGGGCGCTCAGGGTATTTGTCCGGTCGGCTGGCATATTCCAACTCATGACGAGTGGACTGATTTGGAGCGAGCGGTATGCACTTCTGAAACTTGCATGATCGATTTTCCTTATGACACTATCACCTCTGGTGGTCGAGGTACAGACGAAGGAACCAAACTTAAGTCTGGCGGCTCATCCGGCTTCGACGTTATTCTCGCGGGCGTCCGTAGTTCTAATTTTAATAGCCGTGGCACAAAAACATATATTTGGTCTTCTAACCAGAATAGCTCTAACGCTTGGAATCGCAACTTTTATTTGAGTCAAAGTACGGTCTATAGATGGAACGATGACAATAAAACAAACGGCTTTTCTGTCCGGTGTATTAAAAATTAAACTTATTAAATAAATTATCTAATTTTATCATCAACAACTTATGAACGAACAAAATAGTCAAAACGTTCAAGCGCCTAAAGATATTTTAGAAGAGATAGAACCACTAAAGACGCCGACAGTCGAAACAACACCGAAAGATTCTGTTGAGCAACAACCCGCGACAGCATTAAAAACAGCTACTAATTTAAAAAAGATTATTTTTTTTGTCGGGACAGTCGTTCTGATATTAATTTTAATCGCAGTTGTTTATTTTTGGGTTTTGCCATCTTTCAAGGCGATGAAATTTGGCGCTGATTCAAATAAAAACATTGAAACGCGAAAAGAGCCAAACCAAGAACAAAATCAGGCGGTTAATATTAAACTTGACTCAGATCGCGATGGATTAAGCGATGACGAAGAATCACAAACGGGAACAGATAAAAATAAAATTGATACAGACGAAGATGGTTTAACCGATTATGAAGAAGTAAAGATTTATCACACCAATCCGCTTAAAACAGATACAGACAATGATGGTATAAGCGATGGCCAAGAAATAAAAAATAATACCAATCCTTTAAGTGTAGCTCCCGACGCCAAATTATTTGATTTACAGGAAGAAATAACAAAATTAGAAACATCGAATAAATAATTCTTAATTATTTTAAATTATATGTCAGAAGATCAATTAAATAATAATTTCCCAAACAAAGAAGAGCCAAATGTCTCGGACGCGGAAATTAAAAATGACGGGCCGATTTACGCTATGCCGCCTAAATTTAGGCATGGTAAATTTAGAGCCCAATCGATCGCGCCCGCGACAGAATCTAAGCCCCAAGAAAAAATAAAACTAAAATTAAAATTTATCAATATTAATGTTAAATTTTTAATTATTATGTTAGGAGTTGTTATTGTCGCGGGCGCGGCAATTTTTGGTTTTATTTATTGGTCAAAAAATTATTTAAATAAAAATAGGGCGATTGTTCCGATTGATTCGGGCGCCCCGTCTCAGACGACATCACTTGCCAATCCGTTAATATTAACTTATGAGATTAAAGATGAAACAACCGGACAAATAATTTCCCGCGCGAAAATTGATTTTCCGGCAGCCTCTTTAGCAGAAAATAATAATTATCAGTTGGTCAAAGCCACTTCGTTGCCCACAGACTTTGCCGGTCATTTGGTCGTCGGGGGCGCTTATCAAATATTGCCGAATGTACCAAGTATTGATAAAAATATTACTATCTCAATCGCTTATAACAAAGATTTGATTGATTCGCGGTGGGAAAAATTTATTAACTTGGGTTACTATAAAAATAGTATTTGGACAACTATTCCAGAAGGTAAGCTTGACGCGTTAACGACCACGATAAGCGTAAGCGTCCCAGTGATTCCTTCGGATATTTTTGCTTTGATTGTTGATAAAAATAAAATCAGCACCGCGAATCAAGGGGAAGTGATTATTGGCCAACAAGTAAGATCAGCGTTAGATAGCGATCAAGACAATTTAACCAACACAGAAGAACAATTATATCAAACCGGGCCAAGTAACCCAGACACTAACGGCAACGGCATTTTAGATGGCGATGAAATCGCGGCGCTTAAAAATCCATTAAGCGTGGACCAAGACTTGGCCAATTCCTATTTAGTCAATTTATATACCAACCCGACATGGTCATATTCTTTACTCTATCCTTCTTCTTGGTTGATTAAGCCTATGCCGGAGACCGATCTTTCACAGGTCATTGTCGTCACCAATACTTCGGAATTTTTCGAAGCATCCGTTGAAGATAATCCCGATCGTCTTTCGCCTAAAGACTGGTATCTAAAGCAATCACCTGGCACCGAAGCCGATAAGATACACGAAGTAACAATCAATGGCCAATTGGCAGTTTGGGGTCCCGATAATCTGAATTTATTTATCAGTAAAAACGATAAAATTTATATTTTAACGTACAATCTCGGCGTTGAAACGGCGGCCAATTTTAAAACGACTTTTAAAATGATAATCAAAAGTTTTAAATTCATAATCGCGCCCATTTCAGAGATAGCGCCGCCGGTTAACGAGACTACCACCTCGCCGGTCAGCGAAGAAATTTTTCCACCGCCCGCTCGTTCGGACGGCACCTTAATTAAATACGAGAATAAAGAGGACGTGTATCTTATTGAAGGAGGGAAGAAAAGGCCAATTTTTTCAAAACAAATATTTCTTCAGCGCAATTTTAAATGGGAGGACGTTATAGTCGTCCCGGATTCTGAAATTTATCAAACAGGGGATATGATTTATTAATTAGCTTAAGATATGTTGATTGATGTCAATAATCTGACGATAGATAAAATTAATATTCGAAAGACAAAAAATAGCATTCGTAAAATTCTAAAGCTATTAAATAGTAATTTAAATTTATCGGTTGTGTTTGTATCGCCAACTGAAATAAAGAAAATTAATCGGAGGTGGCGAGGCAAAAATACAATTACTGATATTTTAAGTTTCGGAAAACTGGATTTTCCAATTAAGCAAGCTTTTGGTGGAGAAATTATACTTTGTTTAAAGCAAATCAAAAAACAAGCTCAAAAGTTGAGGCATCCTATAGGAGAAGAATTAATCTGGCTTTTAATCCATGGTATTTTGCATCTTTTAGAATATGATCATCAGAATAGAGAAGAAGAAAAAAAAATGAACTATTTAGCCCGGTCTATTTTTAATAAAATCTTTAATAATTAATTATGCCCCTTAAAATATTCGGCGCTGTCCGTAGCTTAAAGAACGCTTTTAATGGAATAATTTATACTTTCCGTTATGAATTAAGTTTTCGTATACAAAGCTTAGCGGCTATCATAGCGTTATTTTTAGCTTTTATTTTGCCTTTAAAACTATATGAACGCACAGTGATTTGTTTGTTAGTCTGTATGGTTCTGGTCCTGGAATTAATTAATTCGGCTATAGAAAGAGTCGTAGATTTGTTTAAGCCGGCTATTGATCACAGCGCTAAATTTATCAAAAATATTATGGCTGGCGCTGTTTTTTTGGCTGCTATTTTTTCTTTGATTATTGGTATAATCATTTTTTCGCCCCATTTTATATCCGTTTTTACCCCGTAATACAACTTCGATGCTTCTTGGATCTATTGCGATTAAAATAGTTATCGCGAGTAAAAAATGAACGATATTTCATATTCAGACCCCCTTGTTCGTTTAATCGAAACATAAGCAATATCGAAGATGATATACGGGACTTAAAGGTTGAAAAATATTTTTAAATCGTTTAGTATGTTATATAAATGACAATCATTAATTATGAAGAATAATAACCTAATTACCGGACTAGATATCGGATCCGGCGCCATCCGTATTGCGGTTGGGCAAACTCAAGAGGATGGAGGTTTGCAAATTATTGGTTTGTCCGAAGGGCGCTCTGAGGGTTTGGCCAAGGGTATTATTACGGATATTGAAGACACGGTTTCTAGTATTTCCAGCTGTTGGGAGCAAGCCGAAAAAAGCGTGGGAACCATCCTTAACCATGCTTTTGTTGGTATTTCAGGAACTCACATTATTTCTCAAGAAAGCAAAGGAGTAATTGCTATTTCTCGAGCAGACGGAGAAATAAAACAAGCCGACGTTGATCGCGTGCTTGAAGGCGCGCAGACTGTAGCTACGCCGCCAAATTATGAAATTTTGCACATTATTCCACGTTCGTTTACGGTTGATAACCAGCCCGACATTAAAGACCCGATTGGTATGACAGGGGTTAGGTTAGAAGTAGACGCGCAAATTATTTTAGGACTAGGTAGTCAAATAAAAAATTTAAGAAAATGTTTGCACCGCGTTGGCATTAACGAAGATGAATTAGTTTTCACTCCTTTGGCTACCGCCGAAGCGGTTTTGAATAAAAGACAAAAAGAATTAGGCGTAGCTGTTGTTAATATCGGTAGTACAACTACGTGTTTAACCGTGTTCGAAGAGGGGGATATTTTGACGGCCAAAGTCTTGCCTATTGGCTCTCGTCACATTACTTCGGACGTTGCTATCGGCTTAAGAATATCGCTTGATTTGGCTGAAGCTGTTAAATTGAATCACGGCGCAGCTATATTTAAGCCGAGCCATAAAAATGACACCATAAACCTTAGAGAATTAAATAGTTCTGAAGAAGGGGTGATTTCTAAAAAAGATTTGGTAGAGATTATTGAAGCGCGCTGCGAGGAAATATTTAAATTAATTGATAAAGAATTAATGGTAATTGACAGAAGCGCTAAGTTGCCGGCAGGAGTGGTTTTAACCGGTAGTGGAGCGAAACTGGCCGGATTGCCAGAATTAGCCAAAAAAGTTTTCCGATTGCCGTCTTCTTTGGGTATACCTAGTGGTTTTAATAGTGTTATGCAAAAAGCCTATGATCCAAGTTTCGCGACGGCCACCGGTCTGCTTTTATGGGGTAGCAATATTAGGCCCCTACTCAAAAGAGGGATAGGTGAAATTAAAATGGGAGGTTTTTTGGGCAAAATTTTTAAAAGATTTATTCCATAGATTATGCCTAAATTAAAAGAATTTTCAAAAAATAACAAAAAATTATCAGATAGCAATGTTTTAAGTCCGACAAGAATTAAAGTCGTTGGCATCGGCGGCGCTGGTTGCGCGGTAATTAACCGATTAATGCATACTAAAATAACCAGAGTAGAATTGATTGCTGTTAATACCGATAATCAAGCGCTAGCTATTACTAGCGCCCATCGTAAATTAAAAATTGGCAGAAAATTAACACATGGTCTCGGGGTCGGCGGCAATCCCGAACTCGGCCTTAAAGCCGTCGAAGAGAATCAATTAGAGATAGAACAGCTTTTGAAAGATTCGGATTTAGTTTTTTTGACTTGCGGCTTGGGTGGAGGAACCGGAACAGGCGCTACGCCTTTTGTGGCAGATATTCTTAAAAAATTAGGAATTTTAACTATTGCTATTATTACCAAGCCTTTTAATTTTGAGGGTGGTTACCGTTCTAAAATTGCCGAACAGGGTTTACGGAATTTAATCAACAAAGTAGATATCGCGGTTGTTATACATAACGAGAAATTGCTCTGTTCAATAGATAAAACAACCCCCTTAATTCATTCTTTTAAAGTCGCAGACGATGTTTTAGAGCAAGCGGTTCGAGGTATTTCGGAAATAATCACAATCCCTGGTTTGGTGAATATAGATTTTGCCGACGTTAAAGATATTATTCGGTCAGGTGGCCCGGCTTTAATGGGCATGGGAAGGGCAGAGGGCGACGGGAGAGCAATTAGAGCTGTTAAAGCCGCGATTGAAAATCCAATCCTAGATGTTTCTGTGAAAGGAGCAAAGGGGGTTTTATTTACTGTGACGGGCGGATCAAGCTTAACTTTAAATGAAATTAATGAGGCCGCATCTTGTATCACCGAAAAAGTCCACTCAGAAGCCAAAATAATTTTTGGCGCAATTATTGACGAAGCGATGGGCGAAGAAATAAAAATCACGGTAATTGCCACAAATTTCGACGATCATAGTGTTGATATTACTTCTTCGACTCAATCGACCACAAGAACAATTAATATCAAAGAATCAGATAGAGACAAAGACTGCGCGCCCAAAAAGGATGAAAAAACAGGAATTAAGCCAACCGTACAAATTAATCGTTCGGTTAAAATAGACAAAGAAACTGAAGAATTTCTGTCCTCTGACGAAGAACTGGAAATCCCGACCTTCATTCGTTTAAAATTAAAAAAATAAACCCCGTTAGAAACTGTTATGTGGTATGTTTATATTTTATTTAGTAAAAAGACAACTCATTAGTATATTGGCTCGACCAAAGATTTGAGAAAAAGAATTTTAAGGCATAATGCGCGCAAAAACAAGTCAACAAAATATGGAGCGCCTTGGCAAGTTATTTATTGTGAGATTGGTTTAAATCAAAGAGACGCCAGAGCCAGAGAAAAATATTTAAAATCCGTCATGGGTAGAAAGTATTTAAAAAATAGACTAAAATTCTTTTTCGACAAAAGTTTCTAACAGGGTAAATAATCACTTTATAATTTTAATTTTTAGTAATTAAATAAAATAAAAAAAATATGTTTGAACTTTCTTCTAAAAATCCAGAATTTCTAAAAATAATAGAAAAATTAAAATCCAATATTGCTGGCGTTAGAACAAATCGCGCTTCTGCTAATTTAGTATCAGGTATTATGGTTAATGCCTATGATACAAGAACTCCTTTGGAGCAATTGACCAGTATTAGTACGCCTGATCCCCGCACATTGCTTATTCAGCCCTGGGATAAGTCTATTATCAAAGACATTGAATCGGCCTTAGTGGCTGCTAATTTGGGCACAATGCCGACGGTTAAAGAAGATACGATTTTTATTAACCTACCTTCGTTAAATGAAGAAATGCGCAAAAATTTGGTAAAAATTTTAAATCAAAAGTTGGAAGAGGGCAGAGTCGCGCTTAGGAATATTCGCGACGAGATCCGCGCCGAAATTATCAAAGAAGAAAAGAATAAAACTATCACTGAAGACGATAAATATTCTCTATTAGAAGAACTTGACGAGAAAATCAGTAAATACAAAGAAGAGATAAGTTTGATTGGGGAACGCAAAGAGAAAGAAATAATGGCAATCTAAGATGTTTATAGCGATTTTGGCGAGCATAATTTCAATAAGCCTTTTAATTCTTGTCCATGAATATGGCCATTTTGTTTTTTGTAGAATTTTTAGCATCAAAGTAAATGAATTTTGCATCGGGTTTCCGCCCAGAATATGCGGTATTTATAAAAAAGACGGCCGTTGGAAATTTTTTTTCGGCAAATCTTTGAAGGGAATACAGCCAGAGAGCACGATTTATTCTTTAAATTGGATACCGTTTGGGGGTTTGAATAAGATTGAGGACGGCGGCGAAGAAGTCGAGCCTAAATCTTCAAGACATGATTTTTTTTCTAAGCCCTGGTGGCAGCGGGTGATAGTGGCAGCAGGCGGTGTTATATTTAACATTGTTTTAGCTTTTGTGTTATTAAGTTGCGCGTTTTCGATTGGCTCTTATCAAGACATTGATGCCGTTCATCCACCTAATACTCATATTAGAGATGTTAATTTAACGATAATTTATGTTCAGCCGGGCTCTCCCGCGCAGAAAATAGGATTAAAGTCGGGAGACATTATTTCTCGTATTAATAATATTGATCTTGCTAGTTCTTCGGTGAAACAAGCGCAAGATTTAATTGGTAATTTTCAGGGTAAAATTGATCTTGAGATTATCCGTCATAAACAACTATTAAAATTTGAAATCGAAACCGAAGCTTCAGATAAGGTTTTCGGCGTTTCGAAAACGGAACAAGAGAACAAGAAAAGTGTTATCGGGGTAGCTTTGGCTCGTTTAGGGAAAATATCTTTTCCTTGGTATTCGGCTATCTGGCATGGTTTTTTAAAAACCTTTCAGATGCTCGGTTCTCTTTTTTATGGGTTTTATCTTATCATTAAAAATCTTATTACCGCGCGCGAGATGATTGGCGAATTTGTCGGTGTTATTGGTTTAGCCGCTATAACTACCGAAGCAGCCAGAATAGGATTTGATTATTTGATCCAATTTGTGGCGTTTCTATCTTTAGCGATTGCCGTAACCCAATTAATACCTTTGCCGGCCATTGACGGAGGGAAAATACTGGTTTATATTTTAGAAGGCATCCGTCGAAAACCCATTAACCGTAAATTAGAGGGCTATGCTGACTACATCGGTTTTTGGATTTTAATCGGATTAATGGCTATTTTAACTTATCGCGATATTTTCAAACTTATTAAAAACGCCATATATCATTAAAAAGCGCAAAACTAAAAGCGCAAAGCTCAAAATAATGCCGATTCCAGCGAGCATTCTCGACGAGGTCGGAACAATTCAAAATGTTAAAATACTACAATGCTATATAATGTTATAATGTTTCGCGCTCCACGTTTTACGCTTTACGCTTTTCTCTTCTTGGTTTTGCATTTTGCGTTTTACGCTTTACGTTTACTTCTACTCTCTATTTTCTAAATTCTAATTTCTAGTTTTTTATGTTCCAATCTAAATTTTTTGCTAAAACTCTCCGGGATATTCCGAAGGAGGCGATAACCAAAAATCACCAATTATTGTTAAAAGGGTGTTATATTAATCAGTTAATAAGCGGTGTTTGGACGTTGAACCCATTGGGGCTAAGGGTTCTTAAGAAAATAGAAAGTATTATTCGCGAAGAAATAAATAATATTGGCGGACAAGAAATTTTTATGCCCGCTCTTCAGCCGCGCGAATTATGGGGGCGCTCTGGGCGTTGGGAAAAGATGGATCCGCCTCTTTTTAAATTTAAAGATCGCCACGACAAATGGTTGACTCTTGGTTCGACGCACGAAGAGGTTGTTACCGATTTAGCCGCTCAATATGTTAAATCTTATAAAGACTTGCCTTTAGCCTTGTATCAAATCCAAAATAAATTTAGAAACGAAATGCGTTCTAGCGGTGGCCTTTTGCGCGTTCGCGAATTTGTTATGAAAGATCTTTATAGTTTTCATATTAACAAAGAAGACTTGGATCAATATTACGAAAAAGCAAAACAGGCATATCTTGAAATTTACAAACGCTGTTCACTGAAAGTTATTCCCGTGGAAGCTTCTTCCGGCACGATCGGTGGAAATTGTTCTCACGAATTTATGGTGCTAAGCGGATCAGGAGAAGACAAAATAGCTGTTTGCGAAAAGTGCAATTGGGGCGCAAACAGCGAGATTCTAAAGGGGAAATATTTTTGTCCACATTGCGGGAGAGAACTTCAAGCCGCAAGTAGTATTGAGGCGGGTCACATTTTTAAGCTTGGCGCGATATATAGTGAAAAAATGGGACTCTCTTTTATGGACGCAGACGGCAAACAAAAGCCTGTTATTATGGGTTGTTACGGCATTGGCGTAGGCAGATTAATGGCTATAATCGTTGAATGTTTATCTGACGAAAAGGGTATTGTTTGGCCAAAAAGCGTGGCGCCATTTGACGTTCATCTTCTTTGTCTGGACACTAAAGACAAGGATATAAACAAAAAGACCACAGAGATTTATAATAATTTGATAGAGGCCGGTTTTGACGTTTTATTTGATGATCGCGACGAAAGCGCGAGCGTTAAACTTAAAGACGCTGATTTAATCGGTATTCCAACAAGATTGGTGATTAGCCAAAAAACAGGCAATAAAGTAGAATATAAAGAACGCGCCAACAGTAAAATAGAATTATTGTCGGCCGACGAAATAAGTCAAAAATTAAAGCGTGAAGCGTAAAGTTCCAAGTTCCACGTTCCATGCTCCAAAATTCTAAATTCTAAATTCTAAATTTTAATGCATTATGTTTGAGAAATTATTAGGTATATTTTCCAAAGATATTGGTCTCGACCTTGGTACCACCAATATTCGCATTTACGCTAAAGACAAGGGTTTGATTCTGAACGAACCTTCAATTGTCGCGGTCAACTTGAGATCCGACCGCATTATTGCCGTTGGTAGTAACGCCTTGAAAATGTTGGGCAAGTCGCCGACCTACATTTCTGTTATTAAGCCGATAGTATCTGGCGTAGTTTCTGACTTCGAAGTTACGGAAAAAATACTCAAAGTTTTGTTTGAGAAAGTATTCCGCGGGAATATGGGCTTGGGTCAACGTCCGCGCGTGGTAACATCAATTCCTTTAGATGTAACAGAAGTAGAAAAGAAATCTGTGGAAGATGTCGTTATCCAGGCAGGAGCAAGAGAGGTTTTTTTGGTGGAACGACCGGTAGCCGCGGCGATTGGGGCGCGTTTGCCGATTCATGAATCAATTGGAAGTTTAATTGTGGAAATCGGCGGCGGTTTGAGCGAGATTGCCGTGATTTCTTTGTCTGGCGTAGTAACCCATAAGAGTTTAAATATCGGCGGGCAAACTTTGGATAAAAATATAATTCAATATGTCCGCGAGAAATTTAACGTTTTAATCGGAGATCAAACAGCAGAAGAAATAAAGATTAAAATCGGTTCGGCCGCGCCGTTAGATCGAAGTCAAGAAATGAAAATTCGCGGCCGCGATTTAATGTCGGGCTTGCCCAGAGAAATTATTGTTAACGATGATCAAGTTCGCTCGGCGATTGTTCCAACTCTAAAAATAATTGTAGAAAGCATCGCTGATACGATTGAAAAAACTCCGCCAGAGCTCGTTTCTGATATTTACGAAAGGGGAATAGTTTTATCTGGCGGAGGATCATTAATTAAAGAATTTGATAAATTAATTCGTGAGCGTATTGATATCCCTGTTAATCTTACGGATGATCCAGCTATGGCTACGATTCGTGGCGAGGGCTTAATTCTTGAGGATTTTGAAAATTTAAAATCAGTTTTGGTCCCTTCAGCCAGAAGTTAGTTTTTTATAGAAAATAGAATCTAGTAATTAGAAAGTAGAAGAAGTAAGCGCAAAACATGAAACGAGGGGCGCGAATTACGAGAAAATAGTCCCGATTAGTACAAAAACTAAAAGTTTTTGTTTACTAATCGAGGATCCACGATTTTGGAGCCATCGCAAAGCGATGGACAAAATCGGGAAAAGCAGTAAGTAGTAAGTAGTAAATAGAATCCGCCCAGTTTACCCTGTAGCGACGCGTAGTGTCTGCTATTCGGGGTCGGCGGACAAAATACTGAATTACTGGGTTAACCCCTAGTCAATATAGCTAGTCAAGAACAACGCGCCTGCTTGGTTTGGGGGCGCTTTTCTTTTTCTCCAGATCTCTTAGAATGATATTAAGAGATATTCATTCTTATTTTTATGAATTTATCAATATTAATCGTTAGTTGGAACGTTAGGCCGCTTATTGAGCGTTGTTTGGATTCAATTTTTCGTGAAACTAAGAATTTAAAATTCGAAGTTATTGTTGTAGACAACGATTCACGAGATGGTAGCGCGGAGATGTTGAAACGCCGCTTCGACAATAAAATCAAACTAGTTGTCAATAAACATAATGCCGGTTTTGCTCGGGCCAATAATCAAGCGCTGGCTTTAGCAACCGGAGAATATATATTATATCTTAATCCGGACACAGAGCTTCGCTCAAATGCTTTTTTGAAGGCGGTTGATTGTATGCGTCAAAATAAGAATTGCGGAGTTTTAGGATGCCAATTAATTGGCATTGACGGGACGATACAACCCTCAGTTCGAAAATTTCCCACCTTAGGTTCACAAGTCTTAATCTTGTTGAAATTGCATCATTTCTTTCCCGGGCTAAAGACTCTGCGCGAATATTTTCAGTACGACTTTGACTATCGTAAGCTCCAGAAGGTTGACCAAGTAATGGGCGCTTTTTTAATGACGCGAATGGAAATAATTAAAAAAATAGGCTCATTTGATGATAATTTTTTTCTTTGGTTTGAAGAAGTAGATTTCTGCCGTCGCGCTAAAAGAGCAAATTATCAGGTTATTTATAATCCGGATGTTCAGATTGTGCATTTTGGTCATCAAAGTTTTTGTCAGGTTTTGTCATATAGCAAACAGTATCATTATAATCGAAGCATGATCTACTTTTTTAAAAAATATTATCCGCAACGCCAAGTGTGTATTTTGCTTTTGATACAGCCAATAAGTTTGATTTTAGCTAAATTAATTCAAATCGTTCGATCGCCCTGGCTTAAATCCAACAAATATATCGATTCCAGATGAACTTTTTAAAGGCTCTCACCCCTCAGCCGTTTCGTAAAATACTTCTATTCTTAATTTTAATAGAAGTCCTTTCTTTTTTGGGATATTTTTTTCCCGCGGTTAATGTCATTTGTTTTTGGCTGGCAGTCGTTTTAGCTTTATGGGCTACCTTAAATAGCTTAGAAAATGGTTTTTATCTTATTCTTTTGGAGCTAATTAATGGTGTTAACGGTTATTATTTTCATCTTAGTTTTAATGGCGTTGATGTTTCTTTGCGCATAGCTTTATTTTTAATCGTTATAGGTGTTTGGCTGCACCGTTTTATTTTTAAAAATAGATTTAAAACGGAAATTTTTCGAAGTCAGCTTGTTAAGCCGTTATCTGTTTTTGCCGTTTTTATTTTATGGGGTTTTGTTCGTGGTTTAATTCACGGACATTCTTTTGATAATATTTTCTTCGATTTTAACAACTGGCTATATTTCGCTTTGATATTTGTGTTCTTTGACGTTGTCAGGCGCGAAAAAGTTATTCACAATATTCTGCATATTTTGGCGGCTAGCTTGGCGAATCTAGGGATTAAAACAATGTTTTTGTTTTATGTTTTTTCGCACGGTTATAAAATTTTGGCCGGACCCCTTTATAACTGGATGAGGCCTTGGCGTTTAGGAGAAATTACCGCCTTGCCGCAAGGAATCTTCAGGGTTTTTATCCAATCGCAGATTTATTGTTTAATAGGCTTATTTTTATTTCTCATTATTTGGCTTCTTCTAAGGAAAAAAGATGTTTCTCGAATAGATGGTTTGTTGATTTTTATCGTTTTGTTTGTCGCTGTTTTATTGGTAAGCTTCTCACGGAGTTTTTGGTTGGCCGCTATTCTTGTTTTTCTCGTTCTTCTCATTTTCTTGAAATTTTTTGAAAAGAATAAATGGAAAGAGGTCGGTTTCGTTTGTCTGGCGATGTTGCTTTTGGCAGTGATCGCCATCAGTTTCCTTACTCTTTTGCTTAACGCGCCGTTGTTGGATAGGCCGCTTAATTATTTAGCAGCTCTTGGAAGTCGCACCGACGATTCCGGATCGGCGATTTTAAGCCGCAAAGAGCAATTTCTGCCGCTTATGAAAGAAATTATGACGAATCCGATTGTGGGCAGTGGCTTTGGCGCGACAATTACTTATCGCAGTTTTGATCCGCGCGCCATAGAAAAATATCAAGGCATTTATACGACTTACGCGTTTGAATGGGGCTATTTAGATATGTGGCTGAAATTCGGTTTGGCTGGTTTGTTGGCGTATCTGTATTTTATTTTTTCCGTTTTAAAGCGCGGTTGGCAGGCGACACGCAAAAATAATCGCGAGGCAAAATTTTTGATAATCGGCTTGGGGCTGGGGCTTTTAGCAATTTTAGTGATTAATATTTTTACTCCGTATTTAAATCACCCCTTAGGAATAGGCTATTTAATATTATGCGCGGCTATTTTTGATTGTTTCTATCGCCGCTGGGATATTGATATAAAATGAATACACCAAAAATTTCTATCCAAATCGTCACTTGGAATAGCGAAAAATTTATTAGCGATTGTTTAGCGTCAATATTCGCGCAAACTTATCGCAATTTTTCGGTTTTGATGATTGACAATGCTTCGGTTGATGAAACCGTAGAAATAGTTAAAACGAGATTTCCAGAAGTAAAAATTATCACTAATTCCAAAAATTTAGGCTTCTCTAGGGCGCATAATCAGGGTTTTGTTTTGACGAAAAATGTCGAATACGTTTTGGTGTCCAACGCAGACATTATTTTAGAAGATAATTTTTTGGAAAATTTAGTCAAAACCGCGGAAGATCATTCCGAAGCTGGTTCTTTCAGCGGAAAAATTTTGAGAATAGAATTTACGGACTTTGAGCTTAATCAGCAGGAAAAAAAGAAAATCATCGACACGGTCGGTCTGAGTATTAGCAAAAGCAGGGTTTTTAAAGATATAGGCCAGGGACAAAACGAAAACCCTATTTTTAATAGACCGGGCTATGTTTTTGGCGTTTCTGGCGCTTTAACTTTCTTTCGACGAGAAGCATTGGAGGACATAAAACTCGAAATCAAAAGAAATAAATTAATAACCAATGAGGAATATTACGACGAAGATTTTTTCGCTTATCGTGAAGACATTGACTTGGCCTGGCGTTTGCAAACAGCGGGTTGGCGCGCTTATTATGAACCAGAGGCCGTGGCTTATCATTTTCGTTCGGCGCGCGCCGTTTCCAAGAAAAGACCCTTGGCTTTTATTAAGAATCGTCGAGAAAAATCTCCGCTAATTAATTATTTATCTTACCGCAACCATATTTATACGCTTTTGAAGAACGAAGACTGGCACAATTTTTTGCTTGATTTTCCGCGCATTTTATTTTTCGAGAAAGCCAAATTTTGGTATATTTTATTTTTTGAGCCGGCTACGCTTAAAGCTTGGCGCGATATATTCAAAAATTTTGTTTTAATGCTTAAGAAGAGAAGAAAAATTTCCGCTCTGCACCAAATTAATTGGCGGGCAATCCGCAAAAGTTTTATATGATTTCCATAGTCTTGGTCAACTACAATCAAAAGGATTATTTAACGGCTTCTCTGTATAATTTGAAAAAACTGCAGGGCCTTTCAGATTTAGAAATTATCTTAGTGGACAATCATTCGAGCGACGGATCGCTGGATAAAATTAATGAAACTTTTAAAGATTTTACTAATTTATCAATCATTGCTTCCAATAAAAATTTGGGCTTTGCCGGCGGCGTTAATTTCGGCATCAAAAGCGCGAAAGGGGATTATATTTTAATTCTTAATCCAGATGTTATTGTAACCGATGAAGCATTGGCCGCTTTAGGCGCATTTATGAAAAATAATCCCAGATGCGGTATTTGCGGACCCCAGCTTTTAAATCCCGATCATAGTATTCAATATTCTTGTTTGCGTTGGCCAAAATGGTATACGCCTCTTTATCGTCGCGTTTTAGGGAAAATGGGTTTTGGGAAAAAACATCTTCATTCTTATTTAATGAAAGATTTTGATCACAAATCCAGTCAACGGGTTGATTGGCTTTTGGGCGCGGCTTTATTCGCGCGAAAATCAGCCATAGATAAGACTGGCTTAATGGACGAACAGTTCTTTTTATATTTTGAAGATACGGATTGGTGCCGCCGTTTTTGGCAAAATGGTTTTGAGGTTTGGTATGTGGCCGAAGCTAAAATGTTCCACTATCATCAAAGACTCTCAGCCGGATATCACGGATTGTTCTCCGCGGTTTTTTCCAGGCCCGCGTGGATTCATATTTTTAGCTGGATTAGATATTTTAAGAAATGGCCCCTCACTTGAAAACGATGTGTTTTTGAGCGCAGTTCTTGTTGAATGTGTTTTTATTCAAAAAGTCGATTTTTGTCTTTTATTGCTCTATAGTGTAAAAAGTTAAAAATACTGAAGAGCTTATCGTTTCCAAGTGAGGGGTTGATTTTTATCGTTTATTTGCTAATATATTTTTATATTTTATTTGTTGGGAGATCAAGTGTCGTCTAACTTGCCCCGTCTTTATCCCGCCCATATCGGGTGGGACGAGATAGGCGGGGTAAATCGGACAGCGCCGGCGCGAAGTCCTGTACAGAGCTGGGTGGGGGGTCGTCTAACGGTAGGACATCAGCCTTTTGCGCCAAAGGCGCACTCGCCTACGGCGGGGAAGCTAGTTAAAATAAATTTTCGATATGCCATTTTCAGTATATGTTTTACAAAGCAAGCGCGATGGTATTCGTTATGTTGGCAGCGGCCAAGATGTTCATGAGCGTTTGCGCCGTCACAATAATGGCGATTATCAATTTACTAAAGGTCATCGGCCATGGCAATTAGTTTATAAAGAAGAATATGAAACCAGAAGCAAGGCGGTAAGGCGTGAATGTTTTTTAAAATCTGGACAAGGCAGAAAGTTTCTAGACGGTATATTAAGGGGTTAATATTTAAAATTATTGAGGCGTTTGATTTCCCGCGCTAGAATTTTGAAGAAAATTGTCGGCAGAGCTGGGAGATCGTCTAATGGTAGGACAGCAGCCTTTGAAGCTGCTTATCCTGGTTCGAATCCAGGTCTCCCAGCTCTGCCGATAATTAAAATTTTGGCGGGATAAATCGGACACGAGCTCTTGAGGCTCGCTTTTGCGCCAAAGGCGCACTCGCCTCTGGCGAGGAAGCTGCTTATCCTGGTTCTGCGCCCGAGGCGCATCCGCCTATGGCGGAGAATCCAGGTCCCCGAGCCATTTAATGTGGGGGTGAAAATCCGGGTCTCCCAGGAGAAAGCCCGAACCCTACTGTGGACACATTAGAAAAAATAGCCAAAGCCCTCGCCTGCCCGCCTTTGGAGGGGCGCGCCGGTGGCGGAATTGTTTAAATAAAAATATATGAAAAAGAATAAAAAACAAATCACGATTTTTGAGGGTAAACAAATCCGCCGACATTGGGACGAGGAAAAAGAACTTTGGTATTTTTCAGTGGCGGATGTGGTTAGAGTACTAACAAACAGTGTTGATGCTGGAGCTTACTGGAGAAAATTAAAACAAAGGCTGAAAGAAGAAGGAAGCGAGGTCGTGACAAAATGTCACGAACTGAAATTTATGGCTAAGGATGGCAAATATTATGCTTCCGATGCCGCGGATACGGAAACAATGTTTCGCGTAATCCAATCAATCCCATCGCCGAAAGCCGAACCGTTTAAACTCTGGCTGGCGCGGGTGGGTTATGAGAGAGTGGAAGAAATCGAGGATCCGGAAAAAGCCATTCAAAGAGCGTTGGCGACTTATCTTAAAAAAGGATATTCAAAAAACTGGGTTGATTTGCGGCTAAAAAGCATTGAAATCAGAAAAGATTTAACGAATGAATGGGACGAGCGCGGCGTAAAAACAAATGATGAATTCGCCATTTTGACCGACGACATCTCTTTTGCTTGGGCAGGGTTAAAAACAAAAGAGTATAAAAAACACAAAGAGCTGAAAAAAGAAAATCTGCGGGATAATATGACTAATTTAGAGCTGGTTCTTAATATGCTGGCGGAAACGGCGACCACAGAGATTTCCAAAAAACGGAAAGCAAAAACTTTTCCGGAAAATCGGCAAGTGGCGCGAGAAGGCGGAGGGATTGCCGGTAATGCCAGAAAACAAATTGAGGCAAAAACAGGGAAACCGGTTATCAGCAAATTAAGCTTTAAGAAAATACAGGAGCAGAAAAAAATAGAAGAAAAATAGCCAAAGCCCTCTGAGTGCCGACGGCGGAATTGTTTAAATAAAAATATGGGAACAAAAAAATCATTATATAAAGCGCACAAGATTAAAGACGATGAGTTCTTTACTCTTTACGAGGATGTTGCTAATGAAGTTTCGCTTTATAAAAAACAACTGAAAAGGAAAAAAATTATTTGCCCCTGCGATTGGGATGAAAGTTATAACGAAGAGATTGTTTTCAAGGAAGAAGGTTTTGTCGCTTCGTCTAATTTGTTGGATAAAGGGGGAACAATAAAAAAAATAGATATACAAGCTTCAAAGAAAAAAATTGAGAAGCCACTCGCTCTGATTAGATGTAATTTCGTGAAGTTTTTAGTCGCCCACGCTGATGCTTATGGCATAAAGTCAATTTCCGTGAGCGGATATAATCCGGCAAATGGCAAAGGTGTTAAATTTCAAGATGTTGATTATTCAAAATATGATCTGGTTATTACGAATCCACCGTTTAGTCAATTTCGGGATTTCATTAATACGATGTTTAAAAATAATATGGAGTTTTTGGTCGTCGGACCAATTACGGCCATAACATACAAGGAAATTTTTAGTCATATAAAAGACAATGAATTGTGGCTTGGTTACGCAAAACAATTATCCGGATTTCGATTAGCTGATGGCACTATTGTTCTTTCAAAAAATCCCGAAGGATCAGTGCCTCGTGCTTGTAAATGGTACACGAATTTGGATGTTGCCTATAGGCACGACAGGATGATTTTGACGGAGAACTATAGCCCAGAAAAATACCCAAAATATTACAACTATGACGGCGTGGATGTAGAAAAAACAAAAAAAATACCTTCTGATTTCGATGGTATTATGGGGTTCCAGTTACTTTTTTGACAAAGTATAACCCACAGCAGTTTAGAATTGTAGGAAAGGGGGTTCAGGCCGAAAAGACGGTAAGATTCAAGGGTGATAAGGCAACTCTTTGGATTGAAAAGGACGGAAAGCCATTCAAAGCACCTTTTGAAAGAATTTTAATTAAAAATAGAGAGTTAATTAAAAATGAAAAATAACATGAATATCAAAACTTTATACGAACAACTTAGGGACGGAAAAATTATCAGCGACATAGAACTCCAACGAGAGATTGTTTATGATACCGAAAAACAAATGCTAGTTATAGACAGTATTGTTAATGGAATTCCGTTGCCAGCTTTTTATTTCTGGAAAAACGACGATGGAATTTTGGAAGTATTGGATGGTAAGCAAAGAATAGAAGCCATTAAAAAATTTATTGAAAACGACATCCAATACCAAGATAAATTATGGAAGCAAACGGACAAAAGAGTTCAAGGCATAATCAATAATGCCGAACTTTCTATCATTGTTTGCGAAGGCAAAGAACAATTAAAAAGGGAGATATTCAGAAGAATTAACACTCTGGGCGTGCCACTTTCTCCTTATGAAGTTTTGAACGGCCTTTTTCATGGCGAGTATTTAAGGGGTTTAACTATTTATGTCGGGCAAGATAGGGACGCGCTAAAGGTTTTAAGCTCTAACAGCCGAGGCAAAAATCAATACCGAATTCTGCAATTATTGATGGAATTGAAGAATTTGCCAAAAGACGCGCAGAGCATAAACGAGTATGTGAACGCAAGTCAGAAAAAATCCTTTGCCGACGACCAAAGAGAAATTGGCAAATATATTAAATTCGTGCGGGAAATTTTTGATGATTACGGCCAATTAGATATTTATTTTAATTTGGCGAGAAAATATTTAAAGGATTCAGTTATATGGAAACAAAATAAGGATGAAATTAATTCTCGCGTCAAAAGATATTTAAAGAGCGACGACGCAAAATTGACCGATAAATCAAAAGAAATAGAAGATATTATCCAAGCTATCGTAAATAATATCAGCGTTGACGATAAAAGATTATTTTCGAGCGACGACAAAAAAGAATTTTTAAGAAAGAAGAAGCCGAATAAAGAGAATAAATATCAATGCGCGGACTGCAAAAAGTATTTTTATGCCGAGGAATTAACAATGGATCATGTAGACCCGTGGAGTAAGGGCGGTAGAACCGAACTTTCAAACGCTGAATTACGATGCCGACCTTGCAACATCAAAAAGGGAAATAGGAGTTAGATTTACTATTAGTCGAAACAATCAAATTAAAAGTTAAATAATTTTAAAACTATGACTAATCAAATTCAGCCAAAACAAATAACAATAAAAGAGGCTGTTGAGGAATTAGAAAAAGCTAGAGGGTCAACGCTGATTTCTTATATTTCCGATTCGCGAGCAATTTTTGATCCCGATGATTGCTTAATGCTTGATGATAATCTAACTCAGCTTACAAACGGCGGGCAAACCAAAATTAAAAAACTTGATTTGTTGTTGCAAAGTCCGGGCGGAATTCTGGAAGCGGCATATAAGTTTTTCCGAATATGCAAGGATTATTCAGAAGAATTTAATGTGATTGTTCCTCTTTCAGCAAAAAGTGCGGCGACAACAATTTGCTTGGGTGCCAATGAAATTGTAATGACAAGTATCTCTGAATTAGGACCAGTTGACCCTATCATTCAACATCCGCAAAATCCCAATGTCCGTATCCCAGCCCGCGCGATAAAAGAATACATTGATTTAATAAGTAATCCTGATCGTGCTAATTTCACTATTGCATCCGAACTTAAAGATACACTCAATAAAACTCTTGACGCCTATTTAATAGGAAGCTACGAAATGGCGTTAAAAAATTCAAAAGAAATTATAGAAAAAATACTCAAAGAAAATCAGAAAGTTGGGTTAGATGAAACGCAAACCAAAAAAGTTATAGAGGAATTTACAGAAAAACACGCCTCGCACTCATATCCAATAGACCGCAAAGAGCTTATAGAACTTGGTTTCAAAAATATTGTGAAAGCCGAGGATAAACCTGAGGTAATTAAGGCAATCAAACAATTATTCGGCGTTTATACGCAGTTTATGCGTCAAAATAACCTCGTTAAACTACAAGGTAATCGCTTCCAAAACAGACATATTCAGCTAATTCGAATTGAGAAAATTGATCAAGGTAAAATAACACCACCAATTAGTTTTTCATGATGATAATACACATGAGATATGAAAGAATTTTTGAAAACAATTTTTATTGACACGCAACTGCTAGGTATTATTATCGGCTTTGCTGTTTCATATTTTTTCTATAAATTGTCTAGAACTGACACGAGAGATATCCAAAGAAGTATCTGGCGAAAAGAATTTGATAAAAGTCAAATTGACAAAATAATCGACATTTTTGAAAAAATACTTTTAGCTTTGTCGGATAACAAAGAATCTAAAACACCCAAGCCTATAGATAAAAGTTTATTAATTCAATTGATAACCCAAACTCAATTGAATGCATCTTTTAATGAAATAATAAAAAATAAAATAGAGTCAAAAATATATAAAGAGTGTTTATTTTATAATGAAATTAAGGCTGTTCAAGACTCTATTGCTCAAACAGAACCGAATGCAGTTGAGAAAGAAAAACGCGAAGCAATTGAAAAAAATATCACAGAGGTGATTGATGAAATAAAATCAATTTTTTCTGAATTTTAGGCGGCGCGCCAACGAAGTTGGCACGACCTTACGGCAGGGCAAGAATTCGGCGGCGGCGGAAAAGCCCTCCTTCGCCTTTCGGCTTCGGACGGGCTTAAAAGTTTTTCAAAATTCAGCGTTCGGAGCCAACGCATTACACGCCGAGAGACCGAGAGGGCTGGCATCTAGGGCATCACAAAATGACACCCGTCCTAGACTCGAACTTGATGGCTCAAGGGCGACCGAGACGCGTCAAAATAGCGATTTTTTAACATCACAGAGTCTAAATTTCGAAAAATATTTCTAATATGGCTGACACAAAAGAATATTTTTATAAGAACGAATATATAGTTTTGCTGGGCAAATTAAAATCTAATTTGATTTCACTAGAAACCATTTTAAGGTTCTGTATTCTTAAAAAAGAAGGCGATGAAAAAAATTTTATTAGTCCTTTTAAAACTGAGATTGGCGATATCATAAAAATTGATGCTTTTACAAATTATGACGACCTCGGTAAATTAATTGATAAGTATAATGATTATCAATTAGAAAATGAAAAAATAGATAAAGACAAGATAGTATCGATTAGAGATTTATTTGCGCACGGAAGAGCCTTTTCTTCTACAGAAGAATCTCCATTAGTTATTGTAAAATATAGCAAACCGAATAATGGATTTGTTAAAATGACACACAAGGAAGTTTTAGGTGTTAAATGGTTTAATGATGCAATTATGACGATCCATGATTTAGCGGAAAAAATAGCAAAAAAAAATAAACTAACAAGAAACTTTTAAAATAGTGGTTCTAATAATCGCAGCCAAGTTAAGTGTAGTTTGAGCGCTTGAGACGCGTCGAGATGATAAGCTAAATTAAGAGAAATTAATATATTTATGCCCAAGTTTTATTCTTTAGAACAACCTAGCCATAAAAAAGTAGAGAAATTGACTCAGGAATTAAAAGAACATCCTGAGGTTAAGCCCAGGCTAGCTTTCCCTTTTCCCTTGAATGAAAATCGAAGAACAGCCATGAAAATGCTTGAATCAGGGAAAGTTACTCCCCAAGAAATTCTCCAAATATTGGACAGTGATGATTTTGTTGAAAAACGCGCTGCTCCCTTTTTGCTTAAAAATGTAACCAACTTTTCAGAAATTCCTAAATTAGACTTAGAAAAAATCATTCAAAAACTAAAAGAAATGAGCGAGGATGGAGACTTTGTTGTTCGTGAGACAACAGCCGAAGCTCTTGGTCAAATCGGCGAGTCCGGTCTGCCTATTTTAAAAGAAATGAGTCAAGACGGGGATTGGCGTATTCGTGCGGCAGTAGCTCGAGCTCTTGGTCAAATCGGTAAACTTGGTCTGCCTATTTTGACAGAGATGAGTAAAGACGGAAGTTCTGATGTTCGTGAGGCAGTGGCCCGAGCTCTTGGTCAAATCGGCGAGTCCGGTCTGCCTATTTTAAAAGAAATGAATCAAGACGGGGATTTGCATGTTCGTGCGGCAGTGGCCCGAGCTCTTGGTCAAATCGGTGAATCTACACTGCCTATTTTAAAAGAAATGAGTAAAGACGGAAGTTGGTATATTCGTGCGGCAGTAGCTCGAGCTCTTGGTCAAATCGGCGAACCAGCTTTATTTGTTTTAAAAGAAATGAGCGAGGGCGGAGACTTTGTTGTTCGTGAGGCAACAGCCGAAGCTCTTGGTCAAATCGGCGAGTCCGGTCTGCCTATTTTGACAGAGATGAGTAAAGACGGAATTTCTGATATTCGTGCGGCAGTAGCTCGAGCTCTTGGTCAAACCGGTAAACTTGGTCTGCCTATTTTGACAGAGATGAGTAAAGACGGAAGTTCTGATGTTCGTGAGGCAACAGCCGAAGCTCTTAAAAATTTTTTGGAGAATAAAGCAGAGCCATATTTTTGGCTTTTGGCCACGCAAAAACCTCTGTTCGCCACACCATATACTCCAGAACTAATCTCAAGAATGGAAAAATTAGAGAAAATAGTTCAAATATTACAAGATAAATATAGAGACGAATTCATCGGTGTTAATATTTACGGTAGCACTAATAAAGGCTATCTAGGGCCGGGGAGCGATTTAGACGTGGGTATAATATCTCAAAATGATGAAATAGCCAAAAAATTTCTAAATTTGGTTGAAAAAGAAAAACTTCCTCTTTGCGGTCCATGTTATAGCCGTATTGAAGTCGATAAAAATAACCGAGCCCCATCCCATCAGGCGATTATGTTCTATGGTCTTTTCGTCGGCGATCATGATAGGTTGTTGAAGCTCCAACTTGATTATCTAAAAAGCATTAATGAAGAGGAGTGGAACAGAACAAGAAAAGATATATTAGATAACGAAACTAACATACATAAAGCCCAAGAAAGACTAAAACTGACTGAAAATGAAATGATGAAAACTAAAGTTGCCTTGTCTTTGCTCCGCGTTCCTCCTTCTTATCAAGAAACATTAAAAATATTGGAAGATAGATACGCCGCCCGAGCTTAAAAGTTTTTCAAAATTCAGGGTTCGGAGCCATTTAGTGTGGGGGCGAGGCAAGCGGGACTACGGCGGATTTCGCAATATCACCCTGCCTTTCTAATAAATTTTTCTTGTTTCGCCTTATTGACTTAACGCGACACAGCGTATAATATTGATATAAGATTTTTTATTGTTTTTATTATGGAGAAAGAAGAAAAACCAAATTCATCTAAACAAGAGCAGAGAGAACAAAAAAAATCGCCTCAAGAAATTGAGAGAAAATTTTTAATTAGAGCCTTGCCGGAATGCTTAGAAGTTTATCCGCGCAAAGAGCACTGGCATGGTTATTTGGCCGTTGATTCAGATGGAACAGAAGTGAGATTAAGACAAATTGAAGATGAAAACGGAAACATTAAATATTCTCAAACCGTCAAACAGGGGGCGGGCAAAGTCAGAACCGAAATAAAAATTAAGCTTTCTAAAGAACAATTTCAGTTACTTTGGCCACTAACTGAGAACAAAAGAATCATTAAAACTCGCTACAAAATTCCTTATTCCGGCGGAATGGTTGAGTTAGATGTTTATCACGACGAATTGGAAGGCTTAATCGTGGCGGAAATAGAATTTGAATCAGAAGAAAAAAGCGATCAATTCGCGCCGCTGGACTGGTTTGGCCAAGAAATAACAGAAGATCAACGATATAAAAATCAAAGCTTGGCCGCGAGGGGCTTTCCAGAATAATGGATTTTTTATTAATGAACATATTGATAAATTATTAGATCGGCGATATTATAAAGATTATAATATTTTAATTAATTTTAATAATCAATAATGCTCCGTTGGCAACGCGCGCCAGCTAAGCAAAGAGAAAAAACACATGAAAAACAAAATTTTATTGACAGCCGTTTTGGCGATCACTCTTATCTTCGCAGGCAATGTTTATGCCGCGGTGGGTCCAAATAACGGTCAAGGGGTTGGTAAGCAAGTCCTACAACAAATACAAGTTGTTAATGAGGCCGAAGACACTCAAATTCAAACGGAAACCAACGAACAGGTCCAAAACGGGAACAGCGCAGATCAAGCTGGATCAAATATCAGAACGTCGATACAGCAAAAATTGCAGGATGGAAGCGAGGCCGGCACTCAAGTCCAAAATCAAAACCAGATAAAGAATCAAGGCGAAGCAAATCAAATCAAAAACATTGAACAAGAAAGAACGCAGAAACAGAATAAGGAAGGATCAACGATTGCTGTAGAAAGAAGAAGTAATGTGGCTAATGCGGTGCAAGAGATGCTTCAAGTAGCTGATAGAAATAGCGGAATCGGCCAACAAGTAAGAATAATTGCCCAACAACAAAATGAATCCGAAAGTACAACAATCCAGGCGATAGAAAAAGTTCAGGCAAGAGGCAAAGTTAAAACGCTCTTTTTTGGCTCCGATTATAAAAATTTAGGGACATTAAGAAGCGAGATGGTCAAGACCAGAAATAGATTAGAGCAGTTAGACGGGTTGATAGAAAAGGTTCAGAATGAAGGAGATAAAACAGAACTTCAGAATCAAATCCAAACATTGAAGCAAGAGCAACAGAAAATAGAAGGTTTTCTTAAAATTAACGAGACTAAACTTAGTTTATTTGGTTGGTTCATAAAATTATTTAATAGATAATTTTACGATAGACCCTATTTATCTTATTCAAAAACCACTTCATTCAAGAAGTGGTTTTTTTGTTTGAAGATATTTTGTTTTGACAAAGGGTCATAGTTTGATAAAATTTAAATAATAGAGATAAAATATGAAAAATATAAATTATCAAGACTTGAGTCCGATTCAAAAAGACTTGCTGGCTGAAGCGGAAAAGGCGATGGAAGAAGCTTATAATCCTTATTCTAAGTTTTTTGTTGGCGCGGCGCTTTTAACATTGGACGATCAGATTATTACCGGCGCCAATGTTGAGAATGCTTCATACGGATTAACCGTATGCGCGGAACGATCAGCCCTGCTTAGGGCTAATGTTATGGGTAAACGCATGTTTAAGGCGTTAGCTATTATCGCTCGAGGCGATAATTTCAACACTAATGAGGCAAGCGCGCCCTGCGGAGCTTGTCGACAAATGATTTACGAAGCCAGCCAAATCGCCGGTAAAGATATTGAAATAATTCTTTCTACCACAAACAAGGATAAGATTATTATTTGTACAATCAAAGAGCTGCTGCCGCTAGCTTTTGGGCCAAGAGACATGGGCATTGACGTCACTAAATATCAAAAATAGAAATAATAAATTGAAACAAAAAACTTCGGGCATGAATAATAGATCAAGCAATGAAAAATTTGACGTGGTAGTAATCGGCGGCGGTCCAGCTGGTATGATGGCCGCTGGTCGAGCTGCTGAATTGGGCGCTAAAGTTTTATTAATCGAAAAGAACGAAGAGTTCGGCAAAAAGCTTTTATTGACCGGCAAAGGGCGGTGTAATTTAACGCAGGCAGAATTTTCCGCCGAAGGCGGATCCGCCTTTGGCGGAGAAAAAAAATTTATCGAAGCGTTGGGCAAAAACGGAAAGTTTCTTTTTCCCGGACTTTTAAATTTCGGCGTCGAAGAAACTATGGATTTTTTTGAGAAAAGAGGATTGAAGTTAAAAATTGAACGCGGCGGCAGGGTTTTTCCCACGAGCGACAAAGCGCAAGATGTTTTAAGGGTTTTACTCAATTATTTAAAAGAAAATAAAGTAGCTGTTTCGCCGTCAACCGAAGTTTTTGAATTAAAGGCCGAGGATGCAAGAATCAAGGAGGTTGTTTGTTCAAAAGGGAAAATTTCCACTGATAATTATATTGTTTGTACCGGCGGCAAGTCTTATGCTTGGACGGGTTCCAACGGCGCCGGATATCGGTGGATGGAAAAATTGGGCCATCATATTGTTGAACCCCGGCCGGCCTTAGCGCCTATTAGAATAAAAGAAAAATGGGTTAAAGATTTGCAAGGTTTAAGTCTAAAAAATGTTAAGATCACTATTTTTTCCGCCAAAGGCGGATCAGCCTCGGGCGGACAAAATAATAAAAAACAGGATGAGCGGTTCGGTGAAATGCTTTTTACGCATTTTGGCTTGAGTGGCCCGATTATTTTAGATGTCAGTAAAAAAGTAGGGGAGTTGCTTTCTCTCGGCGAAGTTATTATTTCTTTAGATCTAAAACCGGCGTTAGAATTCGCTAAATTAGACGAAAGATTGCAAAGAGATTTTAAAAAGTATCAAAATAAAGCTTTTAAAAATGCCTTGAATGACCTTTTGCCCAAGAGATTAATTGAAATAATTGTTAAATTTTCGGGAATTAGTCAGGATAAACCGGTTAATCAGATAAATAAGAATGAAAGATCAAAATTAGTTAATTTATTAAAAAATTTCAAAATGACGGCAATTGACTTAATGGATTTTGACCAAGCCATTATTACTACCGGCGGCGTTGACCTCAAAGAAATTGATCCGCGCGCCATGAAATCTAAACTGATTGACAACCTGTTTTTGGCCGGCGAGATTATTAATTTAGACGGTCCGACTGGTGGCTATAACTTGCAGATTTGCTGGAGCACCGGTTGTTTGGCCGGCGAGAAAGCCGCCGAATTATCACGTCTGAACAAAGCTTAATCATATTATATATGGATTTAGAAGAAATAATTAATAGCGCGCTTAATTCCCAGAATTCTCTGGTTATCCTGTTGACAAAAAAATATAATATGTTATAATTTTATTCGACTTATATCCCGGTTGTGTTTTGTTCTTTTAAAAACAAAATTATTAATTTAAAAAAGAGAGAAAATGAAGCGCATTTTGCTGATCTTGACGGTTGCTTCCGCGACACTTTTTTCCCTGTCCGATGCTTGCGAAGCCAAGAGTCTTTTCGAGGTGAAGATAGGGGGAGAAATTCATCTCCGGCCGCGAGGCGACGGTAGGATGGATATGTCCGTTAGACCAAGCTCGAAGGATCAGGTGAAAAATCCAGAATTTTCCGGCACCATTACCCACAAGACCAAAATTATCATTATTGGCAAGAAGGTCGATGGCAAAAAACTCATTCTATTAAACGGCAAAAGGGTGGTCGTTTACGGCAAATTCCTCAAAATCGGGCAAGGTCAAAAAGCAAGAGCAATTTGTTTATACCTTCTGCTCTATGTTCAACCGCCCATATCTTAACCCGCGCTTTTTCCCAAGTTTTAGCGCTCAAATCATAATGGTTTGAGCGCTTTTCATTTTAAACTTCCTCTCGCCGAATAATTATGCTACAATAATTAATATTATTAATAGAATAAAATAAATCTATGGACAATAAAATCAAGAATTATTTAGGTTTGGCTATTATCGCTTCCGTTGTGATATTGTCGATTGCTACGATTGTGTATGTTATTTATTATGGCCAATCAGTCCAGCCTTCTTCGTTCAGAAGTTTTATAGTTGCCGGTGATGGCAAGGCGATAGCTATTCCCGATGTCGCCGAGGTTACATTTGGCGTGATCACTCAGGGCGGGAAACAAATTGCCGATTTACAAAAAGAAAACAGCCAGAAGGCAAACAAAATTATTAATTTTTTGAAAGATACTGGCGTTGAAGCGAAAGACATCAATACCCAGAATTACAATCTTGATCCGCGTTATCAATACTACGATTGTTCTTATCAAAGTAGCGCCAAGCCATGTCCGCCGCCTGATATCGTCGGTTATAATATTACTCAAACAGTATTAATAAAAATTAGAGACTTTGAAAAGATCGGTGATATTATGGCTGGTATTATTAAAAATGGCGCTAATACGATTTCTCAATTGTCATTCGCTGTAGATAATCCGACTGTTTTTCAAAATCAAGCGCGCGCTGAAGCAATTAAGAAAGCCAAGCAAAAAGCGGAATCCATTGCAGCGGCCGGCGGTTTCAAGATGGGTCGGCTCCTTTCAATCGATGAAAGTAGCTACGCGCCAACGTGGAGGATGCAAGATAGTTATGGCGGAGGCGTGGGGGGCGGAGAATTTGCTGCGCCTACCATTGAACCAGGCTCTCAAGAGATAACCGCCAATGTAACCTTGAAGTACGAAATAAGATAAAACTTAAGCGGTTAGATTAAAAAGCGACCGATTTTTTCGGTCGCTTTTTGTTTTGTTCTTTCGGTCGCTTTTTGTTTTATCGACATAATTATCAACTGGACAAACCAACGGAAATTTGCCAAAATAAATTAATGCAGTAAACCCCGTTAGAAATTTGTCGAAACAGGTTTATTGACAAAACAATTTTTGGGAAAGAATGCCGTCTATAATTGGTAGCGAGGACGTCAAACAAAAGTCTTCTTTTGATTTGACTCCGAGCGCCCCAATTTCACGAGCGAAGCGAGTATAATTGCCATATCGCTTTTTGTCAAATTTCTAACGGGGTAAATAGAAAAAATTAGATCTTTAAAATTAATAAGCCTTCGTCAATTGGCGAACGGCAAAAAGAAAAGGAGGGTATAAAATGCCTTCGAAGATTTGGACCCCCTTGGACCTCAATCGGCGGCCAACGGAAATTGATCAGGTTGAGAAGATTATTCGCAAGTCATTGGTTGGACAGGACAGAGCTGTCAAACAGGCCTTGAAGATATTCAATCGGATGTTCTCCGGTATTAGTACGTATGACGACAGGAGTCATCGGCCGCTTGGCACGTTCATGTTTCTGGGACCGACTGGCGTAGGTAAAACTTTGCTTGCTCGAGAGATAGCGCGAGTTGTCGCGGGCAGTCCTTTCGGACTGACCATTATCAACTGCGCTGAATTTCAGAAAGATCACGAACTTTCCAAACTAATCGGCGCGCCTCCGGGGTACGTGGGCTTTAACCGAGATGGTGATCATTGGTCCAGCAACACGCCGCCAGTTCTCTCACAGAAGGTTATTGATAAGCCGTATCTGTCAAAATTAATTGAGCCTAAGCGTCGAGAAATGGCGCGGCGGCTTAATGCGGCCAAACAGATTTCGGATCAGGGCGCAAGAGAAGCAGAGCTAAATCTCTTGCAAGCAGAGATAGAAGCGCATACAGCGTTGATGCGCAAGATGCATCCTATTTTGTCGGTCGTGCTTTTCGACGAAGTTGAAAAGGCCAACGATGCCTTATTCAAGATTCTTCTGGGGATCATCGATCACGGAGAACTTCGGATGGGTAATGGCGTGGACATCACCTATTTCAACAATTCCCTAATCATCTTTACTGGCAATATCGGCAGCCGTGAGATTGCCAAATCTCATGGCACTAAGAGTTTCGGCTTCGCATTGCCATCCGCGAAATCGCACGAGGAAATTTCTGGAGAAATCTACGACGTGGTCTACGACGGATTGAAAAGATTTTTTTCTCCAGAATTGATTGGCAGGTTACGGCGCAATGACGCAATTATCGTCTTTGAGCCCTTAACTCCAATCGAGCTTTCCGGAATTGTGGACGTGGAGATAATTAAGATTCAGAACAGATTTACCGCGGATTTTCCGATCGTGATCAAGTTCGAGGCCAAGGATTATATTCTGGACCGCGCCAAAACTACGGAATACGGCGCCCGTGACATTGCCGGATTGATGGAAAATAAAGTATTCATTCCGTTGTGCAATCTCACGGCATCCAAGGAAATCATGGCCGGCGACGAAATTCGGATCAGGGTCGACGAGAGCGGGAACAATCTCGTTTTCGAACGCACTCCTCGCGGAAACGTGAACTTCCGAGAGATCTCGGCGAAGCCCAAGTTTTTCGGTCTGGAAGGCTAAACTCAACATGTTATCGGTTCGCTCGGAGTCAAGTCAAAAGTAAAACTTTTGTTTGACTTTCTCGCTGCCGACAATAATGCGCTGTAACTAAAAAGTTGCAGCGCATTTTTAATTGCAGTTAGAATAAATTTTGTTAGTAATAATAGTAATTGGGATTTATGGGGATTAAAAAAAAGACCCCTTCGATTATCGAAGGGGTCTGGACTCTGTACTTCTTTTCTGGAGCTCGTGGCGTGGAACCCGCGGCAGATGAACCGTCATCGGAGGCCGGGGGCCGCCGCACTCTCCCGCGATTAATTCCATCCGTGCGGAAGGCAGCTGGCCCTCGGCCCTCACTCGCGACCGAGAAAAAACATCTGCGAGCGCCGAAGACGGTTTGGCCCACCATCGAAGCGCGGCCCGCGGCGAATGAATGTTCCCTGTCGTAACAGGTAAAGGGAACAATGACATCAGCCGTCCAACTCTTCGTGGTGTTTCCTCTGTTGGAAGCGCCCTTGGTAGGAGGTTTCAGCTCGATGGGCGCGGGTCCGTCGTTTTAGTGATCTCTTCTTTCTTTCTCTCTCTGGTGATGTGTTTATGCTCGCTACAGCATTCTAGTGTTCCTTTCGGCTCCGATCCGTTCAGATCGTGGATAGTTGTTTCCAGGTGATTGAAAGTTATGTTTCAGTTAGTGTTAAGGTGGGTGCATCGAGAGATCCTCCATCATGGTACGGATTGGCCTGATGGCCGAAGATCGTCAGGCATATTGCCTCATCCCAGATACCCGCACAGCTTCGTGGGGGTCGCGGCCGCCGCGCTAAGCGCCGCGGCAAGGTGGGAATTGGTTGGGCCGGCCCTTTTTTGATTTCAGGGCCTAGTCTCGTTTTGGGTACCTGACGACCGGATGATCGTGCCGGTTGTATCTTTTTCGGAGAAAGTCAGTTTTTTCTACGGTGACATATATTTCCTCCTTTTTAAAGTGCATTATAATACCCTCGTTTGGGCAATCATATATACCTTACCAGAAAATTCGGATTTTGTCAAGACCCTTGTTGGGGATAATCTATGGTTTTTTTATAATTAGAAATAGGGTATAATTAGTGAGCGGAGGATCAAATAAAAATTTTTTTGTCTGATTCCGGACTTGCCCCGTCCAACGGCGGGGGTGAGCCAATCTCACAAGCGAAGCGAGTATAATCATATATAAAGGACACTAGCCCTGTGTTATCCGCTCTCGCTCGGAAATGAAAAAAAATTCATTTCACTTGCTCGCTTGATAATACTCCGTGATATCCGCGCTCGCTCGGAAATGAAAA
>DHGX01000004.1:38002-360099 GCA_002402995.1 Patescibacteria group bacterium UBA4787
CATTTCACTTGCTCGCTTGATAATAAACATTTTTAAAATAAAGAATTAAAACTATGGAAAACGAAAAAGAGAATCTTAATCAAGAATATAAAAAACCTAGTGGCGCTGAAATTTTCTGGTCGGTTGTTTCTTATTTAGGCGTACTGTCTATGGCGCCGTTGATCTTGCACCTTAAAAGCAATTACATTAAGCATCACGCGCGTCAGGGTCTCTTTATTTTTATTATAGAAATTATAATGTTTATTATTTTTATTATTCCTTTTATTGGTTGGATTATCGGATTTGTTGGCGGAGTTATTTGTTTTATTGTTTCATTGATTGGTATTATTATGTCTTTATTGGGTAGAAGATGGACTATTTCAGGCGTTGAAAAATTAATGGGAAAATTTAATATTTAGTATTTTTAATAAAAATATGAACAAGAAATTTGTTTTATGGTTTAATGAGCTGTCAATTAAAAACGTCCCGGACGTAGGCGGGAAAAATGCTTCATTGGGTGAAATGTATAGATTTTTAACACCCAAGGGGGTTAGGATTCCCAATGGTTTTGCTACCACCTCTTACGCTTATTGGTATTTTTTAGAAAAAACAGGCACTAAAAAGAAAATTAAAGAAATTTTGAAGGGTTTGGATACCGAGAATCTTCGTGATTTAGCTCGGCGAGGTCAATTGGTCAGGAGGGTAATTATAGGAGCTAAATTTCCCACAGAATTAAAAAAGGCAATTTTAGATTCTTACCGCAAACTTAGCAAACAATACAATAGTAAATTTGTTGATACGGCCGTCAGATCCTCGGCTACCGCTGAAGATTTACCGACTGCCTCATTCGCCGGACAACAAGAATCTTATTTGAATGTTTACGGCGACGAAGAAATTTTAAAAGCCGTTAAAAATTGTATTGCTTCTTTGTTTACCAATCGAGCAATCTCTTATCGTGTTCATCAGGGTTTCGATCATTTTAAGATCGCTTTATCGGTTGGTGTGCAGAAAATGGTCCGTTCTGATTTAGCCTGCTCCGGCGTAATGTTTTCTTGCGACACAGAGTCAGGCTTTGCCGACGTTACTCTGATTAATTCAAGCTACGGTCTGGGGGAAAATATTGTTAAAGGACGCGTTAGTCCAGACGAATATTATATTTTTGAACCTAATTTACTGAAAGGCTATAAATCAATTATTAGCCGTCGCCTAGGCACTAAAGAGTGGAAGCTAGTTTATTCCAATAATCCGCGCGTGCCAACTAAAAACGTTAAAGTGCCCATTAACGACCAACGCCGATTCGCTTTAACGGATAAAGAAGTTTTAGTTTTGGCTCGCTGGTCAGTAATTATCGAAAAACATTACAAAAGACCGATGGATATTGAATGGGCTAAAGACGGTCGAACTAATCTTCTGTGTATTGTTCAAGCAAGACCAGAAACGGTTAAATCACAACGAGATATAAATATTTTAGAAGAATATAAGATTTCAACAGGAAAGAAAAAATTATTAGTCGAGGGCGTAAGCGTGGGCTCTAAAATAGGTCAAGGTATAGCCCATATCATTAAAAAAGTAGAGCAGATAAACGAATTTAAGAAAGGCGAAGTTTTGGTTACTAAAATGACAGATCCGGATTGGGAACCAATTATGAAAATGGCTAGCGCTATTGTCACTAATTCAGGCGGACGCACTTGCCATGCGGCTATTGTTAGCCGAGAATTAGGCGTGCCTTGCGTGGTTGGTACGGAGAATTCAACAGAAAAGATTAAAAATAAATCTAAGGTTACGGTTAGTTGCGCGGAGGGCGAGAAGGGCTATGTTTACGAAGGGTTGGTACCCTTTAAAATTCTAAAAACCAATATAGGCAAGATAAAAAGACCGGGAACTAAGATTATGATGAACGTCGGTGAGCCTGAGCAGGCCTTTGGATTTTCGTTTATTCCGAATGACGGCGTAGGTTTAGCCAGAGAAGAGTTTATCATTAATAATTATATTAAAATCCATCCTTGGGCTTTATTGAATTATAAAAATATAAAAGACAAGAATGTTAAAAAGAAAATTGACGAATTGACTATTGGCTATAAAAATAAAGTAGATTTTTATGTTGATCGTTTGGCTGACGGCATTGCTCGAATTGCCGCGGCTTTTTATCCCAAAGAGGTAATTTTGCGTTTTTCAGATTTTAAGACGAACGAGTACGCTAATTTAATCGGCGGTAGCGGATTTGAACCGCAAGAAAGCAATCCGATGATTGGTTGGCGCGGCGCTTCTCGTTATTATGATCCTAAATTTGAACCGTGTTTTGCTTTGGAATGTAAAGCGATCAAAAAAGTTAGGGAAGTTTATGGATTGGATAATTTAACGGTTATGGTGCCGTTTTGTCGCACCATAGAAGAAGGCAAAAAAGTACTGGCGACAATGGAAAAGTATGGGCTTTATCAAGGAAGGATAATTAAAGGATTAAAGCCGCTTAAAGTTTATGTAATGTGCGAAATACCATCTAATGTAATTTTGGCCGAAGAATTCTGTAAGATTTTCGATGGTTTTTCAATTGGTTCTAACGACTTGACTCAATTGACTTTGGGCGTTGATCGAGATTCTTCTTTGGTTGCCCATATTTATAATGAACGCAATGAAGCCGTGAAAACTTTATTAAGGCAGGTTATTAGAATCGCTAAAGCCAATAAACGTAAAGTGGGTATTTGCGGTCAGGCGCCAAGCGATTTTCCCGATTTCGCCGCGTTCTTGGTTAAAGAGGGTATTGACTCAATATCGCTCACTCCGGATACGGTGATCAAGACTACTTTAATGCTGAACAAGATGAAGAAATAAAAGGTATCAAATCTTTTGATGTCCGCGCTTACTCGGAAATAAAAAACTTCGTTTTTCATTTCGCTCGCTCGCTTGATAATAAAGGGTATTTACCCTGTGTTATCCGCGCTCGCTCGGAAGGACAAGCGAGCTTGTCTTTCTCTCGCTCGCTTGATAATAATTATTTTAGGTTAGACTTAAAAGAGAAAAAGCTGCTTTCTATGCGAAAGCAGCTTTTTTTGTTAATTTTCTCTGTCGTTTGCCAATCCACCGGTCATAGCAATTCTCAGAACGGTTGCGACCGGCAAATAAGTGACGCAATTTTCTGGTACGAGAACGGTATAGCCTGTACTCGGTATAGGCGAACTGAGAACCAGAACCTCAAACATTTTTTGCCCGTTGATGTCAATAGTCTCGTTGGAAGTAAGACCTACTCCATACAGGCTATCGTTTAGTTTTATCGCGCAACCCTTGATTCTCCCTGTCGCGATTCCCGCAGCGACATCTTTGGCCATTTTAATCACGCCGCTGACTTTGGAGATAATTGGTATTTTTGAGGTCGGTAGCTTAATGTGGGTAACAATAAAGCCTAAAAAAAGGACAACGATAATTCCTAGAATAAATTCTAGGCCGGGTAAGGGGTGTTTGAATATCACATGTATTAGGTCTCTCAACGGGGCTAACGAGTTGTAAATTAGTTTACCCAAAGAAACGAGACCCCAAATCACCAGCGTGGCGACCAGGCCTGTCCAGAACACCTTTTTCATTTATGCGCCTCCTAAGATTTTTAAAAGAGCTAGTTTATATAAATTATGATAGCAGAAAATAAGCAAAAAGTCAACCCAGTAGAATAAAATGAATCAGCCGATCGGTTGATCGGCTTATTAAAAAGCATTCATTTTCTCTACGGGGCTTTGCTCCTTGCTTTCTAATTTTTAAAAATTTGTTTTAATAATTTTTGCGTTAAGGTTTTGGGTAAACCGAGAATGCTTTCTGGTTCACCGGATATAATTTTTATATATGGCGTTAGTAAAGGGTGGGCGATATCAAAGCCGCCGGCCATATAAAGCGGTTCGCCGGTTGCTAAATAAGCCTCGATAATTTCTTCGGGTATGCGCTCGCATTTGGCCGACGCTTTGTCAACTCCGCTAATTTGAATATTATTTTGTGTGTCGGTGACAACTACCGAGGTAATTGTTATGTTCGGGTAGAGATGGGCGGTTTTGATCATTTCCCTGGCTTCCGCGATTGATTGAGGTTTTTCCCTAATTTGATTATTAAATAAGACAATTTGATCAGAAGTAATAATAATGGTTGGTTCTGAAATTTTACTTTTGATCGCATCGGCCTTAACTTTGGCAATTTCTAATACTAATTTCTCCGGATCGTTAAATCTGATTTCTTTTTCATTAATCTCCGGCTTAATTACCTCAAATTGATAACCGAGAGACGCAAGAATCTTTTTTCTGATTTCCGAAGATGAGCCGAGTACTATTTTCATAAGAGAATGTGGGTTATTTAACACATTTTTTTTCGTATCACATTTAGTATATAAAATTTGTTAAAAAAGTCATATCGCGCGCAGACAGAGGTTGTTTTCAGGGTTGCCAAATATGCTAAAACTGATAAGATGCATTTATTGTTTTTTATATAAGCACGACTTAATTAAATAGCTATTAATAAGATAATGAAAAGAAATTTTTATATTTTTTTAGGCCTGTTTGTTGTCGGCTTGCTTTTTGGCGATTACGCTAAAGCTATTATTTGTCAGGTTTGTACTTTGGCGGTTTGCGCTGGTTTGGGGTTATCGCGCTGGCTTGGAGTTGACGACACGATTTCCGGGGTTTGGATCGGGGGGTTGGTTGTTTCTTTGATCGTCTGGACTGTCGATTGGCTGAACAAAAAGAACATCCGTTTTAAGGGCAGAAAAATTTTAATTTTTTTGAGTTATTATTTAATTATTCTGATTCCTTTGTATTGGGGAAAGATTATGGGACATCCGTCAAATACTTTTTGCGGTATGGATAAATTATTATTCGGCATTTTGAGCGGCAGTATTGTTATCGCTGTCGCGGCCGGTTGGTATGTTTATTTGAAAAAGAAGAATAATAATCGAGCTTATTTCCCGTTTCAAAAGGTAGTTATGCCCGTGGGCGCTCTCTTGATTTTAAGTATAATTTTTTATTTTCTAAGTAAATAAATTTTATCATTATGGATAATAATTTGATTAAAAATGTTAATGAGCTCATAGAAAAGGCGGATAAAATGAAGAAACAGGAAAAAATGGATCTTTCTTCCGACGAAGATTTGAGTATCGCGATAATGAATTTGGTCAGTATCGAAGAGCATTTCTTTTTCACAGGCGCCAAAACCGGTAAAAGCGAATATTTCGATTTACTCAACGAAGTGCGAGAAATGCGCAAACAGCTTTTAAAGAAGATCATCAAAGATTACGAAGGTGAAGTATGGTGCATCTCTAAACACTTATTAGCCGCCTCAATGCGCTTACTTGAGGTTGGCACAAAACAACTGAGTATGGGCAAGAAAGATGAGGCGCAAGAACTTTTTGAAAAATCATATAATTTATATTCCTTGTTCTGGGGAATTAATATGAAGATTATCGATACTAAAGATATTAAAAAGATTGACGATTCGGCGCTCAATCGGCACGATGATAAAAAAACAGGATTTATGGGTAAATTGGGCGAATTAGTGAAAAAGGTTGTTAATTGTTGTTTGGAGTAAATTCATGATTAAAAAAACGAAACGAATCTATCTTGATTGTGCGGCTACAACTCCGGTTGATCCGCGTGTTTTAAAATTTATGCTGCCATATTTTTCCAGAAAATTTGGCAATACGGTTTCTTTGCATTCATTCGGCCGAGAAGTAGGGGAAGTTTTGGAGAATAGTAGGCAGATAATTAGCAGGGCCATAGGCGCTCAATCAAAAGAAATTATTTTTACAAGTTCGGCTACCGAAAGTAATAATTTGGCTATACGCGGCGTAGCCTTGGCTAATAAAAACAAAGGCAACCATATTATTGTTTCTTCGATTGAACACGATTGCGTATTGAATAGCGCGCGCTGGCTTAAAGATAGGGGATTCGAATTAACCGAGTTAAAGGTTGATAAATTTGGTTTGATTAATCCAGAAGATGTTAGAAAAGCGATTCAACTGAATACGATTTTAGTCTCCGTAATGCATGCCAACAATGAAATTGGTACGATTGAGCCTATTGCTGAGATTGGAAGAATTTGTCGCGAAAAAAATATTTATTTTCATACGGATGCCGCGCAGACTTTCGGAAAAATCGCTATCGATGTCAATAGAATGAATATAGATTTATTGACCGCCTCTTCTCATAAAATGTATGGTCCTAAGGGCACGGCTTGTTTATATTTGCGCGAAGGCATTAAAATTACACCTTTAATGTGCGGTGGCGGCCATGAGAACGGCAAGCGTCCTTCAACGGTTAACGTGCCGGCCATTGTTGGTTTTGCCAAGGCAACAGAACTTTGTTTGAAAGAGATGAAGCAAGAAGGCGATAAGCAATCCAAACTGCGAGATAAATTAATTAAAACGGTTCTAAAAATAATTCCAGAAGTCCGCCTCAACGGTCATCCGACAAAACGCCTGCCCAATAATGTTAATTTTCAATTTTCTTTTATTGAAGGTGAGGCCTTATTAATGCGCCTTGATCAATATGGTTTTGCGGTTTCGACTGGCTCAGCGTGCTCTTCTCGTAGACTAGAGGCTAGTCACGTGCTTCTGGCTTGCAATGTTAAGCCCGAAGAAGCGCATGGCTCTTTGCGCATAACCATCGGCCGTTTTACTAAAGAAAGCGATATTAATCGTCTTTTAAATATATTGCCGAAAATTGTTAATGATTTAAGGAGCGTTTCTCCATTTAAATTAAAGGATTAATTTAGTTCTTGGCTTTTAAATTTCAAATATATGTATACTAAAAAAGTTTTGAAACATTTTCAAAATCCGCACAATTATGGTCGGATGAGAAATTCAGACGGCATTGGTAAGGTCGGAAATTTAGTTTGTGGCGATATTATGTGGCTTTATATTAGAATAGGGAAAAATACCAAGAAACAAGAAATAATTAAAGATATAAAATTTGAAACATTCGGTTGCGTGGCGGCGATCGCCACCAGTAGCGCGATTACCGATTTAGCCAAGGGCAAAACTATTAAAGAGGCTTTAAAAATCAGCAAAGAGAAAATTATTAATACCTTAGGAGGTTTGCCGCCGATTAAAGTCCATTGCTCGGTATTAGCCGCAGATGCTTTAATAGAAGCCATTTATGATTATTTAAAAAAAAATAAAAGAGATATTCCTCGGGATTTAGAGAAGAAACATCAAATTTTACAAAAAGAAAAAGAAATTATTTCCGCTAAATATAAAGACTGGGTGGAAACAGAAGAAAAAATGCATAGTCATGAGCAGTAAGGCGAATAAAAATATCGGCAGGGGGCGGAAGGTCGTAGTTGGTATGTCTGGGGGGGTGGACTCTTCCATGGCTTTGCTATTGCTTAAAAAACAAGGTTGGCAACCGATCGGAGTGTCTTTGAAATTACCAGTCTGGAAAAACAAAAAAAATCATTTGCGAGAAAATGTTTGTTGCACAGTTGAATCTTTTAGAGTCGCCAGAAATATTTGCCGCAAATTGGGCGTGCCATATTATATCGTGGACGCCCAAAAAGATTTTAAACGCGAGGTGATAAATTATTTTGTTTCTTCGCTTAAGCGTAAGCAAACGCCCAATCCTTGTGTTATTTGTAATCGTTATCTTAAGTTTAAAAAACTTTTAGATTGGGCGAAAAAACACAAAATTGACTATATCGCCACCGGCCATTATGCGAAAATTAAACAGAACCTCAAGGCGCGCAAGTATGAGTTATTAAAAGGTAAAGATAAAGATCAAAGCTATAGTTTATGTTTTTTGCCACAAATATGGCTGAAGCATATTATTTTTCCGTTGGGCGATTATATTAAAGAAGAAGTTTATAAATTAGCCAAAAAAGAAGGCTTTGAATTTTTTCTTAAAACCAAACAGAGCCAGGATTTTTGTTTTATAGACAATAAGTCAATGCAGGAGTTTTTAAAAAAAGAGATCGGACAAAAGCCGGGTTTAATTGTGGACGAAAACCATCAAGTTTTAGGCCAACACCAGGGATTGTATTTTTACACCATCGGCCAGCGCAAGGGCATTAAATTGCCAAACGGCCCTTATTTCGTTAAAGGATTTAATATAAAAAAGAATATTTTAATCGTAACGAACAAACCAAAGGAGCTTTTGCAAAAAGAAGTCTTTCTGTCGTTGTTTAATTTTATTTCCGGCGTGTTGCCCAATAGGGCGATTAATATACAAACCAAGATTCGCTATCGTCAATCATCAGAGAGCGCGATTTTATATCCTGTCAACAAATTAGGGAAATTAAGAATTGTTTTTAAAAAATCTCAACGCGCTGTAACGCCTGGTCAGTTTTGTGTATTTTATAACAAGAATGTTTGCCTCGGCGGGGGAATGATCATTAGATAGAATCTAGCCCCGCACCACGTAGGGTGCTGGGCTACCCCGAACCCGACGTGGTTCGGGGTAGAATTTAGAAAATATCCTGATTTCTCCCAAATTTTTTGATTTGGTAAAAAAATCGAGGATCCAGACCGAAGTGCCGGGAGAATTTAAAAATCGCTTGACAAAAAGGCAATTTTTGATAATTTGTATTGATTGTTCATTAAATCTTAAAACAAAAAGGAGAGCTGAAATGTCCGAAACCATGTATCAATTCAAGGTGACGCGCCTGGAAAATGGCAGTGTCGAAATTTTTCCTTTCCGCGAAACCACCAGTCCTGATTTGCCGGGGACCGTCATCGAAGTTCCTCCCATATACATGAAGAGTGGTTTTGGCGGTGATTTTCCGGCCGTTGACTCCGTGGTTGAACCACCGACTGTACTGGAAAGATTCTTCGGCATTACTATGGAACAGAAAATCGCCAGGCGGCTCAAGAAGTTCGACAAGGTGTATAACCGAGAATAAACAAGAAGCCCCTCATATAATTGTGAGGGGCTTTTAAATTTAGTCAAAGATTTTTCGTTAATTAGATCTTTTTAATATTCACGGCTACGATTTTAAAATTCGGGGTAAAAGTTTCTTCGTCAAACTGCAGAGGAAAGAGTTTATTAATTAATAATTCTCTGGAATGGAAAGTTGCGCCGATGTAGCCAGGCAATATGCGGGAGGATATTTTAATCGGGGCAACGAGGTTGGCGGTTTTGCTGGTTACTTCAATTTTGTCTCCATCTTTAATGTTCAGGCTAAGCGCGTCTTGTTGGTTAATAAAGAAAACCGCCTCGCCAAAAGCCTTTTTCAGTGTTGGAGATTTTTCGCTATGACCGTGCGTTAAATACAAGAAAGGGGAGCGATAGGTGAAAAGTATAAATGGATATTTTTTATTTTTTATTTCTTCCACGCCCTCAAAATCTTCAGGAACGAGTTTTTTAAATTTAATTTTCTTGTCGGCAAATTGATCTTCTCCGTTCCATAATGCCTCAATATTTATTTTTTCATAATCTTTAATTATTTGTTTGATTTCTTGGAGATTGGTTTTCGGGTCTTTAGATATGATATTTTTAAAGCCTAATTTTTCCGCCAAGAGAGCAAAAATTTCTTTTTCTGTTTGGCTTTCGCCGAGCGGTTGGCGAACTGGCGCTACCTTTCTAATCCTTCTTTCGCCGTTGGTGATTGTGCCTTCGCGTTCAATTAAGATCGGCACTGGCAGAATGATGTCGGCGAATTCAGAAGTTAAATTAAAATAACTGTCCATTTGAACCAAAAAGGCATTTTTAAGATTTTTATGAATACGGTTTAAGTCTGGCATGGACTGGGCCGGGTTGAAGTTGGAAATCCAAATCATTTTCGCTTGACTTAAGCCAATCGCTTCCATTAAATTTAATCCTCGGTTATGGGGTAAATCTCCGCCCCAGATTTTTTTAAAATTTTCTTGATTGACTTGATCCGAAAAGGTTAAAAGATTTGGCCCGGTTAACACATCTCCGCATCCCTGGACGTTAATTTCGCCGCGACTAGTAACGATTTTAGCATTTTTGATTAAGGCCAAGTCAACCAACAAATGGACATTTTCCAGACCGTTAACGTGTTGGGTCAAGCCCATGCCATGCATTAATCCGAAATTTTTTGATTTACCAATAAACTCGGCCGTTTGTTCGATTAGTTCTTTTTTAAGCCCGCAAATTTTTTCCGCCACTTCCGGCGGATATTTGGCGCTGATTTCTTTAAGTTTGGCAAACCCGGGTAAATTTTCCGCTTCTTTCTCGTGCCAATTATTTTGGACAATTATATTTATTAAAGCGTTAAAAAACGCGCTTTCGGTGCCAGGATTGATTGGCAAGTGTAAATCGGCTTTTTCGGCTGATTCGGAAACAATCGGGCTAACCACGATTAATTTTCCGCCCTTAGCCTTCATTTGCAAAATACGATTAAAATCAACCGGATGATTAGAGGCGGGGTTAGAGCCAATAACGAGCAAACAATCTAAATTAAGAATATCGTTATAATAATCTGGGGTCGCGCCAATACCCAAAGTGTCTCGAAAGGCCAAAACCGTGGCAATATGGCAAAGGCGCGTACAGCAACCGTCAACATTGTTAGATTTAAGGATTAGACGGACGAATTTTTGCATGGCATAATTATCTTCGTTGGTGATATACCCGGAAGGGGAGAAGAATATTTCGTTTGGCAAGAATTCTTTTATTTTTTCGGTTAATAGATTCAAGGCTTCGTCCCAGCTGACGCGTTTTAATTCGTTCTTCTGGCGAATCATCGGATAAAGGATTCTGTCTTGATCAACAACTTCATTGATGGTTAATCCTTTAATGCATGGCCGACCCAAAGAAACAGGGTCGTCTTTTACGGGCGAAACTTTAATAATTTTATCATTTTCTATTTCATATTCTAATTTGCACCCCTCGGCGCAATAAATACAAGAAGAAACAATTTTTGGCATATCAAACGCGAAATTATTATTTAAATATTAAAAAGTTTATCTCAAGATAACGTCTTTTCTATATAAATCCGGATCAATTGTTCTAGGAAAACACGATCTGCCTGTTTTGTGGCTCCAATTCTGTTGATAGGGGGTGTCATAATAATAAGGTGTTGATTGCGGCGCAGTTGACTTTTGGCTATTAACTGAATTTTCGGTTTTGAAAACAGCGCACAGCTCAAAGGTCAACGGTTGATTGACATTATATTCATAAATATTATTTGTTTCCGGGTCTTTTGGCGGAACAAAACCAGAGATACTGTTCTGTAAATCATCAAGTCTCGTGGGCAATTTATTTTTTTGCTGCCAATAATTTACTATTTCATTTTGTAATGTTTGCAAATCATTGATTCTTTGATCGTCTAATCTTCTTTGTCGCTGAGTCGCCGGACTGCCGACGATAAAAAATCCGGCTACAATGACGCCTAAAACTATGATAACGCATAGCCAGGCAATATATTTCGGGAGTTTGTATTTTTTATCCGACTCTCTTTTCAGGTCCCAAAAATAATAGCTAAAAACGCCAATCGCTACAATTAGAACAACTGAGATCTTTAATAAAAATCTGATTGAAAGTTCACCGCTGTAAAAATTATAAATTAACGTGACCAGATCTATAATAATAGTTATCGCGGCGATAAATAAAGTGAAATAAGTCAGCCATTTTCTAAATTTTAAATCTCGTTTAGTCGGGATTTTGGCAAAATCTTTCTCCAGAAGCCAATTGATTAGCAAGAAAACGGCGAAAACGACGAATAGTATTGAAGACGACCAGCGGATTTGATTCAAAATTCCCGTGTAATAGAAATCCAGTTTATCGGGGAAGAGAACGTTGATGTATTGAAAAGTCAAAGTTAAAAAACTGATAATGGCAGCATATAAGGTGGCAAAACCCAAAAGGTGCATAAAAAAATCACGCGGAGTCATTTTTACCGCGACTGTTTTGTTTTCTTCCATAAAATTTATATTAAATTTATTATATCGATCGGTCGCGGTTGTTGAACGCCTGCCCGCCTTTGGAGGGAAGCTCGAATCTATCTTGAGCAAGTATTACTTCGCGTTTTTTAATAAATCTTCAAGTCTTCTTATTTCTTCGCCATAGAGCGCCCAGTCGCCGCGGCGTTGCGCTTCAAGCGCGCGATTAAGATAATCCTTTATCTGACGGATTAAATTTTGATCAGTCGTCGGATCCGCTGGAACAACTCCTCCTGTTTTTTTGTCAGGAGCGATTCGACCGCCAAATACAGCGACCAGGGCAAGGTCCAGTGTCTCCTCCATGGCAATACGATTTTCATAAGCCACAATCACTCTTTTCAATTCAGGGATTTTGCCGCCTTCGGCTCGCAGGTAAATCGGTTGGATATAGACGAGCGATTCTTCAATTGGTATTACCAAAAGGTTGCCTCTGACAACTTCAGAACCCCTCTGATCCCAGAGAGAAATTTGACGAGAGATGTCCGCGTCCTGGTTGATGCGATTAATAATCTGTTTAGGTCCAAAAACTAATTTTTGTTTGGGAAAGCGATATACTACCAGTTGTCCATAAAATTCTTTGTCATTGCGCGCCACCATCCAGGCCGAAAGATTGTCTTTGCCGCGCGGCGTGAACGGAATCATTAAAATATACTCTTCCTGTTTTTCGCCCGGCAGTTTCATAATCATATGTCTTACCACGGGGTCGGTCCGTTCCCCGCTCATAATAACCGGAATCTGCCATTGATCTTCTTTGTTATAGAAAATTTGCGCTTCATCCATGTGATACACCATATAAAGCTTTGTTTGGTAAGCGAATAAATCTTCCGGATATCGTATATGCGCTCTCAAGTCATCGGCCATCTCGTCAAGCGGCACAAATGAATTCTTAAAAATTTTGGCGTAGGTTTGAATAATCGGATCTTCTTGGTCGGCGATATAAAATGTCATTTTGCCGTCGTAGGCGTCAATTACTACTTTAACAGAATTTTTTATATAATTGAAGCGATAGCCCGGCACGGAACTAAACGCATCTTGAACCAGCTCAGCGTACGGATAGCGATCAGAGGTGGTGTAAGCGTCCTGAATCCATTTTAATTCCCCCTTTTCGGTGATTACTATATATGGGTCGCGATCTAGGCGCAAGAAAGGCAAAGCTTGTCTAACCCTTTCCTTAATATTACGATAATACATTATTTTTGAGTCCGATGTGATATCGTTGGACAAAAAAATTTTCAACGATCCAAATCGCAGGGCAAACAGCGCTTTACGAAATAATGATTTAACGGGCACGCCTCCGCTTCCTTCATAGGTGGTAAAAACATTTTCCTCGCCTGAGGGATAATGAAACTCTTTTGTTTTGGTGTTTACTGCTACCCAGTTGTTCGTGAATTCTCCGTAGTATATTTCAGGCCTATTCACAAAAAGCGATTTTACGCTTGACGAGGGAGGCAAATCTTTCACGAAAAGCACTGGCAATCCTTGTGGGGTTACTTCATTGACCGGACTCAGGGTGAGGCCAAAGCCGTGCGTAAAAGTTAAGTGCTCGTTGATAAAAGTACGTTGAGGCAGGCTGGCAGAATTAAGTTCTCGGGGAGAAAGCAAAACCTGACGATAATCGCCGTTTAAATGGTAGCGGTCATTATCAATGGAGACAAAATCGTAATAAGTGCGGATTTCTTGCAGTTGACCAAATGTGTCAAGCAGGGGTTCGCGGTCCCAAAGCCGCACATTTTTAATGGTGGAGCGGTTGTTGTTGATATCTGCCATAGTAAGTAATGTTTCACCGGCAAGATCGCGCTCTACAATCTTATCTAAAGCAAAAGCTTTTTGGGTGGCTTCAATATTATATTTAATATAAGGCGTTTCTTTCACGAGCTCGTTCGGCGCCACTATAAATTTCTGCAGGATGGTCGGATAAAACCAACCACCCAAAATATAGACAAGAATATAAGAACCAAGAGCTAAGACTATGAGGCGGTTGTTGGACCTAAAGATGTTTATTATCACTAAGATAGCCGCAATCACCGCGACAAAAATAAGTATTTTTAAGAACGGTAAAATAGCGTGAATGTCGGTGAAGCTCGCGCCGGTAAATGATCCAGTAGTGCCGTAGAGTAAAGACGGAATTTTAACAGCATAAATTTTAAAACCCGTCAAAACAAAAAAAAGGGCAATAAGAATTGACAGATGTATTTTTGATGATTTTTTCAGGAATAAAGACTTTAAAACGCCTCCGCCAGGAACAGACTGCTTTGTCCCGTTAGAAATATTATTTATGGCGGGACTTAAGGAAATATTGTTCTGTAAGATATAATTCGCGGTTGCGGCAATAAGCGACGCGACAATAAGCCAAAAACCAAGTCCGACTAAAAATTGAATAAATGGCAGATTAAAGAAGTAAAAAGCAATATCGCGGCCAAATATTGGATCCTGAGCGCCAAACAGCGTCGCGTTAAAATATTTCAGCGCGGTTTCCCAACCGCTTGCTCCGACCAGACCAGTAAAAAGTCCAAGCATAAGAGAAGCCGGTAAGGCGAATCTGTTGATGTATTTTTTTAAATCGAGCCCGCTCGCTCCGTCAGTCTCCGCTCCAACGTTTTCCCGCGGCCGAACAACTATCGGATTTGACGCGACAAGCTTTCCAGCCAGCCAAAAGTTGCCATAGATAATAAAAAAACTTAAAATGCCCACAATCAATCCCAAAAGAATCTTCGCGCCAAGAATGGTTGTAAAAATATTTTCAAAGCCGATTTCTTGAAACCAGTACCAATCGGTTATTAGCCGAAAAAGCCCAGGCGCTATAAAAATAGCCAAGAATATAACAACATAGATGACGTAAGAAATAAAACGCTTGGAAATCATATTATTTATTTTATTGAGATTAATTGTTTTTGTCAAAATCGCCGATCACAACGCTTTTGTTTAAAATTGTTTTTGTTATCTTCGACATGAATGAGCAAGCTGTTACTTTGAAACTTTCGCAATGGTGAATTTCTTTCCAGTTTCATAAACAATAATACTCAATATCCCGTAACTTCCTAATACGATCCATTCTTTTATTCCTAACGGAACGGTGCGCAAGATATCATTGAAAAATGGAATATAAATCGCCGCCAGAAACATCAACACTCCAACGACCGTAGTAACCACCAAAAATTTATTGGAAAAAGGATTGAGTTTAAAAATGGAAAGCTTTAACCCTCTAACAGCGTAGATATAAAAAAGGCAAGCTATGCCCAAACCAACGAAAGTAATTGTTCGGGCATAATCAAGATTGCCACTCGTTTTCCAAAAATAGTAGAATAAACCTAGAAGCAATGAATCCATGATTACAGCGTAAAAAACAATGAGCATCTTAGCCTTATGATTAAGTATGGGTTCAGTTTTTTTCCTGGGAGGTTCTTTCATTACGTCTTCATCCATTTCGTCAAAAGCAAGACTCATGGCCGGAGCGGCATCTTCTGTTAATTTAATCCAGAGAATTTGAACGGGCAAGATAGGCAAGGGTAAACCTAAAATTATCGAACCACCCACAATAACCATCTCAGAAAAAGAATCGGTAAGCAAATACAAAACAACTTTTCTAATATTGTTAAAAGTGATTCTCCCGCGCCTTACAGCTTCTATAATAGTTTCGAAATTATTGTCTAAAAGAACTAAATCAGCCACTTCTTTAGCCACGTCGGCGCCGGAACCCACGGCTATACCAATATCCGCTTTTTTTAAGGCTGGCGTGTCATTAATCCCGTCGCCAGTCATTGCCACCACTTCACCATTTAATTGGAGCGCTTCTACAATACGGATTTTGTGTTTTGGCTCAACTCGCGCGAAAATGATAATTTTTTTTGCCAACCCCCTCAGTTTTTCGTCGCTAATTTTATCTAAATCCGATCCTTCTAAAATATTTTCTTGAGAAACATCAATACCCAACTCTCGGACAATGGCCATCGCGGTGAGTTTGTGATCGCCGGTTACAATAACTGGACGGATACCGGCGCTTTGGCAGAGAGATATTGTTTTTTTTACTTCGGGCCTTAACGGATCTTTAAGCGCGATTAAGCCGACAAAAACAAGGTCGTCTAAATTTTCTATGGTAAATTTTTCAGAGGCGCTGAACGCGTCTTCCAATTTATAAGCTACGGCTAAAACGCGTAGACCCAAGCTGGTTAAGTGTTCGTATTGTTCTTGGATTTCTTTTCTTTCCGTCGCGTTTAGGGCGACTTTTTTTCCTTCAATATCCACGAAAGAAGAACGAGCTAAAATTCTTTCCGGCGCGCCCTTGGCACACACCAATTGACTCCCACGAGATTTATGTCGAGTTGCCATAAATTTATATTCTGAATCAAAAGGGATTTCGGCGATCCTGGGCTCCTCTTCTTCTAATTCTTCTTTTTTAAGCCCAATGGAACGAGCCGCCAAAAGTAAGGCTTTTTCGGTGGAGTCGCCCACTATCATCCAGTCTTTGAGCTCATCTCCGGGGTTTTCGATTATGGCGTTATTGCACAAAAGACCAATCTTTAAGGCAATAATATGACTGGCCTCGCCATCCGGTTTTATGGTGTATGAAAATTTTTCTCCATCGCCGCGCTCGATATTGTTTTTAGCAAAATCAAAGGTGGATGAATTGGAAACCTTGAAAGCTTGCGTGACAATTTCAGAAACTCTCATCTCGCCCTGGGTGAGCGTGCCGGTTTTATCAGTACAGATAACCGATACCGAGCCCAAAGTTTCAGCTGCCAGCATTTTTCTCACCAATCCTTTGTGTTTCGCAAGGCGCTGCATGCCGATAGCTAAAATGATCGTCATAGCCGGAAACAATCCTTCAGGCACTGCGGCTACCATCACTGCAACCGAGGTCAAAAACATTTCAAAAAATGGTTTACCGACTAAAATACCCAAGCCAAAAATAAGAACATTGAGAACTACAAGTATTAGTCCGATAACTTTTCCAAGATGAATAATCTGTTTTTGTAAAGGAGTTTTTGACTCTCCTGTTTTTTTTACCAAGGTCGCGATATATCCCAATTCCGTTGTGTGCCCCGTTGCTACCACCACTGCCTTGGCTTTTCCTCTGGCAACCACCGTTCCTAAATAAATCATATTTTCCCGATCAGCTAACGGAGTGTTTGGCGGCAAGATATCAACGGTTTTACTTGAGGGAACTGACTCGCCGGTGAGCGCGGCTTCAATTACTTCAAAATTTTGCGCCTCAATCAGCCGAGCGTCAGCCGGAATTTTATCTCCGGCGGACAGAAGAATGATATCGCCAGGAATAATATCTTCTTGAGCCACAATGGTTTCTTGTCCATTTCTTAGCGTTTTGGCTTTATATTTGACCATCTGTTTGAGACGGGACAGGGCTTGATCGGCTTTGTATTCCTGTAAGAATCCAATCGTGCCACTTATCAAAATTACGCCCAAGATGATCCACGCATCAACGAAATGCGCGGTCGCGAAACTAATAATTAGAGCGACAAAAAGAATATAAATAAGCGGGTTTTTGAATTGGTGAAAGAAAAGGATCAGGGCGGAAAATTTTTTTGTTTCTGGCAGTTCGTTGCGACCGAATTTTTCTAACCGCGCCGCCGCCTCTTTTTTTGAGAGGCCTTGAGGTTGAGATTCGAACACCTTAAAAATCTTTTTAGTTGATAAGTGGTGGTAAGTCGGTGTTCTATAATTAAATTTCAATAAGTTCATAAAATGTTTAGCGTGATTTGAGCAATACTAAAATAAATGAATAAACTTAAAATATCTCGAATAACAGTGGCAAGGGGGCCACTGGCAATAGCCGGGTCGTATTTGATTTTGGAAAATAACCAAGGCAGGATTATTGCCACGGCCATAGCCGCGAGAACAGTCGCGAAAATTGAAAAACCCAAGATGATGCCCAACAGACTTGATTGCTGCCACAACGAAGAAATAATAGAAATGATAATTCCCAGAATAAGCGCTAAAGATAAGTTTACTTTTACTTCTCTTCCAATGTATTTTTTAAGATTAAGGTGATGGTCTAAAGCCAGTGAGCGAATAAAAATGGTTTGGGTCTGAGAGCCGACCGCGTCCGCCATATAAACAACCGCTGGAATAAATGCGGCTAAGATTAACTGGGATTTAAGAGCCGTTTCAAAAAATTCAACAATAAACGCGGCCACAACCCCGCCTAAAAGGCCAAGTATAAGCCATGGCAGTCTTTTACGAAAATGAAGGAGGGCTGGCGCTTTTATGATGTTTATGGCTGGATCTTTCAATTTGCCCATTCCCACGGAACGAAGGGCGTCTTCAATATTTTCATTATGTAAAATATTCAAAACGACATCCGACGGGACAATACCGAGCAAGCGGTTTTCTTTATCAACAACTGGTATGGCTTTTAAATTGTTTTGTAATGCTAAAAGAGCAACCTTTTCTTGGTCGGTACAGGATTGGACAGAAACTAAATCTTTTGTCATAACCCGAGAAATTAGGGTGGTTTTGGGAAGGAGGAAAATATCTTTTATCGAGATGACTCCTTCTAATTTTTTGTTTTTATCAACAAGGTAAATATAATTTATTGTTTCCAGTTCTTTTATTTTTTCAAATAGCATTCTCTCAATATCAGCGATTGTGGCATTGCTATCAGACATGGGCACTTTGGCGGTCATGAGACTGGCTGCGGATTCCGGCTGGAAACTTTGATCTATTCGTTGGGGATTAGTTTTTGATTCAATTATTTTTGTCATCTTTTTGAAATTTATCCTTACTCGAGCGAGATCATTGATTTAAAGTCGCGTTTTGATTTCTCTAACGGGGCGAGCGAGCAAACTCTTTCCCCTGAAAATTTGGAATGTCTAACTTGGTCGGGGTGGGCGGACTCGAACCGCCGGCCTCATCGTCCCGAACGATGCGCGCTACCAACTGCGCTACACCCCGTAAATATCCAATTATTATATAGTTATTTATACAAAAGGTAAACATTAAAATTTTACTTGTCTAAGATTATATTTTTGATATAATTAAAAAGTCAAAATTTGGCGCCTTCGTCTAACGGTTAGGACTCCAGGTTTTCAACCTGGCAATAAGGGTTCGACTCCCTTAGGCGCTACCAAAATTTATGCGGGCAAGCTGATAAAATTTACTATTTATAATTAAATTATTTATATCATCAATGGATTTTTTAGACAAAAAAGAAAAAGTTGAGAATAATTCGTCAATCGGCAAAGAATCAATTATTAAGGAATTGTCACCGGAAAAAGAGGCAGCCATCGAAGAAAAAGAGAAAGTAGAAGATACCTTTGAGGCTATAGCCGAGGGCGCGGCTCAAAAAGAAAAACAAGAAGGCGCCGGACCCGCAGCGCCGGCCGTCAAAGCCCCGGTTGCGCAAGCCGGGCCGATTTTGGAAAAAAGTGAAATTTTAAAACAGATCGAAGCCATCCTAACCGAAGATATGGGCGAGCTGTACAACTCTTTGCCCGAAGCGGTTAAATCCGAATTTATTCGCCGTGGCGAAGAAACGGCCGGCAAGATAGAAAAATTGATTTCCAAAACAAAGATTATTGCTGATAAAATTGTCAGCTTAATTATAAATTGGTTAAAAGTCATTCCCGGCATCAACAAGATATTCTTAGAGCAAGAGTCAAAAATTAAGACCGATAAAATTTTGGGTCTGGTGGAACGCCAGCGCAAAAGCAAAATTTCAATTTAAATAAAAATAAACAAACAAACATGCTTATTTGTTTAACACTTGAACAAGAAAATTTAGACGGCTTGCTTTCAACTCATTTTGAAAAAACAAAATATTTTTTATTGTTTAACGACGAAACTTCGGAAGCAGAAATTATTAAAAATAAAAAAAGTATTTTTCAACGCAGCCGACCGAGTCATTCGGTCGCCGAAAAAAGGCCGGACGCGGTAATCACCGGCAATATTGAGCCAGATTCGTTTGATTTTTTCAAAACCTCTGGCATTAAAATTATTTCCGGCATTTTCGGCATTTCCGGTTACGAAGCCTTGAAGCGATTTAAAGTGGGACAATTAAAAGAGGTAGCCGAGGTCAAGGGCGCGGCTCGCGGACGTATTATTTAAATTTCTATTTTTAAATATAAATTTATGTTTTTTTTGCAAATCTTACCGCCGATTAACATTCCTTCAGTTGATAATGCCAAACAATTAGGCGAAGGATTTTTCTCTTCGCCGTATTTTGGCGTAATCGCGGGAATAATAATCTTTTTAATCGCGATTTTTGTCGTTTTTTCCATCGTTGTCGGCAATTTAAGAAAAAGAAGAAGAATGTCCGCGGCCTTCCAGCATGTTATTTTATTAATAACCGTTCCCAGAGAAAGCGCCGCCGAGGCCTCGGAAAAACAATCAACTACAGAGAGTATTAAAAGATATTTGGCGCCCATGGAAGTATTTCTTGATAATCTGGGCGGCTTGCGTTCTCAGCGCGGACTAAGAGCTTCTTTATTCGGCCGCGCCGATCATTTTTCTTTTGAAATCGTAAGACAAAGAGACGGAATCATTTATTTCTACGTGGCCGTGCCAAGATATCTTCAGCAATTTTTGGAAGAACAACTCCATGCTCAATATCCGGAAGCGCAGATTGCCGAAGTTGACGATTATAATATTTTTTCTTCCAAGTGCGCAATTTTAAGCACGATTTTGAAATTATACAAAAATCAGATTCTGCCCATAAGAACTTACGACCAATTCAGTATTGATCCGCTTAACGCCATAACCAACTCTCTTTCTAAAATTGAAGAAGGGGATGCGGCGGTCATTCAATTTGTGGTCAGATCGGCCAAAGGCGAATGGCATCGCTTGGGCGCCAAAGTCGCTTCCAAAATGCAGCAAAACAAAAGCTTCAAGCAGGCGTTCGCCGAAGCCAAGCCCAAGGGCTTGTTCGGTTCTTTATTTTCCGCCGTTCCCAAAGACAATAAAACCCCACTAGAGAAAAAGATTTATCAGCTTTCGCCGATGGAGCTTGAAACCATTAAAGCTTTGGAAAGAAAAACCAGTAAGGCTGGTTTTGATACGAATATCAGGGTTATCGTTTCGGCCACCCAAAAAGACAAGGCCAAATTATACCTTGATAATATTATAAATGCTTTTTCCCAATATATTGGTTATGAATACAGCAATGGATTCAAGGCGACAACGACTGATCCGGAAAAAGAAGCGCGTAATTTAATTTATCGCATATTTAGCAATTCAAATTCTTTTGTTTTAAATACCGAAGAACTGGCGAGCGTTTTTCATCTGCCTACGCCTTATACGGAAACTCCGCGCATAAAATGGCTGTCCGCCAAAACCTCGGCTGCGCCGATTGATATCTCTAACGAGGGCATTATTTTAGGCAGAAACGTTTATCGCGGACAAGAAACCGTTATTAAATTGGATCGCGAAGCGAGACGAAGGCATTTGTACATCATCGGTCAAACCGGTACCGGTAAATCTACTTTCTTGCAGCATTTAGCCAAGCAAGATATTAAAAACGGCGACGGCGTGTGTATTATTGATCCGCACGGCGAGCTGATCGAAGATGTTTTAGCGAATATTCCAGCCAATCGCGCTAACGATGTTATTTATTTCAACCCCGCGGATATGGAGCGCCCCCTGGGCTTGAACTTATTGGAATACGATCCGCGCTATCCCGAGCAAAAGACTTTCGTCATCAACGAGATGATTAATATCTTTGACAAGCTTTATGATTTGCGCCAGACCGGCGGCCCAATGTTTGAACAATATATGCGTAACGCTATGTTGTTGATTATGGATCATCCCGAATCCGGCTCCACGCTTTTGGAAATTTCCAAAGTCTTGTCCGATCCGGAATTTAGAAAATATAAACTTCAGAATTGCACTAACCAGGTTGTGCATGATTTTTGGGTGAAAGAAGCGGAAAAGGCCGGAGGAGAAGCGTCATTGGCTAATATGGTTCCTTACATCACTTCAAAGCTTACGCCTTTCATTTCCAACGATATTATGCGGCCGATCATATCCCAGCAAAAGAGCTCGCTCAACTTCCGGGAGATAATGGATCAAAAGAAAATTTTGCTTTTAAATTTGTCTAAGGGCGCGATTGGCGATATGAATGCCAATCTCTTGGGTATGGTTTTGGTGGGTAAAATATGGGCCGCGGCTTTGTCGCGCGCCGATGTGCCTACGGAAAATCGCCACGACTTTTATCTTTATATTGATGAATTTCAAAACTTCACCACCGATACCGTTGCCACTATTTTATCAGAAGCCAGAAAATATCGTTTGGCTCTTAATCTCGGCCATCAATATATTGGCCAACTGGTTAAGAATGGCGATGCTCATATTCGCGACGCGGTTTTTGGCAATGTGGGCAACCAAGTTGCTTTTCGCATCGGTTCGGAAGACGCCGAAACTATGGAAAAGCAGTTCGCTCCTGTTTTTACCGCGCGTGATTTAATCAATATAGATAATTTCAACGCTTATCTGAAAATAATCGTTAACGGTCAAGTCTCGCGTCCGTTTAATATGGAAATTTACCGCCACTGGAAGCCGTGGACTTCGCAATGGGAACAATATTTCGGTTTTAAGAAAAACGAAATATTAATAAGTTCTATTAAAGAATTTTCGCGGTTAAATTACGGACAGGATAGGAGAATTGTGGAAGAAGAAATTATGAATCGTTCCCGCGTTAAAAAACCCGCTCCGGTTGTCAGCGATGACGAAGACGAAAGCACCGACGAAGAAGAAAATAGTAAATAGAAAATAGTAAGTAGAAAATAGTAAATAGAATATAGAATATGGCGAGCACAAAATCATTTAAAGATTTAATCGTTTGGCAAAAAGCGCGCGATTTAGCCGTCATAATTTATAAATTAACAGAGGGTTTTCCGCAGTCTGAATTGTATGGTCTAACCAATCAAATGAGGCGAGCAGCAATTTCTATTTCGTCTAATATAGCTGAAGGATATCATAGATTCCACGACAAAGAAAAGCAACAATTTTTAGCAATAGCTTTTGGCTCCGGTTCAGAGATAGAGAGTCAAATCGAAGTTGCTAAAAAATTATTTCCGAAATTGAATTATCAAGAAGCCGAAAGTTTATTATTAGAAATAATGAAAATTCTCAACACTTTTTTAACTAAAAATAAATAATTTTTCTTTGTTTTAATTCTACTTTTTATTTTTTGGCTTCTATGTATTAATTTTTCGTTTTTACTTTAATTCTACTTTCTATTTTCTAATTTCTATTTTCTATCTTATGAGTACTATCTATCGCAAATATCGGCCGAGAAATTTTTTTGATGTGATCGGCCAAGAACATATCAAAAAAACCTTGCAAAACGAAATTGAGCACGGGCAAATCAGCCATGCTTATCTTTTTAGCGGGCCGCGCGGCACCGGTAAAACTACGGTGGCGAGGATTTTCGCTAAAGCCATTAATTGCGAAAATCGCAAAGACAGCGAGCCCTGTAATAAGTGTTCTATTTGCGAAGAAATAAGCGCGAATCGCAGTTTTGACATTATTGAAATTGACGCGGCTTCAAATCGTGGCATTGATGAAATTAGGGAATTAAGGGACTTCGTGCGTTTTACGCCTAATCATTTGAAATATAAGGTATTCGTGATTGACGAAGTGCATATGTTAACAACCGAGGCTTTTAACGCCTTGCTTAAAACTTTGGAAGAGCCGCCGTCTTACGCTGTTTTTATTTTAGCCACCACGGAAATCCACAAAGTGCCGGAAACGATTATTTCCCGTTGCCAGCGTTTTGATTTTGTTAAAGTTCCTTTTAACCAAATTTTGGATCGCTTGAAAATTATTATCAAAAAAGAGGGGATAGAGGTTGATGAAGAAGTGTTAAAATCCATAGTGTATCGCTCCGAGGGTTGCGTGCGCGACTCGGAAAGCTTATTGGCCCAGGTTCTCTCTTTAGACAGCAAACATATTACCTTGGAAGAAGCATCGCTCGTGCTTCCCAAAACTCAATTGGCTACTGTTTTGCAGTTTATTTCGCATCTCTTGAAAAAAGACACGAAATCCGCTATTCTTTTTGCTAATGATTTGGTTGACGGCGGTTTAGACCTTAAACAATTTATTTTCGACACGATTGAAATTTTGCGCAAAACATTGCTCTTAAAAAGCGGAATTAACGACGAAAAAGTTTTTTGGGAGATAGACAAAGAAAATCAGGATAAATTAAATGCTCTTATTAAAGACGTTGAGCTTCTTGATTTGGTTAATATGATTAAAGAATTTATCGCCATCCAATCCACGAGCGAGTTTAGCGAAATACCGCAATTGCCGCTTGAGCTCGCGATCATCAAAATTTGTAGTAAATAAATCGATGGGAGATCGTCTAATGGTAGGACACATGCCTCTGGAGCATGTTATCCTGGTTCGAGTCCAGGTCTCCCAGTTTTGCCCAAAAATAATACTAACTCCCGCGGTATTTCTACCGCCGTATCCACCTTGCATTTATTTTGAATATGATATACAATTTAAACTGGTAGTACCCATATATGGGTATTATTGGTTCAAACTTTGATAATATTCTATGGAAAAAGATTATTTATTAGGTTTGATGAGATCAAAAAATACCATCTTTACCACGAAAGATGTTTCTTTGCTTTGGAATGAATCTAATGTTGATTTTGTAAGAAAGAAAATTTTTCGTTATTTAAAGTCTGGAAAAATGTATTCGGTTCGCAAGGGTATTTATGCTAAAGATAAAAATTACGAAAAATACGAGCTGGCGACCAAAATTTTTACTCCCTCGTATATCAGCTTTGAAACAGCGCTCGCTAAAGCCGGAATTATTTTTCAATTCTACGGTCAGATTTTTGTCGCATCATATCTCACTAGAGAATTAACAATTGGCGGCCAGACCTATTCGTTCAAAAAAATTAAAGACCCTATTCTCACCAATCGAACCGGGATCGAAGTCAAAGCCAACTATTTTATTGCCTCTCCCGAAAGAGCTTTTTTGGATATTGTCTATTTGAACAAAGAATATCATTTTGATAACCTTTCAAATATTAATTGGGACAAAGTCTCGGAAATTTTGCCTATTTACGGAGGCAATAAAAGAATGGGAGTAAAAATTAAAAAATATCGGGAAGCAGCCCAAAAAGGACTTAACTAAACTATGTTAAATATCGAAAAGCACAAAAACATTCTTTGTCGAGGACCGGTAGCCCTCATTATGTATTAAAAGTGCTTGGCGACACTAAACTAAAATCAACTCTTCAGGGGTTGAATCAACAAACAGTTTTCATAAAATGGAGAATAATAGAAACAATTTTGCTTACATAGATGGCGCAAACCTACACAAAGGCGTGGGAGCTCTTGGCTGGAAACTCGATTATAGGCGTTTCAGAATTTGGCTCACGGAAAAATATGGTGTTACCAGGGCTTATCTCTTTATTGGTTTAATCCCAAGATATACTAGACTTTATACTTATTTACAAGAAGCGGGTTTTACGCTTGTCTTTAAAGAAACGACATATGATAGCAATGGAAAACCAAAAGGCAACTGTGATGCCGATTTGGTGGTGCAGGCGATGAAAGATGTCTACGAGAATAATTTTGAGAAAGCCGTTGTTGTTATGAGCGATGGTGACTATGCCAGTTTAGTAAAATTATTGAAAGAAAAGAACAAACTGGAAACAATATTATCCCCGGCTATTGATAAAAAATGCTCTCTTTTACTAAAGAGAATCGACGCGTCGATTGTTTATCTAAATGATAAGAGGTCTATTCTATCCATAAAAGAAAAAACCCCCGACGCGGACGAGCCGCATAAGGGTTTTTTTCGTGGTAATTAATTATAGTGTAGCAGTTCAGATTAATAAGTCAATAGTTATCCACACTCTCGGAATAAATAAGGTTCTGCGCCAAAGGCGCATCCGCTCATCGAGTCTGAGGACTCTTCAGAGTCTGAACGACCTAAGGCGGGGAGTCCAGGTCTCCCAGTTTTGCCCAAAAATAATTTAGCGGTTGGTGTTGACGATTTGAATAAAAAATAATTATGTACAAAGTCGAAATTCCAAAAGTATTATTTTTAGCACTAGATATTGCACAATTTTATCGTAACAATTTTTTTAATACCAATGATTTAGCCGGATTATCCAATAGATATAAAGGCGACTTAGTTCGTATGAGAATTGATAAAAAAGATTATAAATATTTAGATGATACACGATTTGGTGGTTTGAGAGGTAATTTTTCTGCACTTCTTACGTGGCGAGGCTTAGTTAAAAGAGGGTCAAACATTGTTAGTACCTATAGTTTAGGACGAGACGGAAGACTGGTTAATGCTGTTTGTAATGGAAAAATCATTCTAAACAGAGAAGATTTAGCCGTATATACAAACGACGAAAAACTTAAAAATATTCTTGAAATCGAAGCGTGGTTATTGAATGTTAGGGAATCCCAAGCCCATGTAAAAGTGATGCTGGAAAGGAATTCAGAGGTTCCCCTAGAGAGAGACAGTATTGATTTTCCTAAAGAAGCGGTATTTAAAAGTTATAGTGGGCAGTATTTTATTAGAAGCTTGGTTAATAATTTTGTTGATTCCAACAACCAAATTCTTCAATTCAGCATTATGAATTTATGGGAGGGTAAAAAATTTCACAAAAAGAATTTACACCCTCTCGTGGTACTTCCAACGAAAAAAAATCCTTGGGAGGAAATTTATGCGATCAAAAACGAGGATTTATATTCCCATAAACCATTACTTTTAAACGTGAATTTACACAAAAAAACTTGTGAAGATAAAAATGGGAATACTTACAAGCTTTATTCGTTAGAGAACGCATTGAAGGAATTCTCTAAAGGAAACGATAATATAAAAAATAGATTGGATTACAAATGGGAAGAATTGAAAGAAAAATATTGTGAAGAGGGGGTTGATTATGAGGTTAGGAAAGAAGATGAATTTAGCAATTTTCTAAGGTTATTTTTGGACTGGCGACGCACCTTCACAATTGACGGGAAAGACGTGATCGATGTTCGGGTTATAAGTTCTGGGGGGCCAGACGTGGAATTAGTTTTTTCAGGAGGAACAACCCAAAAATTAGAATTGGAACATTTATGGTCTAATTATCTAGACCACGGTCATCATATAAATAGTGCATTTAAAAATGTTTGGATTTTTGCGGAAGAAAAGTTTGATTTTCAAAAAATATTAAAAATATTTGGCGAAGCAAAAAAACAAAATAATAATAGAATTCCAGATATATTTTTATGTGTAGAGGAAAATAGTAATAGACGTGCGTTCAAGATTAATTGGGAAAATAAGACAATAGAAGGGGTTAATTTAAGTTTTGAAGCTTAAATTAAAAATTAGCTGATTTATTATTTAGTTATCACTTTTTTTGTATCTTTAATTCTAACTATCTTTGTATTTTCTAAACTACTTAATCTTTTTTTCATAAGATCAAAATAACCCTTATCGGCTTCAATATTTATAGAGTTTCGTTTAAGTTCATTGGCGGCTTCTGCCGTGGTTCCGCTACCAGCGAAACAATCTAGTATCCAATCCTTTTCGTTTGTAAATATTTTTATCAAATGAGACAAAATCTTTTTTGGTTTTTGAGTCGGGTGCGCCGTTCTTTCTTTGCCCATACAAATTGGAGTTTCTACAAAATTATGCATCTCGTTCTGTTTTGAGAAATTAAACGTATAAGAAATTTTACTGTTATCAAATCCATTGGTTGCCCAAATAATAGCCTCGCACGATGACAAAAAACCAGTTTTTCTTATTTGAGGTGCGGGATTAGTTTTATGCCAAATTATTGTACCATGATGCCTAAAACCTAATTTTTCATAGATTCTTTTAATATCACTTATATATTCAAGTTTACAAAAAACCAAGAGATTGCCGTTGACTTTTAATATTGGCTTAATTAAACCAATCCATTTTTCGGTGAAGTCTAAATATTCACGGTCGGCAAAATAATCCCATTTACCAAAATCCGAAGACCTTGCTTTTCTCCCCTTAAGAATTTTGGTATTTTTATTTGCTGTATTGTATGGAGGGTCAACAATAACAGCATCAACCCGACTATTAATTTTAGATAAAATTTCGAAAGAATCCCCCGATATTAAATAATGTTGTTGCATATTTGTGTATTACTTATTCTTTGATTTGCTATCTTAAAAAAATTTTTATCTAATTCGGAGCCTAAATACTGTCTCTTGAATTTTTTTGCGACCGCAGCTGTAGTGCCGGAGCCTATGAATGGGTCAAAAACTATACTGTCTTGTTTAGATGTAGCTGCAATTATTCTTTCTAATAGCCATTCTGGCTTTTGCGTAGGATGAATTTTTTTCCCACCAGTTGTTTTTCCTTTGGTCCAAATGGAGCGCATCTGCTTACCGCCATTTATTTTTTTCATATTGGCATAATTGAAAATATTGCCCTTTCCTTTTCTTGCCCAAATAAAATTTTCATGATCGGCAACAAATCTCGTACATGAAAGATTCGGTGTTGCATCAGATTTGTGCCAAAGTACTTCATTTAAAATTTCAAATCCCAATTTCTTTATTAAATATCCTGTTAAATAGATATTATGATAAGTTCCGGCAACCCAAATTGAACCATTATTTTTCAAAATTCTAAAACATTCCGATAGCCACTTTTTTGTAAATTTCTCAAATTCGTCATCACTGTATCTGTCCCAATTACCTTTATTTGTATTTAAATCTGGACCACCAGATTTAGTAAATTTCATTTTGAAATTACTACTACTTAAGTTATACGGAGGATCAGCAAAAATCATATCTATCGAGCCATCTTTTATTTTTTTAGTAAGCTCTAAACAATCTATGTTGTATATTTTATTTAACTCAAAATTTTTATCTATAAAAATTCCATCTGTCTTTTTTGAATTGTCACGGATCGATTCTATAACTCGAATCTCGTTAGTGTTGGTGAGGATTTTATTTTCCAGATTTCTAATAATTTTTTCAACTACTCCTCTGACTTCAACCTCGGTTCTATAAAAAGGGAAGAGACTTGGATTAGCTGGTTGCAATCTAATTCTATTTTTCTCTTTGTAAATTTTTTTTAAAGTAGCTTTGTTGTCATCAATAATAGCTACTACCGTTTGTCCATCATCTGCATATTGTTGTTCTCTGATAACCACAATATCGCCGTTAAAAATACCATCTTCTATCATACTATCTCCTTCAACTTTTAAGGCGTAATGTTTAAGTGGGCTACTAATTTCATTTTTTGGAACAGCTATGGTTTCGCCGAGTATCTCAATAGCTTCAATTGGTTGGCCCGCGGCAATGGTTCCTATAATTGGCACTTTTATTATTTCTTCTCGTTTCGTAGCGTCAATGGCACGAGGTTTATTTTCCTTTTTTTCTAAATATCCTGCGTCACGAAGTTTGGAAACATGAAAATGAGCTGTTGAAACTGAAGCGAGTTTAAATTTCTTGCAAATCTCTTCAAGCGAAGGAGCGTACCCTTTATTTTTTTGATAATTGGTAATAAAATTTAAAACTTGTTTCCGTCTTTTCGTGAGCATAAGTTAATTGATTTTTATTATAATTATAGTATACTAGAAAATAAATAGAAAGTCCAAACCAACTTATCCACAATTGTTTTGCAAAAATAGGAAAATAGGGCTTCTGTTCCTGCGGTGGTGGTAAAAATTAGAAAACTCCCTGAAAAGCTGACAGGAGCTTGCTTAATCAGCTAATTTGTGGAATCCACAACATCAGCCAATCCGGCAATTTGTTTTACGCGATAAGCCGAATTGATAGCGGACTGCTTTGAGGTATAAGCCTCGCTCGCAGCTACCTTTTCGCCATTTATGGCTTGGAGGTACCACCTAAAAAATCCAGCAATATCTTTGTAAATCAAGAATCTTTGTTTTAATAACATAAGATTGTCGTTAATTTATTGCTTAAATCATGAAGCCGACCTTTAAATTACTCCCCTGGATAAAAACCCAAATTATATTAAGTTTTTATCCGGGAGAATTAAAGGCGGCTTAACATAGACTAAGAAATAAAAATCCCGACAAAGTTCCCGTCAGCTTTTCAAGGAGCTTGGTGTTATTTTATCATTGTTGATATAATATAGTCAATGATTTTAAGCGGCGTGTCAGTTGACACTGGCGCGAAATTCGACGGCAAAATTGAGAATAGAAAACGTTTTAACTAAAAAATAAATTTATGGACGAGACGCTATTTCCTAACGAATCAACTCCTAATTACCTATTAGACCTTGAATATAAAGGCCCATCTTTCGATGGAATGATGGAAATTATTGCTTTAAAAAATGAAATTGCCGGTCTTGAAGAAGTGATTCAGATTACAGCACAGGTGCTTGCGAAGAACAAAAAGATAGATTTTAATCCGAGCGACATGCAAATTTTTATTGAGGCGTTTGAAAAGGGGTCTTTTAGAAAAAGAGTCAAAGTCTTTTTAAAAGGTGCAGATAGACATCCATGTATCATCAATTTAGCGATTTTTGTGGTTATGATTCTTCAGACGATTCCTTTATATCGAGCAGCGAAATTAACAAATATTTCGCCGCAATTAATAAGCGAGATTGGTGATCAAGTAAAAATAGAACTTCTCAAGAATGGAAGATTTTTGAACTCGCTTGCTGATGTGGTTCGGCCATTAGAAAAAGAAGGAGACAGGTTTGTCTGTACAGCCACAGAGAAACAACGGGCGATCGTAGAATATAAAGACAAAAAAGAATTTCTTGAATTGGCCGGCGAAACAGAAATGCAAGAAGAAGCAGAGGGCAATAGATTCGAAATTCTACAGGGTCGCATTAATCGTGTTGACCTTGATGCAAGAATTAGACATATCGGTTTTAAAATAGACAACGAAGGAGTTTCAGTCCCAGCAACTTTAACAGAACATTTGCGCAAGCCAGCAGAAATGCAGGAATTGCTTGGTAAATGGATTGAAATGGAGGGTACTACGACCTATCAAGGAGGAACTAGAGCGCATATTAACATCGCTAAATATAAAATTATTTACCAGTCAGAGCTTTTTAAGGAAGACAAGAATAAATAATATGCATAAACAAAGAATTATAGAAGCAATACAAAATCAACAAATGCTAAGAATTACTTTTCGTAGAGAAAGTGATGATAATTTGGTTGCGCGGGATGTTGCTCCATATGATGTCTACCCGCAAGAAAATAAGAAAAGTGGTTTCACGGAAGATATATTACTTGGGTACACAGAAGCAGACTTTGAACATGGAGCCCATGTGGTTTCTATATATCTTGATAACATCCAAAGCATCACAGAACTTCATAAAAAGTTTAATGGTGACGAAATAAAGCGATTATTAAAGGTGCGTCATTCACCTCATGTATCCAGAAATTGGTAAATTTATGTCTTGACCAACAAAAATTAAGAAAATTACGAAAAAATATTCGCAAGTTCATCAGCTTAAAATAATAATAAAAATCGTGTTATAAAAATTAAATAATTATAAAAATCATGAAAAATAAAACTATAATTATCATTCTAATCATTTTGGGCGTCGCATTGTTAGTGTTGATCGGTGTTTATTTTATCAAACAAAACAAAACCACAAATCAAACACCTACGGGAAACGGGGGAGCGATAGAGCAACCGCAGAGTAAAATAATAACCGACGATTTTTCCATTAATCTTCCCGCTGGCTGGAAACAGACCGCGCCTGCCATAGGGCCTTCGGCCATGGCTATAAATATGAATGAGAATATCAACGATCCCGCGGCTCAAAAAATTAATTTCAAAAGTTATTTCGCGGTAAGCTACGACACGCTTCAAGGGAAAAATATAAACGACTATTTGCAAACCGTTAAAAACAGTCTTTCGCAAACTATTTCAAATGTCGTTTTTACTAACGATCAAGATATGATGATAAGTGGCAGCCCTGCTTATGCCATAGAGGCGGAGCTGGCTCAACAAGGAGCAAACTTTAAAATTTTGATGGTAGTAGTCGCCGGACAAGGAGAAGATGTTTGGGTGATATCGTTTAATACCATCAAAAGCAGCTGGGACGAATACAAGGGAACATTCTATAATATCGCCAATAGTTTTATTCTGAAAAAATAGTTATTCCTTTGAATTGGATAAAAATTCAGTTAGTTCCATTTTGGAACATACTACTACGGACGAAAAAACTAAGGCGGCTTTCATTATAATTAAATTATGCTCCGTAATACAACTATGAAAAATTATTCGCAAGTTCATCAACTCAAAATGACACCGCAACTCAAGGCGCTTTTAACTATTATCCGCGACCGCAAAACCAAAAGAAACGATTTTATCTTTTACGCCGACAGATTGATCCGTTTATTGGTGGAGGAGGGTTTGAATTTTTTGCCGGTTAAATTAAAAACCGTAATCACGCCTACCGGCGCCAAGTTTCAGGGCACGGAATTTGTGGGCAGGATTTGCGCCATTTCTATTCTTCGCTCCGGCGAAACCATGGAAACGGCTATTAGAGACGTTTGTAAAAAAATCAGGATCGGCAAAATTCTGATTCAACGCGACGAAAAAACCGTCAAACCGCAACTTTTTTATATTAAATTGCCCAAAGACATAGCCAGCCGCTACGTTTTTTTACTTGATCCAATGTTGGCCACAGGAGGTTCCGCTTCAACTGCCATTAAGGTTCTTAAAGAGCGCGGCGTTAAAGAAGACAAAATCATTTTCCTTAACCTCATCTCCTGTCCGGAAGGCATTAAAAAGATAATGGGGGAGTTCCCAAAAATTCACTTGGTGACCAGCGTGGTTGATCATCGTTTGAATAAAAAGGCCTACATTATTCCCGGCTTAGGCGATTTTGGCGACCGTTATTTCGGCACTTAATTATATTTAGTCCAATATTTTATAGATATGATTTTAAGATTTTCCAAAGATTTAAAAGAAGAAAGAATTTATGCCAACGGCGTTGAGCTCTCAAGTGTTATGGGTATGGATACGGATAAATTCGGACATCGGATTTATTCCTGTCCCGAGGACAAAGAGCTTTATGTCGCGTCCATTAAAAATCCGGTCTTGGTTACCGATGTTTGTCGGATAGCGAAATTTAATCCTACTTTGCGCGATACGGTATTTAAATTATACGAATCACCGATTAGAAAAACTGAATATGACGGCGTTTCCATTAATTTTGAACAAGGGAAATATAAAGGCGCTTGGGGCCCAAGCATAGACACGCTTTTATTTTGCAGAGCCTTAAGCGGTTTTAAAAAAACGGCATTGAGGGGGAAAGAAATCGTTGAAATAGGGGCTGGTTCCGGTTTTATCTCAAAATATTTATTGGAAAAATTTCCCGGTATAAAATCAATCACTCTGGTGGATCTTAGTCCGCACGCGATACAATCTTGTAAAGATAATATAAAAGACAGGCGAGCTAAGTTTATTCACGGAGATGCCCTTAAAAACAAAAAGAAATACGATGTTCTTATTTGTAATCCGCCGTATATTCCCAGGCCGAAAAGTATAGGTGATAACGCCTATGAAGGAACAGGGCTCCTTGGTTATCTTATAGTTCATACCAAGGATATTTTAAAGTCAGGCGGCAGTTTTATTACAAATATCTCAAGTTTATGCCAAAAAGAGATAAATGAGGTTATTGAAAAAAGCGGAGCAAAAGTGAGGAAAATAGACAAGATGATTGTGCCGCTCAAGGTTTGCAATGTTTTAAATAACAAAAAATGGATGGAGTACTTGCGAAGACAAGGGATTAAGAAAGAACGTAGAAATGGTTACGAATATTTTCAAACGATCACTATCGTTGAGATTAAGCCGAAATTGTAAATTCGAGTTGGCCATTTTTCTTTCGTTCGTATTTTGCGCTGATTGGCCCCACTTGACATAATTTAGATTAAATGATATGATAACATATACTTGTGATTAAGAGGCATAGTCGAGTCTCTATAATAAGATACAAAATAAAATAAAACTATGACAGGAACTATCAAGACACTTACGGATAGAGGATTTGGATTCATTGCTCGCGAAGGCGAAGTGAAGGATCTTTTTTTTCATTCCAAAGATTTGAATGGTGTAGCATTTGATGATCTCAAAGCTGGTGATACTGTTACTTTTGACGTTGTTCAGGGAGACAAAGGCCCGAGCGCGAAGAATGTAACGCGCGACTAGGACACTATAAAATTTTGATAAAAGCCACCGCCTTACGCGGTGGTTTTTTGTTACTCCGGTTTTGCTCAAAAATACTTTTTTTAATCTTGACAAAATCTAAAAAATCAGCTATATTAAAATATAATTGAAATTACAAGATCTTTAATAATAACAAAAGGAGGAACTAGGGTGGGCATTTTCATCACCATCGTATACGCATTTTGCGTATACCTGTTCGGTGAGCCGGATACTCTGGCGCAGACCTTTGCGCACTCAACCAATTTCTTGCTTTGGTGGTACATAATCACCTCGATCATCATCGGCGTGATCGTTCTGCTGATATCTGTCGGTATTACCGGTATAGCCACTCTTTTCGGCGCCTGCAAGGGAAAATTACTAGGCGGTCTGTTGGGTCTGGGCGGCGGCGGCGTGATTTCCATGTTGATGATCGGCATAACTGTCATCAGTCGGGGAATGCGCATCGCGTCTGCCTACCTGCTCTATCACTCGATCACGATAATGCCCAACGGTGATGGGAAATGGGATCTGACCAAGTTGATCATCGGTATCGTACTCCTGATTTTCAGCGGCGTATTTCAGAGCAGTTCTTCCTCGTCTTCGAACAAGGACTCATCTTCGGAAGAGGATGAGTAAATGCCTCATTTCAGAGACAGCTAATCCATAGCTTCTACGAACATACTGCACAGAGCGAGGATTAAGCTACAGGGGGTCTATAAGAATAGGCCCCCTTTTTCATTAGGATTAAAATATGGCGAACTATGGACTAAAAATAAAAAAGTTTTATTATCAAGCGAGCGAGCGAAATGAAAAACGAAGTTTTTTATTTCCGAGCGAGCGCAGATATCAAAAGGTTTAATACCCCGCGGCTTGGCCTACTCCGCCGAAGTAGTTTCGGCTACGAAGGCTGGACCGCGGAAGGCGATGAGCACAGCGAGTCGCGGGTCCAGGGCTTGCCTTGGGGTTTAATACCTTTTATAATATATAAATTAATAAAGGGCATTAAATTGCTAGGTATAAACCCTGTGTTATTGGCGCTCGTCCCGCCTTGACTCGCGTCGGCGAGGCAGGTCGGAAACGAAAAACGAAGTTTTTTATTTCGCTCACTCGCTTAATAATAAATTAACATATTTCGTTATGGAAAATAATATTGAAACAATGCAACCGTCGTTAGCACAGGAAGTTGCTCCAGCAGAGACCAAGAAGCATAAAATCATTAGTGCGAAGTTTTTAGTTATTATCGCTATTGTTATTATAATCGGGGCGCTCGGTTTTTATTTTAAAGGTTTATTTGTTGCCGCCACAGTCAACGGGTCTCTTATAAGCCGCTATGCTGTCATTGCGGAGCTTGAAAGAGTGTCGGGCGCGCAAGCGTTGGATTCACTTATCATCCCAAAACTTATTGACAATGAAGCTCGCAAGAAAGGAATTACGATAAGTGGCGATGAATTAAACGCGGAAATAAAAAATATTGAAGATCAGATTGAGGCGCGGGGTGGAACATTAGACGAAATGCTCGCGGCGCAAAACCTTTCTCGAGAATATTTTGTAAAACAAATTGCTACCCAAAAGAAATTAGAAAAATTTATTACTGCAGATCAGACGCAAGTTGCAGATAGCGAGATAGAGCAGTACATAAAAAATAATAAAATTAAAATTTCAAAAGGGGAAGAAGCAGAATATAAAAATCAGCTTAAAGAACAAATGCGTCAGCAGAAGTTGAGCAATGCGGCCATGGCATTGATTGACTCTCTCCGTTCACAAGCCAAAATCAAGTATTTTATTAAATATTAGAAAAGAAAACACCGTATTTATATAATTAAGTAAATTAAAGCTTATGAAAGGATTTGTGATAAACATTGAAAACGCTTCGTTAAAAAACGATAATTTTCGCCACGTTCTTTATACGGCGGAAAATAGTCAATTGGTTTTAATGAGCTTAAAGCCTGGCGAAGACATCGGCATGGAGGTTCATACGCTTGATCAGTTTTTCCGCGTTGAGAAGGGCGAGGGGATAGCTGTTTTAGACGGCGTAGAGCATGAAATTAAAGACGGTTCGGCCATAGTTATACCGGCTGGCGCAAATCACAATATTGTTAATTCCGCGAGCGGAGAAATGAAACTTTACACTCTTTATTCTCCACCGAATCATCAAGACGGCGTAATCCACAAGACTAAAAGCGAAGCTTCGGCCGACGAAGAAGAGCATTTTGATGGCAAAACTACAGAATAGATTAAATATCTACATTATGCGAAATAACCCCGAGGTATTAAACCAAGAAAAAAAATTGAAAAAATATATTTATAGAGACAACCGTACCGCCGCTCACAACACGGTTTTTGAATGTGTTGCAGAAGATATATTAGAAGCAGATAAACGATATGAAGTTGCCACTGGCAATAAACCGGAAAAACAGTCATATATTGGCTGCGAGATTATTCCCATAGAAGAAAAACCTTCTTTTGAGATACAAGAATAATTATCCGAATAATTTATAAAATCGTATTTTTTATATGCCGCCTCAACTCGTTGCTTTTATGGTTCATCGCGGATATTGGGCCATTTTCTCACTTGTATTTTTGCAAGAAATTGGCGTGCCGAATCCCGTACCCAATGAATTAGTACTTCTTTTCTCGGGTTATTTGGCTTATGCGAAAATATTAAGTTTTCCTTTGGTTTTTTTAACAATCGTGGCGGGGGATTTTATCGGAACAACGCTTTTGTATTTTGTCTTTTATTTTTTTGGGGCCAAGTTGGTTAAAAGGGCGCCGAAATGGTTCCCCGTAAAGAAGATAGAAGATTTAAAAATTAAAATAACCGAGAAGGGAATGTGGGGTATTTATTTGGGCAGATTGATTCCGTATGCCAGGGGCTATGTTTCTGTTGCCGCTGGTTTGATCGGAATTTCTCCAAAGACGTTTTTAATAAATGTTTTTTTGTCGGCCATCACGTGGAGCGGGGGTTATGCCATAGCTGGAAGATTGCTTGGGAAACAATGGAATACGGCGATGGGTTATGTGGGCGCAGGAAATATGGCCTTTATCCTTATTGTTTTACTTGTAGTAATTTTATTGTTTTCGAGAATGAAGAAACAAAATAAAGATAAAATAGCGCCTATGTCTTAATTTAACATTTAACAACAACATTTATAAATTTTTTTATATTTAAAAACGAGCATAATGTTCGTTTTTTGTTTTGCTTTGGATTTTTATAAAAAACAATATTTTTTTAACTTGACAAAAGGCTAATTTTGTGCTAAATTTTAATAAATTGTACCTTAAAAATCACGTTAAAGAAATTCCGAATTTCATAAAAAAGGAGCCATAGAATGAACGCTGATCTCCCGATTTATCCTTTTAAGGATAAGATCTTGGAAACGATCAGAGAAAACCGGGCGGTAATCATTACCGCCGAAACTGGAGCCGGTAAGAGTACCCAGGTGCCTCAATATCTACTGGAATGCGGTTACAAACTTATTGTGACCGAGCCCAGAAGATTGGCGGCCAGATCGTTGGCAGCTCGCGTTGCCTTCGAAAACGGTTCCGAGCTGGGCACGAAGATCGGCTATCGCACGGCTTTTGAGCGCTGCGATTCGCCGGAATTTCAATGTCTTTTTTGCACGGACGGCTTAGAGCTCGTTAGGGAGCTTTATCATCCCATCAGCCATGACATTCTCATCATTGACGAACTCCACGAGTGGAATGTCAATATGGAAACGCTCTTGGCTTGGAGTAAGAAGCGGCTCAACGAAGATCCGAATTTCAGGTTGGTGATCATGAGCGCCACTATTGATTTGGAGAGGCTCTCCAAATATTTGAGTGACGCCATTATCCTGAAGATCCCGGGTCGGACATATCAGGTAGAAACTCTGTGTGCCGTGAGCGATACGATAATCAAAGAAGTAGCTTATTGGCTGCGTCGAGGCCGTAATATTCTGGTTTTTCAGCCGGGGAAAAGAGAAATCGCTGAGACCGTCGAATCGCTCAATAAGATGAGGCTTGGTGCCGTTATCCTTCCGCTACACAGCGAATTAGAGATAAAGGAGCAAGATAAGGTTTTCGTTCACTACAATCAGCCGAAAGCCGTCATTGCCACCAATATCGCTCAGACCAGCATTACTATCGATGATATCGACATGGTTGTCGATGCTGGCACGGTTCGCCAGGTGGAAACGATCAACGGCATCGAAGGTCTTTATCTAAGGAGAATTTCCCGCGCTGACGAAGAACAGAGAAAAGGGCGGGCGGGGCGTTGCAAGCCCGGCATCTATGTCAATTTCTACGATGGTGAAGAAGATCAACGTGCTTTCCAGATGGCCGAGATCGAACGTGTTCGTCTGGATCAGCTATTCCTGCGTTTGGCCAAGATGGGGATCGACGCATCTGGTTTGGACTTTTTCCATCAGCCAGACAGGGAGATTTTTCGGGAAGCTCGGCGGTGCTTGTATGTTCTCGGAGCTATTAATGAGCGCGGCGAAGTAACGCCCGTTGGCGAAAAAATGGCAACTTATCCGCTGTCGGTTAAGTTCGCCAGAATGCTCATCGAAGCCGAGAAATACAATGTCGTAGGAGACGTAATAACTATAGTTAGTTGTTTCGAAGTTGGCGGTATCCTCGATCGTGAGAACGATTGGCGGCATTTAACTGACGAAGAAGGTTCCGATCTGTTGGCCCAGATGGATGTTTTCAATTCGGCTTTGGGTATGGTCAACGATAATGATCGGAAAGAAAACGGTGTTAATCTGGTTCATTTTTCTCGCGCCAAAGAGATGCGCGGTAAACTGGTCGATGAGCTCAATAAAGCAAATCATTCTTTGAATCTCGAATCCTGCGGTAAGCGAGGTAAGATACTCAAGGCTTGTTTAGCCGGTATGGTGGATGACCTTTACTTTTATCGGGAAAACCGTCGTGGGTTCTGTCGCCATAATGAGGGCGCTCAGGCTCGCCAATTAAGCAGAGATTCGGTCGTCAAAATGGACAAACATGTTAACTGGGTCGTAGGATTGCCGATTGATATCGAGATCGAAACCTTGTCTGGCTCTAAGCGCGTTCACAATTTACTGACCATGGTTAGTCTGGTTAAACCGGATATTCTGGCTTCTATGACACCCCATTTGGTAAAAATCGATCGTCGCAGTTTTCGGCTGCTTTCAGACAAATGCACTGTTGTTTTCAAGGAGTTAGTCGTTTTTAACGGCGCACGTTTGTCGAAGAAAGAGATCAAAGTTCCTCTGACGGAAATCGAAAGTTTTCTGCCAGAAGGATTAACCCTCGAGGAGCTGAAAAAACAGTTTGCATATGGCGTTGTCTGCGTCAACAATTCCGACGCCAACGCACAGATGCAAGCTTGGCGGCGCGAAGGCAAATGGTGGATTTGTCCAAATGGCCATCATGTGAAGTCACCACGGAAACAACACCAGGCGATCTGTAAAAGCTGCGGGGCGACCCACAATAAGTGCTAAACGTGATATTTTAAATATCGGCCGAACATTATAATATGTTCGGCCTTTTTATTTTATTATCAAGCGAGCGAGAGAAGGACAAACTCGTTTGTTCTTCCGAGCAAGTGAAGATAACACGGGGTACAATGCCCCTTATTATCAAGCGAATGAGTGATCCGCCAGCCCGCTACGCCAACGCGTAAGCGTGGCGAGCTGGCAGAGCAGATAATATAGGGTTAATACCCTATATAATTTTTATTTTTTTTAAATTCCCGAAAAAATTCTTTTTATTTCATCACCGGCATAGCCCTTTTGTTGGAGAAATAAGTAGAGCTTGGGTTTAATTTGCGCGGTTTTTATTCTGTCGTTTTTATATTTTTTCTCCAATTGTTCGCGCTTAGCTTTGGTCAATTCGACAATTCGCGTTAAATCTTGCTTCGATTCTTTTTTGAAATCATTAATTAGTTGACCAACAATATCTTTTTTAATTAAACGATTAAGCATTTTTTGTTTAATGCGTTGTAATCCGTCCTTTTTGTTAATCAAATAATCAAATAAATTGCGCGCGTATCGTTCTTCGTTCAAATAACCGTATTCTTTAACCAAAACTAAAGCAATTTCTGCGTTTTCTCGGTTATAATTTTGGTAGCGCCGAGAGTGGGGATAGTGCCTTTTGAGATCAGTTATTTTTTGGATTAATTTTTCTTCCGAATAATCCCTTTTAGAAAGATAATCCAGTATTTTATTATAGATATTTTTTAAGTCAGTATTGTTTTGGATTTTCTCAACTAATTCTCCCATACCACGTAATAGAAATTAAAAATTAGGCGTGAAGGCTTCGTTGGCCGAGGATATGTCTTGAATAAAAACGTTAGAAAAATCATTGTCCGAAAGCCAGTTAATTAAAATTTGATATTCTTGGCTAGCAATTTTTTTATTTATTTCAGAATATTTTCGGGCGTGGTGGGCTGGATAATATTGGGACATTAGGCTTATTGTGGTGTTTTTGCCAAGATTATCTTTTATCCATTTTAAAATTTTTAGCGAATCTTCGTTTTGGCCGGGCAGGACCAAATGCCTGACAAGCAATCCTTTAACCATTATACCGTTTTTATTGAATATGTCTTTTGGCGAACATCGCCGCATTTGGAGAATATTTGAAGCGGCATATTGGAAATAATTTTTGGCTTTGGAATATTTGAGAGCTAAATTATCATTATAGTATTTGAAGTCGGGCAGCCAAACATCAACAAGGCCATTAAGGGATTTTATGGTTTCTTCTTTTTCGTATGCGTTAGAATTCCAAACAATAGGCAATCCTATTCTATTTTTATATTTTTCAAGAAAGCTTTTTAGATATAGAGAATACGAAGTAGGGGAGACGAGATTAATATTATAACTTCCCCCAACTTTTAATCTTAAACATAATTTGAATAATTCTTCTCCTGAATATTTTTGTCCATGATTTAATTGAGAGATTTTATAATTTTGACAAAATATGCACTTTAAATTGCAATGACTGAAAAATATGGTTCCTGAGCCGCCTAATTTTTCACCCACGCCGGAGATACATGGTTCTTCCCAAAAATGGATTTGACTGTGGCTAATTTCAATATAATCAGGCGCTTGGCAAACGCCTAATTTGGTTTTTCGATCCACTCCGCAATTAAACGGGCAGACGCGACATTTTTTTATAAATTTCATAAGATAAATTGTATCATTAATTAATTTTATTATCGAGCGAGCGAAGATAATATAGGACACAATATCATTATTTTACGACACCCAATAAATCTTTTGTTAATTGATACATTTGAAATTTTTGTAAAATTTTATCAATTGACTTATAATATAAATTTAATTATCATTAATATTGGCTCTTTAAAATATTTAATTAAGTAATCATTAAAAGGAAGACATAATGGATAAAAGGCACCCGGGGAAATTATTTGTGATTGATGGTGCAGACAGCACCGGCAAAGCCACACAGACTAATTTATTGATCCAAAATTTTCAGAAAAGAGGACATAAAACCGAGATAGTAGATTTTCCCAGATATCAAGATAATATCTGGGGTTATTTGATCGGTTTATATCTGAAGCGTAAGTTTGGTGATCCGACGAAGATCAGCCCTTATTTCGCTTCGATTCTTTACGCTATGGACAGGTTTTTGGCCAAAAGAAAGATATGTCGCTGGCTCAAAGAAGGAAAAATAATAATTTCTAATCGCTATACAACGTCAAATCAGATTCACCAGGCTGTTAAGGTCGCTAACATATCGGAGCGGTTGAAATTTATGCATTGGCTGGATTGGTTCGAGTATTCTTTTTTGGGAATTCCGCGACCTATTGCCGTTGTTTACTTGGATGTGTCGACAGAAATTTCCCAAAAGCTTTTACTGGCCAAAGCTCAACGTCAATATTTGGGCAACCAGAAGAAGGACGGTCACGAAGAAAACGTTGATTATCAGCGGCGATGTTCAGAGCAAGGCAGGTTTGCGGCCGACGAATTCGGGTGGCATGTAATCAATTGTGCGGAAAACGACTGGATAATGCCGCCAGAGAAGATCGCTGACCTTATTTGGCAGAAGGTCGAAAAACTCAGTTAATCAAGAAATAAGAATTATAAGGCCTACTTATTAAAAAGTGGGCCTTTTTCTATTTAAAGATAAAATATGGAGTAGATATTATTTTAAGATGATATGGGAATCGGAAACAGAGAACACTTATAATTTATTTTTTATAAAATATTTTATTATCAAAATAAAAAATATTTAATTTATTTGAAAAAATAGCTCCTTTTAGGGGTATTGCGTTTTATTGATATTGATTATTATTCTGCGTCGTAAAAGAGATATTGTGCGACGCGTAGTATATTATTTTAGCTATTCCCTATTGAATTTACAGCGCCTCTTCTTCTTCGGTCTAGATCATAAAATTATAATTGTAAAAGATATTTAATTGGATTAACCGGTATGCCATCTTTTCTAACTTCAAAGTGTAGGTGAGGGCCGGTACAAAATTGTCCAGCGCCACTAGTGCCCGGAATTCCCCCTGTTAAGCCTATACGATCCCCCCTTTTGACATATGTTCCTTCTTCTACGTTAATCATACTAACATGGCCATAAACCGTGGCTAAACCATTGGCGTGGACAAGCATTATATAACTATATCCTCTGCCTCCATTTTTAGTTCGTGCTACATAACCGCTGGCCGGCGCTCTAATAATCGTGCCTTGAGCAGCTCTTATATCAATACCTGAATGCTCCCCAATCAATTTTATAAATGGATAGTCCGGATCATGAAATTGTGCTGTTATTGTATTCTTCGGCACTGGCCAAGAAAAAAGCAATGCTCCACCATCTTGTTCAAGGTCGTTCAGCATTTCTTGTTCTTTTTGAGTACTAATTTTATTCCTAATCAAGGTTTCGGTTTTTCGTATGTCAGCTTCGGCGGCTTTTTGCTCTCGAATAGCTTCGGCGAGCAAGTTTTGGAATTTCCATTCCATTCCCTGTGTCTCTGTTAATAATTGTTTTTTGCCGGAATTTTCAGTGCTTAGATTTTGTTTTGTTTTAACCAATTCCTCATTTAATGAAATTATATCTTGTTGTTTGTCGCGCAAATCTTTTTCTTGTATTTCTAAACCACTCTTAATAATTTTAAATTTATCAATTTCTTCCTGTAGTGCGCCTTGAATATTTTTAAGATATTTGATGCGATTGAAAAAATCAGAAACATTATTATTGAGAATAATAATATTTAATATATTTTCATTGTCGTATTTGTTAATCAGCTGTAGTAAATAAACAATCCTTTCTTTCTGTGAGTTGATATCTTTTTGTTTATTTTGAATATTCAGTTGTAGGTCCGTGATTTTTAGTTCTGTTTCTTTGATTTTTGCTTGTTGTTGTTTGATCTCCAGGTTTGTTTTATAAATTTGATTATTTAAATTAGAGATTTGTCCCTTTAAGGTTGTGCTATTTTTTTGGGCTTCGTCTATCCTGGTTTGATAGATATCCATTTGCTTTTCCAGGTCTTTTAATATTTCTTGTTGTTTGTTAATTTGTTGTTGTAGCGCTGAAATTTCATCGCTGCTAGTGGTTGATTGTTCGGCCAAAACAAAATTATTTAGCTTAATGAAAATTAAGCCGATTATTATAAGCCAAAGATGAATATTTTTTAAATATTTACTCATTTTAATTTATTAATCGCCCTGTCGATCCTTAAAAGAACTTTTTTTCTGCCTAAGATTTCTGCAATTTCGAGCGGTGGCGGTGAATTTTTTTCTCCGGAAAGCGCTACGCGCAACGGCCAAAAAATGGGTCCATTGCCCACTTTAGCGGTCAAGTCGACAATTTTTTCATTAAGACGTTGTTTATCAAAATCCCTATTATCAATATTTATAAAAAGGTTCTTTATATCTTCTAAGTTCTTAATAGTCGAGCTTTTTGTTTCACTTTTCCAAATCAATAAATCGCTACTATAATCTAATCTGGGGTTAAAAAACATTGACGCCACCTCCCCTATTTCGTTTAATCTTTTGAGTCTGTCTTGTGAAAGAGCAACTATCTTTCTAATTTTTGGTAATTCTTCTTCGGTTAAATCGTCTATAAGCCCGGTTTGTTTTAAAAATGGTAAAATCAACGAAGTCAATTCCTCAATATTTTTCTTTTTAATATAATAACTGTTCAGCCAATCAAGTTTTTTAACGTCAAAGACTGCCCCTGCCTTTTGGATTTTTTCGATGGAAAATTCTTGAATTAATTCTTGAAGGCTGAAAATTTCTTGATCCGTTCCGGGATTCCATCCTAAAAGAACGATAAAATTAATAATTGTTTCAACCAAATAGCCCTTGGCTAAATAATCTTCAACCGCTACGTCGGCATGTCTTTTAGATAATTTAGAATGATCTGGGTTCAATAAGAGCGGCAAATGTCCAAATTGCGGAAGTTCCCAACCAAATGCCTGGTAAAGATAAATATGTTTTGGCGTACTGGGCAACCATTCTTCTGCCCTAAGTATATGAGTGATTTTCATATGATGATCGTCAATCACTACAGCTAAATGATAAGTTGGCCACCCGTCTGATTTTAAGAGCACCTGATCGTCTAATAAACTATAATCAAATTCTACTTCACCTCGAACCAGATCATTAAATTTTACTTTTCCTTGAAGTGGGATCTTTAATCTGACTACATATGGTTCGCCGGCTTCTATTCTTTTTTGCACTTCCTTGTTGTTTAAGTCGCGACAGCGCCGATTATATCTCGGCGGTTCGCCATTTTTTATTTGTTCTGCTCTGTTGAGCTCCAGCTCTTCGCTACTGCAAAAACAATAATAAGCGCGATCATTTTTTATTAATTGCTCGGCAGCTGCTCGATAAATATCTATTTTTCTTGATTGAATATATGGACCACTATCCCCTTTCTCAATAATTTCTCCTTTTTCGTTGAGAATAGGTCCTTCGTCGAGTTCTAATCCGAAAATTTTGAAAATTTTTATTAAATTTTCAGTTGCGCCGGGGACGAAACGAGTACGATCCGTGTCTTCAATTCTTAGAATAAACAAACCGTTGTTTTTTCTAGCGATAAGCCAATTATAGAGGGCTGTTCTAAGTCCGCCGATATGTAGATATCCTGTTGGTGATGGAGCGAATCTTGTTCTTATTTGCATGATTGTTATTTTATCAAAATATCTATTGGTCGGCAACCCACATTTATTTAGTACTTTCTATCCGTTGCCAAATTTTTTGGAATGATTTTTTTCTAAGCTTAATATCTATTAAAATTAAAAACCAAAGATAAATTCGAGACAAGAAAAGCACAATAGTCCACCAATATTCACGAATGTTTTTTGGATAACTAATAAATAATTTAAAACCACCCGTTGTCTCTTGGACGAAATTTCTCAGCCGATTAATTTTTAGGCGGTGTTCCCCTATTTTGATGCGTTGGCTGTATCCGCCCAAAGAACGTTTCTTTTGTAAAAGCCAATCTTTAAAATTATCAGGATATTTCACGGCAACCATTGACCTGGACGCATAAATGATTCGATATTTATTATTTTTAACGACTTCGGTGATCACGGCGTCATCAGACAATGAATTCTCCGGAATAGAATCAATTAAATTTTGACGAATAGCATAAAGATAGCCAGAGCAAGGAAAATTTTTGCGATGCAACCGCATTTGATGCGCGGCCTCAGTTAAGAAATGAGACCAATAACCGAAAATATTATCGCGGTTGTTCAGTGAAATCGGATGGCCGGTAACGGCGCCAACCCTATTCTGTCCCGTCAAGGCAGGCTGGCCTAGGACTTTCTGATTTTTTCCGCCCGAGGCGGATCCGCCTTCGGCGGAAAAGGGTTCTAATAAATATTTTAAAGATTGCTCTTTAATATAAACATCGCCGTCAGTTAAGACGATAATATTACTCGATTCGGTAGGATATTTATTTTTTAGCCAATTAAAAGCAAGATTTAGGGCTGCCGGCTTGCCCAGTCCCCCATCTTTTAAATAGGAAATATTTTTATATTTTTCTCTGGAGCGTCTAACGATGTTTTCTGTTTCTTCGTCCGGTCCAACGATTAAAATTTCTGAATCACCAGAGTGATTATTAATGATTAATTCTTTTTCTAAATTATCTAAAGCCATGGCTAGGGTTATCGGCTCTTTTTTGGTGGCGATTATGGTTAATATCATAGATTAAATTTCTGCGTAGTCGTTTTATTAAGTTTTTAAAAGTTCTTTAATTCGATTGATTATAAATTGATGATTTTCTTTTTCTAGCGATATACCCTGTCTTTTTAGGTCGCGCATTTTACGGATAAAAATTTCATTCCCGTTGATATTCTCGATATCCAATTCAAGGTCTTTTTTTAATTCGTTGACTAGATTAGCAATCAAAGAATTAAAATATATATCTTTCATAGCATCGGGAATTATCCCGCCAAATTCTTTGAATAAATTAGTTAAAGATGGTTCTAATATGTTGTTTAGGGTGAGATCGGCATTTATTTTTTTTCTCATATCTTCAATTTTTTCGCTTACATCTTCCATTAGTTCTTGGCTGATATTATAATCATTGAGATTTTTAAGCTTGCCGCTTTCTTCGTTTTCAGCTTTTATTGACCTAGTCGTTCGTTCGATGAATTTTGTTATCTCTCTCGCTAATTTTTGCTCCGGCGTATTTTTAATTTCCTCAAATTTTGACATATTTTTATATTTATTTGATTATTTTAAATATTTTTTAAATAAACATTCGTAGGTTGGGCCCTTTCGTGACAAATGGCTTTCCATCAGATCGATGCTTTCGGTGTTAAATTCTTTTGATTCTACTCTGATTTGGTCAAGAAAATTTAAAGAAAGTCCGTTTTCTTGTCTCGTTCTAGCCAGAGTTAAATGTGGATGCCAGGGTCTTTTGTCAATCTCCACGCCAAAGTCTTTTAGATGTTCGCCTATTGTCTTTTGTGTTTTATTTATATTCCCTTTAATTTCTTTTGGTTCGATAAAAATTACGCGCGTTCTTTTGATGTTCGGAAAACCGCCAATTTTTTGAAGTCGAAAAATTGATTTTTCTCCACTTGCTTCTTCAACAGCTTCGGCGATCTGTTCTTTAATATTGTTAACTAAGTTTTCTTCAATATAGCCCAAGAAATGCAACGTTAAATGGAGATTGTCTGCTTCTACCCATTTAACTCCTTTGTCGCGATTTTTATTTTTAAGGCAATCAATGAGGCCGACTAGATAATCTTTGATGTCTCGAGGTAAATTTATAGCGATAAACAAGCGTCTTTTCATGTTTTTATGGTATCAAAAATCGCCAAAAAAGCAACCAAGTTGACTAAATGGGCAGCTCGGCATATTATGGTAATATGATGTTTAAAGAATCAATTTTATATCGAAAATTAAACAAACAAATAGTTCAATGCCAAACCTGCGCTCATTATTGCATTATCAAGCCCGGTGAGCGGGGTTTTTGCGGTGTACGAGAAAATCAAAATGGGAAGCTTTATGTTTTAAATTATGGTAAGATTATCGCGCTTAATATCGATCCAATTGAGAAAAAACCACTATTCCATTTTTTGCCAGGCAGTCAGTCTTTGTCATTAGCTTCGGCCGGCTGTAATCTTGCCTGCGCGAACTGCCAGAATTGGGAAATTTCCCAGAGCCCGCGATTATATAAAAAAATAGAAGGAAACAATATTAAACCGGTAGAAATTATTAAAATTGCTCGAGAAAATAATCTCCCATCAATTTCTTATACTTATACAGAGCCGACAATTTTTTTAGAATATGCGCTGGAAGTAATGAAATTAGCAAAAAAAGAAAAGATAAAAAATGTTTGGGTCAGCAATGGTTTCATGTCTCCGGAATCGGCCAAGCTTGTCATCCCCCATCTCGCGGCCAACAACATTGATCTCAAAAGCTTCTCAGATGATTTTTACCAGCAGAGTTGCGGGGCACGATTAGCGCCGCTCCTTGAAACATTAAAATTAATGAAAAGGGGCGGAGTATGGCTGGAGATTACCACTTTGGTTATTCCCACTCTTACTGACACAGAAGAAAATTTTAGACAAATTGCCAAATTTATTTATGATCAATTAGGCGCAGAAACTCCGTGGCACATCAGTCGTTTTTCCGGAGCAATTTCTTGGAAATTAAATAACCTGCCCGACACGCCGATAAAAACGCTAAAATTGGCTTATAAAATTGGCCAAGAAATCGGCCTTAAATATATTTACGTGGGCAATGCGACGGAATTAAATTTAGAAAATACTCATTGTCCCAAGTGCAACAATCTTTTAATACGAAGAACGGGTTATGAGATTTTTCGTTTTGATAAAAACGGTAAATGTCCCAAATGTTACGAAAGTGTTAATCTAATCATTGATTAGATAATATTTTAAACCTGTGGATAATTAGCACTCTCCCTTGACGAGTGCTAACGATTGTGTTATGATTATTAAATAATTTTCAAATATTATTTTATGAATAATTTTACCATTAAAGCTCAAGAAGCTTTGCAAAACGCCCAGAATATAGCTATAGAAAACAATCAACAGCAAGTTGACTCTGCTCATCTGGCTTTTTCTCTTCTTATTCAAGAAGAAGGGATTATTCCAACAATTTTACAAAAACTAGAAGCTGATTTTGATAAAATAAAAAATAAAATTTCAAAAATCATTGAATATATTCCGCAAACACAATTGCCAGGTAGTGTCGGTTTAGCCGAAATGTTTATCACCCCCCTTCTTCAAAAGACGCTCTTTCAGGCGACCAAAGAAGCTCAACAATTTAAAGATGAATACGTAAGCACCGAACATCTTTTTCTGGCTATTTTAATCGTACCGTCTATTATAAAAGACGTTTTTAAGGAATTTAACGTTGATCACGACAAGGTTTTGAAAGTATTGGTTACTATCCGCGGCAATGAAAAGATTACAGAACCGGAACCGGAAAGCAAATATCAGGCGTTAGAAAAATATACTACAAATTTAACCGATATGGCTCGTCGCGGGAAAATTGATCCCGTTGTTGGAAGGGATGACGAAACGAGGAGGGTAATACAAATACTTTCTAGAAGAACAAAAAACAATCCGGTTTTAATCGGTGAAGCCGGCGTTGGTAAAACCGCCATTGTCGAAGGATTAGCTCAAAGAATCGTAAGCGGAGAAGTGCCGGAATCCCTTAAAAATAAAGAATTAATTTCTTTAGATTTAGGAGCTCTTATTGCCGGAACGAAATTTAGAGGCGAATTCGAAAATCGTCTAAAAGCTGTTTTAAAAGAAATTAATAAATCCGGTATTTATATTTTATTTATTGACGAGCTGCACACCCTTGTAGGCGCCGGAAGCGCGGAAGGAGCGGTTGACGCTTCAAATATGTTAAAACCTGCGTTAGCGCGAGGAGAACTTCATTGCATCGGCGCTACCACCCTAAAAGAATATCAGAAATATATAGAAAAAGATCAAGCTTTTGAAAGAAGATTTCAACCGATTTATGTTGTCGAGCCATCAACAGAAGATGCAGTTGCTATTCTCAGGGGTATTAAAGAAAAATATGAAATTCATCATGGCATTAGAATTACCGACGATGCTATTACCGCAGCCGTTAAATTTTCCCAACGCTATATTACTGATCGCTTCTTACCGGATAAAGCTATTGACTTGATTGACGAATCCGCGTCTTCCTTAAGAATGGAGATCGAAAGCCAGCCGGAAGAATTAGACAAGCTAAAAAGAAAAATTAAACAATTAGAGATTGAAAAAACAGCCATCGGCAATGATAAAGGAGTCAAAGAGCAGATTAAAAAAATAGAAAAAACCATGGCTGATCTAAAAGAGAAAGCGGTTGATTTTGAATTGAGATGGAGAACAGAAAAAGAATTAATTTTGAACATTAAATCGTTTAAAGGAAAGATTGATAATTTTAAACAAGAAGTTAAAGAGAACGAACGTCGAGGCGATCTTCAGAAAGTGGCAGAAGTTTTGTATGGTAAAATACCGGAAGCCGAAAAACAGCTTGGAGCAACACAAAACAAATTATCTAAATTGCAGAAAAATAAAAGAATTTTGAAAGAAGAAATTACCGAAGAAGATATTGCCAAAATAGTGTCTCGTTGGACTGGCATACCCATTAATAAAATGATGGAAGAAGAAACTAAGAAATTACTAGAGTTCGAAAACGAGATTCATAAACGATTAGTCGACCAGGAAGAAGCCGTTAAGGCCGTGGCTAACGCTATTAGAAGATCACGAAGCGGACTAGGAGAGGAAAATCGTCCAATCGCCTCTTTCATCTTTTTGGGTCCGACGGGTGTAGGAAAAACAGAATTAGCCAAGGCTTTGGCAGAATTTATATTTGATAGCGAATCAGCGCTAGTTCGTTTTGATATGTCTGAATATTCCGAAAAATATACCGTATCCAGAATGATCGGAGCGGCGCCAGGATATGTCGGTTATGAAGAAGGCGGACAATTAACAGAAATTATAAAGCGTCGTCCCTATAGCGTTATTTTGTTTGATGAAATTGAAAAGGCTCATCCGGAAATCTTTAATATTCTATTGCAGATTTTAGACGACGGTCGTTTAACTGACGCGAAAGGCAGGACGATTAATTTCAAAAATACGATTATTGTTATGACATCGAATATAGGTAGCGAGATAATACAGGCGCACGTCAAAAGCGCCGGTGGTTTTGGTTTTACGCCGAAAGAAGACAGCGCTCAGTCCAATAAAGACTTGCAAGAAAAAATAAATTCTCTGTTAAAAGAAAATTTTAAACCCGAGTTCTTAAATCGTGTTGACGAAATTATTACTTTTCAATCGTTAAATAAAGATGATATTAAAAAAATCGTTGATCTTCAGCTTAACAAGGTAAATAAAAGATTAATTGAAAAGAGAATAGACCTGGAGATAACCGAATCTGCTAGAGCTTTAATTGCCGAGAAGGGCTATGATCCGGTTTTCGGTGCCCGACCGCTTAAAAGAGTCATTCAGAGAGAAATTTTAGATCCACTATCCTTAGAAATAATTAAAAGTAAAATTAAAGAAGGAAGCGTAATCAAGGTTGACGCCGTTAATAATAAAATTTCTATTAGTAAAATTAGTAAAAAATAGTTATATTATAAGTCTCAATCCGTCGTCTGACGGAGATTATAGTTTAAAGTTGGCTATTAAATAGCCAACTCCGAATGGTCCCTCGTAAGAAATGACCTCTGTTTTGTATTTGGTCTCAAACAGAATACTCATTAAAACCAGTAAAGAACGAAAACCGCATTCCCCTGCTTCTTCAAGAAGTGATTCGTCTAAGTCAAGCAAAGACTTAATTGCTGTTTTTGGTTTCTTGATTATATCAACAATTTTTTGGTCAAATATTATTCCCCGCGGTGAATAGCCGGCCGGCGCGTCAACCGTTAAGCGATGGGATAGGTCACCCGATGCGACAATAGCCACCTTCTTGTTAGATTTTAGGATTTCTTCTTTTAAAAGCGCGCCAAATTTTATATGTGTGTCGCGATCAAGTGAAGAATAACTCAGTGGTATTATGTTGAAATTGTTTAAATAGCGGCTTAAATAATAAAGAGGGACGCTTACGCCATGGTCTAGAATCTGATCGCTAATCATGGTTAGGGGTATTTTTGTTTCCATGCCTTCTCTTATTTGATGTGCCAACTTAATATCACCTTTAAATTTTAATTGCGTTGATAAATCTCCGAAGTCTTTAAGGTTGCCGTAATAATCTTCGGATAAATTAATACAAAAAGCATCGCCGAATATCTGTCCGTGCGGTGAAATTATTATGATCGTTTCCGGCGCGGCTTTGCCGATTTTTTTAGCTAATGTGCCAAATCCGCGAACCGTTTTTTTTATAAATTTTATATTTTCTTTCCCAACAGAAGGCACGGCAATGGGTGGATGAGGAACAAAGGCAGCAAAGTTTAACATAAATATTATAAATTTATGCGTTTAAAGAGTTGAACTTAAATCTAGGGTTTCACCATCCGAATGCAATCCTAACACCGTCAAAGAAGTTTCCAAGACATTGGTCCAACCATAGCCAAGCGCTAAAAAAGTTTCTTCATTGGCGATGGCTAGTTTTTTACCATGAGATATCACATAAACGGTCGGGTTGTCGTTTAATTTCACGAGAGTTCCGTCGGCGAGTTTAATGGGGTCGCCAATTTTTAATAATTCTAATTCTGAATTATTAATTTTATCCAGTGTTCGATAAGAAAAATTGTTATCTAGAATATCTTTTGAGATAATTGGATGAAAGGTGTCGTCGACTACGTAATAAACTGACCCAGTGTCTATATTTTGAATTAATGAACCGGTTGGATAAGGAGTATTAATCGTCGGCCCGTCTTGATATAGAGCCAGATCCTTTTTATTAACTTCGATAATTTCTTCGGGGTTGATTCCTATTTTTTTAACTAATTCGTATCCGTTAAATTTTCTCTTTATGTTTTTAAAAACTAAATAAAAGTTACTTCCCTCTTTTAAAACAGAATAGTCGGGAAATAGCATTGGTTCACCGATAGAATATTCAATGAAATCTTTTTGGCTGACGGTTTTGACTTTTTCGTAACTATGACTGGTTAAAAATATATTTTTGGAATAGAATGGCCTTTTTGCGTTATTCTGTATAAGCCAAACGCCCGGCTCATTGGCAAGTTTGATTAAAGATCCTTCTGCTAAGGGACCTTCTTCGTAGCTGAACCATTTATTCCATATTTTCCAAAACAACTTATTGGCTTTAATATAAGGGGTGTAATTATACAGAGCAGCTGTGGCTAAATTTTGTGGGACAATTAAGCCGGCTGTGGTTTTTGAAGATTGTCCTGGGCGAAATTTAAATTCCCAAGGATGCTTTAAAAAATAATCTAATCGCCAGGCAGCGCTATAAACTTGATTGGTAAAGCCCGCGAACCGACTAATGGGCTTCTGGCCGTCATAACAGGCAAAGCCGGTTGCCCAGTCTATTTGGCTTTGTTTTTCCGCTTTATTGGTAACCAAAGACTGTTCTTTTTGAATTAAAGTTATTAGTGCTTTAGGATTTATTCCGTGTTTTTGACTGGCGCCAAAAATTATTTCTGAAGAATGTTTAATTTTGCCGTCTAAATCAGTTACATATAATTCGGCTAAAGCCCCACTCTGTTTTACTAAAAAATTATTTATTTCGTCTAAAGACATTGACTGCGAATTAGTCAATTCAAAATCCGAAATAATATAATTTTGATTAAATTCAGAAGTCGCACCAAGCGCATTGCCACAAGGAAAAACGACAAGACCAATAAAAATAATAAAAATAGTTTTTTTAATTATTCCATTCATTCTTAGTTGGACTATTTATTTTATTTTAAAAATATCTATTTCTTTTAAAGCGGTTTCGGCTAATTTGATATGAAGTTGGCTGACAGTATACATCGTAAAAAGAATTTCGCCTTTTTTAATTTTATCCCCCACAACTTTATGAATATAAACACCCGCCTTTTTTTCGCTGGGCGCGCCCAGTAAACGGCAAATTTCTACTAGATTTTTATTATCAATGTCGATTATTCTGCCATTTTTTTTCGATTTAATAGCTAGTTGCACTGTGCCTTGTTGGATTCTTTCTGAATTAATATTTTGATTGCCTCCTTGCGCTTTAATAATTTCTTGCATTTTTCTCCAGGCCTTTCGGAGTCTTAAAGATTGTTCTGCTATTAATATTCCTTTTCCTTTCGGCGCTTTTCCGCATAATTCCAATAATTTACCGGCTACAATCGTTGATTTTTTTTCTAAATCCATCGGTCTGTTTTCTTTTTGCTGAAGGACCCTTAAGATGTCTCTTGCTTCTAATGAAGGGCCGATACCTCGACCGATCGGTCCATTGGCCTTGCTAATGGCTACATAAATTTTCACGCCGAATCTATTAGCAATATATTTGAATAAGGATTTTAATTCTCGAGCCTCTTTCATGTTTTTGACTTTCGCTGTTTTGCCCACAGGCATGTCGATAATTAAATATTTTGCCCCCATGGCTAGTTTTTTAGCCATAATACTCACTACCATTTTGGAAAAAGGTTCAATACCTAAATGATACATTGTTTTAAGAATACGATCGTCGGCAGGCGCTAATTTTACTGCTCCGCCCCACACCAAACATCCGTTCGTCTTTTTCACCACCCTCTTAATTTTTTTTATATCTAATTGCACCGGAGCGATAACTTCAAAACTATCGGCTGTGCCGGCGGCCGAAGTAATGGCACGGGAAGATGTTTTGGGTATACAAATGCCTTCACCAGCCAAAATAGCCACTAAAATTGGCGTAACTCTGTTGCCAGGCAGCCCCCCTACTGAATGTTTGTCGGCGACACGATTATTAAAATGAAGCATTTCGCCGGTTCCAGCCATCGCTTTGGTCAAAAAATACATTTCTTCGCGGCTGAAACTTGCTTTGTCAAAGGCGCTGGCCACAAAAAAGGCAATTTGCACTTCGTCCAATCTATGGTCAACTATATCTTTAATAATGGAATAAATTTCCGAATAAGAAAGGCGTCCACCTAATAATTTTTTTTGTATGGCTTTTACCGAAATCGGCTGCCCGGGCAATAAGAATTCGATTAAATTATTATTTTGTATTTTATAAGTATTGGTAATATCCCTAAAGACTCCAACAAAACCGGGTTTAACCAAATCGATAGCTTCAGTAAGCGCTGTTACGTTAACCATAACAACGGTTCTGTGTCTATGCCACTTAAAAATTAATTCGTCTCCGGACCGTAGACCGTAGCGCAGAGCATCTTTTTGGTGTAATACCACAACCCATGGATGACCGGCTTGAATGTCGAGTTTCTTGGCGCGCAAGAAGATTTTATGACCGTTGTTATTCATAAATTTATATGTGATTTCATTTATTGTTTAAAATCCAAGGATATTTATTTTTTAAAGTTTTACGTAAATTTTTTGGTTTAATAATGCCAAATTCCGTTATAAAGCCGATAATGTATTTTGGCGGTATTAAATCAAAAGCGAAATTGACAATTTTTAATTTTTTAGGAGCTTGCGGCCAAATTTCTTTTGACGCGCGTTCTTCAATTTTAATCCATGAGGCGGGATGGAATTTTAAAAGCGGAGCTGCCACATAAATCGGCACTTTTTCTGTAAATGCCGCAACGGCTATTCCAAAACTGCCAATTTTATTAATAGTCTCGCCATTATTTAAGATGGCGTCGGCTCCGATTATTATTTTATCAATCATTATCTTCTTTCCGGAATGGCGCGAAATTAAAAATCCAGCAGATGAATCGGTAACCATTGTGGTATTGACACCAGACTTAATTAATTGCTTGGAAGTAATTCGTCCTTGGAAAAATGGTCGTGTCTCGGTGTTAAAGACTCGAAACCTTTTATTTGATTTTTTAGCCGAGATAAGAATTTGCTCCACCAACCACGAATGACAATGGGTTAAAACGTTGTCATTGTTCTTTATGATTGATTTGCCGAACGGAATAATTAATTTAGCCGCATTTTCTATCAAGTGCAAGAATTTGTCGCTTGTTTTTTTGAGGCAATTTTTAGCTTGAACTGTGTCTTTAGGTTTAGTTTTTTTTAATTCTAATAAAATGAATTTAACCCCATTTTGAGCCAAAGGCTCGGTTGGCCTGGCAGACAGCAAATAAAAAGCCGCTTTTTTTATGTTGGACTCCCATTCTTTAATCGTTTTAGACTGATAATTAATGCCATAGTCTCTAAGCGTAAAAATGATAGCCTTAGCTATAGCCGTAGCGCCCTGGATCTTCAGGGCTTTTATATCTCGATATGTTTTTAGTAGTTTCTTTTCCATAAAAATGTTATGATTATTTATAAGAGTAATTATACTCTCCGCCAGCTGGCGGATCACTCGTAAAATTACGCAATTTATCCATTAATTATACCCGCTTCGCGGGTGAAATTGGGGCGCTCGGAGTCAAATCAAAAGAAGACTTTTGTCTGACATCCTCGCTACCAATTATACCACAATATAAAAAAATAGAGAATATAGTCATGACGGATAAATATATAGAATTGGCTTTAAAAACAATAAAAACCTTTGTTAAAGACGACAAAATTATTAACGTAAATACGCTTGAATTACCCAAAGAACTAACGGAAAAAAGAGCCGGTACTTTCGTCTCCGTGCATTTGAAAAATGGCGAATTAAGGGGCTGTATCGGCACTTTTTTGCCCGCGCGGCGCAATATCGCCGAAGAAATTATTTATAACGCGGTGGCCGCGGCTTCAGAAGATCCCAGGTTCTCGCCTATTCGGCCGGAGGAATTAGATAATTTGGAAATATCCGTTGACATTCTTTCTATGCCCGAGGCTGTTGATTCTGTGAAAAAATTAAATTATAAAAAATACGGCGTGATTGTTAGAAGCGGCAGAAAAAGCGGACTTTTATTGCCGGACTTAGAAGGAGTAAATACTGTTGAAGAGCAAATATCCATCGCCGCACGCAAAGCCGGGATTGATTTAGAGCGTGAAAAAATAGAATTATTCAGATTTTCCGTAGAACGACACGAATGAAATAAAATTATAATAATTAAAAAGCTGGGAGTATCCCCTATTTTATGTTATAATAGATAGTATTGATATGCCAAAAACAAACAAAAGGATTAAAAAGATTAAAGAAAAAAAGGAGGAATCACCGATTCAGCAAATCGTTAATCATTATTTTTACAGCAAAGGTTTAAACTTGGAACAGATTAAAGACAACGCCCAAAAAAGAAGAATAATTTATTCTCGTTTCACCCGACCCGCCAAAGATCTTTTGGAACTGGCCGGCTCGGTTAAAAAAGCCGAGGCAGCCATTGATACGGTGGCTAATTGGGCAAAATCACGCCGCTTGGATTATACGATTGAAACAGTTTTTAAAAAATGGCTGGAGTTAGATCGTCTGCAACCCAAAGAAATAGTCAAAAAACCGTTTTACAACGATTTGCCGATGTTTTGGTCGGAGCGCGAAAAGAAGTGGTATGTGATTCCCGAAGACGGAGAATGGAAAGAATTCGCCGGAGACGAGAAAGAAATAATCTGGAAAAAACAAAAAAAATAAAAGGCGCTAAACAATGAATCATCAAGATACAAAGTTAATATTTTTTGGCACCGGAAGCTTCGCCGAAATAATTTTAGATTACATAAAGAACGAATTCAAAAACATCTTAATTATAACCGAACCAGACAAACCGGCCGGCAGGAAACAAATTTTAACCCCTTCGTTGGTTAAAGTTTTGGCGAATAAATATAACCTAGAGATTTGGCAACCGGACTCAATAAAAACTCCGGAATTTATTCAACAAATAAAAGATCAAAAACCGGATATTATCTTGATTGCCGATTACGGGAAGATAATTCCTTTAGATATTATAAAAATACCGCAATACGGTTCTTTGAATATTCATCCGTCTTTGCTTCCCAAATATCGCGGCTCCTCCCCTATCCAGAACACTATATTAAATAACGACCAAGAAACTGGCGCAACGTTAATGCTGATTGATGAATCGGTTGACCACGGCCCGATAATAACTAATAACAGAATACAAATAACGAATAACAAAATTACTGCCGAAGAGTTGTCAAAAGAGCTGGCAGAATTAGGCGCAAAATTATTTATAGAGACATTGCCTTTGTGGATAAGCGGAGAAATTAAAGCTATTCCCCAAGATCATTCAATGGCTATTTTTACGAAAAAAATCAAAAAGGAAGACGGTTTAATTGATTGGTCGTTAAACGCAGAGGCAATAGACGCGCGTTTCCGCGCTTATCAGCCCTGGCCAGGTGTTTATACTTATTGGCGCAATCAACGCTTAAAAATTATTAAAGCGAATACCCTTGAAATAGACCACAAATTAATATTGGGAACTGTTTTTTTAACTGAAAAAAAAGAGTTGGCTGTCGCTTGCGGAAAAGACGCTCTAATTTTAGAAGAGGTTCAACTTGAGGGAAAAAAGAAAATAGCGGCTAAAATTTTTTTGAATGGTTGTCCGGGGGTAGTTGGTTCTATCTTAAAATAAAAAAGTCCGCCTTCTCCCGACCGAAGTCGGGATTCGGCGGATGTTCGATTTTGTGTTTTCGCTTCGCTTAAACAAAATCGGCAAGAAATGTCGGCACAAGAATTTTTGATTGGCCATCATGATTTTTTAGGAAATAAAGGTGTGCTTTCCTTTGGATCTTTCTATCGGATATTTTTCTTCGTTCTTTTTTATTTTTTCTCTAAAGCTTTTAGAATATCTATGCCTGCAATTTCGTCTTTGAGGATAAAATTAAGGCTATCCGCGATAAAAAGCAAATAGAAAAAAGGAGAATTAAATTGTCGCATAAAAATCGCCAATAATCGGTGACGTTTTTCTTTGATTTCGTTGGGGCCGTAAATTTTTAAGCGACGAATCGCCTCTTATTCAAAAAGGCCATGTTCAGAACTTTCTAAAGCCACAAAGACCTCTTGGGTTGTTTTATTGGTATATTGCGAGAAAAACATATTTTATTTCTTGTTCTTAAAGAATTCTTCTTTTTTTAATGCCACATCCAATTTATATTTTGCCTTTCCTCCCTTTTTTAATTTTGTTTTAGATAATATTTTATAGCCCGATGATTTGAATGCTTTTATGCTCCTGACATTATAATCACTTACTAACCCGAATATCATATCTACTTTTTCCTTTATAAATCCATATTCTGTAAGCATTTTGATTACGATCGTTCCAATTCCTTTTCCCCAGTATTCTTTTTCGCCTATAATTAAATCTATTCTGCGGCAATCTAATTTCGGATATTTTTTAATAATTCTTGAGATATTCATTCTTTGCAACCAGCACTCACCAATTGGTTTTGAATTATATTCAATCATAAAGCACAATCCTCCTTTTCGTGAAACATCACAATAGATATCCTTAACTTCTTCAATATCTCTAGATTCAATATCATCTTCTTCGCAATAATATAAAACTTCCGGATCATTATTCCATTTTAGCAGCAAATCCCAATCTTTTTCTTTTAATGGTCTAAGTTTAATAGAATTTTTTTTTAAGATAGACTTAAGAATTACATTGTGTGTTTTTAGTTTTTTCATGAGTTTAGGTTTAATTTGCTTTAGATCTTTTTTTCTCTGTCACCCGAAAACCCAGATATTTACCCAACATTAAACGCGTGATGGCGTCGGTGGCCGGAATGGCGCCATAAATAATCATTGTAACTGGCAGGAAAAACCACTGAAGAAGCATAGAAAAATATTTGGAAATTTTATATTTACCGGGTTTAGGCGGCAACAAGAGAATACTCAAAATAGCGGTTAATAAAAGGCCGAGAATTGTGATATTTATCAACTTCTCTAAGACAAATGGAGCGTTTTGAATAATAGCTTCTGATTTTTCTTGAAAACGAGCAAAAATAAAGGGCAAATAACCTATAAAAGTAATAATAATCGGCATAGTCGCCCAAGAGCAAGATCCTTCAAATTGTGTCCATAACGGGCCAATCTTTTTTATCCACGGCATTTTTTTGTTTCTGATAAAATACCAAAGCATATATGGCACATTTTCTACGCCGTAACCCCATCTTAACATTTGTTTGTATTGTTCAATTAAGCTCTTTTTGAGATTTCCCGCGTAGACAGTATCCATTGAAACGGGTAGATACATCGGTATTACTTGATAATTTCCATTATAATGATTGTAACATTGTAAATAAATCCTTGAATCATCGCTGACCACGTCGCGATCCCAAAATCCGACATCAACCAAGGCCTTAAAAGACATACTGTGCGAAGAAAACGTGAATAGCAATTCTTTTCTTGCCATTTCCGTTAAAAGCCAAAAGGTAGTGCCGCGAGCGACTACGCGCATTAAAAATGGAGACTCCCAGATGTTGTTATTAAAGACCGCTATAGGCTGGAAGCTGCAATGCGCGGGATTCGGAACGGTTAAAAAAAGATATGTTAAATAACTAAAATATTGCGAGTGAATCACGCTGTCCACATCAAAACACGAAGAAATAATATTTTCATAAGGAACCTTTAATTCTTCATCGATAATTTTTTTAACGATTTCGCCCGCATAAGAAGCATTTGACGCTTTGCCGGAAATTTCATTCGGCAAATTTTTAGGATGAACGGTATAAATAAACTTGAAAAATTTACTCTTAAATTCTTCTTCTGCTTCTTTCGCGATACTTAAAAAATTTTCTTTATCCCGCTCTTCGCCGGCTAAAACAACAATTATTCTGTTAGATGGAAAAGCATTATTGCTAATGGCGGTTAAAGTTCCGAAAATAATTTCTCTCCCCTCTTTGTAGGTTGGCAAAAAAACTACGTGATATATCCTTTTCCATTCATTGATTTCTTGGCATTTATCCAGCCAGTTAATTCTTTTGGTTTTTTCCATTTTTCGCCAAGAAAAAAACAAAAAAATCAGTTTATAAGAGATTCTGATCATCCACCAAATAACAAAAATAATTATAAAATAAACACCGCCCAGCGGAAAAAATATTGACAACGCTAAACAAAAAATAAATATCCCCCAAATTACAAAACCAGGAACCATTTCTAAGAAACGATAAGTTTTATTTTGAGGCTTCATCGGTTTATGTTTTTTTAAGGAATTTTAATAGTCTTTCCATCGGCCACGCGTTAATTACATCTTTGGCTTCTACCCAGCCGCGGCGCGCAGTCATAACGCCATAACGCATATTTTTCAGTTCTACTCTCGCATGGGCGTCCGTATTAATAACATTTTTTAAACCTATTTTCTTGACCAATTTTAAATTAACATCATTTAAGTCCAGGCGATTCCAGTAAGCGTTTAATTCCAGAATTTTATTTAATTTTTTGGCTTCCAGTATAACTTTTTCTATATCAACATTATAGGGCATGCGCTTATTAATGATTCGGCCGGTTGGGTGAGCCAAAATTTTAACATAAGGATTTCTAATAGCCTTAATAATGCGTTCGGTCATAATTTCCGTGGGTTGTTTAAAGCCAGTGTGGATTGCCGCAATCACAACATCGAGTTTTTTTAAAATTTCATCCGGCAGATCAAGTTGGCCATCGGCTTTGATATCAACCTCCATACCCTTGAGAATTCTGAAATTTCTTAATTTTTTATTTAAGCGGTCTATTTTTTTAATTTGCTCCAAGACCCTTTTTGGATTTAACCCGTGGGTTACGCCGACTGAAGGTGTATGATCGGTAATGGCCAGATATTTATAGCCCATAACTTTTTGGGCGTAAGCAACAAGCTCTTCGATTGAATCGGCGCCATCTGATGCCTCGCTATGGCACTGCAAGTCGCCCTTAATGTCTTTGTCTTCGATAAGACGCGGCAATTTATTTTGTTTGGCTAATTCTATCTCTCCTTCGTCTTCCCTGATTTCCGGCGGTATGTAGGATAAACCGACTGATTTAAAAACATTAATCTCTTCGGCACCGGTCAAAAATTTAAATTTGCCTGATTTTTCTTTTTTGAAAACTCCGTATTCATTGATTTTAAGATTCCGCGCCTGCCCCAGTTTTCTGATATGAATATTGTGCGCTTTTGAGCCGGTAAAATAATTCATAGCCGCGCCAAAACTTTCCGGTTTAATTACACGAAGGTCAGCCTCAATCCCCTGTTTTAGAACAACATTAGCTTTCGTGGGGCCGCTTGCTTTAACTTGTTTAATCACCGATAAATGGACGAAACTATTAATGGTTTTCTCGGGATGAGCGGAAATAGCTAAAAGATCGAGATCGCCTATGGTTTCTCTTCTTCGACGGATACTGCCGCAGATTTCTACCCTTTTTACGCCGGGAATATTTTTAATTTTTTCGGCAAGCTCTTCGGCAATCGGCAAAGCGATACCCAGAGGCAGCCGTTCGCTGAATTTCTTATATTGTTCGACACCTTGTAGAATATTGATTTCGCTCTTCTCGCCCCACCCTTTAAACTTTAAAAGTCTGTGAGATTTAATCAATTTGATTAAATCGTTGATGGAATTAATGTGGAGTTTGCTATTTAAAAATTTAACTTTTTTAGGGCCCAGTCCTTCGATTGATAATAGTTCCAAGACGCCTATAGGCACCTTTTTTTCTAAGTCGTCGATTTCTTTGGAATGCGCTGAAGTTATAAGTTCTTCGATTTTTTCCTTTAAGCCAGCGCCGATGCCGGGAATTTCCGTTAATTTATTTTGTTTATAGAGCTCATTAATATCTTCTGGAAGAGATTCAATTGTTTGGGCGGCCCGACGATAAGCATTAACTCGAAATTGATTCTGTCCCAAGACTTCTAGAATGTCGGCCACTTTATAAAATTTTTGCGCAATCTCCCTGTTATCCATTGTTTTGATTTTTCTCTTTAATGTAAATTGCATCTTTAAATCTTAAGTCAAGATATTCTAGCTTTGATCTGTCTTCAATATATTTAGTTAAGCTCTCTTGTAATTTATAAATTTGATAATTAAAGGTTGAATCACCCAACATATATATTTGCCAATCTTCGTTCGTTGTTATCTTAATTTGCAAAATATTATTGAGATAATCGATTTCGGCAATTTTAATTTTTACTTCCGGACGAACAGATAAACTAGCAATGTCGTTAACCAATTGAGAGATTAAAGAAAAAAAGTTTTTATTCAGCGGTAAAACGGTCTGATCAAGAATAATCGGCAAAGACGACGGTTGTGGCTTTTGATAAATGGGCACAAATCCGATTACCGGATCTAAATAATATGAGAAATCTCCATTGGGCTGGAATAAGGCTATCGGCATGATTTCCCAATATTTAATGATTAATTGGTGGGGAAAGTATCTGATAATTTTTATTTTTTGGAACGCTTGTTGTTTTAAAACTTCTTTTTCTATCTTATCCTCTTTAATAGTCAAAAGACTATTTTTGCCAAAGAAGAATGAATCTTTTTGGACGCGCAGTTTTTCTATTAAATCAAACAAGTCCTTTTCGTCCGCGGGAACAGTGTTTTGGTCAGATTTTATGCTCTTGATGGAAATTTCTCGAACGTCAAAATAATTATTTTTAATCAACAGCCAAATGAATCCCCCTATTAATATTATAAAAATAATCGAGAAAATTATTAAAACTTTATTTATTTTTCTTTTTTTTGATTGCCGAGCAACCATCATTTCGTGCCTAACTGCAGATTGATGTTCCGGCGAATTGTTTTTTTTCTTGAAAAGAGGCATACCAGGTAGTAGAGATTCGATGCTTCTCGGGGCGCGATTTATATTAAGGAATGCGATAGAAGCAAAGAATAGTTATTTTATTAATGATGAGACCAAGTAGTGTAACGAAGCGAAAAGCTTGAAACTTAATACTCCGATGCCTTGGTCGGAGTCCAGACTCTTCGACATCGGGATTGAATTTTCACTACCTGGCATATTTTTGTTTAGTAATATTCGGCTGCTGATTATAGAATGGATGAATTATCTTACGAAGCGCCCTTTTGCCTCCCTGTTTCTCTAAAAATTTCAATCCATTTTTAATCAATAGAAGGTTGTCTTCATCGTTTTCGTTTGCTAAGCCCACAATCGGAATTTTTAAATTATGAGCTATGAGATTGGCCGTGGTTAAGACAACTCTTATGGAAGTAAAAGATCCGGGACCATCTATCACAATGATTCCTTCAAGCGCCAAAACATTTTCATTTTCTGCTTTAAGCAAGTTTTCTATTAAATTAAGCAGGTCGCGGCGATAAATATTGCCTTTTGCCGAATATAATTTACCGACAATCTCCGTGTCGTTTTTATCTTTATTTTTAATAAAGGCCAAGTAGATGTCGCTTTTTACCGCGTTAATAAACAGAATCATTGATTGCAAAAATTGATAAATTAGAGTATAATTGGCAGTGAGGATATCAAATAAAAGTCTGCTTTTGATTTGACTCCGACTCACCTCGCTGACCCGCTACGCCAACGCGTTAGCGTGGCGAGAGCTCCGGCGAAGTGTAGCGCCCCAATTTCACGGAGCGAAGCGAGTATAATTATTTTATCTAAAATCAACCTAATAGTCAAAATTATATCTATGGCGTTAAAAATCCAAACAGGCATTATCAACTATAAGCCAAAAATAGACAATTTATTATTCTCGTTTGCCGTTATGAGCGATGAGCAAGATCGAGAATTACTCAATGTTATGGGGCAATTAGGTATGCTCTGGAAAATTAAAATTTCGGAAAATTTCAGTTCGAACCAATTAGAATTAAACAAGAACTTTTCCGCCGAATTAAGCAAATTCGCCAGCAGCAGCTATTATGACCCGACCAAATTGGAAGATTTTGAAATCAATAAAAACTTCGAAGAATTATTAGAAAAAATAAATCAATGGATCAGAATAAAGAAAATTGACAGTTTTCGCCTCGATGAATTTGTTGAAAGCCTAGATATAACCATTTTTGTTTTTTTAAATAAAGAAATTAATTTTTCACAAATCGGGGTCAATCGTAATTTTTTAATCCAACCGTCACAAGAAGTTATAGAATTATCTCAAATCAACAAAAAGAAAACCGTGCCGTTTTTTCAAAATAAATTTTCTAATGTTGTAAGCGGCAACATCGAACAAGACAATCTTTTAGTTTTGGCCACCGAGGAATTTATTAAATATTACGATTATAATAAATTAAGCGATTTATTAGCAAAAGGAATATCATTAAAAGAAATTCTATCGGAAATAAAAAAATCCGCGTCCGAAAAGAAATACGAAGAACCATTTAGTTTGTTGTTATTAAGATTGTCAGAAGATAGTAAATATGTTCCTCAAGCTGTTAAAGAAGAATCTGAACCGGAAAAAGAAAATATCGTCCAAACCGAAGATGCCGGCGAAAAAATCAAAAAACAAGAAACGATTATTGAACCCGAAAAGGAGAATGAAACAACCGAGGAAACTCAAGACAAAGACGAGAACGAAGAACAAGTTCAGGAAAGCGCCGCTATTGAATCTAAAGAGGAACCGAAAGATGCAACAGAAATTGAAAATGAGATAGAGCCACAAATTCCCGAAGAAAAAATCGAAGAGAATATCCAGGGAAAGATTTTAAACGAGAAAGACGAACAAATCAAAAATTTATTCTCAGAAGAAGAAAGTATTGATGATATTTCTGTTGATACAGACATAAATGAAGTGAAAAAACCGAAAAAGACCACATTTGTTAATCTAATCAAAGGATTTTTCAGATTGATAAAATTTATAATTTATCTTATCGGACGGGGTATTAAACTATTGTTTAATTTTTTAACTAAAATCCTATTTATCCAAAGCGCTTTCAATAAATTCAAAAAATTAAATCTCCAACAAAAAATAGCAGTCATCTTTTGTTTGATTCTGGGCGCGGCTTTTTTGGTTGGTTTATTTTATAACATTAATCTTAATTATCATAACAATAATAACCGCGAATATCGCGATTTAATCAATAACCTCAAGAATAAAGAAGAAGAAATAAAACAAACAATCTCGCTTAAGAATGAAGCGAAAATCGGTTCTTTGTATTTAGAGTTTGAAGAGTTAACTAAAAATTTGCCCGCGATGAACGAAAGCCAGAAAAACGAATATAATATTATCCAAAAGCGGATCAACGACGAGTTGAAAAGCGCTTTAAAAGAAAATAAACCGAGCCAGATTAAAATTTTATCAGATTTTCAGAGTATGCAAGCAGATTTATTGAATGAATTGGCTTATACAACGAAGAAGTTATATGTTTTGGATCAAAACACTCAAATAGTCTATGCGACTGACACTTTAGACGGCAAAAAAACTGCCATTTATAAAACTCCTGCTAATTCGGCAAAAATAATAAAATTAAGACTTACGGATCAAGACAACCTCCTAATCTTATATGACAATCAAAAACTTTCTAATATAAATCTTCTTGATAACAAATTAACCAGTCTTTCGTTGGAGACAAAGAACAAAAATTTGAAAATTTCAGATTTATTCGTCTATTCTCAAAAATTATACATTTTAGACAGCGCCGTTGGTAAAATTTTTAAATACACCAGAACATTGAACGGTTTTAGCCGTGAAGAAGAATGGCTAAAGTCCTCTACTTATAATTTAACCGGCGCATCTGGTTTTACCTCCGATGGTTCGGTTTATATTTTAACCGCCAACAATGAAATCAAAAAATTTTATACAGGACAAGAACAGGCGTTTAATTTCAAAATTACGCCTCCTTTAGAAGGCCAAGGCAATAAAATTTTAACTTCCTACGGCAATAATTACGTTTATATATTAAATCCGGAGCATGAAAGGATTATTCTAACCGATAAAAACGGGAAGATTATTAAAAAAATTAGCGATCCGGAAATAGGAAACGCGCTGAATTTCCAAATTAATGAAAAAAATAAAAAGATTTGGGTCAATACCAAGGACAAAATATTAGAATATGAAATTTAACTGATTGCCCTATTTTATCGTAATTGATCGACATAAATTAAAAATACCCCGACTCGTCTCGAGGTATTTTTAATATGTTTGTTTCGTTTGTCCTTTTTATTTCAGAGTGACCTTGCCTCCGGCTTCCTCTATTTTCTTTTTCATTTCTTCGGCTTCTTCTTTGCCAATCCCCTCTTTTATAACCCTCGGCGCAGCGTCAACTATATCTTTGGATTCTTTCAAGCCGAACTGGGTTATTTCGCGAACTGCTTTAATAACGGCGATTTTATTTCCGCCGGCTTCAGTTAATTCTACATTGAAAGAGCTTTTTTCCTCTTCTTCTTTGGGGCCCTCGGTAGCACCGGTCGCAACAGCCATCACCGGCGCTTGGGTAGAAACACCAAAATAATCTTCTAGTGTTTTGATTAATTCAGCCAAATCCAAGACTGACATTTTTTCCACCATTTCAATAAAATCTTTAAACTTAGCCGGTATTGGTTTTTTTTCTTCGCTCATAATATTTTAGTTATTTAATTTATTAAACTATTGCTTCTTTCTTTGATTTTAAACTATTTAAACCGTAGACTAGGGCAGAAATCGGCGCTTTAAGCGTCCAAACCAATTGAGTTAGAAGTTCTTGTTTAGAAGGTATCTTAGCTAATTGTCTAATCATTGCTTCGTCTATCAGTTTTCCTTCGAGTAAGCCGCCGGTGATTTTAATTTTTTCATTAGTTTTGGCAAAAGTGGCTACAATTTTAGCCGGTGTTACTTCGTCGCCAAAACCGAAAACAATACCCAAACCCCCGCTTAATTTTTTAATATCAATATCTTTCAACCCCGCTTTCTTAAGGGCCATATTCATTAAGGTCTTTTTCGTCACCACGTACTCGCAATTCTCGGCATTTCGCACCGCCTTTCTTAGAGTATTGATATCTTTGACCGGCAAGCCGTAATAATCAACGATAACCGCGCTTTTCATTTTCTTCAGGGCGCTCTCTATCTGGTTTAAAATATTTTGTTTTTGTGCTTTTGTTTTAGCCATATTTTTTGTTTAGCATTTTTTATTAATTAAAAAATCTGCGTTTAACCGCAGAAAAAATTAAAACCTCGATAGGCACAAATTAAGTTCTTTTCGAACACCTATTTTCTACGGTTAAGTAAAAATATTATACATAACTAATTTACCAACGTCAATAGTTTATCCACTCCGACGCTCTGGCTCGCCTCGATTCGGCGAAGCGGGTCGGAGTCCCGATCGTCGGGGTTGACGTCGGGGCAGAACTAATGAATTAAAGTGCCAATGAATTTCTTTCCTTTTAAAAATCTTTTTAAATTTTTTAAATTGTGACCGTTTAAAACTCCGACCCTAAGATGATTCCTTTGGGCTAATCGCGAGGCAATCGGATCAAAAGGAGTATTCAAACGAGGCGTCCAATCTTTGGGGATAATCTTTCTATAATCAGACCAAGAAATTTTTTTTAATGGCTTAGCTTTTGGATTTTTAGATGGATCGCTGTCATAAACATGGTTGATGTCTGTTAGATTAATTACTAAATCGGCGTTGATATTTTTGGCCCACCATACGGCATTTTTATCAGTAGAACAACCGGGCCGCCAGCCAGAAGCAATAATAATCTTTTTATCGGTTTTTATTTTTGTATGCGGATTGGCAACAACATTTTTATGGGCCATTTCGCCAAAAATTAGACGAACCAATTCGGCATTAATCTTTGTTATTTTAATACCCAGCCAATCCAATTCATTATTTGGACAGTTTTTGGTTAATTTTTTTACGGCGAAATTATATTTTTTATTGGTATATCCCCCGCCCACCACAACAATAAGGCGTTGATAATTGGATAAAATTTGCAAAATAAATCGTTTAAATTGTTTTAAAAAGCCAATATTTATCTCGTTTGGCACAACAATTGAACCGCCCAAAGAAATGATTAATTTTCTGTCATTTGACATAATATTTAGTTCTTATATGATAAGCAAAGAAGATATTTAATTATATTTTTATATTCGAAGATGGAAAACTTTGAACCAAACAACGACGAGATAGTTGAGAGAATTGAAAGATCGTTGGGGATAGAAGAAGAATTAGACGGTGAACTCAGAAATTTGCCTGGCGTTAAACGCGAACAACGACATCAGAAAGGAAAAAAATATTCTCCTGATAGCGGAACATTGGGGGGCCAGACGCAGAGAATGAAAGATAATAGGTTTTATCAGGGAAGTCGACCAAGAAAGAAAATAGAGATCATCATAAAAGACAAGAAATAGATTTTTCTACATTTCATTTAATGTTTCGATGCCTAAAATATCGAGACCATTTTTTATTACCCAAGCAACAGCCGTTATTAAAGATAATCTTGAATTTAAAAGTTTCTCGTTTCCTGTTTCAAGAATTTGGTGTTTATGATAAAAAACATTAAATAATTGCGCTAATCGTATCAAATAATTAGATAAAATAGCGGGATTATATTCTGTCATTGATTTGGCTAGAATTTTTTGGAAGATAAATAGGTTTTTAATTAATTCCCTTTCCTCTTTTTCTTGGAGATTGGCTAAATTTATGTCTTTTGGGTCGATTCTATTGACGGGGGCTTTTCTAATAACACTTTGGATTCTGGCGTAAGCGTATAAAAGATATGGTCCTGTAGCGCCTTCAAATGAAATTGATTCTTCGGGGTTAAATTTTATTTCTTGGGCCGGCGTAAACTTCAAAAAGAAAAATTTTAAAGCGGTCAAAGCAATGATTTTGCTGCGTCCGGAAAGATCAATCGGCGAAACATTTGGATTGCGCTTAAGAATTTCTCCTTTGGCCAATGATTCCATCTCTACAATAATATCATCGATTTCAATTACCGTCCCTTCTCTTGATTTCATATTTCCGCTTGGCAGGTTAACCATGCCGTAAGAAAAATGTTCGTAATTTTTAGCCCAAGAAAAACCGAATATCTCTAAAATTTTGAAGAGTACTCGAAAATGATAATCTTGCTCGGAGGCCACCACATGAATTGATTTGGCCGGCTTAAAATCATTATATTTCAATTTAGCTAAACCAATATCTTGAGTAACATAAACGCTAGTTCCATCGGCTCTAATTAAAATTTTTTTATCCATTCCATATGGCTCAAGATTGATTTGTACGGCCCCGTCCGGCAATTTTTCGCACAAACCTTTCTTTAATGCTTTTAAAACAATGTCTTTGCCTGTTTTATATATTTCGCTTTCGTAATAAACCTTATCGAAAGAGATATTCAATCTGCGATAAGTTTCTTCAATGCCCGATATAGCCCAATGGTTCATTTTCTGCCAAAGATGGATGGTATCCTGATCGCCCTGTTCCCATTTTTGCAGTAATTCTTGAGCTTCGCGCATTAACGAAGGATTTTCTTTTGCTTTTTGGTCAAATAAAACATAATAATCGCCGACGAGATGATCGCCTTTTTTATTTTCCGTTTCAGGAGTTTTATTGTCGCCCCATTTTTGATAAGCCAGCATCGATTTGCAAATATGGATGCCGCGATCATTGATCAAATTTAATTTTATAGACTTAACGCCATTTCTTATAAATAGGTTATTCATCGCGTTGCCCAAGAGCGTATTTCTAAGATGGCCGAGATGAAGCGGCTTGTTAGTATTGGGCGCCGAAAATTCAATTATATATTTATCACTTTTTGATTTTATTTTTAAAGAACCGAAATCTTGTTCTTTCTCCAGTATCTCTTTAAGAATCGCATTGATGAAAATTTCAGAATTAAATCTAAAATTTACATAGGGGCCGACCGCTTCAGCAAATTCAATCAGATCGTTTTCTACTTTGAGTTTCTCGGCAATTTTTGAGGCAATAGAATCCGGTGATTCTTTCAAGGTTTTTGCCAGAGAGAAGCAAGCCAAAGATAAATCTCCTAATTCTTTATTCGGCGGCAGATCAAAGTCAAAAATAAAATCTTTAGGAACATCTTTAAGTGTTTCTAATGCCAAGTCTCTGATCCTATCTTCTAGTTTATTAACATCGGACATAAATAAAGACTATTAATTTTTTTGTTGACCCCGTAGAAGAATTTCGACCCTTCTTCACAAGCGCTATTTAGATTAAGAGTGAACTTATTGAGTAAAATATTTAGGTGGCAAAAACTATATTATATATAATAAACCGAAGGAAAACAGAGCGTTATCAAAGTCCTCTACGGGTTGAAAGCGCTTTTGAGATCGTAGCGCCAAATTCTTCGGATGCTTGCGGTCCGTTAGCTGTGATAATATTTCCGCTAATCACCACTTCGGTGTCAATAAAAACTGCTCCGGCTCTTGTTAAATATTTAATCATTGACTCCTTGTCGGATGGATCGGTCCAAATAGTGGCATTTTGTCCATTAAGAACGCCGGCATTAGCTAAAATAGCAGGAGCGATACAGATAGCTCCCAATATTTTATTTTTATTTATAGCTGTTTTGGCTATTTGATGAGCGGTAGGATTATCAAAAAAAGTTCGCGCGCCTGGACCGCCGATAAAAATAATAGCATCATATAAATCAACATTTAAATCATCTAGTGTATGCACTATATCGACCGTTAATTCGCCGCTCTTGCTTTGCGCTTTTCCTATTTTGGTAGAAAAAATTTCTATTTTGGCGCCAAATTTTTCTAAGACATTTTTTATTTTTGAATATTCTTGATCTTGGAAACCCTGAAAAGCAATAATTTCGGCAACGCGATATGACTTTTTCTCCATATTCTTGGTAATTAATTTATTGTTAACGACGCAGCCAGAAAAGACGAATGAAGCCAATAATAAAAATATTAATAATAATTTAAGATTTTTTGCTTTCATTATTTTTATCAATTAATTTGACTTGATCTAACGGGAAATCTAGCAATCCTTCGTTTTCTAATCCGACAGTAATAATCTGCTTTAAAATTTGTCGACTGACGACTCGTCCCCTCCCTTTATCGGTATTAACCATACTGTTAATTGGCGGCATTTTATTTATAATTTCTTTATATTGTTCTTCTTCGTAAGCTAAACAGCATTTTAATCTGCCACAGACACCTGATAAGCGATCAATGCCGCGATGCGCAATTTGTTGATCAAAAATAAGCTCTGTGCCCACATTACCTAATTTTTTTAGAAAACTAAAGCAACATAATGAATTGCCGCACGGACCTACATCACCCTTTAATTCTAATTCTTGTCTTTTACCTAACTGATGGAGGCGGATAGATTTATGAAATTCTTTAGCTAAATCTCTAACGAGATTGCGAAAATCAACGCGATTATTGGCCGTGAAAGCAAACGTTATTCGCCCGCCATCGTAAGAAGTCATCACGTCAATTAATTTCATTGACAATTTGTATTTTCTAATCAGAGAATTGCATTTTTCTAATAATTCATTTTTTGATTCTAATTTTTTTTGATTTTTCTCGAGGTCTTCGGTCGAAGCTTTATGAAGCACAAACTTTAATTCAAAATCTTCTTCTATGTCATCGTTTTCTTTTTTAACAGTTGACGCCGAGATTGATTTGTCCTCTTCGCAATTTTCAATTTTAACAATCTTTAGAAGATCAATGCCACTACCGATTTTAGCAACAATAAAATCACCGACTAAAAAATCGTTGGGGTCTATAAGCTTACCGCCAGAGAATTGAGTAAATTCCTGGATTTTATCCCATGGCGCTAATTGAGCCAGAAGAATAATCATCGGTTTATATATTTAATTGATCGTCATTTTTAGAATTTACGACAAAGAATAGCGTACGAATCTTTGAATTTTGATATTTTCTCCAATCGCGGCGATTTTACCGGTCAATAATTGTTCTATAGTGATAGTCGTATCTTTGATAAATGCCTGTTTCAACAAACAGGTTTCGGAAAAAAACTTTTCTAATTTACCGTTGATAATTTTTTCTTTGATTTCTTCCGACTCCTTGTCTTCTTTTAATTCTTCGCGATAAATTCTTTTTTCCTGTTCAATGATTTCTATGGGCACTTCGTTGGGAGAAACCCAAAAGGGATTAGTGGCGGCAATTTGCATGGAGATGTCATGAACAAAATCTTTAAAATTATCAGTGCGAGCAACAAAATCAGTTTCGCACAAAACTTCCACTAAAACCCCAAGCTTTTGATTAGAGTGTATATACGAATTGATCGCGCCTTCTTTTGTAACGCGAGCCTGCTTATTAAACGCAATTTTTTGTCCCTTCTTTCTTAAAATCTCTAAAGCTTGATTTAAATCGTTGTTGGCTTCTTTCAAAGCATCTTTACAATCATTAACGCCCGCTCCGCTTAATTCTCTTAATTCTTTTATTTTTTTAGTGTCTAGCTGTTGTCCCATATCATTTATATAAAATAAATTAAGCTTTCGCTCTTTTTTTAAGAGCAGTTTGAACAACGTCGGATAAATAATTAGTAATTAAGTTAATGGTCTTGGTAGAATCGTCATTCGCCGGGATGGGATAATCAACAAAATTAGGATTAGCGTTGGTATCTACTATACCGACAGTGGAAATCTTGGCTCGCTCCGCCTCCTTAAGGGTAGTTGATTCTTTTCTAATATCAATAATAAAAATGACCTGCGGCAACCGTTCCAGATTTCTTAAACCCCCGACTGTTTTTTGTAATTTTTGCAATAACCTCTCTTTTAGTAATCTTTCTTTCTTAGTGTATTTAGTGTCCCACTCGCCGGAATCTTTTTCTTTTTCCAGCCTCTTCATTTTGTTTATTGTATTAGAGATAGCCGTAAAATTAGTTAATGTGCCGCCTAACCATCTTTCAACAACGAAAGGCATGTTAGTAGCCATAGCAACCTTTTTAATGGCCTCGTACGCGGCCGGTTTTGTACCAACGAACAAAACGTTACCGCCTTTGGCTATAATTTCAGACAAAAAATCTCCTGCCGCCTTAAGCTGTTCAACAGTTTTCTCTAAATTAATAAGATGAATAGTATTTTTCGTGCTATGGATAAAGGGTAGCATTTTGGGGTGTCTTTTGCTAACATGATGGCCTAAATGGGCTCCGGCTTTAAAAAGCTCTAAAACTGTGGGGACTTGAGTCATAATAAGAATTTTTATTGTATTTAATATTAAAATTAAGTGTATTTATTATATTCTATAATAATCCACTTGTCAAAAAAAATCAAGCTGTTAAAATAATTATCACTTATGAAAAAAGATACACACCCAACTTATTATTCGGGGGCTAAAATTATTTGTGCCTGCGGAAATACTATTAATAGCGGTTCTACCGTTGAAGAAATGCATGTGGAAATTTGTTCCAAGTGCCATCCTTTTTATACTGGCAAACAAAAATTAATCGATACCGGCGGTCGAATTGAAAGATTCAGAAAATTAATTGAAAAAAAATCCGCGAAGAAACAGATAAAATCGAAAACGATAGCCGCAAAACTCACTACAAAAAAAGGTAAAAACAAAACTAATAAAGGACATTAGTCCTTTGTTGTTTGTGCTCACTCACCCGCCTAAATTTTTTAAAAAAACTTTGGCGGGTTTCGTTTGTTTGATAATAGCGGTTCTATTTATATTATGAATTTACCAAACTTAAAAAATCTTAGAGATAAATTAATTAATCTGGAGCGCGAGTTGCAAGCCCCGGGAATTTTGTCATTCTCAGAAAAATTAACAGAAACATCACGCGAATATAATAGGACTAAAGAATTAGTAGATCTGTTAGAAAAGATAGAAAATATTAAACAAAAAATAGAGGAATTAGAAATTTTTTCGAAAACCGAAGAAGGCGCTGAACTTTTAGAAATTGCGCAAACAGAAAAAAACGAACTTTTTAGAGAAAAAGAAAAAATAGAAAATGAGCTGAAAGAATTTTTGTCCGAGAAAAGCATTATCGAATCAAAAAATGTCATTATGGAAATCCGCGCCGGCACAGGAGGAGACGAAGCTTCTTTGTTCGCTGCTAATCTTTTTAGAATGTATAGTCTTTTTGCTGATCATAATGGTTGGCGAACAGAAATCTTAAATGCCAGCCGAACAGACCTTAATGGTTTTAAAGAAGTTGTTTTTAGAATTGAAGGAAAAAATGCTTATAAATATTTAAAGTATGAGAGCGGAGTTCATCGCGTGCAGCGCGTTCCCGAGACAGAAAAGAACGGACGCGTTCACACCTCTACGGCTACCGTAGCGGTTTTGCCGGAAGCAACGGACGTTGACATCAAGATCAAAAACGAAGATTTAAAAATCGAAACTTTTCGATCAGGCGGACATGGCGGACAAAATGTACAAAAAGTGGAAACAGCTGTTAGAATCGTTCACCTGCCTACCGGTTTAGTGGTGAGCTGCCAAGACGAAAGATCTCAATTTAAAAACAAAGAAAAAGCTTTTAAAATATTACAATCCAGGCTTTTAGTCTTAATGGAAGAAAAAAAACATAAAGAACGCGCCGACGAGAGACGCTCGCAAATCGGTAGCGCCGAGCGTTGCGAAAAAACTAGAACTTATAATTTCTCGCAAGACAGAATTACCGATCATCGCTTCAACATCAGCTGGCACAATATCAACGATTTTATGAACGGTAACATTAAAAATGCCATTGAAGAGTTACAAAAATCAGATGAAGATAAAAGAAGCGTTAATTTGGGCTAAAAAAGAATTAAAACATAAAAAAATAGAATCTTGGATGTTAGAAGCCGAGATTATCTTGGCTTATATTGTAAAAGACACCAAAGAATATTTGTATGCACATCCAGAAGATGAATTAAATAAAAAACAAGAAGCTGGGTTTAGAAAATTAATCCAAAAAAGATTAACTGGTTGGCCAACTCCCTATTTAATCAAACATAGGGAATTTTTTGGTTTAAATCTTTTTGTTAACCAAAAAGTTTTAATTCCTAGGCAAGCAACTGAATCAATTATTGAGTATATTTTAGAAAATTATAGATTAGACACAAATTCAAAAATTTTAGAAATAGGAACCGGTTCCGGTTGTATTATAGTTACCTTGGGAAAACTCTTCCCTGTCGCTAAAATTACAGCCGTAGATATCTCTAAATCAGCGCTAAAGATCGCTGAATTAAATGCTAAAAATAATGTGGTTAGAAATATTAAATTCAGACAAAGCAATTTATTTAACAAAATTAAAGGAAGATTTGATATAATTATTGCTAATTTGCCGTATCTTTCGCCGGCCAAAAGCAAAACAATCAAATATGAACCTGTCGTGGCTTTAAACGGCGGCAAGCAAGGGCTGGAAATTATAAAAAGATTTTTGTTCCAAGCTCCAAATTTTTTAACACCAAAAGGTAAGATAATTATTGAAATCTCGCCTACTCAAAAAAATGCTCTTATAAAATTTATAAAAAAACAACTTACCGATTATCATTTTAATATCGAAATTAGAAAAGACTTATCCATAAAAGATAGATTGGTGATTATAACTGCTTCGCAGTTGAAATTGGGGCGCCCCACTTCGCCGGAGCTCTCGCCGCGCTAACGCGTTGGCGTAGCGGGTCAGCGAGGCGAGTCGGAATCAAATCAAAAGAAGACTTTTATTTGACATCCTCGCTACCAACCATAAGTCGTAAATAATATACAGGAATAATGTCCTTTATTTCTCTCCTATTATTTCAACCCAAATATTGCCTCGTAAGAATTTAATTTCGTTGCCATTTTGGTCGTAAAAAATTGTTCGATTATTGTCGCGAATCCAACTGCCCTCAATTTTATTGCCATTCATATAAATATAGGCCATACTTCGACCGTCTATTTTAATTTCTCTGCGCCCAACAGCGTCGATAACGGCAATCGGCATTTTTTGAACAATTAAATTAATCGTCGAGATTTGATTATTTTTGTCATCTAAATATGGTTTATTGTTTTGATAACGAAAATAAATTTTTTTGTCATTGTCGTACTTCCAACGCACTTTATATTGACTAATTTCTACTTGTTGGATCGTGTCATTTTCCTCGTCGGATTTATTGTCGCGAAAACTCCAAGGACGAAAATCAGCGTAATTCAAAATATTTCTTTTTTGAATAAATTTATTAATAAGATCGCTTGATGTATAAAGGTTGAAGGGCGGTATTCCCGAATTATCACGCCAGAAATAACTTCCGTTAGCGCTAATTTCATCTAAATCATAGATGTCGTATTTTCCCTGCTTCAACTCATTGATAACCTGTGGACTGCCGCCGGCATGCACGTATATCGCCTGGTATTCTTCGGCTAAACCGGCGAAATACGGCCTGGCGGACCTGATTGGTCCTATTTTTTCTGGCAGATTATTTAGTTCAAAGATACTCATAAACCTGGTAACACCCGCTTCAGCGGGAAATTCGTAAACAATAGAAGCGGAATTAACACCTGCCACAGGCCTTGAATCAATAAGTCCAGAACCGATAGCATTATCGATCATTAAAGCAAGAAAAGGATCTTTATTTTCTTGGCCGATAATTCTTCCATCCAATAGGCCATAATAAATTTGTTCATTGTTGTTTATTTGTTTATTCTCGCTGTCAGAATTAGTTATTTTTTTTACACAACCGGCAAAAATAAAAACAGAAAAAAACAGAAAAATAACGATTATTATTCCGTTTATATAAAAATTTCTTCTACTAACTTGCATTAGAATATATAAAGATTGTTAATCCTTTGATTGCAAGAAACTATTTTTTCTCTTTGACTTCTTTGATTTGTTCTCCCGTTTCTTCTGTTTTCTTTTCGGTGATAACTTCCACTTTAGATATTTCGTCGCCTGGCTTTTCCTCTAAGGTCTTGAGTTCTTCTTCTGCGCGCGGCTGTTCTACGGCAACCAATACTTCTTCTACATTATTCATTAATTTCAATCCTGACGAAACATTTAGGTCTTTAATGCGAACTACGTTATCAAAAGTTTTTAAATTAGAAATATCAACCTCTAGCTCGTGGATTAAATCATCTGGCAAACACTGAATTTTTATTTCTTTAAGAGCCAAAACAATAATACCGCCAAGTTCTTTTACTGCCGGTGCTTCGCCAACTAATTTTAAAGGAACATCAACAGAGATCATTTCATCGGCCCTAACCTCATAAAAATCTATATGCTCAATGCGATTCGTTAAAGGATGGTACTGAAGATCGCGAATTAAGACTTTAATGGACTTTTTTCCTTCGATATCAAGGCTAATCAAGCTGGTTTCGCCTATTTCTTTAAAAATTTTATTAAAAGAGTTTGAAGGAACCTGGATGTTTTGATTTTTAGTGCTATGTCCATAAATAACACCTGGTATCATCATCTGCTTCCTTAATCGTTTATTTTTTCTGCCTTTAGTTTCTCTGACTTGTGTCGAAAGGGTTAACATAATATTCTTATAATTAAGATTTTATTAGATTTTAATTATACAAAGATTTAAAAAAAAAGTAAACTCCGTCTAGAAATTTTAAACCTCTAAGCGCGGCTGATGAATTGCAATACTTTCAACTAAACCGATAGCCAACAAACTGCACACCATGGAGCTGCCGCCATAACTTAAAAATGGCAACGGGATACCAATGATTGGCATTAACCCTATATTCATGCCAATATTTATTATTAGTTGAATAAAAATATAAGCGCTGACACCAATGGCAATTAAAGAACCAAACTGATCGTAGGCTTTTTTGGCAATTTTGAGTATTCTTTTTATAATCACCAAAAAGAATATCAAAACCATGCCAGCACCTAAAAATCCCGTTTCTTCGCCAATCGTGGCAAAAACAAAATCGGTTTCACTAAGCGGTAAAAAACGAAGCTGGCTTTGTGGACCAAACCCGAGCCCTCGACCGAACAACTTACCCGAACCGACAGTAATTATTGATTGATTAATCTGATAACCCTTACCTAAAAGATCGCGCCCAGGCTCAAAATAAATCATTAAGCGAGTTTTTTGATAATCTTTTAACCAAACAAACCAGCTGAAGCTAAGAAGAATAACAATTATTAGACCCAAAACAATGAAGTGTTTGATATTATTATCAACGATTAAAAGAAAAATTAGCCATAGGCCGATAATCGCCAAAGCTGATCCGAGATCAGGTTGTTTGAGAATCAAAATAAGAGGCAGAAAAATAATCAGAAAACTCAAAAATATCCTCTTAATAGACACCTCTCTTTTTTTAGAAAATCCCCAAAAATAAGCTAGAACCAAGATAAGAACAATCTTGGCTAGTTCTACAGGCTGAAAATTGATGATTCCGTAATGGAACCATCCTTTGACTCCTCGTACGGTTTCACCAAAAAATAAAACCACCAATAATAACAAATTTGTTATTATATAAATAAAATAAATTAATGGTTTTAGATTCCTGAAATCTATCAATGAGACAATAAATAAAAGAATGAGTCCGATCACCGCAAATACCGATTGTCTAACAAATAAGTTAGAAACACCGAATGCGGTATTTAAAGATAATGAATATTGAATAACTAGACCGAAAATAATTAAAAAGAGTACCAGTAAAAATAAAATCCAATCGAAATTAAATATCTTTTTCCCGGTCAAAATCATTAAAATTATAATTGGTTATCTCTTAAAATATATAATATTTGGATCTAAGATGTCCGTGTTCAAAGAAAAAACAATTTCTGTGGTTTCGGGAAAATTAGATCCAAGAAATATTTTAACTATTCTGTTTTCTTCGCTCATAATGTTTTTAATACTGACCGGATAAACGGCAACAATGTCTCTCCCTCGATAAAATGCAGTTGTATAATCTAGTTGCCAAAAGTTAAAAACAGACTGATTGTTTATCGTAAATTCTAATTGCGGAATAATAGTGTCGCTGGGTCCAGATAAATAATTTATTTTTTGATCTTTTATTATTAATTGGGGCAAGACATCCAGCATTTTCTTGTGATTAGATTTGACTCTTTGCCATTGGATATTTTTAATATTAAATTCAGCACTGTTAATTTTAGTTTGATCGCTTATTTTCTGACCTAAAGAGAATAAATATTTTTCTTGGTTCGGCAATAGGATGGTTTTTTGAGTTGCCGTATTTGATCCATTAGAAAGCAAAAAATTATATTCTAAAGAAGAAATTATCCAATTCTCATTATTATTTTTAACGATTACGCCGATATCATATCTAGAAAAACCATACCCATCTTTACTCGCATACAAAACATGGGTCGAAACTATTTCCAGCGGTTTTGGTTGATGAATAGCGCGTAAAAGCGAGTAATCGTCTTGTAGGGTCGTCATTTCTTCTATCATCTTGTTATAATCTTTACTATAAGTCAAAAATGTTATAAAATTATAAATGGCGAAAAAATATACTCCGAAATTAACTACGATTAAAAAAATAATCAACAATTTTTTAAGAAGTTTTTTATTGGTTAGCCACCATTGTGCCCATTTTAATTGATTGGGCGTTAAATTATATCCATTTGGATTATCCATACAATTAATTTTATGTTATTTTAGGCCTTTGTCAATAATATCATATTAAAGAAAATTAACAAATATTTTAAAAAAGTAATAAAAAAATTATGATTTATGGCGGAGATATTTGCTTTTATGCGCTTATTATATTAGTCGCTATTATCGCGATTTTTATTTGCGTAGCATTATTTTATTGGATATTAATCTTAAAAAAGATTGCTGATGTAACTAATAAGGTCGACAATGTGATTAATAACTTAAAAGAGAAAATCAAGCTCTCTTCTTTACTGGGCATTTTTACTCAAATTACTAAGGAAGCCATTTCCTTTTTCCAGACTTGGAAGGAAAAAAACTCTAAAAAAAAATAGATTAATATATTTTACAATCCACAGAGAAGATAATCTTCAAGTTAAAAATTTAGAATTTTAACCCTTACTTATTTCTTTATAAGAAATCATTTTTATGTCGTTTGTACATCTTCATACACATTCGCATTATAGTTTATTAGACGGCTTGGCCAAAATAGATGACTTGATTAACGAGGCTAAAAAATACAACATGTCGGCTTTAGCAATCACCGATCACGGCGTAATGTACGGGGCTATAGAATTTTATAAAAAAGCCAAGGCTGCGGGAATCAAGCCGATTATCGGATGCGAAGTTTATGTTGCGCCGAATAGCATGACGAGCAAAAAAGCAAGAATTGACGAAAAGCCATTTCACTTAGTTCTTCTAGCTAAAAATTACAATGGTTATAAAAATTTAGTTAAACTTGTCAGTTTCGCCCACCTGGAAGGTTTTTACTATAAACCGAGAGTTGACAAAGAGACTCTAAAAAAATACTCGGGTGGTTTAATTGCTTTAACTGCTTGTTTGCAAGGAGAAATACCCAGGTCTATCGTTAACCAGGATTTCGCTAAAGCCGAAAAACTAACCCTTGAATATAAAGAAATATTTAAAGACGATCTTTATCTTGAACTTCAATATCACGAAAGTATTCCGGAACAGAAAATAGCTAACGAAGGACTACTTAAATTAGCCAAAAAACTGAATCTTCCGATCGTTGCTACCAACGATATTCACTACGTTGATATCAGCGATGCAGAGACACAAGATATTCTCTTGTGTTTACAGACTAAACACAAAAAAGAAGACAAACAAAGACTTTGCATGTTGGGTGAAGATTTTTCTTTCCGTTCGCCCGAAACAATGAGCCAGCTTTTTTATGATTATCCAGAAGCCATTAAAAATAGTGAAAAAATAGCCAATGAATGTAATTTGGAATTAGAATTAGGAAAAATAAAACTTCCTCATTTCCCTGTACCAGATAATTTAACGCCCGAAGATTATCTTGAGAAACTTTGTCAAGACAGAATCTCTAGCCGTTATCCGATTATTACCGACGAGATTAAAGAACGACTTAATTATGAGTTATCAATAATCAAAAAAACTGAATTTGCTTCTTATTTTTTAATTGTTGAAGATTTTGTAAGCTGGGCTAAAACTAATGGCATCGTTGTTGGACCGGGTCGCGGTTCGGCCGCCGGCTCAATTGTTTCATATATTCTGAATATTACTAATATTGATCCGATAGCTTATAATTTGGTTTTTGAAAGATTTTTAAACCCGGAAAGAATTTCAATGCCTGATATCGACTTGGATTTTGCTGATACGCGTCGCGACGAAGTAATTAGATACGTCGAAAAGAAATATGGGCAAGATCATGTTGCGCAAATAATAACATTCGGGACTATGGCTGCTCGCGCGGCAGTGCGAGACGTTGGCCGGGTTCTCGATTATCCCTATAGTTTCTGTGATATGATTTCCAAAATGATCCCAGCCAATATGGACTTAAAAGAAGCCCTCGAAACAGTTAAAGAATTTAAAAATATTTATGAAACAAACCGAGATGCGGCTAAGATTATCAACACTGCTAAAAAATTAGAGGGCGTGGCTAGACACGCATCAAAACACGCTTGCGGCGTAGTTATCACACCACAACCCCTAACCGAATACCTCCCTCTTCAATTAGATACTTCTTCCGAAAATAAAACCATTATCACCCAATATGAAATGCACGCTATTGAGGATTTAGGCTTATTAAAAATGGACTTTTTGGGACTAAAAAATTTAACCGTAATTGAAAATGCCATAAAAATAATCAATCATACTACCGAAGAAAAAATAAATATCGATAAGATAAATCTAAACGACGAGAAAACGTTTAAATTATTACAAAAAGGAGAAACAACCGGCGTTTTTCAACTTGAAAGCGACGGAATGAAAAGATATCTTAAAGAGCTTAAACCGACCGAGCTAGAAGATATTATGTCTATGGTGGCTCTTTATCGTCCCGGTCCCATTGAAAGCATACCAAGTTTTATTGCCGGAAAACACCATAGGAGAGAAACTACATATCTTGATAAAAAATTGAAGCCGATTCTCAAAAAAACATATGGTGTTATCGTTACACAAGACCAAGTGTTGCAGATCGCCAGAGATTTCGCCGGTTTCACTTATGCTGAAGCTGATATTTTGCGTAAAGCCGTGGGTAAAAAAATAGAAAAATTATTAGTTGAACAAGAAAAGAAATTTAAATCGGGGGCGATAAAAAATGGCGCTTCACCCCTTATCGCTGACAAAGTGTGGGATTTTATTTTGCCTTTTGCGCATTATGGTTTTAATCGTGCCCACGCCGCTTGTTATGCTATGCTCGCCTATCAAACCGCTTATCTAAAATCCCACTATCCATCGCATTTTATGGCAGCGCTTTTAACTTCTGATTTAAGCGATACCGATCGTATTGCCATCGAAGTTGAAGAATGCCGAAAAATGGACATTGAAGTTCTACCCCCAGACGTTAACGAAAGCCTTGAAAGTTTTACGGTAGTTTCGGATGAAAACAAAAAAAATTACAAAAAAATTAGATTTGGGCTTTTAGCTATTAAAAATGTCGGTGCGGGCATCGTTAAGTCAATAATTGATGAAAGAAAAAAATCCAGTAATTTTAAAAATTTTGAAGACTTTGTTAACCGGATTCAAACCAAAGATTTCAACAAAAAATCATTAGAAAGCCTTATAAAATCCGGCGCTTTGGATAAATTTGAAGAACGTGGCACATTATTAGAAAACGCGGAATTTATTCTTGATTTTAATAAAAAAATTGAAAAGGATAAATTGAGCGGACAAACGAACATGTTCGGCTTTAATGATAGTCAAATTAACCACAAAATAAACTTAAGGCGCGCTCCGGATGTAGATATTAATCAAAAATTAATATGGGAAAAAGAATTATTGGGATTATTTATTTCTGCGCACCCTATGACCGAATTAAGACCCAAGCTTAAAAAATTTGTTTTACCAATAAATGAAATAAATAATCACAAACCAGGATCAAGACGTATTTTAATATGCGGTATTATCACCAATTTAAAAAAGATTATTACCGCCAATAAAGAATTAATGATTTTTGCGAAAATTGAAGACGAAACGGGATCGGTTGAGTCTATAATTTTTCCTAAGATTCTTAATCTTGCACCCAGAGTTTGGGAAGAGAATAAAATCATCATTATTTTAGGCAGACTTTCCGATAAAGATAATATTAAAAAAATCATTGTTGAAGATGTGGCCGAGATAAATAAAGAAAATATCGAGAAAACAGTCAAAGACTTTGATCAATTAAGGGGTAGCTTGTCGAACAGACAAGAAAATGGTAATGTTTATTATATATAGACTATGTTGGGTAGTGAAAATTCAATCCCGACGTCGAAGGGTCGGGATTTCGACCAAGGCGTCGGAGTAGTAAGTTTCAAGTTTTCCACTTCGATCTACTATCTGGTTCTATTATTAATAAAATAACTATTCTTTGCTTCTATCGCATTCCTTGATATAAATCGCATACCTAATATGTTTATTTCTCCTCAAAATAAAATTATAAGATTTTTCATCATTGCCACCATTCTTCTGGCTATCTTTTTCATGTTCTCTTTTGCGTCGTTATTCTATAAGACCACCATCAATATTGTTTCTAAACAAAAAGACATTGATGCTAATCTCGCCGCCACTCTTAATACAACGATAGAAATAAATACGGTTTCCGCTAAAAACACATTCTCTCCTACTGCTCTTGTAAGCATGGAAGATTTTGCCACAGGAGAAGCAGTTATTACCAATCGTTCAAAACAAAATCAAATTTTGATAGTCAACACCAGACTCCTCTCGTCCAGCGGGCTCCTTTTCCGTCTAACCAACAAAGCAACTATACCGTCTGGCGAGAAAAGAAGAGTAGCTATCCGTGCGGATAAAACAGGACAAGATTATGAAATCGGACCGACAAAATTTACCATTCCGGGACTATCGCCTATTTTACAAACTCAGGTTTTCGCTGAAAGCGACAAATCAACAACTGGCGGGCTTAAAAAAGCAGGTGTTGTTACTAAAAAAGATATTGACAACGCCGTTGAATCTTTAAAAAATGAATTAATTCAAAGTTCTATAAAAGAACTGGAAAAGAAATATGCGGATCAAGATAATTTTAAAATCGCGATTAAACCTGAAGTAATTAAGGAGAATGTCAGCGCCAAAGCAAACGAAGAAAAAACGGAATTTACCGCCGAAGTTATCTTAAAAATTATCGCTGCGCTAGTAAATGAAGAAAGGTTATTAAAATCTGCACAGGAAAAACTTGAATCTAATATTCCAGTCGGTTATCAATTATATAATGCAAATAGGTCTAGCTTGGCATACCGATTCAAGGACTATGACCCCAAAAACCAGACTGCTACTTTTGAAATTTACCTGAACGGACGATATATTGTTTCGGAAAAAAATGACCAGTTTTCAAAATCAAACTTTTTAAACCTTTCTCGTACTCAAATCAAAGACCGTTTGCAGAAAATTGAAGATATTGGTAGTTTTAAAATTTCTATGTTTCCGCCATTATTCGCTAATTCCCCTAAAAACGAAAATCGTATAAATATCAAAATAAAATGATAAGGGGCATTAAGCCCCATATTTGTCCCACTCGTTCGGAAAAGCAAATTCATTTATTTTTCTCTCACTCGCCCACAAATAAATTTATGGAAGTTTTTGAAGAATCTAAGGAAAGATTACCAGGAGAAATAAAATTTTTTAAATTATCCGATAAAAATAACGGCTGTTATATTCATATTATTGGAAAAAATATAGATCAAGTTTATCGCCTTGATAATAACGGGAAAATCATTGATTATAACGATATTTTAATACAGAATGCAGAAAAAAAAGAAAAACAAATGATTGTTTACGAAGACCAAAATTCCATCCACAAAAACAAAGGATGGGAAATTTTATCTGCCGAAGAAGCGTTAGAGATAATCCCCTTTTTTAAACTGCCTGAGCAAGAATAATTAATTAAAAGGTTGTTATAATAACAATTATGGCTATCGAAAATTTTGAAACATGTAAAAAAGAAAATAAATTCTTTGCCAAATCGGACGACAAAAATGGTTGTTGGATTCTTACTACGGGCGAGGGATTCGATCAAACATATCATATAGATGCCCAAGGACAAATCATTGAATATCGCGACAATAAAGCAGAGATGGCCGAGCGGCAGGTAGAAATTGTTCATGAAACTCCTCTCGCTTTAGAGCAAGAAGAGGGTTGGACAGAAATCAACCAAGATCAGGTTCTAGGGCTATTTCCTACATTCAAGTTACCAACTAACGAATAAATGTCTGGTTACTATTTAATTGTTTACGGTTGTCAAATGAATAAAGCAGACGCGGGAAGGATCGCGTCTGTCTTTGAATTCAATAAAATTAAACAGGCTGAAAACTTAAAAGAAGCCAGATACGTCATAATTATTGCTTGTTCTGTAAGACAATCGGCAGTTAATCGAATTTATGGACAGGTTAAAAACTTATTGCCGCTTAAAAAAATGGGCGCAAAACTAATTTTAACCGGCTGTTTACTGAAGAAGGACGCTGTTAAATTAAATAAATTTTTTGATTTAATTATCAAAATTGACGATATAAAAGATTTAGCAAAAAAACTTAAAATTGTCGGCAAGAAAACTATAACAAAAAACTATCTTGATTTAAAGCCGAAAATAGGAAAATCCACTACTGTTTATGTGCCGATTTCCTCTGGCTGTAATAATTTTTGTTCTTATTGCGTAGTGCCCTATACGCGAGGGCAAGAATATTCAAGATCGGCTAAATTTATTATAAAAGAAATAAAAGGCTTAATTAAACATGGCGTCAAAAATATTATTTTGATCGGTCAAAATGTTAATAGTTATAAAGACAAAAAAACAGATTTTAATAGTCTTTTAAAAAAAATAAATGGTATAAAGGACGATTTTTTCCTTCATTTTATCACTAACCACCCCAAAGACACTTCCTTTGAATTATTAAAAACTATGAAAACATGCAAAAAAATCGGCCATTATTTGCATTTACCGGTTCAGTCAGGAAGTAATCGAATTTTAAAATTAATGAACCGCCATTACACAATATCCGAATATAAACAAATCATAAAAAGAGCTAGGCTTTTAATGCCGGATATTAATATTTCTACCGATATTATTGTTGGCTTCCCCACCGAAACAGAACAAGATTTCAAATTAACGGCTGCATTAATGAAAGAGGCGCGATTCGATATGGTTTATATAGCCGAATATTCTCCGCGCGGACAAACAATCGCTTATGCAAAATTTAAAGACAACGTCTCACCAAAAATAAAAGCACAAAGAAGGATAATTTTAACGGAGATTTTGAAGAAAACTGCGTTAAAAAATAATTCAAAACTTATAGGCAAAAATTTAGACGTTTTATTAGAAAAACAAAACAAAGATTATTTTTATGGACGAACTAAAAATTTTAAGAAGATAAGAATTAAAATTAACGACGAAAGACCCTGTCGGCTTAACAAAATCACAAAAATTAAAATTACCAAAGCCGCGCCCTGGGCCTTAGAGGGAAAACCGATCTAATTTTTGAATTTTTCGTAAATTTCGGAAAATAAAATAATAAACACTGATAATATAAACCGCCCAAACAGCTATTAGCCAAACTGCACCGTTATTTTTGCTAATTATTAGAAGTAGTGAGTTATAAAGACCGTGGAAACAGATGGCCAGGAACACTCCTTTAAATATTAACCAGAGGCTTTGTTTTTTTCCATCTCTCATAAATTTAGCTCGACCCATATAGTATCCAATGATACCGCCTGTCAAGAAATGAGTTGAAGTGGAAATAAATGTTCTCATCGTTAAAAGTCCTAAATTTTCCCATAAACCGGCATTCGAACCTATGGAATATAATATATTTTCTGTGAAAGCAAAACCCAGTCCAACAACCATACCGTAAATCATGCCATCACGGGGACGATTAAACGCGGGGTGATGATAAATTTTATCGCTCAATACTGCATATTTGCCACATTCTTCGAAAAGAGATTGAAAAATAAAAGTATTTACGAAAATAAGCCACAAGGGAAATGTAGCCGGGTTGCGGCTTCCGAATAAAGCATAATTTAACGGAATAGCAACTAGGGCAACCGGTATGGCAACACTGGCGCCCCAAAAAAATAAACGAACTAATTGTTTTTTAGGTTCTTTGTTTTTATCCTCTATCAACCAACAAAAAAATAACCACAAGAAACTAAATAAACCAGCGACTATTACAATAATAGCGCTTTGATAAGAATTAGCGGCTTGGATAAAATTTTTCAAGCCAATTATTAGATTATCCATGAAATAAAATATATTTTGACTAAACCACAAATAAGAATTATTATATAACAAACCATTAAAAACACAAAACTAACTATGAAAATAAGCAACAAATTGCCTAAAATCATCGTTGTGATCGGCCCAACCGCTTCCGGTAAAACCGACTTAGCGCTATATCTGGCTAAAAAATTTAACGGTGAAATAATTTGCGCCGACAGTCGTACGGTTTATAAAAATTTAGACATTGGAACGGCTAAACCGTATATCGGGAAAAAATATTATAAGAAAAACAATATTTATATAATAAACAATATACCGCATTATTTTATAAATATTGCCGAACCCAATCGCAGAATAACCGTAGCTCATTTTAAAAAGACAGCCCATAAGATCATTAATGATATTATTATTCGCAACAAAATGCCGATTATCGCCGGCGGCACGGGTTTATATGTTGACGCGCTTATTCAAGAGTATGAAATACCGCGGGTCGCTCCTGATCGAAAATTAAGATTAAAACTAGAAAAACAACTTAAGCGCTACGGCGAAAATTGGTTTTATCAGAAACTATTAAAACTTGATCCATGTGCCAAAAAATTTATTGATCCCAAAAATCATCGCCGCGTTATTCGCGCCCTAGAAGTAATTATTAAAACCGGAAAAAAATTCTCGGAATTAAGAAAAAAAAATAACAGCAAATATAAAAGTTTAATTTTGGGAATTAATTTACCGCGGGAAAAACTTTATAATCGCATAAACAAAAGAGTAGAACGAATGATAAAATTAGGATTGGTAAACGAAGCAAGAAAAATAGCTAAAAAATATTCTTGGTCTCGTTCAGCTATGAGCGGAATTGGTTATCACCAATTTAGAAAATATCTTAAAAGCGAAGAAACATTAGATCAAGCGATAAATAGCCTAAAAAGAGATACTCGCCATTATGCTAAAAGACAAATAACCTGGTTTAAAAGAAATAAAGATATTGTTTGGCTTAATTTTAACGGCGAAAAAAAAGATTTCCTCCGCCCTTATAGAAAAGCGAAGGAAATCTGTAAAGATTTTTTAAATAATTAAATTTTTTGCTTCTCTGGGTTTCTTTTTCCAATATAATTCGTTAATTTATCTTTATTTTCGGCGACCGATTTTTCTAATCTTTGTTGAGCATAATAAGCTAAACCTTTAACCATGGTATTAAAATCAGTGCCTTTTCTTCTGATGCCCACAGAGGTAGCCAATTGTGATTTTATCGCCTCTCGAATATTCATTTTATCTATGGCCTCGGGCACTGTTTTTTCATATTCTAAAAGAATCTTAATGGGTTTATATTTTTGATCTAAGTCGTCGGGTTTATATTCTTGAGTTGATTCAATTACTGTGTCCACAATCCGGCTAGCGATTTCTTGATCGGGCATATTCTCGTTGACCTCATAAATATCAGCCACTTCAATTTTACTTTCATTTTCATCAGTTTTTTCCGGTTCAACGACAACCTGTTCTTGAGCAGCCGCGGCCCCTGTCGCAGGTTTAACGTGTTCACAATACGGCTGGCCGCAAATAGGACAATTACTTGCTTCAAATTTGTTATTCATAAAATTTATTTTATTTCTTAATTCTTTGCATTTGCCTAATCATCAAGGGTATAAGTTCTTCGGGTTTACCACCTCTTTGCTTAATAGATCTAAGGGTGATTTTAAAAAGATTAATAAGAGCTCTTCTGTCTTTTTTAGCATCTGGCGACGAACCGCTATAATAACCAACGCCCGATAACCTTTCAGCTTCTTTTAATTTTTGATTAACCTCTGATTCTTCTTGTTGATCCAATATTTGTTCTCCCTCTAAATCTACTGGGTCGGGCCCAAGATCGAATCTTATTGGTTCTAGCACAAACTGGCGTTCTAATTTCCCTTCTTCCGCCAATTGTTCAATTATTTGAATAGCCTTCTTGGCCAGTTTTTTTAACTTCTCGTCCCAAGTTGGTATGCCTTTATCTCTTCTAATTTCATTTAAAATAGTCCTAACGCGAGGGAAAATTTCTTCTTTCTCTAAACGAGATCGGTTATTATTGCTGATCAATTTATTAACAGATTCGTTGTCTTTAAAAATATCTAAAACCCCAAAATAAATACCGGCGATTAAGATGTCATCTTTAGCGGACATTAAGAGATTATCTTTAAAATTTAAGATTTTTTCGATATCGAGATCGATAGACGATTTGTCGTCATTTTTATCGCCAGACGGCTTATTTGATTCTTCTAATGAAACCACAAAACTCTTAAATTCGCGCGTAGCTGGTCCATCTTCGCCATTATTAATTGAGATCTTTTCTATCATAGGCTTGATTTATATATTGAATTATACTCGCTTTGCTTGTGAAATTTGGACGTTCAGAGTCAAGTCAAAAGTAAAACTTTTGTTTGAACTTCTCGCTACCAACTATACTGTATTTATATCATATTTTGATAGAAAAGTCAATATAATAAAATACCTTTATTGTTCTATATATTTTACGCTTATTTTAGCTTCAAAAATTTGCTTCAGTAGCTTGGGATCGGCTCTATCCTTGCTATCTTTCATCGCTTGACCAATTAAAAATTGCAAAACGTTGATTCTCCCGTTTTGATATGCTTTTACCATTTCAGCGTTTTTATCAATTACTTTTTGAACGATATTTTCTATTTCTGTAGTATTGTCAACTCTTTTAAAGTCTTCGGATTGTATTATTTTATCAACATCTGCTCCAGTTATAAACATTTCTTCCAAAAGCTTTTGAGCCATAGTGCCGGAAACCTTATTTTCATAAATTAAAATAATAAATTCGGCGAAATTTTCAGGAGTAATTTTAAGATTTTCAAAATTTTCATGGTGCGTTTGAAAAAGATAAAACAATCGATTAATAATCCAAGACGACACCAGCTTTAATAGCTTTGATCGGTGTTTCGTCCAAATTTCTTGTTCGCTATCTTCTACGGTTTCTAAAGATATAAGCCATGCTTTGAGTTCAGAAACAACATGCTCCGTGAAATCGGCCATAATTTTTTGGCTGGTCAGAATCTTCGCCTCTTCTTTGGATAAATCATAAGAGCGCTCGAATCTTTCGCGACGAATACAGGGCAATTCAGGCAAAGAAGATCTTAAATTATTAATATTGATGAAATTGTCCACCGTCGAATCAAAAAATGGAATATCCGGTTCCGGAAAATAACGATAATCCGTTATCCCCTCTTTAATCCTTTGAACTATAATTTTCTCTTTGTTCTCGTCCCAACCGACCGTAATTTTTCCCTGACGCCTTACAATTTCTCCCCCGGCAATATATTCTTCGTATTGGCGATTAGCTTCAAAACCTAAAGCCCTTTCCACGGCCTTAAAGGAATTTAAATTTTTAATTTCTGTGATTGGTGTTTTAATCTCTCGCTCGTCTTTATCAAAACTAATATTGACGTTGACGTCGCAACGCATTTGTCCTTTTTCCATATCGGCATCGGAAATATTCAAATATCGGGCAATCAACTGCAATTCTTGCAAAAATATCTTTGCCTCTTCGGGAGATTTTAGATCTGGCTCAGTAACAATTTCGACTAAAGGAATACCCGAACGATTAAAATCAATTAAAGTATTATCGCCCGAGTGCGATAATTTAGCAGTATCTTCTTCAAGGTGAATCCTGTTTAATCTTATTTTTCTGCGCTCATTTGATAAATCAATGTCTAGATAACCGCCCGCAATAATCGGATGATCATATTGACTGATTTGATAACCCTTCGGCAAATCTGGATAAAAATAATTTTTGCGGTCAAATTTAAATTTTTCGGCCACGCGACTATTTAAAGACAAGCCCAACGAAATCGCTTGTTCAAGAGCTAGACGATTTACTACTGGCAATGCCCCTGGCTGACCAGTACAAACCGGACAAATATTGCTATTAGGATGACTCAAATCGAGTTTATTCTCACAAAAACAAAACATTTTTGTTTTTGTTTTAAGCTCTAAATGGATTTCTAGCCCTATAATAAATTTAAACATACCATGTAGTAGAGATTCGATGCTTCTCGGGGTGCGATTTATATTAAGGAATGCGATAGAAGCAAAGAATAGTTATTTTATTAATAATAGAACCAGATAGTAGACCGAAGCGGAAAGCTTGAAACTTACTACTCCGACGCCTTGGTCGGAGTCCCGACCCTTCGACATCGGGATTGAATTTTCACTACCTGACATATTTTTAACAAGAATGCTTACTACTTAAAACTATGACGATGGTTTTAAGTAAAATTTTAAAATCCAACCAAATAGACCATTGGCGAACATAGAAAAGATCTAACTTAACCTCCTCTTCAAAGGATAAACTTGATCGACCTGAAACTTGAGATAATCCTGTCACACCAGGTTTAATGAATAATAATTCTTTTTGATTATAATCATATCGTGAGACTTCATCGGGTTGATGTGGCCGAGGTCCGACCAAACTCATTTGTCCCTTTAAAACATTAAATAATTGCGGCAATTCATCGATACTATAACGTCTAATAAATTTGCCGATTTTTGTCACGCGTGGATCGTTCTTCATTTTGAATAAAGGACCATCTTTTCTCTCGTTTTGCGCCATTAGGTCTTTTTTAAGTTGTTCGGCGTTTTTTACCATAGAACGAAATTTGTATAATCTGAAAGATTTTCCCCGTTGACCGACTCGCGTTAAACCGACAAAAATTGACCCAGATGAATCAATTTTAATAATAAGGCCTAATAAAATAAAAAATGGAGACAGAGCAATCAATCCGAAAAAAGAAAAAATAATATCTAAAATTCTTTTGACTACCCTTCCCCACCCATCTAAAGCCGTTCGTTTTACTTCGATATACGGCCTGCCCATCATAGTTTCTACGGCTAGATTACTGGAAAGCGCGCCGAAGAGATCGGCGGCATACTTAAAATTTATTTGGTGTTCCTTGCAAAAAGCAATAAGACGCAAAACATCCGATCGAGATATATTAGAATCGCCCTGAATAATCTCGTCGAAACTTGAAACGCGACTAGACCAATTATTAATCAGGTCATCTACGGAAGCGGCTTGGCCGATAATATTATATCCATGTCCGAGATTTTTACGACAAGAGTTGATTAATTCTTCCACCTCCTTTCCTTGTCCTAAAATCAAGACTGGCTCTAAGCCAATGCCTTGTTTAAAAGATATTAACTGGATTAGATGAATTAAAAATCGTCCGATACTCAAAAAAACAAAAGAAGCTATCCATCCCGCTAAAATAATAAACCGAGAAGTAAAATATTCTCTTTGAAAAAACAAAAATAGAACAATTAACATAGTGCCCATAGAACAGCCAATAAAAATTTGGCTAATTTCTTGCGTAAAATGCCGTCTGTTTTTTATGCTATATAAGCCCAATAAAACAAAAATTCCTATCCAAATTAAAGCAATTAAAACGATCTTAAAAACATAATCGTTATAAGGGATCTGTGTGAATATCGGTAAAACTTCTTTAAATAACTTAAAACGCAAAAAATAAATAGATATGCCAGCCAAAACAAGCATAATAAAATCTAATGGCAATAAAGCGGTTAAAAATATAAGTCGAGATTTGCGCATAAAAATAGAATATAAAACAAATTATACTCGCTTTGCTCCTAAAGTTGGGGCGCCCCGCTTCGCCATAGCTCTCGCCACGCTAACGCGTTGGCGTAGCGGGTCAGCGAGGCGAGTCGGAGTCAAATCAAAAGTAAAACTTTTGTTTGAGCTCCTCACTACCAATTATACCCAATTCTGTATTTTAATTCAAATAAAAAACGAGACTTAGTCTCGTTTTTAATGCTTAAACAGGCCTATAAGCCGAATTCTGTGCTCCCGATTTCTCGAGACGGCAATCATTTATCTAGCCTTAATATCGCTATTAAGGTCAAACGACCTACCTACTTCGTTCGCACGAAGTTAATTTGGTCTTTCACCCAGTAAGGATTTAGCCGTTTCACCTCAAACGTTTCCATTTGAGCTACCCCCGAAGGGGCCGAAGCGTCTTTCGTTGCTTCGCGTCTCTGTTCGCACCTCTACCCCTCACTTGGGCCGTGAAAAAAAGAATATAATCATATAACATAATTATTTCCTATTTCATAGACCAAGTGAGGGGCGACGGCCGTTAACCGCTACGCTTTGTATTCCGATTTCTCGGAATATGGTGTTCGGACTTTCCTCCCCTTATTTAAAAAATAAGGAGTAATTGCCCGGCCCATTTAAACTATATAAATGATAGTTCAAAATCAATCTTTTGTCAATGTGTTCGAATTTTATAAATTATCTTGCGCGATCGCTTCTCTAATTTCTTTTATCAAATTCAAATAAATTTCTAGATTATTTAAAGTGGCCAACCGTTGCGCTAACGGTTCGCCAGTTTTAAATAAATGATGCAGATAAGCCAAAGTATATTTTTTTAATTCCGGCAAATTAGAGTCGGGGTTAATTGGGGAAAAATTCGCAGAGAATTCATTGTTGGCAATCTGGATAGCGCGATAAAAATTTTTATCTTGTAGGTTGATATTTTTATTTCTTAAAAATAATCTTCCGTGGCGACCTTCGCGCGTGGGGATAACACAATCAAACATATCAATTCCTCGTTTTACCGCCTCAACAATTTGTTCCGGTCTGCCGGCGCCCATCAAATACCTCGGTTTATCCAACGGCAGAACGGGGTTTAATAATTCAATAATTTGATATGTATTGTCAATCGGCTCGCCAATCGTAAGCCCTCCCAGAGCATAACCATCGAATCCGATTTTTATCAAAGATTCTGCGCTTTCTTTTCTTAAGTCATCATAAATTCCGCCCTGCACGATACCAAAAAGCAATTGACCATTATCCTTTTTTTCGTCTTTCATTTTTTTGGCCCAAATAGCATTTCTCTTGATTGATTCTTCAAGATATTTATGTTCCGAGGGATAAGGCGCGCATTCGTCCAAAACCATCATAATATCAGAACCCAAATCCGCTTGTATTTCCATAACCTTTTTAGGTGTTAAATAATATTCTTGACCGTCTATTTCTGATTTAAACTTAACTCCATCGACCAAAATTTTCCTCTGTTTAGCCAAAGAAAAAACTTGATAACCGCCGCTGTCCGTTAAAATTGGGCCAGACCAATCCATAAATTGATGCAGAGAACCAGCTTGGCGAATTAATTCATTTCCGGGGCGCATCATTAGATGATAAGTGTTAGAAAGTATAATTTCGGCGCCCAAATTTTTGACTTCATCGGTTGTCAAACTTTTTATCGCCGCGCGGGTGGCAATCGGCATAAAAACGGGCGTTTTAAAAACGCCGTGATTGGTTATTACTTCACCCAAACGAGCCGCCGAAATTATAGATTTTTTCAACAAATTAAAACTATGCATAAATTTTAATAAATTGCCTTAAAACCTTGCCCGAAGATAATTCCTCGTCGATATGCCATTGCGCCAATTTATCAATAAATTCCGTTGCTTCTTTAAGGTTTTTAAGAGATATTTTTTTCTTGTTCATCCAAAAATCAAAGTTTTTATATAAAAACAACAAAATCAACTCGTAAGTTTTAAATTCTAGTCTTGAACCTTTAATTTTTTTATTTTGATGACAATCTAAACAAACAACACCGCCACTTTTTATATTAAAAAATAAGGTTCGTTCTTTAATCTTTTTGTTGCAATTAACACAATGAATTAATTCGGGGGCGTAACCTAGAAACGAAATAAATTTAACAATGAAAGCATACAGCACAATAAAAGCTTGTCCGGGTTTATACTCTTCAATTGATTCCATCGTTTTTAAAATTAGAGAAAAAATTATTTTTTCTGGTTTGTTAAGCTTAGTAAACTTATCTACCAGCTCAAACACATAAGACACTAAAAATAATTTTAGATAATTGCAATTTATTTTTTCAAATTTTTTGTCAATCTCTCCTCCAATCAAATGGTAAATATTTTTCCCTTTGGCAATAAAAAGAGTAGACTGGACAAATGGTTGGCAAAAACCAATTAATTTGCTTTGTATTCTTTTAGCGCCTTTAATTTTAACTTCTACTTTGCCCATTTTTTCTGTGTAAAAGCAAACGATGCTATCAAATTCTTTATAGGGCAAGATCTTTAAAAATATAGCTTTAGTTTTAATGAGATTCATATTGTCTAATAGAAAAAGTTAAATCCTGTAAGCTATAATTTTCCGTCTTGCTCGTCGCTCGACAAAATAAAATCATTAATTTTGTTAATAAATTCTCTGATCTTATTTTCCCAAGAAAAATTTTCAACCGCTTTAATCCTCGCTTCGTGTAATTCTGGTGTATCTTGGCTAATAGCTTTACTTATTTTGTCGTTGAAATCTCGATAATCGGTGGCAATATAAATTAGATGAGAAAATTGATTGACCCCGGAGGCAGCGGTGGTTACTGTCGGAATTCCACATGTCAAATATTCAAGCATTTTCAATGAATAAGTATATTTAATAAATTCATCCAAACGATGAGGAATAATGCCAACGGCAAATTGTCGAATATAAAAAAGAGAAACCCGATAAGATTTTCGACCCAAAAAGTAAACATTTTTCATTTTTCGCAATTTTCTTAATTCAACATCCGGTCGTCTGATATGATGCAAAAATTGCGGCCAAACCGGACCGACTAAAACCAGTGATTTATCGGGATTATTTTCCGCTACATATTCTAACAACTTAACATCTACGCGATTTTGAATAGTTCCTACATAACCAATGATTGGTTTTTTGATGCCTTTGGTATCCCTTAGAGCATTTTTATTTAAATCATCAATGGGTTGCAAAAAATGATTAATATCTACGCCGTTAGCCAGCCAATAACATTTTTTTTCTCGACCCAAATCAGCAAAAAAAGACACCAATGATTCGGCGACCGTAAAAATCATATCGTAATTCTGAGCAATAAATTTATAATTTTCGTTTAATTCATTTTTATAATTTTTATATGAAGGGTGCTCTGTCCAGTTATCCACTGTTTCGAATATTTTTATTGTTTCGTTTGACAATGGACTTAGGTCGACAAAAAGTGGATGATACGAAACAATGATCCTCTGGACGTTTTTTGAAGACCCGTTTAATCGATTGATGATGCGATCAATCTTCTTAATAAAAGTTTTTGGATGAATATACGAATCTACGGTCGAGATGATAAATAAATTTTTATCTTTTTCCGGCTTAAAACAGGTCGTAGTTAAATCTTGATAAATATTCTTTTTAAAATAACGCGGGAAAATATCTTTTAAATAAACTTTTACCGCCGAAAATAGATTAAAGGGCAAAAAATCTACGCCAATTACTTTCTTAACCTGCGGATAATTTTGGATTCCGAAAAAAATATGATAATTACGATTAACGACTCCTGCCTGCCAATCGCGATAAGCAGACATATTAAAAAATATAAATTCTAAATCTTTTTTCATAAGCTTTATCGTTTTAATAAATTACGAAAATAAGATAAATCTTCTTTGGAAATAATCCCTGATATCAAAATTCCAATCACGTAACTTAATATTCCGACCATCATCAAAAATATAAAATTAATCCTGTCTTGGAGAACATAAACTATAAAACCCATAATCATGGAAATAGCGAGGATCTTCAGGAAGTTAAAGAAAATATTTTTTAATTTAAAATTGATAGCCTTATAAGTATATATAAAACCCAGAAGCGCTAAAATAAAAAAACTTGCCGTACTGGCTATGGCGGCACCCTGATATTGATATAGTGGGATTAAAAGCAAATCAAATAAAATAATAGCAATCATCGCGATACCCCTGTTTCTGGCATTTATTTTTTCTTTAGAAGAAGCGTTGAGAACAGAAACAAATATATAGTCTAAAAACGCAAAGAACATTCCAAAAATCATTATTTTTAAAGGAATGGAGCTGGCCGTAAATTTAACGCCGTAAACAATTTGTGTTATTTGTCTGGCCAAAATAAAAACTGAAACAACGATCGGAGTGACGACGAGTAAAATGTATTCAAAGGTTTTCTCGACAATCTTAACAATTTCTTCTTTTTGCTGCTTAGAAAAGTAATAACAAATAGTTGGGTAGATAGAGGCGGCAAAAGCAACAGGAAACATCCGCAATGCGTTAGGAATTTTCTGGGCAGCCGAATAATAACCAACTGCTTGATCGCCGCTTAATAACGAAAGCAAAACAATGTCGATGTAACCAAAAACACTGCCAAAAAAACTAGCCCCAAAAAAATGAAAAGATTTCTTAATTATATGTTTAATAAGCGAAATATCAATTATAAATTCCGGCTTAAGTTGGTATTTTCTATTGGTTATAATAATAAGATAAAAAAGAATAATAATTTCTGATAAAATTAATGGAACGAAAAGATAAACTGTGGGCAATTTTAGAAAAATAACCATTAGGCCGACCGAAAAAACTGTTAATTGGCCGATAATAATACCGATACTCTCGTATTTTAAATTTTGATAACCTCGAATAACCGAATAAAGCGTCCCGTTAATATTATTAATGATTATCATAATTCCTGCCAAATAAACCATCCAACGAATTTCTATTGGTTTGCCTAATAAAAAAATAGCGGCCACCATTATAAAATAAATAATGACGCCGCTTAACAATTTAAAAATAATAATATTGCCCAAATAACGCGCTGTATTTTTAATTTCGCGCGCTACCTCACGAATTAAAAAATTGTTTATGCCCAAATCAATAAATACGACAAAAATGGACGTAAAAGATAAAGCAAAAGAATATTGCCCGAGAGCTTCAACGCCTATGGCTCTCGCCAAAATAGCAAAATACAAAAAAGTTATAAATTTCTGAACGATGGAACCGAGAGTATACCACAAAGTATTCTTTTTCAGCCCCGGACCTTGAAGCATAAAATAATTTTTAAAATACAAACTAACGTTTTTTCCATTGCGGAGCCCGGCGCGCTCTTTTAAGGCCAGGTTTCTTTCTTTCTTTGATGCGGGCATCGCGGGTTAAAAAGCCAAGAGATTTTAAAGAATCTCTCAAATTATTATCTATAGCAATCAAGCATTTAGCTATACCCAACCGAATGGCTTCGCTCTGCGCGCTAATTCCTCCTCCTTTTACGCGAATAATAAATTTATAATTCTTATATTCTTTAAATAAATTTAAAACATTTTCGATGTTTTTTTGCCAGGAAAAATATGGAAAATATTTTTTATAATCCTTTTTATTAACTATTATTTCGCCTAATCCATGCCCCCAAACCTGAATTTGAGCAATAGATGTTTTTCTTTTACCGGTTGCTTGACCAACTAAAACAGGGGCGCCGGTTTTTTTAGCTTTAACAATCTCTATTTTAGGCATTACCCTCTTCTTTAATTCAAAAGTTATTGGAATTTCTTTTTCCGGTTTTGCGACAATTTGCTTTTTTGTCTTTTTAACAGAATTTTTAGGTTTAACAATTTTTTTTGTTGTTATATTTTTGGGCATAATTTTTAAAATTTAAATTCTAATCTTTTAATCATGCTCTTTCTCAGTTTGTTTTTGGGAAGCATCTGATAAACGGTTTTTGTAAATGTTTTAGCCGGATCTTTCGCCATCGCTTCTCCTTTCGAAATGGTTTTTAAGTTGCCTATATAACCCGTGAATCGATGATATTTATCTTGTTCTAATTTGCGTCCGCTAATAATTACTTTATCAATATTCTCGATGATTACCATGTCGCCTTGATCTAAATAAGGCAAATAATTGGTTTTATTCTTTCCATTTAAAATTTGAGCTACTTCACAAGCTAATCGACCGAACACTTTACCGCGCGCATCAATCGTATACTTCTTTCGTTCCGGCGTTATTGTTATGTTTTTTTTCTCCTTTTTTGAATATTTTCCCTTGGCCATATTTTATTTAAATAAAATGTTAAATTAGTTCTAAGACAGCCAATGAGGCGGCATCTCCCTTGCGTTGCGCTAATTTAATTATTCTTGTGTAGCCACCCTTTCTGTTCAAATATTTAGAACTTATCTCTTCGATTATTTTTTTAGCCAACGCTCTATCGCCAACTATGCTTATTAATTTGCGACGAGACGCCAAGTCGTTTTTCTTTCCGAGAGTAATAGTTCTCTCAACAAAGGGTTTAATCATTTTGGCTTTGGCTAAAGTGGTCTTTGAACGACCATAAATAAAAAAATTCTTTAATAGCGCCGTTTTTAATGCTCGAAGCGGACCTTTTTCGCGACCTAAAATTTTTCCCTTTTTTTGATGACGCATGTTCTAGAAATTTTATTTACTTTTTTTATCAATGTAATCGCCGATATAATTAAATTGATCAGCTAACATTTTAGCTGAATTTTTGAAAGCATCCATGGGCGAGATTGTCCCATCGGTTTCTAAATCAATAATTAATTTATCATAATCTGTTCTTTTCCCGACGCGAACATTTTCAACGCGGTGGCCAATTTTAACAATGGGCGTGAAAATTGAATCAATTAACATGCTGCCCAATTCCAAGTTGGTTCGATCTTTCTCCTCAGAAGAAATGTAGCCATACCCTCCAATAACTTCTGCGCTAATTTCTAGGATCGCTTTTTTCTCGGTAAGAGTAGCTATATATTGATCGGGGTTTACAATTTCAATATCAGAATTTTTATCAAAATCACCCGCTGTTACTTTTTTTTCGCCGCTGACTTTCATTTTTAACAAAACAGGAGTTTCGTCCGATTTTAAGATCTTAAATCTTAAAGATTTAAGATTTAAAACGATTTGTAAAATATCTTCTTTGATACCCGGTAAAGTAGAAAATTCGTGTTTTACGCCATGTATCTTAACAATATTAATGGCCGCGCCTGGTAAAGAAGAAAGCATTACCCTTCTTAAGGCGTTGCCCCACGTAATACCATAGCCCGGGTAACAAGGCTCAATGATAATAGTTGCTTTGTTTTTATTTTTTGTGCCTGCCTGTTGATATTCGACTTGACCTGGTATAAATATATTTTCCATAAAATTAAATATTTATTTATGATTTTATCTTGAATAAAATTCAACAATTAGCCTAGTATCAACATCCTGCGGAAGTTCTTCGTCGTCCGGGTGTTTAACTATTTTAATAGTTGCATTTTTTGCGTCTATCGTGAACCATGTTAATTCGCGTTTTTTGCCTTTGTTAGCAGCTAAATTTTCTTGAATATTTTTTCTTATTTTTGAAGATTCTTTGATGGAAATTTCGTCGCCAATTTTTACGACATAAGAAGGAATATCTAGCTTTTTGCCATTAACCCGAACATGTCCGTGGCCAATTAATTGTTTACAGGCGTTTCTCGAAGACAAGAATCCTGCGTTAAAAACAACGCTGTCCAGCCTAGTTTCTAAAAGTCTAAAAAGCTGAAATTCGGTATTACCTACACTTTTTTTTGCTTTATTAAAATAATTTTTAAGCTGTCGCTCTAATATTCCGTATATTTTTTTTAATCTTTGCTTTTCTCGCAATTGTTGTCCGTATTCAGAAGTTCTCGGAAAACCCTTGGGACCATGTTGTCCCGGCGGATATTTTCTTTTAACAATAGCGCATTTTGGCGAATAACATCTCTCGCCTCTTAAAAATAATTTTTTGCCTTCTCGGCGGCAAAGTTTACATTTTGGTCCGGTTTCTCTTGCCATTTATTTTACTTTAAATTTATATGATATTAGTAAAATTAAACTCTTCTAACTTTCGGCGGACGGCAACCATTGTGCGGAATCGGTGTAATATCTTTTATGGTCGAAATATCCAAGCCATTCGCATGAAGAGCGCGAATCGCTGCTTCGCGTCCGGCGCCAACTCCCTTAACAAAAACTTGAACTTCTTTCAAGTCATATTTTTTGGCTTTTTCGATCGCATCTTTTACGATTATACTGGCAGCGTATGGAGTAGCTTTTTTGGGCCCACGAAATCCCATTTTTCCAGCTGCAGACCAACCCAAAACATTGCCCTGCATATCACTTATGCTGATTATAGTATTATTATAGGTTGCTTGAATATTAACCCGTCCTTTAATTATTTGTCTAACAACTTTTGAGGCTGCTGATTTTTGAACCACCTTATTTTCTTCTTTTTTTGTTTTCTTTGTTGCCATAAAAATCAAAAATTTTATTTAGGTTTTAGGTTTTTTGTGATGATGATATTCGTCCGGAACCCATAGTCTTTCTAACGTTTCCGCGAACCGTGCGAGAATTAGTTTTAGTTCGCTGTCCCCTTACTGGCAAACGCTTCATGTGTCTTGTGCCGCGATAAGCGCCAATATCTTTGAGTCTTTTAATGTTAGAAAAAATTTCGTGTTTCAATTCCCCTTCTGTTTTACAGTTTTTTTCGATCAATAATTTTAATTTCTCAACTTCTTCCGAAGTTAAGTCTTTTACTTTTTTATTTGGGTCTATACCAGCCATCGCGAGGATCTTGTTAGACAAACTTGGACCAATGCCAAAAATATGAGTTAGACCTATTTCGCTTCTTTTTTGGGGAGGTAAGTTGATACCCGCAATTCTTGCCATAAAAAATAGTAAAATTAAAATTAATTCTTAAAATTATCCCTGTCGTTGTTTATGTTTGGGATTTTTACAAATAATATAAAGTACTCTGTTCCGTCGAACAGACTTGCAGAAGCGACAAATTTTTTTAACAGAAGCCCTAACTTTCATAATATACCGATAAAAACCATTAAATTAACAAAGAAAGTAAAATAATTATAATCGCTTCGCTCTTGAAATTTACTCGCTCAGGAATCAGGTAAAAACCATTTTACCTATTCCCTCGCTCAAAAATTATACTCTAAAACAAAAAAAATGTCAATCAAAATAACTAATATCGGAAAGTTATTCTACCCTTAGACAAATCATACGGACTCATTTCTATTTTAACTCGATCGCCCATGGCTATTCTAATCCGATTTAGTCTTAATCTTCCAGAAAGATAGGCCAAAATTTCTTGGCCATTATCTAATTTAACCTTAAAGGTCGTCGAAGGCAAAAGTTCTTCAATGGTTCCGTCTGATTCTAAAAATTCTTCTTTTTTGGCGTTAAACATCATACTCGCTTTGCTTGTGAAATTGGGGCACTCGGAGTCAAATCAAAAGTAAAACTTTTGTTTGATCTCTTCGCTACCAATTATAGAAAAACTAACGTTTAATATTTTAAAACAATTATCATTCTTTGTCAATATTGCCAAAAAATTAATAAGGTCAAAACCGACTTTTAATTTCGGTTTTAAAAGTTTGGGCGCTAAAAACCCACATATTCAATTTCTTCGTTCAACTCTATATTAAACTTGTCTTTGACTTTTTGTTTAATCAGACCGATTAATTTATAAGTGTCATTCGCCGTAGCATGGTTGGCATTAATTATAAAATTCGCGTGTTTTTCGCTTATTTTTGCCCCGCCAATTCCTTGTTCCTTTAATCCTGTTTTTTCAATAAGCCAACCCGCCGGGATGGTGCCAATTTTTAAAAACCTCAAAAAATCGTCATGATATTCTGCCTCTATGGGCGCAACCATATCCGTGCTTAGGTTAATTAATTTCGCATTGCGAAATACGCAACCCGCGCTAGGTTCGAGCGGATTGTTCTTGCGCAATGCCAGATTCTTGTTCATCTCTTCGGCAATTGTCTTTTGATCTTGTTTCGCTAATATTATTTCCCCGCTTAAAATAATATAATTTTTATTTATCTTAAATAAACTGTATCGATAAGAAAATTCGCATTTGTCGGCGTCGAAAAAGAGTGTTTTATTATTTTCAACATCAAAAACTTTAACACGCGGAGAATTATTCTCTATAGTTTTGCCAAAAGCTCCGGCGTTGCCGCATATTGCCCCGCCGATTGTTCCGGGAATGCCAGTCGCCCACTCCAGGCCGCTCAAAGAATTTTTAAAAGCAAAATCAACCAAAGAGCTTAAATCGACGCTTGCGTCAAATTTTAAAATTCCATTTTCGTATAAAATAGAATTTCCTTTAAATTTAATAACCAATCCCCTAAATCCTTGATCTGATATTAAAATGTTGCTGCCGTCGCCTAAAATAAAAAACGGTATATTATTATCCCTCGCGTAAATCAAAGAAGCGCAGAGATCATCTGTGTTCCTAGGTTCATAAAAAAAATCGGCTGGGCCGCCTATTCTGAAGGTCGTATGGGGGCCCAACGCAACATTATTTTTTAAGTATTCTGCTTTAAACATCTTATTCATTATACTCGCTTTGCGAGTGAAATTAGGGCACTCGGAGTCAAATCAAAAGAAGACTTTTGTTTGATCTCTTCGCTACTAATTATATCAGAAAATCTATGTTATTACTACACCATTAAAGGCATTCCGCGGCAAAAATGTAGAATCACTTGGCTTAAAAAAGGAGAGGTGATATACTAGAATAAAGATAATCTAAACAAAAAAAATATGTTTTTGCCAACCATTCAACAAATTGACGAAAAAAACTTGCACTGGATCAATGTCTGCAGAACCGGCATCGAAGAAATAAAATTTCTGGAAGAAACTTATAAATTCCACCCTCTTCACCTGGCAGATTGCGCGTCTCCAATCCAAAGACCAAAATTAGATGTCACCAATGACTATATTTTTATGGTCCTTCTGTTTCCTGTTTATCATAAAAAAACAAGGCAAATTGTTCCGACAGAGATAGATTTTTTTATCGGCCCGGATTATTTAGTTACTGTTCATAACAACGAGCTTCCGCCTTTAATTAATTTCTTCAATCTTTGCCAAATCAGCGCGTCTCATAGGAAGAAATATATTACGGGCAATCCCATGCTTTTACTGTACGAAATATTGAACCGCCTTTTTAAATATTGCCGGCCGCTTTTAGAGAATCTTCATTTGGGCTTAGCTAATATTGAAGATAATATTTTTAGGGGTTACGAAAGAAGAATGGTAAAAGAAATATTGATCATAAAAAAAAATATCGCCAATTTGCGCCGCATCCTTCAAGTCCACCGATCTGTTGTCAATAAGTTGATAGAGAGAGGAGAACGAATGTTTTCGATGAGTCAAATTAAAATATTTTTTCTGCAATTAACCGAATCTGCCAATGACATGTGGGATACGCTGGAAAACATACGCCAAACCATTGAAGATTTTGAACATACCAACAACGCTCTTATTTCGTTCCGCCTCACCGACATCATGAAAATTCTTACTACAATATCTGTAGTAGTTTTGCCAATTTCTCTTTTAACGGGAATTTTCGGCATGGGCTTTAAAAGTACGCCATTTTTAAGCAACCCTTATGGCTTTTGGGTTATTTTAGGTCTAATAATGGCGCTATTAATAGCTTTCGTATTCTACCTTAAACGCCGTAGGTGGTTGTAGTTGTGGGATAAATATAAATTATGCCAGGTAGTGAAAATTCGATAGTGCTTTTTGCTTCGGTTCACTATTTGGTTTCATTATTAATAAAATAAATATTCTTTGCTTCCAGTTTATTCTTTCATATAATCGCACTTTAAGAGAAGCATCGAATTTCTACTACCTGGTATGTTGCAGTTTTTTAACGACTTATCCAAAAAAAAGGAGATTTTTACGCCAATAAAAAAAAGAGGCGTTGGTTTGTATACTTGCGGACCAACGGTTTATAATTATGTTCATATCGGTAATTTAAGAACATTTCTTTTAAATGATATCTTGAGAAGGACATTGGAGTATAACGGTTATTCTGTAAAAAATATAATTAATATAACCGACGTCGGACACTTAACTTCTGACGCTGATACAGGCGAAGACAAAATGGATAAAATGTCCAAGGCGGAAGGACGCGCTCCGGAAGAAATCGCGCAATTTTTTACCGACGCCTTTTTGGCCGACATTAAAGATTTGAATATTATCCATCCCAATGTGCTTTGTAAAGCCACGGAACATATTCCGCAGCAAATAAAATTAATTAAAAAACTGGAAAAGAACGGCTTCACCTACCAAACCTCTGAAGCCGTATATTTTGACACGGCTAAATTTCCCGAATACGGCAAAATGGCCGGTTTTAGCGAGAAAAAAACCCAGGAAGCCCAGGCCAGAGTTGAAGAAGATCCGGAAAAGAAACATCTGGCTGATTTTACCTTATGGTTTAAGCGCGTTGGCCGCCACGCCCATCATATTATGCACTGGGATAGCCCCTGGGGCGACGGCTGGCCGGGGTGGCACATTGAGTGCAGCGCCATGTCAATGTATTATTTAGGCAAAACCTTTGATATTCACGGTGGCGGCATTGATCTTCTGCCGGTTCATCATATTAATGAAATCGCCCAATCCGAAGCGGCCACAGGCCAGAAATTCGTTAACTACTGGGTCCATGGGGAATTTATTCTAATGGACAGTAAAAAGATGGCCAGATCAGAGGGCGGATTTATTATGCTGCAGAATCTTATTGAAAAAGGCTTTAATCCCCTTGCCTTTCGCTATCTCTGCCTTAACACCCATTATCGCACGCAATTAAACTTCTCTTTTCAGGCCTTGGAAGCGGCCCAGAATGCTTTGAATAAATTGTATCAAGCTATTAACGACTTCCCTAAACCGCGCGGCCGCGCTCCTGAATTTGAAGAACGCTTTTTAACGGCCATAAACGATGATTTAAATATGCCATCAGCTTTAGCCGTGGTTTGGGATTTACTTAAAACAAAAAATATTAAACCCAGCGCCAAACTAAACACTTTATTCAAGTTTGATAAAGTTTTGGGACTTAAATTTGAAGAAACCTATAACAATTCCCAGGACACGCCGGAAGAAATAAAACTTTTAGCCCAAGACAGAGAAGAGGCCAGGCAGGAAAAAAACTGGAAGAGAGCCGATGAAATCAGAAAAAAAATCCAAGAAGCCGGCTATCTGGTTGAAGACACGCCAACCGGACCTGATATAAAAAAAATAATATTGTAGTCCATAATAAAAACAGCCCCGATAAATCGGGGCTGTTTTTTAATATACATATAACGTATCGGCATATCTAATGTTTCGCCGACCTTCTTATTATTTATCAAATGGAGGCGAAATTTGGGTGAAAGAAAAAGCGCAACTTTTGAAAATTATTAACGCACTCTTTCTTGAACCTCATACACGCTGTTAAGTGATGTAATTTTTAACTTTTGGATTTCCAAATGCTATATATAGAAAAATTAAATAAACAGATAATAAAAAAATGGCTAATAAATTTTTTGGTCTTATAATAACTACTCAACTTCTTGACCACCTTTAACTATATAACTAACTAATTTAAAAATGATTAGGAAGTATATAGCCTGTAGTCCATAGAAAAAAATAACATAAGTTACGGCTCCGTAAACAAAGAAAATATTTTCCGAAACTGCATATTTACTCTCACACTCTGCTTTTTCAGCTTCCCACTTTTCGACACTTGCATCATTATAGTCACGAGCTAGAAAATCGTCATCTGCATAGTTTTCACAGTTAAACAGAGGGGTAAAAGAGTTCTCATAAGCCGTCATCGTCAATTGATATGGCGCAATAGCAACTACAAGGAAAAACAAGACTACCAAAACTCTGTGCCACCAATATTTTTTCAACTTATTTTGTGTTTTTGTAAACGGAAATAGCCATTTTTTTATTTTTTTCATAGAGTTCGAAAATAAAATTATTTTTTATCTCACTACCACGTCAAAGCTATAATCTTTTGTCCATTCAAAGCCAGGAAAATCAAACAACTGTTCTTGTAAGTCTTTTTTTATCATTTCCTTAATATCTTCTGCTCTGTCTTGTGGTAAAATATTCTTGGGATATACATAAACTACAATGCTTTTTGCAAGCACAGATCCGTATGCGTTAAAATCAAGAAACAAGACAGAATCCTTTATTTGACGACGATAAAAATAATCATTGATAAATCCCTCAAGCTCTAATTCAGTTTTTCTAGTAATTTCAGTCGTTTGATTTTCTGATTGTTTAACTGGTTGTGTGTCGTTTTTAACAAGTGTCGAACAACCTGTTAAAACTAAAACAACAAGCAATAGTGTTGGAATTAGTAGTTTTTTCATAGTGGTTTTGATAAAAAATAATTTTATTTTTTAAATTCTTCCACTTTCCTTTTTAGAATGTCATTTCTAACTTTATTTACAGCTCTTAAATAAGAAATATCATTTTCTGTATAGTTGTCTCCGTAATCAGATAGATAAAAACTATATAACGCTTTCAGTGTTAAAGCATCGTAGATATCATAACTAAGGATATAATTTTTTCCATTAATATTCGTTGAAAAGGAGCTTGAATATAAACAAGTATTAAGGGTGGGGCTATAAAATATCTCTTCAAGAACCTCTTCCCCTAAATTTCCATTAGATTCCTTGATGATTTGTTGGATTTTATCAAGCTGGTCAAAACATGCCTTTTTCTTTGTAAACAAATCTTCCGGTTGCTTTTCTGTTGCCGAGGCATCTTGGTTAATTTCTTGATAGTTGTTTTGAGCGTCGTTTTTGGAGGATTGATATTTATCAAAGATAATATATGCCCCCAATACTACAATAATTGCTACTAAAATTGGTGCGATAAATTTTTTCATAAAGATGTATAGTAATTTTTTATTATTTCACTTAACGTTCAAGTATATGAGAAGTTTCGCCGACTTCCTTATTATTTTATCATAGAGGAGACGAAATTTGGGTGAAAGAAAAAGTGCAACCTTTGAAAATTATTTATGCGCTTTTTCTTGAACCGCATATTCGTTGTTAGACGAAGTTGCGAATACTTGGAGCAATTTTGTCTAACTCGTTTTTAAACGAAATATTTATGATGATTTAACAAATATCGTATATTTTATACATAATTAGCGGGGGCGGGTAAACTACGATATAATATATACATAGCCAATTAAGCGATTCAGCCTTCGTAGCCACTACGGCGAAGTAGGCAGCCTTAGCGAAGTTTAATGGCAGGACACTCGGGTTAAGTGCCAGATATTTAAGAGTATTTTAAGGGATTTCGTGAATTATCTAATTGAGATATGTGGGTCGGCAAATATTATCGGCACCCAGCATCATTGCAAACGGTTTTACATATTGGTGAATCTTGAAGATTGTTTTTATCAAGCGAAGAACATTTATACCCGCAATCAAATCGTTCAGCCGTTTTGTCCGCAATATATGAGCGACCAGCAGACAAACAAGCGTCCTTTGAAGGGTAATCAAGTCTCATTATAGTTTGTCCACCCCCATAAACACTCAACATCCATGGTTTCGAGTTTTTATAAACAACAAAAACAATAATAACAACTAGAATAATTCCGAGCGCAATAAGTATTTTTTTTGTATTCATAGTTAGTGGGTTTATCCGATACTAAATAGTCATGGCGGGGGCGGCAGGAATCGGACCCGCATCCTCGGTTTTGGAGACCGATATTCTACCACTGAACTACACCCCCGCGGCTCTGCGAAACTACTTTGTTTCTTTGTGTAAAGTGTGCTTTTTGCACCATTTGCAGTGTTTCTTTAATTGCAATCTTTCTTTAAGAGTTTTCTTATTCTTTTTAGAATAATAATTAATATGGCGGCACTCACTGCACTCGAATTTAATTAAATTTTCTTGTGACATATTTTTTGGTTAATAAATATTGATTTAATATTTTCAACAATTTTGATAGTAAGCCAGCGGTCGGATTTGGACCGACGACCTACTGTTTACAAAACAGTTGCTCTACCGCTGAGCTACGCTGGCAAAATTTTCCAAGAACTTAAATATTGGCGTGTTGATTTTAAATGGGCGGGGTAGGATTTGCACCTACGGAGCCCGAAGGCGTCAGATTTACAGTCTGATCCGTTTGACTACTCCGGCACCCGCCCACATAGTTTGCCCGCCTGCCAAAGCCAGAGCCCACCGTCGGATTTGAACCGACGACCTACTCCTTACCATGGAGTTGCTCTACCAGCTGAGCTAGATGGGCTTTGGTTTTGACGGGCAGACCTACTTTGGCATAATTTTTAAATTATACCTAATTAAAATAAAAAATCAAGCCAGGTAGTAGAAATTCGATGCTTCTTAAAAAGTGCGCTTATATGAAGAAATGCGGCAAGAGCAAAAAATATTTATTTATTAATTACTAGAACCAGTCGGTTAAAGAGAAGCAAAAAGCACTATCGAATTTTCACTACCTGGCAAGCCTCCTAAATTTTAATTACTGTTCGATGGGCGCTGACGACGATTTTTAAACCGCAATTTTAATGAATTTATATTACGTTTAAGATAATTTAAAATTAATTGTCTTTTTATCCAATAACGCTTCTCTTGCGTAAGCTGCTTTAAATCAAGAGAAGCTGCCAGCGACAACTTGGCAGATAATAATATAATAATTCTTGCCAATAAAGCGAGAATAAAAACAACTAAAATTATATTTATTATCATACCAGGTAGTAGAAATTCGGTGCTTCTTAAAGTGCGATTATTAAGAAACGCGCTGGAAGCAAAGAATTAGTTATTTTATTAATGATGGGACCAAGCAATGGAACGAAGCAAAAAGCACTATCGAATTTTCACTACCTGGCATAATATAGATTTAATTAACCTTACAAATTCATTTGGCATATATTATAAAATTATTCCTCAAAATCATTTATTGTCAAGCAAGCGAGTGAAATAAAAATTTTATTTTCATTTCCGAGCGAGCGCAGACAACACAGGGTTTAATACTCTTTATTGTTTTGCACAGTTTTTAATCCCCACCAAAACAGGCTTTTTGCGTCCTGAAATCTTGCCTCGTCGGTCGGTGAGCCCAACAAAACAACCATAATATCGTTATTATTAGATTTATCATTAATTTCACCGACAAAACAATAGCCCGCTTCATCCAAAGAGCCGGTTTTCGCGCCCTTAAAACTTAAAAAACTATTTAATAATTTATTAGTGCTTTTCAAGCGCTCTACTCTTTTATTTCCTTCGGGGCCGGCAATATTAATGTTATCTTCGGATTTTACTAAAATATCATGCAATTCTTTATTCTTTTGCACGGTTGAAAATATCTTTATCAAATCTTTCGCGGTTGAATGATTGGCCGGATCCAAGCCGGTAACATCAAAAAAATGCGTATTCTTTAAATCCAATTCATTGCATTTCTCGTTCATTTTCGTTGTCGCTGTTTTTAAATCCCCAAAAACAGCGCGCGCCATCGCTTTGGTGGCGTTGTTGGCTGATTTGACTAAAGAAGCTTTAAGAAGGTCTTTTAACATAACCCTGTCTCCCTTGTGAATATTAATTTTTGACTCTTCGGCGTCGTCTTCTTCCTTTATTTCCACCCAAGAATTCATATCTGGTTGCTTCTCAACAACCACCAAGGCCGTCATTAGTTTAGTTAGGCTCGCGATAGATAATATTTGATTCGGATTTTTTTCGGAGAGAATTGCGTTTGTTCCAATATTATAAACAATAGCGCTTTTGGCCTCTATTTTAACGCCTAAACTTTGATTAATGGACACCGAACGATTAACAACTTCGGGGTAAAAAAAAGACGGCTGAGCAATAACAGTCTGTCCGATAATAAAACTGATAATAAAACTGATGATCATTTTAAGGATTAAATTTTAATTTCTAATTTTTCCGGATCTTCATTCTCTGAATTTTCTTGGTTTGGCGCGTTTTCAATTGGAGTCGACAATAGACTAATTGGTATTTCTAATTTATGGAGTTCTTCATAATTCGGCAATTCGTTGAGCTTGGTAAATCCCAAATATTTCATCATTTCTACCGCAAGACGATAATGGATTTTATTCGAAATATTTTCTGTTTCCACTAGTCCCTTGATTGACAGGTTTCTCAAAATAATAGCGCAATTAACGCCCCTGATTTGCTCTATCTCTTCGCGTGAAATAGGGCTGCGATAAGCTATTATAGATAAGGCTTCTAAAGAAGCCGGTGATAAATCTCCGTGCAGTTCTTCTTTGAGAAAACTCTCCACTACCTCTCTGCTGTCGCTGGCCGTGGCCATCTGCGCCCTCTGGTCGTTATAGAGAATCATTGTTCCTCCGTTTTTTAAATTGTATTCGTCTACCAATTCTTTAATAGCCGCGTCAACTTCAGAGTTTTTAACTTGTAAGATTTTAGCCAATTCTTTGATGGCTAATGGCCTATCAGAAACGAACAACAAACTTTCTATTTTTTTCTTTAGCATACTAGGTAGTAGAAATTCGATTAAATATTTATTTATATTTTACTAGATTTAAACTATATACTCAATTTTAACGAATTAACATTTTTTAACAATAATCGATAGCGAGGAGAAAACAAAAATTTATTTCTGATTTTCGTTCGAGCGCTCCGATTTCACGAGTGGAACGAGTATAATCGGACTAAATAATCCCTCTTGGTTAACTAAAATAAATTTTCTTTTTACCAATTCTAGTGTGGCAATAAAGGTTACAACTACTTCATCATTTTGCAAGCCCGCCAACACCTCATTAAGCTTAAGCTGATCAACGTTTTTAACCAATTCAAGAAGATGATGAATCTTTTCTCTCAAAGAAATAATTTTTTTAATGGTCTTTTTGGAAAGCCTAATTTGATTTTGCCAAAAATTTACTATTCGTTTGAAGGCATCTTCCAACACTAGCGGGGTTATTCCTTCGCGAAGCGAAAAAACAGGTTTAATAGTTTGCGGAAATTTATCCCGCGTATAAAAGAATCTCCTTTTATTAATAATTTTTTGCAAACCCCTGGCAGCCAATAAATAAGTTTTATAAATCTTCAATTGATCTTCGAGATTGACAGTGTCGTCATCTAAATCACCGACCTCTAAATTCGGCAATAATAATTTTGATTTAATTAAAAGAAGCTTGGCAGCGACTATTAAGAAATCGGCCATTTCCTCCGGGCGGCTCTCGCCTATCTCTTCTAAATAACCGACAAACTCGTCAGCCACTTTAGTCAGAGAAATATTAGTAATATCAAATTCATTCTTTTCGATGATTTGCAGCAAGAGATCAAGCGGTCCTTCAAATTTTTCTAATTTAAGATTATACATCTATCTTTTTTTCCCAAAAACTCCAATGACGGGCTTTTCTAATTTAACGAAGTCGGAGATCTTCATCTTGACTGAATCTTTATAGCTTCCGCCGCCTAAAATTGCCGTTTTTAATTTTGTTAAATTTTTCTCGCAATAAATTGAAAGTTTATAAAGACTGCCGAAAGGAGTAATGGTCCCGGGCTTAATTTTAAACATTTTCTGCATCACGTTTTCTTTGGCAATCTCTATTTTTTTGGCTTTCAATATTTTTTTTAATTTGCCCAAGTCCAACATCTGGTTCGCCGACACAACCACTAAAACATAATTTTTGTCGGCCTTAACAACCAAAGTCTTGGCAATTTCGTTTAATTTGACTTTTAAGGTTTGAGCTAAATCATAGGCGGTATAAACAATTTTATGACATAGAATCTCATATTTAATCTTGTTTTTTCCCAAATGATTAACGAGTTTTTTTGCGATGGCCATATATTTTATATTATTAACTCTCTAAAATCCTACTTCCTGTAATTATAGTTATCGGAAGTTAAAGCCTATTTTACTGCTTTTTATTGCCAAAAAAACACTTCTAATTTATAAGCAATTCCCGTCATCAAAACTAAAATAGCCCCTAACATAAAACCAATCACTAAAAATATTTTTCTTGTTTCGTCGTCCATATTTTATATTACTTAATTAAAATTAACAATTGCTTTTATTCTTTGTACGCCGGCTCCGCTGGTTTCTGATTTGATTATCTTAAAATTCTTTATTTCGCCAGTATTTTTCACGTGCGGTCCGGCGCAAATTTCCCGACTGAAAGGAGGTTCTGAGCTTGTCGAAGAATCACGGCCAATTGAATAAACTTTGACGATTTTTGGATATTTCTCTTTGAAGAAAGCCATAGCGCCAGATTTAACCGCCTCTTCAAACGACGATTCTTGCATCGTTACTTCTAAATTTTCTTTTATTTTATCGTTAACCAATTGTTCTACTTTTTTGATTTCTTCGGCAGTTAATCTTTTAGGATGAGTAAAGTCAAATCTTAATCTTTCCGGGGTTAAATCTGAACCGGCTTGATGAACATGATCGCCCAAAACATGGCGAAGCACGGCCTGGAGTAAATGCGTAGCCGTATGATGAGACGCCACTTTTTCCCCCCACTCGCCTACACCGCCGAACTTACTCTTCGCTCCTGCCCGCGATTTTTCTTGATGCTTCTTCATGGCTTCTTCGCATTCTTTCATTGTTTGATCGTCAAATCTAACCCCCCAATCAGTCATGATTTCCTGACAAACTTCGGGACGAATGCCATAAGTTTCATATAAACGAAAGATCTCCTGCCCGGGAATTCTGATTATATTATTCCGGATCGATCCTTTCGGTAAATTATCTGGATCTACTCCTCCTATTGCTTTATTAAAAAACTTTTTGAGTTCGTTTCGTGCACTACCCCCGATTGCTGCTTTATTAAAAATCTTTTTAGACTCCTTCCGTGCACTACCCTTGAGTTCAAATATACTATAATCCTCTTCTTCGTTGATAATGTCCATAATATCTTGTCGATGGTGTTCAAGCTCAGGATAATCTGATTTAAAACGCTCAATAACAACTTTTGCTAATTCAGCGAGGAATTTATGGGTAATATTTAAAGATCTGCCGGAAAACATTGCTCGTCTAATAAGACGACGCAAAATATAACCCCGATCATCCTTGCTGGGCAAAACCCCGTCTGCTATTAAAAAGCATATTCCGCGAATATGATCGGCAATAACGCGAAACGGTTTTTCGTTACCATTATATTCCTTGCCTGAAATTTCTTTAATTTTATTGATAATTTCTTCAAACAAATCGGTCTCGTAGTCCGAAGTTTTTCCGGTTAAAACAGCGGTTAATCTCTCAAGTCCGGCGCCCGTATCCACATTATTAGCGAGTAATTTTTCATATTGTCCTTCTGCGGTTTTATTGTATTGCATGAAAACCAAATTCCAAATTTCAACAAAACGGCCGCATTTGCAACCCGGACCGCACTCTTTTATGGTGCAGGGTTTAACTTTAAATTTTTCGCCGCGATCAATAAATATCTCCGTGCATGGGCCGCACGGTCCAAATGAGCCGATCGGACCCCAAAAATTATCGTCCATTCCTAGCAGCACGATTCGTTCTTCTGATATGCCGCAGGAACGCCAAATTTTGATTGCTTCTTCGTCTTTGGGAATATCTTTCTCACCGCCGAAAACGGTCACCCATAAAAAACTTTGATCTATGCCGTAATGCTTTGTCAGTAATTCTAAAGCCCAATCAATCGATTCTTGTTTATAATAATCGCCAAAAGACCAATTGCCGAGCATCTCAAAAAATGTATGATGTGAAGCATCGCCCACTCCTTCAATATCGGTTGTTCGAAAACATTTTTGTACGGACAGAGCCCGTCTATACGGCGGTTCAACTTTGCCGGATAAATAAGGCACAAATTGTTGCATACCTGCCGTTGTCAAAAGCGCGGTTTGATCAGCGGGAATCAAAGAAGAAGAAGGCACTAATTCGTGGTCTTTATTCAAAAAAAAATGAATAAATTTATTTTTAATTTCTTCTGAAAAATACATGGAAATTATGGATTATCTTTACTATTGTTATTGTTTTCATTTTCTTTCTCTAATAAACCGACAAAATTAAAAACTAACCTTCGAGTATAATGAATAATAAAAGAAATGCCGCAGACAATCAAAATAAAATCAAAAAATCTCATTACAAGGCTTAGGGCAATTGCTGCCTGGGCAGGAAGATTAATTAAACCGAACGAAACGACATAAGCCCCTTCAAGCGCGCCAACATCAGCAGGAATGGGAATTAAGGTAGACAGAAGAGTTAACACTTTAATAATCAATAAATCGTCGAATTGAAGATGTAGGCCCATGGCCGATAATATAATATAGACCTGAGTAAACCATAATAAAAAAGTTATTAAAGTAAAAATAATCGCCAAATATAAGCGAGTTTCTTTCCTGTGCAAATACGCCGAAACTTCTTTGCCGAGCGTTGTAATTCTTTCGCCCACGCTCGTTTTTCCTATAATATCAGATTTATAATTAACCTTATTGAGGCCTAAAATTTTGCTTAGAAAAAGCAACAATTTGTCAATGCCAATTAATTCCATCAAAAAATAAAGAATTACAAAAATAGTCATCGTCAAAGCAATTATCAACCATCCAAAAAAAGATTTACCCTCAATTAAAAATAAAATGCCCGTAAAAAAAATTAAAGCAAAAAATGATAAAACGTCGACAATTTTTTCAATCAACGACGAAAACAATCCTTGCATTACTGGAATGCCAGCGTCTTTTTTTAAAACATAAGCCTGGGGCCACTCTCCACCGACATACATCATGGGCGTTAAATAGCTAACAGTAAATTCGGTTATTTTTGATTTAAAATATGTTTTAAGCAAGATCTTTTTATCTATAACAACGTCTTCAATAATAATTTTTAATCGTATCACTCTAAAAAAAACAGTTAACATCGTTAAACCAAAAATTGTTAACCATTGCCACAATCCTATTTTTTTAAAATGGACCCAGATGTCGTGTAATCCGGAATAATTAAACAACCAAATAATTAACAATACCCCAACCAATGAAGAAAAAACAACGGTTGAATATTTTAAACATTTTTTCATTATTTGTCTTTAGATACAATCGATCTATCCCCCTGCTTTTGCTCTCTAACTTTTTTAAAACAATCCTTACAATAAATCGGCCTTACGCCGTCCGGCATAAAAGGCACGAAAACCGTTGTCCCGCAATTATTGCATTTTGCTTCGAAGGTTGTTTTATTTTCCGACGCACCCTCTTCTGAGCTGATACCACCACCAGACAAGCCAGACCAGCGAGTTATCTTTTCTTCAACAGTGGCTTGTGGTTCCGCATACCTTTCGCGCGAAACGCGTATAATTTTATCACGATTGCCCTCTAATTTAGATAAAGGCGGCAAAGTCGTGGCGGAAAACGGCTCGGAAGTAACTCCGTTAATCATTAATTTAAGGTAAATATCATAGTTAGAAAGATTAACCAAGTCAGTCTCGTCAAATTTCGGAGCAAACTCTTTAGCTAAAAATTCAGCATCTTCGGCGCCAATTCTAAAACTAATGATTGTACCAACATTGCCAAATACCGCCGATGCCACCTTCTCGTCCAGTTGAGCAACATATTGATGGGCAAGGGTTAAATTAAGACGATATTTTCTGGCTTCAGATAAAATGTTGGCGAATGATTCTGTGGCAAAATTTTGAAATTCGTCAACGTACAAAAAAAAGTCCTTTCTCTCCGGTTCCGGAACATCGACCCTACTCATGGCCGCTAGTTGCAACTTGGTAATCATCATCGCGCCTAAAAGCGCTGAAGTATCTTCGCCGATTCTTCCTTTTGACATATTCATAATTAAAATCTTCCCCGAATCCATAATCTCGCGCATATCAATACTGGATTGCACTTGGCCGACGATATTTCTAATCAAAGCTGTTGATAAAAATTGACCGACTTTATTTTGAATTGGCGCAATGGCTTCAGATTGAAAACGATCAGGATATTTAGAATACTCGTCGACCCAGAATGATTTAACCACCGGGTCAGTCAAACGACCAATCACTTTATTTCTGAATTCTTTATCGACCAACAATCTCATAACGCCGAGAAGCGTACTGCCCGGATATTCCAATAAAGCTAATATTGCGTTGCGCAAAACGTATTCTAGTCGCGGACCCCACGAATCAGCCCAAATTTTTTTAAAAACACCAATAAGGCCGGAGGCGATTAAATGCCGATGACTGGCATCAATATTTTCTAAAATATTAAAGGCAATCGGATATTCAATATCAGCCGGATTAAAATAAATAACATCATTGACGCGATGCGCGGGGATAAAATTTAAAGCTTTTTCCGCCAAATCTCCGTGTGGATCAACAATAGCCAAGCCGCGGCCAGCTTGAATATCCTGAAAAACCATATTCTCTATGGCCGTAGACTTACCGGTGCCGGTTTTGCCAATTAAATAAACATGACGGCGGCGATCGTCGACCCTAATGCCAAACTTTTCTTTTATATTACGAAAATTAGTTTCCGCGAAAACCAATAAATCTTTATCTCCTTCCATCTTTTGGCTTTGTTGATTAACTTAATCTAAATTAAGACCTTAAATATTATATCATTTCAACACTATCTGTCAAAATTAATTTGAATCTCGTCACCTGGCTGCCAATTATATTTTTCTATTGTTCCGCTACCCACCTCCAAAACCATATTTGCTTCATTTTGCGGCTCATATGAGGATATATTATCATCAACAGGAATAGACATATTTTTGACCATTTCAACTATTTTATTGTCTTTAATCCAAATAATATCTAGAGGAAACTTCATTTCGTTCATCCAAAATTTATAAAGGCTATTTTTGGGAAAAATAAAAATCATGCCCTGATTCTCCGCTAAGCTTTGCCGGCCGGAAAGCCCCTTGCCCAATTTATAGGGCGTATCGGCGACATCAACTAAAATAATCTTGTCTTTTATGACAATGGTCGCTTTTTCGTATTTATTAATTTTAAAAATACAGCCGGCCAAAAACAAGCAAGCCAAAAATAATAAAATTATATAAGTTCGTTTAATCATATTTTTTTAGCAAGACTGGCCAAAATAATCACAAAAAACATTATAATAAAAATAATGATCAGAGTAATAATTTTGATAGTTGTCGAAGGAGCAAACAAAGAAACGACGCCGAAACACAGAGAAACAAGAGAATAAAACAAAACAATCTTTTTTTGTGACCAACCTAAATTTAATAGTCGAAAATGCAAATGATCTGTGCCGCCCTTGAAAGGAAAACTTTTATCAACGAATAAGCGTTTAATAAAAATCCAAAATAAATCGATAACCGCGATAGCCACCACCATTAAGGCAGTAGCTATTTTCCCGCCCGAAATAATAGCCAATAGGCCCAACATAAATCCGGCGAATAAACTTCCGCTTTCGCCAAGAAAAATTTTCGCTGGATGGAAATTAAAAAACAGGAAACCTAAAAATGAGCCAGCGGCGATTAAAGACAAAACACCAACGTCTGGCTGTAGAAATTTAGTAAAAGCACAAAGAGCGAAAATAATTAAAAACCCCACAACGCTCAAGCTGGAAACCAGACCGTCCAAACCATCGAGTAATTTAGTAGAATACATTAAAACCATTAACCAAATTAAAGTAAAAATATCGGCCGGCCAAGTAAAATACAAAGGGAATCCGTGCCATCGTAAAATTTCTAATCTTGTTAAATCTAAGTGCCAATAGCCCGCGCCAATCGGATTATTAATATAGTGTATGCCGATGCCAGACATAATAATAACTAAACAAGATAAAAATGGAAAAATAATTTGTTGATACGGTTTGAGTTTATATTTGTCGTCTAAAAATCCGCCGACCATTAAAATACACGTGGCGGCAAAAACCCCCCAAAGATTTTTATCAGTAACTGGGTTATAAATTTTAATCGGCCACCAACCAAAAATTTTAACCAACAATAAAGTTGAAAAAAACGCTAAAAATATCGCGAATCCACCCAATAAAGGGATAACTTGCTGATGTATTTTTCTTTCCGGCGCCAAAGACGGATCGTCAACAATTTTATGCCGCCAAGCCAGCTTTTTGATTAAAGGCGTGACAATAACAGCCAAAAACAGACTGATAAAAAAAATGAATATATACGTCGATAACATAATAAACTACAATCGATTAAAAAAGTCATCTAAAACAATTGCGGCAGCCGAAGCGTGGCTATGTTCTTGAAAAGCATCTAAACGTTCGGCCATTTGACTGGTCAAACGTTCATCAATAACGTGTATTTTTTTTGGCAACAGAGCTTTTTTTAATTTTTCAATAAATTCATCGGTTAATTCCGTTTGTTCTGTGATTTTATTTTCTAAACTAACAGGTCGACCAACTACGACTTCGTCTATTTTTTGATTTTCGATAAAATTAATGATTTCTTTTATAGCTGAATCATTTTTATCATTATCTAATTCGCCAGCCGGCATAGCTATTTTTAATTCGCTATCGCCTATTGCCAGACCAATATGTTTTAACCCGTAATCAATGCCTAAAATTTTCATTTAACTATTCACTTTAATTTCTTCTATTGGCAAATTAATTTTAAGCCACTCCTTGGATAAATTACCAAAGTTGCCGCTTATGTCAGATACGTACAATTTATGATTTTGCCCTTTTGTTAATTTGCCAGCCAAGCCAGGATCTTCCTCGATCATTTTTTTCAATTTTAAAACTATTTCTGTTGAAGGATCAATAATGTTAACGTGTTTACCAATTTTTAATTTGATTATATTTCTGACAAAAGGATAATGCGTACAACCTAATATTAAAGTGTCTATTTGTTGTTGTTTTAATGACCAGAGATATTTTCTAATGATTCTCTTAAGCTCAACTGATTTTAACTGCCCTTCTTCAATAAAAGGGACCAAAAGCGGAGCGGATTGCGCAAAAACTTTAATAGATTTGTCGTGTTCGGCAATTAAGCGCTGATAAATTCCACTATTAACCGTGGCGCGCGTGCCCAAAATGCCTATTTTTTTATTTTTAGTCGCTTTAATCGCCCGCTCCACCGCCGGCGTTACCACCTCTAAAATCGGCACGGGCGACTTTTTGATTAATTCATCAAAAGCCACAGCCGAAACCGTATTGCAAGCCACCACCACGAGCTTAACGCCTATTTTCAATAAAATATTTAAATCCTCTAAGGCGTACTTTTTGATTGTTTCCGTCCCGCGTCCACCATACGGCGTTCTGGCCGTATCACCAAAATAAACCACCTGATAATCAGGCAGGTATTCAAAAATCTTTTTCACTACGGTTAACCCTCCGAGTCCGGAGTCAAAAACACCGATCATATAAATTAGAATTTAGAATTTATAAAATAGAACATAAAAAATGAAATATAAAAAGTTGAAACTAATTACAATGTATATCGTTTATTTTCTGGCTACGCAGACTATATTTCTACCGTTTATAATCTTTTCAATCTTAAAACCAGCAGCAACTAATAGTTCCATTAATTCTTTCTGGGTAAAAACATAATAATAGCGGTAGATTATTTCTCCGTTACCGATTTTCCATGGTATTAAAAAATCACGTAAGCCTGATCCTTCATATAATTGAGGATTCTTAACTCTTTGAGTCGCTTGCTCTAAAATGCGCTCTGAGTTCACTAAATTCCAAACCGAACAAATAAACAGACCGCCCGGCCTCAAAACTCTAAAACATTCTTTAAGAGACTTTAATCTTAATTCGGCAGACGGCAAATGATGTAAAACCGCGATATAAAAAATAATATCAAAAAAATTGTCTTCTAATTTAAGGTCTGTGACTTCGCCTTCGCAGCAACAGATTTCCGGATATTTTTCTTTGGTTATATTCAACAAAGACTTACAGCTATCCACGCCTAAATATTCGGCATTATGTTTCTTAATAATTGGATAAAGACGAGCATTGCCGCAGCCCAAATCTAAAATTTTCATTTCCGATTTAACATGTTCTTCGGCTAAAATCTCTACTTCCGGCCAATTCAAAAAACGAGAAGCAGAAAATTCTACCGCCAATCTTTCATAATCTTTTTTATTTTTTTCTAAAATCTTATTGGTCAATTCCTCTCTCATGGGCGGAGTAATTTTCTTCGGCCAAGCTGATTTTATATAATTTTTAATGTTTTCTGTGTTTTTAAATATAGACATAAACATAAATTCACTTTAGAATAAACCTGTGCTTTCGTCAATGTTAGAAAAAATTATAAAAAAAATCATCAAATCTCGTCCGCAAACAGCTGAAGGGCTAATTAAAATAAAAAGGGAGACGAGTAACAAATTAAAAATTCCTGCTCCGTCTAACATTGAACTTATTGAAAAATTAAAATCTTATAAACAAACCAAGAATACTCGACAAATCATTAAACTTTTACGCCGTCACCCAGTACGAACTTTGTCTGGCATTGCAAGCGTGGCGGTTTTGACCAAACCCTGGCCGTGCCCCGGCAAATGCATTTATTGTCCCGAAGAAAAAAATATCCCCAAGAGCTATTTATCAGGCGAACCGGCGGTTGATCGCGCCAAAGCTTTAAAATTTAACCCCTATTTACAAGTCGCAAAACGCATAGAAATTCTAGAAAAAAACGGCCACCCAACCGACAAAATTGAATTAATCGTTATCGGCGGCACATGGAGCTGCTTACCATTAAAATATCAAAATTATTTTATCAAGCGTTGTTTTGATGGCGCCAATCAAAAAACCAGCAAAAATCTGTCGCTGGCGCAAAAATTAAACGAGAAAGCTAAACATAGAATTGTCGGCTTAACATTGGAAACCCGCCCAGATTTTATTACATCAAAAGAAATAAAACGCATGCGTCAACTTGGCTGTACACGCGTAGAAATAGGAGTCCAAAGCATTGATGATAAAATTTTAGAATTTAACCAACGCGGCATAACCACCGAGCAAGTCACCGAAATTACTGAATTATTAAAAAACGCTGGTTTTAAAATTTGCTATCACATGATGCCCGGACTACCTAAATCTTCACCCCAAAAAGATTATAAAATTTTTAAACAATTATTCAACGATGAAAGATTTCAACCGGATATGTTAAAAATTTATCCGTGCGTCGTAACAAAAGGCTCAAAATTATATAAAATTTGGCAAGCCAAAAAATTTATTCCTTATAATGACAATAAGTTAATTGATTTACTGGTAAAAATAAAAAGGGAAATTATTCCGCCCTACGTGAGAATTATGCGTCTTTTCCGCGATATCCCCTCTAATCTTATAGAGGGCGGGACAAAAATATCCAATTTGCGCGAAGTTATTTTAGAAAAATTAAAAAAACAAGGCGCAGAATGTCAATGTATACATTGTCGAGAGATTAGAAATGAACCGTTCGAATCATTTAAGAATATCAAATTGGTTAATAGAATATATCGTGCTTCTGGCGGCAGAGAAATATTTCTTTCTTTTGAAGATACCAGAAAAAACCCCAGTAGTAGAGCCTCGACAAGAGCTTCGAATGGGCTCAGCCGAACGTCCTCGGTTCACTACGGGGCAGGTAAACTAGTCGCTTTTTTAAGATTGCGGTTGCCGCCAAAAAACAAAAAAAATATATTTAACGTTCTTAAAAATTCTGCCTTAATCCGGGAAATTCATACTTATGGCCAGATGACATCTATCGGCAAAAAGTCGTCCAACGCTCAACATTTAAAATTCGGCCAAAGATTAATTCGAGAAAGCGAGAAAATCGCTCTAAAAAATGGTTATCGAAAAATGACCATTATCGCTGGTATAGGCGTTCGCCAATATTTTAAAAAGTTCGGCTATCGCCTTAGCCAAACCTATATGATAAAAAATATATAAATCACCAGTCTTTCGAATTTTAGGTTTTATCGCCCCACATTGAATCCTGTCTAACTAAAAGATTCTTAGCGCGTTGCGGTTCGGCCATTATTGCTTGCACAATTTTTTCCATTCTCGCGCCTTGTGAACCCTTAACCAATATTATATCTCCTTTTTTAATATTGTTTTTCAAAAATTCAATCGCCTCTGATTGTTGCTCAAAAGATAAAGTCTTTTTTAAATTTTCTTTATTTTTTTGGGCACCCTCGGCAATTTCTTTGGCTAATTTGCCAACCGTAATCAAAAGATCTATATCATTAATAAATTCAGACTTGCCGACATTTAGATGGTATTCTGCGCTATTCCTTCCTAATTCCAACATATCGCCTAGAACAGCGATTCTCCTAGCCTGAGGCGATTTTTCAATTTCTAACAAATTACTAAGCGCCGCTTCTGTTGCTGTGGGAGAAGCATTATAAGTATCATCAATAACCAAACTTTGATTGATCCCCGCGATAGGATTCATTCTTCCTTTGACTGCCGCGCATTTACCGCAAGATTCAGAAATTTCGATAAGATTCAAATCAAAGATAACACCGACTGCGACCGCCGCAAGAACGGCGTAAACCTGTGAACGCGAAATTATTTTAGGCAGAAAAATTGGAACCACACTGCCATGATGCTGTATTTTCATTCGTATACCATTAATTTTTGTTGTATCATCTTCTATCCGTTGGTCCAATTCGTATTCCATTATCCTAACATCCGCTCTTTCCGAAAAACCAAAACTTATAATCTTAACCTTAATGTGTTCTTTCATGCCCCAGGCCAAATCATCGTCGGCATTAAGAACTGCCCAACCAGATAACGGCAAAGAAGCAACTAATAATTGTTTTTCTCTAACAATATTTTCTATTGAACCAAAAAATTCTAAATGCGTGGGGGCAATAGCGGTTATAACACCGATTTCCGGCTGAACAATGGTGTGCAAATATTTCATATCGCCCGAACGATCCACGCCCATTTCTAAAACTAGAATTTTTGGATAAGAAATTTCTCGAAAAATTAAACCACCCCAAGCCATCCAGAAAACTCTTAGCCAGCCGGCCAAAGATTTGCCCGGCGACAAACGTCCTAAAATGGTTAGAGGCACGCCTAATTCATTGTTATAATTTTTAATCGTCCGCCTAACCTCGAAGTAATCTTTTAAAATCGCGTATATCATTTCTTTGCTTGAAGATTTACCGATGCTTCCCGTAATGCCAATAACTCTTGGGTGATATTTCTTTATAAATTTTTGGGCTAAATTTTTTAGCCAGAAACGTATTAATTTTTTCATATGCGATAGACGTTAATATTCCAACTTATACCCCGTAATACAACTTCGACTGGGCCGACTATCATCGGCCCAAAAAAGACCCGGGAGAATTTTGTTAGTTAGATTGATAAACCCCGTTAGAGATTTAAAATTAAATATATTTAGGAGATTGACAAGAGCCGTGAGGCGGCTTTGCCTTAGTTGGGCGACAAAAGATAGTCTCGGCTGAATCTCTAACGGGGTAAACATAAATACTTACTAAGACCTAAAAAATTATGAAAAATATCGAAGATGATATACGGGGTATGCTGATTGATCATTTTCTATTGGGCGGTATCTGATAATAGTTTAATGCAAATTTAGCGAATTTGCCAAATATCGGAGCAGCTGTAGATTCGGCGAAGTTTCCTATTTTTGGATTTATTATCTTAACTACTCCTACAAAAACCGGATTTTCTGCGGGCGCAAAACCCACAAAAGAATGAATCGTTTCTTCGGAATAACCGCCAGACTTATTAGGAACTTGAGCGGTGCCAGTTTTCCCGGCAACATAATAACCGGGCACTCTAGCTAATATGCCATAACCGTTCTCCAAGACAGACACCATCATCGCCCCCAAAGTCTTAGCAGTCTCCGGCGTAATGACTTGCCTAATAAAATAGGGTTGAGTCATCTCTTCTTTCCCTTCGGGACTAATAATTTTCGCTAATAAATACGGTTTATATAATTTACCTTTGTTGGCGATAGCGGAAATAGCCGTAGCTAATTGAATAGGGGTGACCGATATGCCCTGACCGAATGAAGCAGTGGCTAAATAAATATCGCTATTCTTTTCTAAATTGCTAATATCGCCCGTAGTCTCGTTAGGTTGTTCTATCTCGGTTAAAGAACCAAAACTAAAATCTTTAACATAAGAACGAAAAAGACTATACCCTAATAACCTGGCCGCGAAAACCGCCCCTGTGTTTAAAGATTTTTCCAGGACATTAGTCATTGTTTTGGTGCCGTACGCTTTTTTGTCAGAATTCCTAATAGTATAATTGCCAATTTTAACTTCGCCTGTGTCTTCATAGGTGGTATCGGGTTCAAGTTTATTAGCATCTAAAGCGGCAGCCATGGTAATAACTTTAAAAATTGATCCTGGTTCAAATGCGTCTGAAGCGGCAACATCTAAAAAATCATGATAATTTTTAGTTTTATTGTATTGATTTGAATCAAAATTAGGATAATTACATAAAGCCAATACAGCGCCATTTTTAGGATTCATAATAATCGCCGTTCCCCCTTCGGCTCGAGAATCTTTTATGCCCTCTAATAAATCTTTGCAAACCACATATTGCAACGACCTATCAATTGTAAGAATTAAATTACTGCCATCTTTGGCTTGTTTTATGGTTTTGGCTGAATCTAAAATAGAAACCTTGCCGGGCGCATATTCACTTCTTAATAATCCATTTTCTCCCGCGAGTTGTTTATCAAAAAATTCTTCTACGCCATATAAGCCCTGTCGTTTATCGTCTTTTGTGCCTACAAAACCGATTAAATGGCTAAATATTTCTCCTTCGGAATAATATCTTTTGAAACCTTCTTCTGTCGTAATGCCAGGCAAATTTAATTCTTTGATTTGTTTGGCTAAATCGTAACCTATATCTCTCTTTAATAATTCATAATAATCTATGCGTTTTGATAATCTTGATTTCAGTTCATTAAATTCTTTAGAATTTTCATCTTGAATTCCTAAAAATCCAGCAACGATCTTGGTTGTTGAAGCGACGTCTTTTATTTCGGCGGGAATGGCGATGAGATTATAATTATTTATATTTACCGCCAGGGGGAAATTATTATAATCTTCGATTGTTCCACGTTTCGCTTCTAAGATACGATCTTCTCCTTGTCGATAAAGAGCTAAAGTATTGTAATATGGATGTTTGATTATCTGTAAATAAAATAGTCGGGTAATGATTATAAAACCTAAAATAAAAATAACCGCCGATAAGAAAAAGATTCTTTTATTGCTTTCTGTAAAGAAATATTCGCGGTTATTCATATTCAAAACTATTTCGAAACTTAATCCGCCAACCGGCGAAACCGTCCGGTGAATTAAAGTCTATATCACAGATCTATATAAATCTTTATTTATTATCAAGCGAACGAGTGAAATGAAAAACGAAGTTTTTTATTTCCGACCTGTCTCGCCGACGCGAGTCAAGGCGGGGCGAGCGAAGATAACACAGAGTTAATACTCTTTATTTTGCGCAACAGCAGCAATGCCGTCTTTTACATAATCAAGCGCCTTCGCCTCAACTAAATTTAATTTTTGGGCGTCCACGGCTATGTTTTCAATAGATTTAGTCCGCGACAATTCAATAATAATATTCTGATTATCTGCTATTAATTCTTTGGTTCTTCCATCCAAACTGCGCATAACGTATCCAGCCGAAGCTATGCGATTAGCCTGAAAAAGATAAAACCCGAGAAAAATTACAAAACAACCGATAAACAATAAATTAATCTTTTTATAAAACGAATTAGTTAGGCCTAGAAAATTGGATTTTAACCCCCCATTGCCCTGATAATATTTTGTCATATTTTTTCTATTATTCTTAATTTAGCGCTTCTCGCTCGACGATTGATCACGATTTCTTCGCGAGAAGGAATAATCGGTTTTTTATTAATAATTTTTAAAGATTCATTATTTTTAAATTTATTTTTGACTATTCTGTCCTCTAAAGAATGATAAGAGATAACTGCTAATCGCCCATTTTTATTTAAAATGTCGATTGCTTGATCAATAGCCGAAAAAAGATTATCCAATTCATGATTAACTGCGATTCTAAGGGCTTGAAAAACCTTAGTGGCCGGATTTATTTTATTACGAATCGGCAACGCTTTTTTAATGATCTCCACTAATTCACCCGTGGTAAAAATCTTTTGTTTTTGACGAGTCGACACAATCGCCCTCGCAATTCTTCTTGATCGTCTTTCTTCTCCGTAGCGATAAAAAATATCAGCGAGCTGTTCTTGTTTTAAACCATTAATTAAATCTGCTGCGGTCGGAATGTCGGCACGATCGTCAAAACGCATATCTAACTTTTCGTTGCGCAAAAATGAAAAACCTCTCCCAGAAGACTCAAGTAAGTCGGATGATAATCCCAGGTCAAACAAGATTCCGCCTACCTCGTGAAAATTATTATCTTCGACGATGCGTTTTAGATTCACAAAATTATCACGGACTAAAATTAGTCTTTTTTCTAAATCGCGCCCTTTGATATGGGACGAAATTATTTTTAAAGATTCGTCCGAGGCATCTATTCCCAAAACCTTTCCGAAGGGCGCTGTTTTTTCTAAAATAGATAACGTGTGTCCGGCACCGCCCAGAGTGCAATCAATAAAATTTTTATTCGGTTGAGGATTTAGAAATTCGATTGTTTCTTTTAAAAGAACGGGCGTATGAAAAGAGATGTTGTTCATAATCAATTTTAAACACCGAGGCCGGCTAAATTTTCAGCGATGTCAGTATTGTCGCGCTCGCTCTGAGACTTATACTCTTCCCAATTATTTTCATCCCAGATCTCTAAGCGATTATATAAACCCGCGACTACAACTTTTTTGCTAATATTCGCATATTTTCTCAAATAATCAGGTAAAACAATTCTTCCTTGTTTATCAATGTCAACATCCATCGCTCCGGCAAGCATCAATCTGGCGAAGGCCCTGCTTTTAGCTTGGCTGATTGGAAGTTTAGAAAGAACGTTGGCTAAATTTTCCCATTCTTTCTTTGCGTATAAAGATAAGCAGTTATCAACGCCGCGCGTGACAACTGCTCCTATCGATAAAAGTATGCGAAATTTTGGTGGTACGGCCAATCTTCCTTTTTCATCTACATTGTAATGATATTCTCCGATAAACATATCAATATAATTCAATTTAAAGTTATTAACAATTAGTCTAACTTATCCCCACTTTTATCCACATATAACCACAATGATATAATACTACACCATTTTTTACCACTAATCAATAGCATTGTGGATAACTTGTGATAAACTAAAAATGCCGCCAATCAGCGACATTTTATGAGTTATTTGCCCCTCTATTGCCTATTTAATCGATTACTTCTTTTTTAACAATTCTCGCAATGGCTAATTCTTCGTTGGTTTTGATCGCGAGAATCTTCGACTTATTAAGAATTTTTAGATTTTTAATAGCTCGTTGGCGCGTAATGGCATCTCCTGCTCCAATTGCGCCGGTAAAAATTATAGCGTCTATTTTTCCTAAAATTGCCGAATAAGCGCCAATATATTTTTTAATTCGATTAATAAATATTTCAAAAGCTAGTTTTGCTCTTTTATCTCCCCTTCTTAACCCTTTTAATAAAGACAAATAATTTTTTCGTCCGGACAAACCTAATATCCCTGAATGATGATTCAAGATACTATTTATTTCTTCAATGCTTAATTTCAAAGAATCATGTAAATAAAAAATTATACCCGGATCTAAATCGCCGGAGCGCGTTTGCATTACCAATCCTTCTAGCGGCGTAAACCCCATCGAAGTTTCTATGGCCTTTCCTTTTTGAATTGCCGTTATTGAGCATCCGCCGCCCAAATGACAAGTGATCAAATTTATTTTTGTTATATTTTTCTTTAATAAGAGGGCTGCTTCTTCGGCCACATACTCATGAGAAATCCCATGAAAACCAAATCTTTGCACGCCCTGTTCATAAAAATATAGAGGCAAGGGATAAATCTTGCTTACTAAGGGTAGGTTGCTAAAAAAAGACGTATCAAAAATAGCCAAATGTAAAACATTCGGCAGAAAAAGCATCGTTAGACGAGCAACAGCTAAGCTATATGGATTATGAAGTGGCGCTAATTTATTATAAGCCTCAATTTTTTTTAAAACATCCTCGTTAAGCCTGGTTGGTTTAGTAAATTCTCGTCCGCCGTGAACAAAACGATAACCAACTGCCGCGATAAAATTAAGATTGTTAAATTGCAAAAATATCTTACGCAAAGCTTCGTGATGATTTCTTATTTTTTCACCGTGACCTATATTGTTAATTGAACTGTCCAACAAGCAATTGAGATCCTGGAAATCAAATAATTTATACTTTAACGAAGTACTGCCTGCGTTCAAAACTAATATAACTTTTTTATTTTGAAAATTATTATCTTTTTTGGCCATTTCGATCAAATTTTTAATGAAAAATCTATTTAGAAATAAACGAGTTGATAGATAATACCTAAAACGAAAACAACACAAATGAAATAAGCGATAAATTTAGGCAAAGCAAAATTATATTCAGGGCTGCGATCTCCTAATTTTTTAGCTCGGTAAAAAGCCATAATAATTAAAATACCTTCTGTCCCGGCAATAATACCACCGGCGAAACCAATAACTTTAATAAAACTATTTAACCCCAAAAGGAATAAGATCATTGGCACTGAAACAGCCAATAAACTAGCCCAAGTAAGGGGAATTTTATGGTCGCGATTAAAAAATTGACGCAGAGCGTAGCCTAGAGATACAAACGAAGTTAAAACACTTAAAAGGCCAAAAAGAGCTCCAGTTAAAATAATCTTCGGTCCCATTATTTTTATCAAGCCACTAATTGCATCTTCGCTGGTATGTGAACCGCTCACCCCAACCACCGAAAAAGTAAAAATCGCATAAACCAATATAGGAATAACCAAGCCGCCTATCACTAGAGCCGAGCGCATTAAATTCGCGTCATTGCCTAGAATCTTGCGCATAGTGGGCACGGCGGTCAAACCACCCAAAGCAAATAGAACTACTCCATAAGGATAAAAAATATTAGTCGCATTAAAATCTTGATAATTTTCCGGATTAATATATTTAAGGCTAAAAATAAAAACCAACAGAGTCATCAAAATTAAAAGCGTGGTCATGCCTAGTTCGGCCTTAGCCATAACTTTTGAACCTCTCATAATTAAATAACTGCCGATGATCCAAAAAATTATAGCATAAATCAAGTCGCTACCGCCAAAGATAGGCGCAAAAACAATGGGCGCGAATTTACTAAAAGCGATAATATAAGCTATCAAAGCGCTATAAAGACCCAAAAGTAGAGAAATACCCATAATCCACCAAGCCTTTTGTCCTAAATATTTTTTAATATAACCACTCACACCCAGTGGACCATTGGTTCGTAAAACGATTTCTCCGAAACAAAAATTAGTAACCAACACAATGAGTCCTAAGAAAATCAAATAAACAATACCTCCAATATAACCAATTTGGGCAAAAGCATACGGTAAACCAAAAATACCTGCACCGACTACGGTTCCTAAGAGTACAGCGATTGTTTCAAAAAAAGTTACATATTTCTTCATAAATCGAGTTTTTATTATCAAGCGAGCGAGCGAAATGAAAATTTCTTTTTCATTTCCGAACGAGCACAGATATCAAAAAGTTTAATACCTTTTATTTTAATAATTTAGTTTGTTCAACGTGTCCGTATAATTTGGTGTATTCATTGTTAACTTTATCTAAAGCGTTCTTGGCGTTGGCAATGTGGCCGGTCGCTACGCCCAAAATTTCTCCTAATTTCTGTGTATCGTGTTCGACGGCCTGCAGAATTCTAATAATTTTTTTGGCCTCTTCCTGGAGCTGCTGACCCTTCATGCCAACCATAATAATTTTAATAAAATAATAAAAAGTATTTGGCGAAACAAAATAGACCTTTTTCTGCTTCGCGTAATTATCAAGATCAAAATCAGATTTACTGACTAGCTCGTAATAAATCACTTCTGAGGGGATGTACATAACCGCGAAATCAACCGTTCCCTCCTCTGGTAAAATATATTTATTACTAATCTCGTCTATTTTGGTTTTTACCGCCTTAATGCATTCTTTAAAAATTTTCGTTTGTTCTTCCTCGTCTTTCGAAGACAAATAGCGCTGAAAACTTTCTAACGGAAATTTAGCATCAATAGGAATAATGCCGTCATTGGTTTTTAAAATAGCATCGACGATTTGTCCGCTTCTAAATTTATATTGCATAACAAAATGATCTTTAGAAAAAAACTGCTCTAGAAGATCCTGTAAAACCTGTTCGCCGATATTGCCTCGCAATTTGGGAGATTTCAAAAAATCTTGGAAGCTTTGAATTTGATGTCCGATCTCTTTAACGCCGCCCAATTCATGCGTAACCTCGCTAATAACTTGCGCTGCCTTATCTAAACGTTCGTTGATAGCCTTGGTAGTATCATCTAAACGGCCCTGCATTCCTTGGATGTTCTGATTTAATAGAATCAACGATTGATCTGATTTTTGTCTTTCTTCTGATTGCTTTATCCGTTGGTTGATTAAATAGAATAAAATTAAAAAACCAGCCAAAATAACGCCGCTTAAAATAATTGTAGACAACATAATAAATCTTTTTTAGATATAAATTTAACTAAATTAATATTTACTTCAACTATAGAACGATATAAACAATTGGCAGGTAGGCGCGATTTTATCCGCGAATGAATATATACACAATGTAGCTGATATAAAGAACGATAAGACAAATTCCGTGCCACCTCTTTAATGTATATTTTTTTCCCACGAACAACAAGCCACACAATACGATCGCCGAAAGAAAGGCAACCACAATATCAAAGAAAAAATATGGATTAAATATGATGGGTTTTATTATTGCCCCAAAACCTAATATCATAAGAAAATCAAAAATATTTGAACCGATGATATTTCCAATAGCGATGCCCGCCTGTTTTCGATAAGCGGCAACAAACGAGACAATAAATTCCGGTAACGACGTGCCGATGCCAACTATAGTAAGCCCAATAACGCCTTGGGTCATCCCAAATTCTTGTGCCATAGCCATTGCTCCATCTACAACCCACTTTCCGCCGAGGATAACGCCTAAAAGTCCCAGAAGTATAAATCCGAAAGACACAAAGAGCGTTGTTTCCTTTATTTCTATTGTTCGTTCTTCTCCGCTCAAATCATTAGATTTTTTGATAACCACACAAAGCCAACATGCGAAAAGAACAAGAAGAAAAACCCCTTCTAACATAGAAATCAACCCCGGGCCCAACCAAAGCGCGAATGCCATGACCGCGCCCACGGCGAAGATATTCCACACCAAGTCTCGCTCCACCCACTCCTTTTTCATGGAAAGCGGAAAAAAAAGCGCCGTAACCCCAAGGATAAAAAGCATATTGAAGGTGTTTGATCCGATAATAACTCCGAGACCGACTTCGCCATCAATAAAGTGCGCAATCAAAAATGTGGCAAATTCCGGAATAGAAGTGCCGATCCCCACAATCACCAACCCTATCAGAAACGAAGAAACATGAAATCTGCGCGCAACAGAAGACGCCCCTTTTACTAAAAGATTTGCTCCCTTAATGAGAATATAGAAACCAACAACAAATAAAATAGAGGTGATGACCATATAAATTCATTCTACGCTATTATAGCTTTAACGACAATATCATTAAAGTTGGCACGGGGCCGTGATATTATAACATTATTTTTCTTTCGAGGTTAAAAGAGAGATTAAGCCAATAAACAAAATCAAAAAGAAAAAAGATCGTAAATCTAGCCACAAACTAACAAATAACGGGTGAACATCTTCCAGTACACAAGAAATTAGCCAAACCAAACCACTAACAATAAACAAATCGCGGGATAGAATATGAATAAATTTCAAAACTTTTATAGCCATAGTTTTTCGATTTTCTTTAACAAATAACCCTTGATTAAAGGCCAGACCTCCTCTGGTTTAGTTCTGTCGCGCTCTAAAACAATTTCCAAATTATAAATTTTTACCTCGCTCTGGCCAGAATTAAAATCCGGAGCGGAAATCATAAATTCAATTGAGTGATTATTAATTGATTCCGGCGTAAGATCAAATTTAATCGTCGCCACCTTCAAATCTCCTTCTATAGCCGGCGGTCGGTAATCACTAATAATATAATCAATATAATTAAGGGGTGTTTTAGGATTCCAAGGAATGGGCTTCAACGGATTAGAAGACGACTGAACTAGAAAATCATAATAATAAGTGGCATTTTTTTTGTTAACAGGCGGATTGGCTAAAAATTCTTTTATGCTATGATAAAATGGTTGTTTCTGCCACAGAGAAGTGTCTCCCTCTGAAATTCTTGTCCAATTCAAATAATCAAAAATCTTGTTCTCGATGGGATAAAGCGCAAAATTCCAATCGGTTGAAATTGTTTTATTCATCATAACACCGAGCTGCAAAAGATTCTGCCCCTGGTTTTTATAATAAACATTGATTTCTCCTGACTTAAAAGTTCTCGGAATTCCAACCTTAAAATAAGCCGGCTCGCTGAGCAAACGATTAAAACATCTGCCACGATCATCAATTTCTGTGCCACCCGCCCTAGAAACCGGATAAAAGTCAGATATAAAATTATCGCTGGAGCAAAAATCTTTGACCAGATAATACCTTCCGCTCATCACTAAATTCTGGTAACCCAAAAAAACAAAATAGCTTAAAGAAGCTAGAACAAGTATCGTCACGTAAATTTTTTCGAAAATCTTCATAAATATTATGGCTCCATCAAAAGTCGCTATTATTATACTAAATTGGAATGGCTCTGACTATACGCTTGATTGTTTGTTGTCGCTTAAAAAATTAACCTTTTTAAATTATAAAATATTCCTAACAGACAATGGTTCCAGCCCCAACGACCTTTTAAAGATAAAAGATTTCGTCGGTCGTGAATTTAATGAGCATCAATTAAAATTAATAGATAATAAAAAAAATTATGGTTTTGCCGAAGGAAACAATATCGCCATCAGACAAGCTCTAGCAGAACCGGGCGTTCAGTATGTTCTTTTATTAAACAACGACACGATTGTTTCGCCAGAATTAATCGAAAGAGGTCTGGCCGCTATAACGGGCGCGAAACAAATGGTGGCCTTCAGAATAATGTCGATGGATGATCCTAAACAAGTTGATTCTTGCGGTCTCGAGCTGACTCGCGGCGGACTTTCATATAATAGAAGAGATTTTAATTCGCTTACGTTTTGTCCTGCTGGCGCGGCGGCTTTATACTCGCGATCATTACTAGAAAATATAAAAATTAATAATGATTATCTGGATTCCCGATATTTTGTTTACGCAGAAGACTTGGATCTGGGATTTCGCGCGCGACTCAAGGGATTTGATTGTGGCTGTGTCAACGAACCCTTAATTTATCATAAAGGGTCTGCCACTACATCAATTATGAGCCGAACAGCCACTTTCTATACTTATCGCAACATTCTGTGGACGCTTTACAAAAATTTTCCGAACTGGCTGTGGGTAAAATATTTTATCCATATTGTCGTCGGTCAGTTAGCAGTTATTATGATAAATATCTGGCGGAAGCAAGGTAAATTAATTATAAAATCTTATTGGACGGCCATCACTGGAATGAAAAAAATGAAAAATGATAGAAATAAAATCCAGAAAGAAAAATCAATTACAGCCAAAGAAATTTCTAATATTATTTCGCCCTATATTTTTAATCGTTACTATTTAAAGAACTTATTTAGATGATTCTTTGTTATAGCCCTGTATATTAATGGGTATAATGCCAAAGCAAAACCGCGTTGATTCGTTCCGGTTCCCCCAATAACTCGTACAACCTTTTTAAAATATCCTGTCGATAACGCACGTCTATCCAACGCTCTTCGGTCATAAAATAACAATCTTTGGCATTGGTGAGTTCCATGGCCTTTTTTAAATATTTAATTGAAGGCGCCTTATTCATATTGTTAAAAATCTGGACTCGTTCCGGTTGACTATATTCAAAATAAACAGGAAATCCTCCGGCTACGATATATTTAGACGAGGCGGCTTCTATGGCTAAAAGCGGCCAAGTATTGGCGATTACGCAATAATTACCGTTTGGCGAGGCATGCGGTTTGATTTTTTGCCACAAGTAATCGGCCGCTTCTAATTCTCCTTTGGAAACCATCTGCATTTTTGGCCCGGAAGCATAAACAGTGGTAGTGGTAAAAGAAAAAATCAGAAATAAACACGCCGCTAAAAATTTCTTGGAAAAAAATTGATTTTTCTTTTCAACCAACAACTGGTTGACTCCGCCGACGATAAGAAATAAAAACAAATAACTGATTATTAATATTAAACGTTTAGTAAAAATATGGTTGCCATTCATAAAATGTGATCCGATAAATTGTCCTAAAAGCAACGCTGGCAAAAAGATCGACGCCAAAATTAAAAATTTATTTTTGAATTTTATAGCATAAATAAAACCAAAAAGGGCAATTAATAAAATAGCGGGCGTCAAAAGATATGGCCAACGCGTAATTTTAAAAAGAATACTCCGGCTCAATGTTTCATTATTTTGCATAAAAAGCCAATTATCCTGTTCCATGTTGGCGACACGCGGGAAAATCGACGAAGAAATAATTAAATTTTTCCCAAAATTAACCAACTGACTTCTTAAATTGGCTAAACTATAAATGGGTTTATCAAAAATAAAATGAGAATAATTATTTACGGTGTCTAAGAATGGAAAAAGAAATATCAAATTTAGAAACAAACAAAACAAAACAAAAACTATTATCCATTTTTCCTTCTTATGAATGGAGTGTGAATAAATTTTAAACAGGATCGCGAAAACCAATAAAATGACAAACAGAACAAGATATAAAATATAATTCAAATATAAAACAGGAAAGCATAAAATTAACGCGACAATTAAGCCAATTGATTTACGCGGTCCGCCCAAATAGAACAGAACCAAAAAGAAAGCGAGTAAAAACACCATAAAACCAAAGGCATTGGGCACGGTAATGGCCCCATAAACTTGAAACGGAAAAAACATTAATGACAATAAGGCGGCTAAACAAGAAATTCTTTGTTTCTTGAAAATCAGCGCACTTATAAGGAAAGTCAAAATCGGCACAAAAATCGACCACATTAAAAACCCTAAAAAATAATCAACCCAAAAAACATCAACGCTGGTTAACCAAGACGCGGTCGCGGTCAAACCCCACATATTGGCATAAGAATTTTTATTGCCCACCAAAAAAACCTTGGGCAATTTAATGCCTAAAAAATTTACGGTTTCCGTCGGCTCTCCCCACAAACTAGGCGAGTAAATATTCCCTTCCATTAACCATTTCTCTGCTCCGATGTGGCGCCAACGATCGCCGCCAAAACCCACGGGATAAACTATTAATAAATAAGAATGGACAACCAGGGAAACTAAAATAATTATAAATAATGTCGTTTTGATCCTGGCTCGAGAAAAAATCAGAATGAGGCTCAAAAAAATCAAAAAACCGATAAAATAAAAAACTAATGGCGAAACTCTAGTCCAAGGAGACAGCAAATAAGAATCCGAACGGCCGCGAAAAAACAAAAAAATAGTTAAACAGGAAAAAATAATAATAGAAAGAATTAACCAAAAAGTTTTAATTTTAAAAAATGGCTCTTCTTTGGCGTCTTCTGGGGCTTCAAGAATCTTTTTTTGATTAGACAAGGCTAGTCCTATTATTAAAATAAATATTAAACCATAAATAATCCAGTTAAAATTAAGCTTGTATAAAAATATAGGCAGGGCCGTTAAAAAAGAAATCAGAACCAATACAACAAAAATACCGACTAATATTCTTATTTTCTTATTCACAACTGAAATTTGAGAAAAAATTATACCCCACTCGCGTCCAGTTAAAAAAAGATAAAATAAAAACAGAGCTACGCCGATAATTTGATAATGATAAAATCTAGCGTTAATAAATAAAGCGAAAATTACCAACAAAGAAACCAGCAAGGTTATAAGCTTTTTTTTAAATTCGCTTTTCATCGATTATTTCTTGATAAACTTCGCTTAAAGATTGATTGGTTAAGTTAATATTAAATATTTTCTGGGCTATTCCTCTCCCCTGTTGTCCCAATTTCTCACAGAGTTGGAAGTTAGAATACAGCTTCATAATTTTATCCTTGAGGTCGATGATATCGTTTGGTTCAACCAATAAGCCGTTGATATCCTTATAAACCAAACTGCGGGGGCCCGGCAGATTAGAAACTATAATCGCTTTGCCACAAGCCATTGCTTCAATCAAAACAATACCGAAGGCTTCGGAATTATCAACCGAAGGAAGAATAACCGCGTTGGCAAGATTATAAAAATCTACCAACGTCTCGTCGGAACAACCCCCGGCAAAGATAACTCGATTATTCAGTCCGAGACGAAGAACCAAGTTTTGATAATCTTCTCTAAGATTTCCGTCACCAACGACAATTAACTTCAAATTATCAGCCTTGATTATCGCCATTGCTTTAATTAAATTATGTAGACCCTTAAAATAATGGGCTTGATCTAAACCGCCCACGAACAAAACGATAAAGTCTTTTTGACTAATCTGATATTTTAAAATTAAATCTTGATTTTTATTTCTGGGTTTAAAAAAATCGACATCAACGCCGAAAGGTATAAATTTTATTTTATTTTTTTCTTTTTTGATATATTTCGCTAATAACGAAAAATTGGCATAATCTTCCGAAGAAAAAATAATTCGAGAAGCTTTTTTGACTGCCGTTGAAAGAAAAAATTGATTATATAGTTTAAAAAATATTTTTTTAAATCCCCTTCCCACTAAATCCATGTGATATTGCACAACAATAGGCGGCTCAATCAAATACTTCATCAATAAAATTCTTTCCCCCGTGCCAATAAATGGCCAGTGCAAATGAATAACGTCAAAATTGTTTAATTCTTTAATAACATTTTTGGGTAAAATAGCCGCATTGCCAAATTTCCAAAAAATCGAAATACGCCGAATATCAATATCACCTTCAAGATTGATGTTTTGCTTTTTAAAATAAAGCGGCGTAAAAACAGTAACCTTATGACCCAATTTAGCTAATCCCCTTGCTTGGGCGTAAGCGGCTCCGCCGATACCGCCGCGATAAGGCGGAAAAGTACAAACTATATGCGCGATTTTCATACGCTTTAAATTGGTGGCATATTTTAAATTTATTAGTATAATATAATTGTACTCCAAATACCGATATAATCAATAACCTAAATACAAATATAAAATAATTTAGTAAATATATTGTTATGGCCAGTCTAAAAGACAAAAATTTTAACATTATCGGCTACCTTGAAGGCGATAAAATAAAAAACAAAAACTGCGAGCTCAAGGGTTATGTTGAAGGAAATAAAATACAAAATACCGACCACGAGACTGTCGGATATATTGAGGGGACAGACATAAAAGATACATCTTATAATCTTGTGGCTGACATTGAAGGCAAACAAGTAGAAAATAGAGATGAAAATATTATTGGTTACGGCGAGGGCGATATAAAATCAGGAGCCGCTTGCGCCGCCCTTTTGTTGCTGCTCAAATAACAACGCTTTTGACCTTATTTCATTTAACCTTCTTTTTAAATCATAAGGATTGGCGACATGAGAAAAAATAATTTCTTCTTTCGGTCCGCCGGCAGTATTAATTGATAGACTTCCAGAACCTAAAAATATTCTTTCTAAAAAATTTTCTCGCACGCTAATGTCGGTAATTTTCTGATAATCAATGGTAATCATTTCTGTGTTAAAAAAATGATAATAAAAAATCAGCCGCCTATCGGTTAAAAAATAAAAATAAGCGAATTTAAGATAAAAACCGTAGGCAATTAAAACAATGGCCAAGAGTAAACCCAGCCACCGCTGTTCAACAAAAATCAGAGAAATAACACCCGTCAAAATTCCTAAAAAAATCCAAAATTTGGCATAGTTTTCCGCGACACCGAATTCAATCAAAGTTTTCTCTTCGGGAAAAATAATCTTCTCTTTAATTCTTTTAATTCTTTTAATCATATCTATATTTCGATTAAAACATCGGCGATTTTTTGCTTTTATAGAGGCCGATCATATAGCCATTGACAAGGACTTTCAAAATTTATTCCCCCAGTCGTCGAATTTAACTCCGTGATTAGTTTAGCAAAATATGTCCTACCTCACTACTCACTATTTCTTGTCGCTTAACGTTCCGGTTAAAATGATAATTTCTTTTGATTTTATTTGCTTTTCTATTTGACTTAAAATTTTTATGGGACCAACTTATAACCCTTTCTCCTACAAACACCACTTATAATACTCATAATAAGTGTCATAATTTGCTTCCTCTCTAAAATACTTATTAAATAAATATCCTCCTTCTGGTTTTCTTATGTTTGCTTTTTCTATTGCCTTCTCCGTCGCTTCGTTATAGCAACTTTTTTTATAATATTCGGCCTTAAAAAAACCAATAGAATGACGCACCCAACACAAAAATAATTAAAATGGCAATTCTATTCTTAACCAAAATCAACCAAAATCTTTTTATGTCAATTCTTATAATTTAATGTTAATAATAAATAAATTAAAAACTGTCTCATAAAAATACGATATTTACCAGTTAACCAATTTCTTGATTAGCCAAAAAAATGTAGCAAAAAAATAATTTGCCAATTTTAAGCCGGGCGGGTTTTTTAATCCTTCAAAATCTATTCTGCCGGTCATATACTTTAAGACATCCCTATCGCCTATCCTCCTAGATCTTTGAATAGCTGTCCTGGTTTTTAAAATCTTCGGCAACATTAAAACAACTATAAAATAAGATTTTATCTTATCAAAAATCCATCCGTTTATCGCGGCATAAAAAATAATCCCCAATTCCATTATTAAGAGCGGAAAAAATAATAAGCACAAAGTTCGTAAACGGTAAAATTCCAATAAAACAATCAGCCTGTTCCGCTCCATTAAATAAAATTTCTTTCTGGATTTATTAAAAGTATATTTATGATAAATATAAGTGTTCGGCGCAACCGCCAAACTATAGCCCAAAAGTCTCGCCCGCCAAGACCAATCAATATCCTCGTGATACATAAATAATTTCTCGTCCATTAAACCAATATCCTTAATCGCTTTTACCCGCAAAAACATTGCTGCTCCCGAGGGATAAGCGATTTCTTTTATTTTATCTACCCTAAAGTCGTTAATATTTTTATGATAATCGCCGGAAACTCCGAAACCGAGAAAATGAAGAAAATTGCCGCCGGTTTGGATTAAATCTTGTTCGGGCCAACACAAAATAATCGGTTGGCCGGCAGCGACATTTTTATTTTGTTCTAAAGCGGTTACCAAATTATTAATGGTGGCATTTTCGCAGATTGTGTCTTGATTCAGCAGAAATAGATAATCATAGCCGCCCTTTGTCGCCTCTGCCATTCCCTGGTTGGCTGCTTTGGCAAAGCCCAAATTCTTTTGATTCTTGATTATTTTAAATTCCGGAAAGGTCTGGCTTAAAAAAAACAAACTTTGATCAGCGGAATTATTATCAATTATTAATATTTCGTTCTGTACTTCTGGAGATAACTTTTGATTTTTAAGACTATACAAACAATCCGGCAAATAAGCTACGCCGTTATAATTCAAGATCACGGTTAAAACCTTGGTCATTATTTTATAATTTTACCCATATCTCCTGCTTCAACGCCGGCGGCGTTTCCTTCGTCGGTATCAAGCTGAAAAGATAATCTATATTTATCATTAACTCTAACTAAAACATTTTTAAAAATTAATCCGCGAGGACCGTCGGTTTCGATTTTTATCAATTCCCCGTCCTTAATTCCCAATTCTTCTGCTTCACGAGGAGAAACATGAAGATGGCGCCACGCTAAAATAACGCCCTTATTCAACATAATTGAGCCCTGCGGGCCAACAACCTCTACACCAGGCGTGCCAGCCAGCTCTAACTCTTCGGAATCGTGATAAGTCGCCGGAATGCCCAATAAACGAGCCTCTGTTTTTGATAATTCGATTTGGGTGAGAGACCTGACCGGCCCCAAAATCCTTACATTTTTAAGTTCGGCTTTGTCTGTTTTTAAGTCAACGGTTTCTTCGGCCGCAAATTGTCCTGGCTGAGAAAGCTCCTTCGAAATTTGTAATTTATAATTTTCACCAAAAAGCTTATCCAAATCTTCTTGGGATAGATGAATATGTCTGGCGGATATTTCAATAGGAATATCTTTAATCATCTTTGTTCGGCGCTAAATTTCTGTTTAAGTATTTCTATAACCTTATTCTGAATTCCGTTAATCTCTTTTTCTTCCAGGGTTTTTTTGTCCGAATTCAATTCTATGCTAAAAGCAAAGCTTTTTTTGTCGCCGAATTTTTCGTCTTGAAAAATATCAAATAATTTAACCTCTTTAATCAGAGGGCTCGCTTCTTTTATGGCATTTTGTATTTCTTGCCAAAGAATGTCTTTCTTAAATAGAAAAGAAAAATCGCGGGATACTGATTGATACGGCGAAAGGGGTGAATAATTAATTTTGTCTTTCGCCAAACCGAGAAGCTCATCAAAATTAAGCTCAAAGGCATAAACAGGATTTTTTAGACGTTTGTTTTCCGGAATATTAGACAATAGGCCACAAACACCGATGGGTTGATCGTTAACCGAAATTATTGAACTGTCTTTGGAATCAAAATGTTCGGAAAGTAATTTATAGTAAACCCCCTCTTGCTCAACAAGTTTATTCAAAACTTCCGGAGTCAAAAAATTCCATTTAGAATTATTTATGCCCAATTCATTTAAAATTTGCTCTACTACGCCCTTAATAACCGCGAAGGGATTTTTATGAGCTTCGTTGATTAAGCCGGAAATAACCTTGGGTTGTCGTACGCCTTGTCCAATCTTAAAAAACACGCGTCCTAATTCAAAAATTCTGAAATTCTCATAGTTATAGATATTTTTCTCGATGGCCGATTCAAGGCCAAACATCATATTGAACCGCAGTAAACCTATCTCTGCAGCTAATGGATTAAGCAACGGGATAACATTTTTCCTAAGAGCCGAATTAATTTTTGAAGCTTGATCAATAAAACTGACGCTATAAATTTCGTCAAAACCCAACGCCGCTAACAAATTTTTGATTTTGTTGTTTAAAAATACTTCCGGAGAAAGAGTTAATGGAACAATGGCGCTGGTGGCCGGTTTAGATAATAAATTATCGAGGCCACAAATCTTAACAATTTCTTCGGCTAAATCTTCGTTAGTTTTCAAATCTACTCGAGATAAAGAGATGTCCGCGAGCCAGCCTGTTTCTGCGCTTAAAATACGGTGCGCGCCTCTAAATTCAGTTTCTTTAATAAATTTATTTAAATTTTCTATAACTACTTTTCTTTGCTTGCTGCTGGCGTGAAGAACTTTATTTTTTCCCCAGAATATACCTACATGCCCGACTCCATTTTTATGTTTTTCGTTGATGTGCGGTTTAAGGCCTCGAGTAAAAAGCAAATCCCCGATTTTTAATGTTTTTAAATTATCGATTATTTCTCCTTGTTCAATTTGCTCAATGGTTAACCGCGGCAATTCAATCCCCAATTGCCGATATAGATATCGCGCCAAACTCGAACAGTCAAATAATTTAGGCGCGTCTAGAAAAGTGCTGGCGCCGTATTGATAGGTTGCGCCAATTAATGATTTGCCAATACTTATAAGCCTTTTTCGCAAATCTACGCGTTGCAATTTAATGCCCAATCTTTTAAGGAAATTAAGATAAGTCTTGTCCGGCAAATCACATCCGATTAAACGATTTAAATATTCAAAATCAGCCAATATATATTTTTTATTGGTTAAAATCGCCAGGCCCTCACGGCTTGTTAAGTCGCGAACTTCGCCCACCTTGCCCCCAACCATTTCTAAAATTAAATTTACCGCGCGCCACAATCCTTCTTCTGCCAAAACTATCGGCAAACCCTTTTCAAATCGCGTGGCCGCTTCTGTCCTTAAGGCCAATCGATGCGAGGTTTTCCTGATGGCAACAGGATTGAAGTTAGCTGATTCAATGACAATATTTTTTGTTTTTTCGTTAATGCCCGAACCCTCTCCTCCCATGATACCGGCCAAAGCCAATGATTTATTGGGATCAGCGATCAATAAATCATTTTCTTCCAAACTTCTTTCTATGCCATCGAGTGTTTTCGTTTTTTCTCCGGTTTTAGCTTCCCGAATAATAATTTCGTGATTCTCTAATAGATCATAATCAAAAGCATGCAATGGTTGGCCCAATTCTAATAAAATATAATTGGTAATATCAACAATATTATTAATCGGCCGTAAGCCCAATGCTCTTAATCGCCTCTGTAACCAAGACGGCGAAGGCTTGATTTTTATTCCCTCAATGGTTATTGCCATATACCGCGGGCACGAATTTTTGGCCTCAAGTCTGACATGAAGCGGCAGATTATTTTTACTCTTAATTTTTTTAAAGAGAATGTTCTTTATGAGCAAATTTTTAATAATAGATATTTCCTTGGCAACGCCGTAATGCGAAAATAAATCTGGCCGATTAGCCAGGGGCTTGTTTTCTAAATCTAAAATCGCGTCTTCTAAACCTAATATTTCTGTTATTCTCTGGCCAATTTTCGCTTGTGAATCCAAAATCATTATACCAGTATGATCGTCCCCTAAGCCGAGCTCGTCTTCAGCGCAAAGCATGCCTTCTGACTTTATACCGCGGATTATAGATTCTTTAATTTCTAGCCCGCCAGATAATTTAGCGCCGATTAAGGCTAATGGAACTTTTTGGCCCACCTTTATATTCGACGCTCCGCACACAATATTAAGAATCTTTTCTTTTCGGTTTTCTACGGATTTAACTATGGCTATCTGCAAACGATCCGCGTTTGGGTGCGGCTTCACCTCCATGATTTGAGCGACTATCACTTGATCTAACCCCTGTCCTAATTTTTTGATTGATTCGACATTGCTAATATGCGATGTCAAAAATTCGGCCAATTCTTCCGGCTTTTCTTTTCCGCCCGAGACGAATCCGCCTTTGGCGGAAAAATTAACTAATTGTTTAAGCCAATTATAAGATAAATACATAGGTAAAATTTAAAAACTATCTTACGGTAACCATAGCCTTAACTATATCCTTCTTCTCTGGATTATTTAATGAAGTGAAAGTAATAGGAATTTCTAAAGTATATGGTTCGTTATCCAATAATCTAGTTAGGGTTACCTCTAATCTTATTTCTTTGTCTAATCCGCTACTTAAGGTTCCAGTGAGCCAGCCCTCGTTAATTACCGCATTAGTAATATCGTTGCCACCCTCTAAAACATTATAATAGCGTATCTCCCATGGATCATTTCCTGCTGGTCCGCTGATAATAAATTGGTCCGGATCGCTGCCATCATTCTGAGCCCTAAGATTAAAAGAAATTTTTTCGCCGGCATGAATATTCTGTTTTTTAGTCTGTCCCTCGCCGTCAAGATTATAAATAGTGTCGCCCAAATAATCTAAATCGTTTGGATTTTTAATTTGTCCGTCCGGCTGATATTTAATTTCTCGGTTTAAGGTTTTTTTTAAATCTTTAAGTTTATCGCTAAAAAAATACCAAATCAATAAACCGATAATCAATAATCCAAATACGATATAAATTAGAACCATTAAAATAGCGGTTTGCGACTTTAGGACAACGTTATAAATTAAAGATTTTCCATTTGTAATATATAGGTCTTGGGATTTAAAGGTTTTATAATCCTTCTCTTCGACGAACAAACGATAAACACCTGGCTTTACCATGAATGGTTGATATTCTCCGTTGCTATTAGTAATAGTTGAGGCAGCGACCAAAGAGCATTTGTTATTTGAACAATCCATTAAATCAACCTTGACGTTGGCCAATCTGTTTTTTGTTTTTTGGCTATACACATAACCGACGGGGCCAACCAGAAATTTGTCTTCTTCAAATATTTTTCCATTGCCCATCGTTTTAAGAGTATAAACTCCTGTTTTATCCAAAGATTCTGGTGGGAGAACAAATAAAACATATCCGGCTTCGTTGCTACGATAAATAAATTCTGTTTCTTCGTCGTCGGGATTAACTAAAACATAATGAATCGCTTGATCGGGAATAATTTCCTTAAGCGCGTTTACTGTTGGTCCGGTAATTATTTTATGTCCTGGGATTGAACCGTTTAATAATATTTCTGTTTGGCCAATTTCGGCGCCATCCCATAAACCATCCTCGTCTGTATCCTTTTTACGCGGATCTGTATTCTGCTGATATTCGCCGAGATTAACCAGACCATCACCGTCCGGATCTAACATCGCGTCATTGGGATCTCTTGGGTTAAGCTTATTCTTTCTTTCCCAAAGATCCGGTATCTTGTCTTGATCCGCGTCTATATCACAAATCACGCGCCCCTTAACAATATCAATTAAGCCCGGCCCCTGAATCGAACTGATAATTAATAAAAATTCTTGCAAATCTTGATTGTTGGCATTTTCCGGCAAACTAATTATGGCTGATAGATTTTTAGAATTGTCTGGTTTTAGCTTCAACGAATATTGACCTTCTATAATTTGCTTAGTAATATCCTTGCCACCATCAAGATATTTTATAATCCAGGTTTTATCGGCCAAAGCTCCGCCGCGAACGACAAAATCATTAATCTTGTCGCCGCTATTGATTATTTGAAAATTAAACGTTGTGCTGTCGCCAGGATTAACCATAACGGTTTTTACTTGCGTAATCTGTGAATCATCCGTCTCAAAGATATTTTTACCCACCCAAACAGTATCTCCGCTGAGCTTAATTATAGCATCTGGTTGACTGCCATTTTTATTAGCGTTAGAAATAACATTAATGCTTTCCTCTCCGGGAACGTCGCCCGGTTGAGCGCCGCGAGCTTCTTCTGATTGAATGTCAGGGGCATTAGACGCTTGGACGGTAAGATATATTTTAGCCGCGTCTGAACGAGCAGGATCGTTAAGCGAAGAACACCTGATAACAAAAACTTTTTCCGCGCCGTAAGAAAGCGGACTAATGGGCGTAATCCGAATTTGTATCTCGCGAGCCGCGCTAGGCGTTAAGGGCGCGGAAATCCATCCGCTACTGACCACTTGCGCCGTAATATCTTGATTGGCGGCCTCATCAAAATATTTAATATTCCAACGATCGCTACTCCCGTCACCTACGAGTTTTATTTTGTCAACCGTGGAACCGCGATTAACCACAGCCGCGGTGTATAATATGGGATTATAATTATTGACGGTTTGATATAAAATCTCTTCGTTGCCTGTCAAACTGTAAACTTGCGCGCCCCCCCAAACCGCGGAGGAATAATATTTGATTAAAAGATCGGGTGAATAAGCGTCTTGAGCTTTTGCCGGCGTAATAGAAAAAATCGAAAAACATATAATACATAAAACCGCCCAATAGCTTATTTTTTGGCAGCGAATATTGTTAATCGTCATAATATAATAATATTATTTTATTGATTATTAAAATTTTGATTATTAAAATTGTCTGATAAATTTTAAATTCTGGTTATGAAAATGCCTGATGTCTTCTATCTTATATTTCAACATCACTAGGCGATCGAACCCAAAACCAAAAGCTAATCCCGTATATTTCCCTTTCGGATAACCGGCATATTCTAAGACCTTGGGATGAATCATGCCGCAACCCAACAACTCTACCCAGCCACTATTCTTGCAAACCTGACATCCGCGGCCGCCGCAGCTTAAGCAGCTGAAATCAACTTCATAACTGGGCTCAGTAAAAGGAAAATAACTGGGACGCAGTCTAATATTAACCTGTTGACCGAATAAAGTATTTAAAAATTCTTTTAAAATAAAAACTAAGTTCGCAATGCTGATATTTTCATCAACCATAAAGCCATCAATTTGGTAGAGAATGTAGCCATGACTGACATCGGTTGCTTCGTGGCGAAAACATTTCCCGATAACGCAAGTTTTAATCGGTGGTTTTTGGTGTTCCATTGTTTTAATCTGCATGGCCGTAGTGTGCGTTCTTAAAAGCAAATCCTTGCCCTTTTCGTCTAAAAGTTTTTTGCCTTTCTCATCGCCTAAATAAAAAGTGTCCCACATATCACGAGCAGGGTGATCAACCGGAATATTTAAAGATTCGAAATTATAATAATCATTTACTACCTCCTCGCCTTCAACCACATTGAATCCCATTGATAAGAAGATATCTGCCACTTTTCTGGCAATTTGCGTATGGGGATGCAAATGGCCGATATATTGTTTCTCGCCGGGAATTGTCGGATCAAAAAAATATTGATCGCCCGATCTTTTGTTGCCCATTTTTCTAATCGCTCCATCAAGGGAAAGAGTAAGCCAGTTTTTAATTTCATTGGCCATGGGTCCGACTTTTTTCTTTTCTTCTTCTGATAAATTTTTAAGGTTGCGCAAAACTTGAGTCAACAAACCATTTTGTCGGCCCAAATATTTTATTTTAATGGCTTCTAGCGCGCCATGGTCTTTGGCTACTCCCAGTTCTTGTTCGACTGATTGTTTAATATTTTGCAAATCTAAATCCATAAATAATTTTAAGAATTTTTATCGCCTGGATGATTATCTGAAATAACGCGCGGATGGCGCGAAACAATAAACAGAACTTCTAAGCTTATAATAAACAAAATGAATATAACCAAATTCCACCAGCGTAAAAGTTGATAAAATCTAAGAATAAGAACGGTTATGACGATTATAGCCAAGAGAAGACTCTGTCTAAAACTTACGGTTACTTGTTCGAATACCGGTTGGCTGGAAAAACGCACGCGAATTATAAAGCCAACGATGGAAACAGTACCCAAAATAGCCAAAAAAAGACTAAAATAAAACACAACGATATGTTGCCATTGTGAATTCAACGGCCTTAAAAACAAAAAAGCGGCCAACCAAATTAACCAACAAATAATCGTGCAAATCAACGTCAAATTAAGATATCTTTTAAGTGTCATATTTTTTTATGATAACATATTAAAAACGACTTGACAAGTTCAAAAATTATGCTATTCTTAATTTAATCGTTCATTTAAAACGTCAGAAATAAAGGAGAAACATGAGAAACTTGCTAAACCCGGGATGGAGCTCTAAGTTTTCGCTTTGGGAATTTCTAAAAAAAACTAATCCGGCGGGTAAAATAGTTAACGTTACTCCAGTCAATTCGTCGCTATCAATAACCGCCAAACTCGAATTATTCACTGAGCGCTATCTAAAACTTGACCGGTATGGCATAATCTGGTTGACCCAAGTCGCGGAAATGGAAATTTTAACAACACAAATCGAAATTGATTTAACCTAATTAGAAGGAATAAGCAATGCCGAAGAAACTTTTTTGGAGTAATACCGAATCACTCTTCCGTTTCTTACAGAAGAGAGGGGCTAATGGCAAAAGGGTACAAATCTGTGTTGACAACGAAACACGAACTATTCTGCTTAGCATAGAGGGTACCATTGTCGCCTACAACTCAACTTATTTAACACTCGAGAGGCGTAGTTGTGTAATCGCCCTCGCTCTTAAGCCCGTCCAGAATTCTTCTAAACGCTATATGCCTGTCAGTAAGCAAAACATCTTTCTAGACGACGTTAAAAAGATCGAGATTCTCTCTTAGAACCATCAAACCCCAGAAACAATTTCTGGGGTTTTTATTTTTAACAAAATCTAATAATAATCTACAGCTGACGGTATTCACAAATGCTTTTATAGTCGCAAAATTGGCAATTCCATCCTGGTTGCGGCGGAAACTCGGCGCCCTTAATTTTACTAATCCAGTCAGCGACTTTCTGCTGCACCTCTTCTAATTCTTTTTCATTGCCTAAAAATGAAATTTTTTGACCATCACCCAAATAATAAAAAGTTAAACGATTAACCTTTTCCTTAAAAAGCTGGCTGGCGGCTAATTGATAAATTAGAAGCTGTGTTTTATCTTCGCTGGACAATTTATTATCTTTAGGCGCGCCGGTTTTATAATCAATAAGCTCAATTTCTTGATCCCCGACTAAATCAACCCGATCAATTTTTCCCTTTATCAAATCTTCTCCGATTTTAAATTGAAAACCGACCTCTATCCCTAACACTTCCGGCGGATTATTTTTAAAATCTTCGTAAAACTTCTTTAGAATCTTTTCTCCTTTTTGGCGATATTTTTCTTTGTTTTCTTTATTCTCGTACCAATCGTCAACCCATAATTCTTCATATAATTCAATCAATTTTTCCAGGGGAGGCAAGTTCTTAGAAGGGTCTTGGGTTTGGACAAAAAGATTATTTTGTTTAATATTCTTATTTTTCAGATATTCATTAACAAAATGATAAAAAGTTTGGTGAATGGTTTGACCAAAAGACAACGTGCCCTGCCCTAACCGAGGAATACCCAAAATAAAAGCCAGTTTGTATCCCAATGGACAAGTGTTAAAGCCCGCCAACTGCGTATAACTAAAATGTTTGGGCAAAGTAAATTTATAACTTAATTCGTCTTGGGGCTGATGGTTAAAAATTTTCAAATTTTCCAAAAGATCTCTGGGTGTGGTTTTTATTTCTTGCAGATTATCCACCAAATTCAGCTCGTATAAAAATTGCGATGGCTTCTTTTTTCTTTGGCCGCCATAATCTTCGGCAAAAGTAAAATATAATTTGTCTTTTGCTCTGGTCATAGCCACATAAAAAAGCCTGCGCTCTTCTTGAATATGAACATCTCCTTCCGGAATAATTTCTTTCATTAAAGCATCCGGTATTTCAATCTGGCTCTGTCTCTCGGGCGTAGGAAAACGCAAATGAACCAAATTAACAATAAATACATTTTTAAATTCCAGGCCCTTGGCTGCGTGCACGGTCATAATTTTCACGGAATCCGGCCCCTCTTCCGGTTCTACGATTGAACCCTCGTCCCCTATTTCCGCCATTAAATCGATAAATCGAATAAAATTTTTAATTGATTTGTCCGTATTGGTTAATTCAAAAGATTCGATTTTTTTGAAAAATTGTTGCAGCCAATTAATATTCTCAATATCTGCCACGATATTTTGTTCGACGCGGTCAATTAATAATTTTAAATACCCACTGTCTTCCAAAAACGCGAATATAATTTTGCCAACACTTTGAACGCGAACTAATTGCGAATGTTTTTCTATCAACGACAAAAGATTTCTAGATTCATTTAAAGCCGTTGACGAGATGTTATTTATTAATGTGGCTTGTTTTAACGCCTCAAAAATAGAAATTGATTTTTTCTTGGCCCAATTAACCAAGAGCACAAGATCTTCATTAGTAATTGTCTTGGCGAAAATCGGAGAAATTAAAACTCGATAAATAGCCGAACTCTCATGATAATTATCCAATAATTTCAAATAGCTAACGATGTCTAAAATCAACGGTTTCACAAATAAACCGCTGCGCGCCATAAATTGAGCTGGAATATTTTTCCAACGCAAAATTTGGTTAAAAATTTCCGCGTGACTGTTAGCGCGCACCAAGATAGCAAAATCGCTCCAAGTTAATTCGTCGTTTTCTGTTTTAAGTTTTAAAATTTCTTCGGCTACTTTTTCCGCCTCGTCTTCAACGGTAGAACCCTTAATAATATTAATTTCACCTTTACCAAGACGATCCGCGGCCAAAGCTTTATTGATCGGCTTATTACTATTGGCCAGTTGCGCCTCTAAACGATGGGGGTTATTGAGCTGGATAAAACGATAAGCCAAGTCAAGGATATTCTGGTAAGAACGATAATTTCTTATTAAAACCACTTCTTGAGCGTCGGGAAAGTCTTTAGCAAATTGCAAAACATTATTATAAGACGCGCCGCGGAATTTATAGATACTCTGGTCGTCGTCAGCCACTACCGTTAAATTATTTTTAGGGCTAGCCAATAATTTAATCAGCTCGTATTGAGCCATATTCGTATCCTGAAATTCATCAACAAGAATATATTTAAATTTACTGCGGTATAATTCTAAAATATTCGGGCGTTCTTTAAACAGTTTAATCGTATAATTAATCAAGTCTCCGAAATCCAAAAAACTATTTTCTAACAGTAATTGCTGATAAATATGATAAGTGTTGGCTACTTCATACAACCGCGATCTTTCTTGAGCAAAAGATTCACTGCTCTGTAAATTATCTTTGTCTAACAAAATATTCTCGGCATATTTTAAATAATCTTTTGGTTCGATCATCTCGTCTTTGGCGCGGGAAAAATGTTTAATTAATCCTGCGACAAATTTCGTAGGATTTCCCATCGGCCGATAATAATCAAGGTCAAAGCGATGAAAATTATCCAAAATTAAAAGATTTTGTCTGGCTTCGTCTAAAATTTTGAAGTTTAACGGTAGGCCCAAATCAATCGCGTGATCGCGTAAAACTCTCTCACAAAAAGAGTGAAAGGTGGAAACCCAAAAATCGAAATATCCATAAGGTAAAATCTTTTGCAAACGCGATTCCATTTCTTCCGCGGCTTTTTCCGTAAAAGTAATAGCTAAAATTTCGTCGGTTTTAGCTTTGTTGCTCAAAACCAACCAAGCAAAACGCCTGGTAATTACCGTTGTCTTGCCTGTGCCCGCGCCGGCCACAATTAAAAATGGACTGTCTCCGTGCGTAACTGCTTTTATTTGTTCGCCGTTTAGATTTGATAAAATTTCGCTTTCTTCCATAGCAGAAATAAGTTTACTGATATTTAGAAAAAATTCAAATATTTAATTTGGAAATGGCCTATCTCTCGTTATCAATCACCCCTTGACAAAAATAAATATTTTTGTTATATTATATAATGCTTAATATCAAATATTGAACCTAAAAAAACAAAAGGAGGAAGGGACTATGTGTGGACGTTGTGGCGGACGCAAGAGAACCTCGAGTTGTGGCGGTTGTGATGGGTGCGGTGCTTCATCCAAGAAGTTCGGATGCGAGATATTCAACCACGACACCGGCGCGTCGATCGCGACCGGCAAGATCAAGACGATCAACGAACAAACGGGTTTTCTGGTGATAGTTATCGCCAAGGCCGACTTGAAAGCCGTTATGAAAGAGCTCAAAAAGGCTTTCAATAAAGCCAAGGACGCGGACAACGAGTTCACATACGGCGCGGCGAAAGAAACGCACCGACCCAGATGCGGCGGATGTTCGCGAATCTCGCGTCTGGAGAAAATGATCTGGGTGAAGCTGATCAAAGAGCAACCCGTGGAGTTCGAGAAAATTCTCCCCATCGCGATCCGAGCCGTGATCAACGACGACGAAAAATCCTTCTAAAATTTCAAAAGGAGCGAGTAATTCGCTCCTTTTTTATTTTTTTAATTGAACCATCTATCAGACAATTTCACAAAGAGACAATCCGTCTAAAAATGGGTATTTGACACAACAGCGTTTATATTCAATTAACCATGCCTCTTATACATAAAACCCTTCCTTGTGTTCTTTCATAAGTTGCTTATAGAATTCTTCAATTTTTTGATTAAACCATTTACGCCCTTCCTTGTGTTCTACTTCCACATCTTTTTCAATCTGATGGTAGGTGTCTATAGAACTCTTTCCTAATATCTCTTGATAAAAAATAAACCCTTCTTTCGTAAGAACCCATAACATATCAAAATTATTAAAGAGTCTCAAAACTGGCTCATCTGCATAATTATCTCCAAAAGCCCAATTATCATGTTTCGAGACTAATCTTTTGATTTCCGCAATTTTGTTTTTCGGGTACTTTAGTCCTTCAAGAATTTCACTTGCGATCTTCGCGCCCTCTTCCATATGCAATTTACGCGTATCTAAATTCATAGGATTTGATCCTTTTGAAACCTTTGAATAACCAATATCATGGAGAATAACTACTGGAATTAATATGTCAAAATCAATTTCATATTTATCAGCAAATTTCGGCACTATTTTATATAGCCATTTAATATGTTCAACGTCTCCTTCTCTTCCTTTTTCATATAACGGAAGGGCTTTCTCTAAGATTTGTTTGTATATTTCCTTCATAATAAATTAATTAAGGGGTTAACTGTGGATAAATCAATAAAAACAATTTAAATATTAAACAATTTTTTAGTGTTTTGCGTCGTTATCCTGTCGACTTCTTCCATGTTTATATTTTTAATATTTGCCAAGTGTTCGGCTATATGTTTCACAAAAGCCGGTTCGTTTCTTTGTCCCCTAACCGATTGTGGCGCTAAAAACGGACAATCAGTTTCAATTAATACGTTATCTAGTGGAATATTTTTTAATAAATCAACATGGCGATAATTAGGAAAAGTGATAATACCGGTTAAACCGATACAAAAACCCAATTCAATAAATTCTTTCGCCAATCGCCAGTCTCCGGAAAAACAATGAAACACGCCACGTTTTACATTTTCTTTTTTAAGAATCTGTAGCATTTGTTCGTACGGCGAGTTCTGCTCTTTTTGATTGGCGCGGCAATGAAGAACTAACGGCAGATTAAACTTTTTTGCTAATTCAATTTGGGCTATAAAAATCTCTTGCTGTAATTTTTGCGCGGCAAAATCATTTGGTTTAATTCTAAAATAATCTAAACCACACTCGCCCACGGCTACAACCTTGGGCTGTCCAATCAAATCTTCCAACAACCTTGAATTAAATTTCTCTTCATTTAAAGACTCTGGATGAAAACCGACTGTTGCGAATAAACCTTCATAATCTTGAGCCATATTAATGGCTATTTGGCTACTTTTATAATCTGCTCCTATATTAATTATAAAATCTACGCCATTTTGTTTGGCGCGCTCTAAAACTTCCGTTAAATCTTTTTGAAAGTTTGGAAAATTAAGATGAGCGTGCGAATCAATCATAAAATTTCTTTTTTCGAAAAATCTTTAATATTAATTAAATCATTTTCTTAAAAATAAGTAAACAAATTAAATATAACTGATGAGTGAGGAGAAAAATAAAAGCTTGCTTTTGGATTTTCTCCGAACAAACCAATTTCACACGCGAAGCAAATATAATTAATTGATTGTCAAATTAAAAAAGAGGGCTGTTTGTTTTTAAACAGCCCTCTTATATTAGAAAATGCCTAGAAACTTATGTCTTTTCTTCTGTTTAACTGGGGAAAGTATGTCCGTTGCTGCTGGCTTCGCCGTTATGATTTTCAACCTCAGCAATGATACTTGAGCGTCAACAGGCAGGTTGTAGCTCAGAATTCCAGCCGGCAGAATGATCCGCTTAACAATCACCAGCGGATAGCGCTTAACAACATTCTTCTGGGGTACAGATACCCAGGTGTTATCAACGATCTTCTCCGTCATCGGGGTTGTTGCGCCAGAATCTGAGTCCGGTGGCGGCAAACGGTACTCAACGTGCAGAAAGAGTTTTGTGTTAGACTGCGTATTTAAGTAACCGATTATTTTATCCGCTACCTTCAACTCGTCGTCGGTCAGAGCCGGCAGTTTAACGCCGTTACAAATAGTGATTTCTGCTTCGTCCACTGCGTCTTTGGGCACGACAAAGGGTATGACCAAACGATAACCGTATTCGGTGGTATCGTTGTCGGTGCTACCGGCCAAATAAACACGGACAGTATCACCCGGCAAGGCCTCATCGCGATCGAGTTCCGCGCGCTTAATCACGAAATTGTCCTGTTTCGGCTGGAATAAAACGCTAATACGAACGGATTTGATCTTGTGAATAGTGATTGCCTCTGCCGACAAAGAAGCTAGGCAATCAGCCAATGGACCCAAAACATAACCGCGCACGATTTTTGAAAAAGGATCTCCTTCAAAATTCATACTGTTGATGATGAAAATCGGATCCATGCCGTCGACGAAAATTTCCGTAATAATTTTGACATTACCATTGAAAACTTCGTTGCCCGGCCCCACTTCGTAGTAACCGTCGCTGATGGCATAAGCAGAAATGTACTGAACCAGATCAGCAGTCATACCGTTGATGTAAGCTACCCGACAATTGATGGTTCTGTGTTTTGCTTCGCCTGACAGATTGATGGTAATCGGTAACATTGGCGCTGCACGACCCATCTCTCCGGCAATACAAGAGTAGCAATCAGCAGTAATGATACCGCGTTCCGTGCCAACATCACCACCCGTATACTTGTAGGTCGTGTAATAGTTGGCCAACGTTGTCAATATCCGAGCCGGCGCAACGTCAATAGCAGAAGGTCCTGTTTTCAAGAAAGGATGGCCGAAAGCCAAAAAAAATCCTCGCCGATCTATAGCGGTGATAGTGCCGGTGGCCATCATTCTGATATCACCGTCAATCAGATAGGCGTTGATCGCGCTACCGGGCTCCAATGTAACAGTCAGACCCTCGTCGCCATAGAAATACCCCTTCCCCGTTCCGCTAGTTGAAGGCACCATCACAAAACCATTGACCTGAAACTTTTCAAAGAAAAAAGTATTCAAGTTTTCTGGTATATTGCGATTAGATGGCACTGACAGAACTAGGGGTGTAAGGTTTAAAGAGTATTTAGCCTTGGCACTGGGAACAGTTTTCCCCAAAAGACGGCTATTTAGGACAGCATTACTGGCATTAATCATCTCCTCAATCGGTGTAACGCCGAAAATAGGATCCTTATCAAAAGCCCCGCCGTAAGACAACGCGCCGATCAAGCGGCCGTTGATGTACATTGGACTTCCGCTCATGCCAGCTGCCACACCGGTATGCGAAATGGGATAATCTTTAGGACCGCCGAAAGCGCGACAGACAATTATCGGCATATCGCTCGCGCCTGCCCAAACGGTTGAGAATCCGAGCACTTCGAATCCGAACTCCTCCGGCTTTATGCCATGGAACACCGTTTTGCCGTAACCCCTCATACCGGGCCGAATCTCGGAAAGTGGCATAATATTGCCGTAAGACGAGTTGTCAGATTTAATCGGTTTCGCGGCTTCGCTGTTTACAAATAAACAGAAAACCGCCATCAGCACGCACAACGCTGTCAAAATTCGTTTCATTGGAAGGACCTCCTTTCAGTTTGTAGCTCTGTTTTTTGGTTAATGATTTAATTTTCTAAGAACTAAGTTATTATTATTTTGACAAAAACAACAATCTTAGCAAGTGCACAAATATTTCGATAAAATAAAAAACTCCTCTTATTTTTAAGAGGAGTTTTTAACAATTTTCATTTCTTTCTCCACAAAAGAACATGATCGATTAATCCGTAATTGACCGCTTCATCGGATGTTAAATAGAAATCGACGAATAAATCCCGACGCAGCTCTTCAACGCTCTTGTCAGTATTGTCGCTCAAAAGATTGAACCCGCGATTTTCCAAGCCTACCAAAATATAAAAGGCTTGTCGGAGATCTTCGCTTCGCCAAACATCGCCGCTAGTCCACAAAGCTGGGCGATGAATCATAATAATAGCTAACGGCATAGCGAATCTGTAGCCCACACTACCACTAGAGAGTATGAAAGCCGCCCCGGAACAAGCTTCGCCGAGAACTACGGTTTTCACCGGCTTCTGACATCGCTTTATACGATCGCAAATAGCAAAACTCCCGATAGCCGATCCGCCGGGCGAATTGATTAAAATATCGATTCGCTTCACGGTCATATCCCGATCCAACACTTCGAGTTTAGACAAAATCTGCTCGGCGCTTGCATTCGTAATCTCGCCAAAGATCAAAATGGTGTTCGAAATAAACGGTAATTCATTTTTTATCTTATAGCGATCGATGCTATGAGTTACGAAAACCGCTAAAGCGACAACCAGTAAAACCACGACCAGCACGGAAAACTTGTGACCAGTCGACCGATCCATGACAAATCCCTCCTTTCTTTTTAAAGAACTGAATTATCTAATTGATTTATTACCTTTTATTCTAATAAACCCGTAAAATTTAACAAGTGAAGAACTTCTGATTGTTAGATGGCTATTGTTATTTAGGTTAATTAGGTTAAAATATTTATAATTGGTGAGCGGAGGAACAGATAAAAAGAATTTTTATCTGATTCCGGACTTGCCCCGTCCGGTGGCGGGGGTGAGCCAATCTCACAAGCGAAGCGAGTATAATAAGCCCATATTCAATAGAAACATATGATCATCGACGGAAAAAAAATAGCCCAAAAAATAAAAAATCAAATTAGGCGACAACTGAAAAACAAAAGAGCGCGACCTGGTTTGGCTGTGATTTTAATTGGCGATAATCACGCTTCTTTGAGCTATATTAAACAAAAAAAAATAGCCGCTAAATATTGTTTTATTAATTTTAAACTATTCCATTTTAATAATACTGCTCCCGAAAGATTAATCCTTAAAACAATCGCTAATCTCAACAAAAATAAAAAAATAAACGGCATTATTGTCCAATTGCCTTTGCCCAAAAGATTTAATACTCAAAAAATTATTGACGCCATTGATCCCGAAAAAGACGTTGACGGTTTTCGGTTGAAAAGCCAATTTTCTTCTCCAACCCATCAAGCTATTATTAAAGCCGTAAAATCAACCTGCGAAAATTTAAACAATAAAATAATCGCCCTTGTAGGCAAAAAATCGATTTTCACGATAGGATTAGAGAAAAGATTAATAAAATTGTTTCCAAAAAGTAAAATTAAGTCTTATTTTTTCAAATATGATCCGTTGGTAAAAATTAAAAAAGGAACAAAAATAGCCGATGCTGTTATTGTCGCCTTAGGTAAAGCCGAATGGCTTAAATCTAATATGATCAAAAAGGGTGTAATTATTATTGACGTAGGTTTTAATAAAAAAAACACCACTATAATCGGTGATGTTTCCAAAAATATTTATCCGAAAACCAAATATTATACACCCGTGCCTGGCGGTATCGGTCCCATGACTGTCGCCTATCTTATAAACAACGTATTGAAATCTTTTAAACGCAGCTAAGTCTCGAAGAATCTTTCAATTTCTTCCATATTCTGGTTTGCTATTTGGTAGCCCAAATTAATAGCGTCCTCGATAGCTTGATGGGAAAAATCAAGAACCTTGTTTGTTTCCCGCGTAGGCTCAATAATTAAAATTTGTGTGTTTTTAAACGGATAATAGACTTGTTCCCATATCTTTTTTAATTCCGCGTGTCTTGGCATTAAATTATTAACCTGCTCTTCAATCTTCTTAATCAGAAAATATTTTTCTAAATCTTTATTGGTTGTATTATAATTAAGCAGTTCAATGACACGATTTACAAGATCGTCGGTCGATTTTATGATTCTCGTATTTTCGTGTTCGGGGCGATTAACCCAACCCTCTAGCCTTAACGGTTCGTTAACAATAACCAAAATCTTTTTATAACCATTCTTCATAACTGGATAAAGAGGTAAATTATATCGCAAACTACCGTCTCCTAGTTTGCCTAAGTGCGTTTCTGGTAAAGAAAAAACACCTGGAATCGCCGACGTCGCCAAAAGACACTCAATTAAGTCGTCACGATTTTTGAAATTATCAAAAATAATTGTTTCATTATTTTCTAATCTAATTGCAGTGATAAAAAGCTGGCCATTAATTTGCTGTAAGGTTTTAAAAACTTCGTCATTAACCTCTCGCTGAAATAATTTTTTTAACTGATCTGTGGAATAAAGCGAACCATCTTTAATCGGCGAAATGCCGTTGAACAATAGAATGTCGCTGCGCTTCAAGTTAAGCCAAATACTCAAAAGACGATTAATATTCTTGGTGACAGCCATAACACTGTTAATTCCTCCGACCGAAGTGCCGGAAGCAGCCACAAACCATTTATCTTGAGGATAAAATACGTCGTAAATTGCTTTCAAAACTCCTACGCCAAAAGCCCCCTTCGCTCCTCCGCCCTCCCAAGCCAAAGCTACGCCGTTTTTGTTATACTGACAATCGTTCATATTAACTATTATTATGTCACATTTAACGCATCCTGCTAAGATGATAGATGGCGATGCCGCTAGCCACCGATACATTGAGCGATTCCTTTTCGCCATTCATCGGAATTTCTAAAATCGCGTCTGATTGTTTTAATAAACTCTTAGCCACCCCCAATTTTTCATTGCCAACGACCAAAACCAACGGAAATTTTGGCTTATAATTAAAAAGAGTCTTACTTTTTTGATTTTTTTCTAAGCTGACTATGCTAAATCTTTGTTTTTTAAGAATTTCAATCAAACGCCAAGCCTGATTATGATATTCCCATGGTATATTTTTTTCTGCGCCTAGCGCCACCTTAGAAATTTTTTCATTATGTTTTTGCGGCGTGCCGGTAATACCACAAAGATAAATTTTATCTACGCCAGCGCCATCAGCTGTCCGAAAAATTGAGCCGACGTTAAATAAGCTGCGAATATTGTCGCAAACTACATAAAACCTTTTATCAATAAATTCAGGCATAAAGAAACTTAATAATTGGTTTGCGGTTAATCCAAGATATGGTTGATTATTTTTTGGGCGTAGTTTTTCAAATAAATAAAATTTAACACTTCTGCATTCCCTATTTTTTCTTTTTTGACATAAGAAGTAATCTTGAATAATATCTCTGACAGATCTTTTTGATTGTGTCGACCCAAAATAATAGTCGTCGGTCCTGGCACATCTTTCGGGTCTATTAAGGCCATGGATTGTGTAAAATTTTTATGTAGTAATTTATTATCCATAGCGTTTCGGCCAATCACTAAAATATTATCTTTAAATTTAAAAACGCGACCAGCTTTTAGTAAATTAATTTCTTTTTGGCCAATCTTTTCCTGAAAATCTAAAAGTAATTTTAATTTTTGACCGTATTCTTTATTGGTCAACAAGCATCCGCCGGCCGGTGTTGGGAAATTCTTAATGCCATATTTTTCGGCTAAAGTAAATTGTCTTGCTCGCGAACGCCCTGAAATTCCTTCTAGCTTTGCTCGGTTGATCAAGCCGCTTTTTTCTAGTTCGCTGGCTCCTAATAAACGAGCGGAGAGTGGACGAATTAATAGGCCTTTCAATCCTGCTTCTTTTTCAATTAAATCTAAAGCCTGCCGATTTTGCGACATCGGCCTTTCTCCCAAGACTTCACCTGTTGCCACTCCGTCAAATTTCTCCTTACGCATAATTTGCGCTGCCTTTTTAAGCATTAAAAGATGGCAATCAATGCAGGGATTTAAAGCGTTGCCGTAACCATATCGCGGATTTTTAACAATATTCAATTGGCTTTTAGAAATATCTTTTTCTCGAAATTTTAGTTTCAAAGATGTAGCCATCTTCTTAGCTATTTGGCTGGAAAAAAAATAACTTTTAAAAAACAGAGCGACTATTTGAACGCCCTGTTCTTCCAATAATTTAGCCGCTAGGATGGAATCCAAGCCTCCGGAAAAAAGCAATAAAATTCTCGGTTGATGGAATCTCATTAGATATTTAAATATTTACTCGTGAATATCCACAAAATCAGACCCCAAACTAAAGACAAAATAAAAATTAATCGCCCGTCTTTCTCCATACCCGGTTCATTCTTAATAACCAAACCGAAGATTAAACCGCCAAAAATCGGATTAATAATTGCCAATAGATATCCCAAATTAATCAATTTTTTTGTAGAAATCAAAACCTTGTCTACCTTGTCTGGGACTTCGTTTACTCCTCGAACCATATTTATTTTTTATGATAAAAGATAAACTTCGTCTCCTGGCTCTACTGTTTGATCAACTTTAAAACCGACTTGCATTCCAACGCCGGCTTCTTCTACTTGATTGTGTTCAACTTGCATAGACAAAACAATTTGATCAAAATCTGTCGTTACTCCCTTAATTTTAACATTGTCTCCGGCCATAATTTTATTGGAAACATCCAAAACCGCCACCATTATCTTTGGGAAATAACGAATGATCTTCCCTACTAATTTTTGTTCCATAGTATTAAATCTATATTAATTAAATTAAACATTATTATCAAGCGAGCGAGCGAAATGAGAAACGAAGTTTTTTATTTCCGACCTGTCTCGCCGACGCGAGTCAAGGCGGGGCGAGCGCGGACAACACGGGGTTAAATACCCCTTAAATAACATATCTACCTCGAGGTTGATCGCCGATAATCATTCCGTGGTCTAAAGTAATCACTCTTTTCTTTAATATATTAACAATTTCTCGGTTATGAGTGACCAATAAAACTGTCGTGCCGAATTCATTAATTTTCTCCAATAGTTCAATAATATCGCGCGCGTTGATCGAATCGAGATTGCCAGTCGGTTCGTCGGCGATTAAAATCTTAGGCTTATGAACCAAAGAACGCGCAATAACTATTCGTTGCTGTTCGCCGGCTGAAAGTTGAGACGGCCAATGATTGGTTTTATTCTCTAGTCCAACAATTTTTAGCAGTTGCGGCACCGCTGATTTTATTTTTTTGGAAGATGCGCCAACCACCTCAAGAGCAAAGGCGATATTTTCATATACTGTCTTTTTTGGTAATAATTTAAAGTCCTGGAAAACAACGCCGATCTGACGGCGCAAAGCCGGCACTTCGTTAGGCCGAATATCGGATATATCCCAATCGCCGATAATTACTCGGCCATTTGTTATTTTTTCTTCGCCGATTAATATTTTAATTATCGTGCTTTTGCCCGCGCCAGAACGACCGATAATAGAAACGAATTCGCCCGGTCTAATATAAAAATTTATATTGCGCAGAGCATATGTTGATGGCGAATAAAATTTTGTGACATTTACAATTTTAATCATAATTTCGCTTAGAATAAGATAGAAAGCCAGCGGTCGGAATCGAACCGACGACCTTCGCTTTACGAAAGCGCTGCTCTACCAACTGAGCTACGCTGGCGCCCCTTAAAAGCGGGGTACGAGAATCGAACTCGCATCTCGTCCTTGGGAAGGATGCATAATACCACTATACTAACCCCGCCTTATTGAAAGAAAATACTAACCTAATTATAGTATAATATTTTTTAGAAAAATTAAAGCTTTTCTTTCTTCTCGTCCTTTTTATCCGGAACTACTATTAAGCTTTGCGGTTTGGGGGTTTCTTGTTTGACAACGAGAGTTTCTGCCAGATTAGACTGGCCATCCTCTTGTTTGTCTGTCGCCTTGATTGTTTGTTTATTTAATTTTTGACTGGCCCTTTTGTCTGCTTTTTCTTTAAGAATTTTTTCTTTTTCTTTTTCTTCTGTTCTTTTACGACGATGTTCTACGGAAAGCCAATGCTTAGTGGTCTCCTCGATATCATCAAGCTGTTTTGAGAATTTAGTTTTCTGCCAAAACATCAATCGATCGACCAATAAAATTCCGCTCAGATGGTCTATCTCATGCTGAATAGCTCTTGCCAAAAAATGATCGGCTTTTATTTTAATTTTTTGTCCGTCTTCTAATTGATAATATTCTAATTCAATGGCCCTAAATCTGGAAATTTTTATATTTAGCCCCGGCAAGCTCAAACACCCCTCTTCCATTCTTTCGCGTTGCCAACTTGTTTTTAATATTTTAGGATTGATTAAAACCATTGGCCCGTCGCCAATATCTAAAACAATTAATTTTAACAAGATGCCAACTTGGTTAGCCGCCAGACCACAACCATTATTTTTATACATGGTATAAAGCATATTTTTTGCCAACTTGCGAATGTCGTCATTAATTTCCTTGATCAACTTTGCTTTATCGCGCAATATCGGATCGCCATATTTTCTAACGACTAATTGTTCCGTCGGTTCATCGCTTAAGGATGGCTCACATAAAGGCAAAAAACTCTTGGTTGACTCTGCCATTTGATTTTTTTCAATTTGTTTAAGTGGCGGGTATAAATTCAAAAGCGCGGCCCCGGCCAAACCATATAGTACACCAATAACGATAAATAGATTGTAAAAATCGAAATAACTAGCAATCAAACCTCCCACCGCGGCCGCAAGCGCCTGGCCGACTTCAACTATCGTGGAATGAAAGGCAATTTGCGAGGCTTGCTTCCGAACATCCAAATGTTTCACAAAAATAGCATACCAAGTAGGGTATTGAATGGCCGCGCCAAAACCATAAATCACTTCAACAATATAAATCTGCCATGGATATCGACTAACCAAATAGCCCGCCGTAGCGATCACCGACAGAAAGGCGCCAAATAAAAACCATCTCAAATTTCGCCGATCGCTAGGTTCTGTATCAAGATAATCAGCAATAAAAATTTGCGCGATAGCCTTAACCCCAAAGTAAATTGCTTCGGCCACGCCGATAACTAACAAGGTGCCGCCAATAATATTTTGGTTAACGAAAATGGCGAAAATCGGCATTATTAAACCATAACCGAACCAATTGAAAAAATCCGCGAAGATAAGGGTTTTGACAATCTTGTTCATATAAATTATTACTGATTCGTCTTATTTTAATCTATTTGCGGCTAATTGTCAAAAATCGCTGGAATATGCTAAAATAAAGTGTGTTAACCCCTATATTATGAAAAAGAAAATGTCTATAAAATTCATTGTATGGTTTTTGGTCTTAACGAGCCTTTTGTTTATTAACAATAAACAATCCTTAGGACAAAACCAAGCAACAAATAAAGAAATAAATATTTATTTTTTTTGGATGGACGATTGTCCTTATTGCGCCAAAGCAAAAGAATTCCTGCCAAAACTTGAAAGCAAATATCCCAATATCAAAATTAAGGCGTTTGAAATATCTTCCCATAATGATAATTTAAAAGTGATGCAAATTATGGAAGCGGCCTATGGCGCTACTTCCCGCGGTGTTCCCGAATTTTTTATCGGCGCGAAATATCATCAAGGATTTGAGAGTGAAAAAACCGACGGCCTAACGATCGAACAGATGATACAAAAGTGTCTTGCTAAAACTTGCCCCGACCCATCAGACGAAACGATTAATTATGTTAATAAATTAAATCAACAAAATAAATTCGCCGGCCCCTATCTGATAGGATTAATTTTATTGGTTATTTTGATAATTCTAATCGGGATAATTTCGACTATCATAAAAAATAAAAAGAATAAACAGACTGATGATTCTGAAAAATTAGATCAAACCAAATAAGAGGCATTAACCCCATATTTTATTATAGACTAGGCTAACTTAAAATTATTTATTACCAAACCGAATTTATATCCTAAATATTCGGCTGCTTTTCGACAATAGACCATTCGCTCGGTAAAAATTTCAAAATATTCTATAATGGGAATAATTTTTGTTTCTAATTTGATAGTCAAGGTAATGATCTTTTTTGTTTTATCGATTTTCAACTTGGTTTCCGTAACAGCGAAATTAACACGATCATGAATATCATTATTTAAACATTTTATATTTTCTTTCCTAACCCTTGAACGATGAACGTCTGATTTATCCGCGATAACCAGAATAGAAGCTACGCTGCTGTTTAATTTCATTTCTTCTTTGTCGTGATTGGCGATCGCCTGGCAAATAATAGCCAGCTCTTCCGGCGTCATTCTATTCTGAAATATCTGGTGAAACAAAAGAGCGCCCCAATAATGATGCTGTAATCTGCCTAAAAAATTTCCCATATCATGACAGAAGCCGGCAATAGCCACCAATTCCTGCTCTTCTTTGGTCAAATCCATTTCTTTGGCGATATTTCTGGCTCGATCGCTAACTAAATTAATGTGACGAAAACCGTGCTCGTTATATTCCAGTGCCTTTAAGGTGCTCTCTGACTGGTTAATAAATTCTAGAACTTGTGGGTTATTTTTTATTTCAGAAAATGCAATCATATATTTTAAATAAGTTATTAATAATATTTGGTAGCGCATAGGAGAATCGAACTCCTGTTTGGTGGTTGACCCAGTATAACAATTTATATATACCGCCACAGGGAATCGGACCCTGATTACATGGCTGAGAACCATGCGTCCTAACCATTAGACGATGGCGGCCAAAACCTATAAATTGTATACGGGGCAAGGAACCGCCCCTGGCCCGTAGTGAAACGAAGTTTCTACCACTGGGCCGTCCTAGTTCACCCCGCTAAATAATTTTGTAGTAAAACTGTACAAATAATATCGCATAAAATTTAACGGGGCAAGCTAAACGAACGCGCCATAAATTTGGCGAGATAAATCATAGATGATAGGACCGAAATTAATATCAATTATTGTATCATTTTAGAGCCAAACAAGCAATATATTTTTCCGTTCAAAAAGAGAGGCAAAATTACCTCTCTTTTGTGTAATATGTAATTTTCTCGCCTCGATTCTCGTTGGCGAAGCGGGTTTCAATGATTAATAGCCCATATCCATGCCCGGCATACCGCCGCCAGTGGCACCATGGTTATGCTTGCGAGTGTCTTTTTCCGGTAAATCTGTAACTACCGCACCAGTAGTTAGGAGCAAAGAAGCAATAGAAGTCGCGTTCTCCAAGGCAGTACGGGTAACTTTAGCCGGATCAAGCACACCAGCCTTGACTAAATCCTCATAAGTATTGGTCTCGGCGTTGTAACCATAATTTATCGCTTCGTTGTTTTTAACTTTTTCCACCACAATAACACCGTCTTGTCCGGCATTGGTAGCGATTTGTTTTAATGGCTCTTCTAACGCTTGTTTTAATATTTTTAATCCGAGTTTTTCGTCTTCGTTATCCAATTTAACATTATCTAAAACTTTAACGCAACGCAATAATGCTACGCCGCCGCCAACCACCACGCCTTCTTCAACGGCTGCTTTAGTCGCGTGAACCGAGTCCTCAACTTTAAATTTCTTTTCTTTCATGGCGGTTTCCGTAGCCGCGCCAACCTTAATAACCGCTACGCCGCCGGAAAGTTTAGCCAATCTTTCTTGTAATTTTTCTTTATCGAATTCGGAAGTTGTAATTTCAATTTCTTTTTTAATTTGAGCGATGCGATCTTTGATGTCTTTTTCTGTTCCTTTGCCATCCACAATCGTGGTATTATCTTTAGTGGCAATAACTCTTCGCGCTTGACCCAAGTCTTCCATAGTCGCGCTTTCCAATTTCAACCCGAGCTCTTCGGTAATAACTTTTGCGCCAGCCAAAACCGCGATATCCTGAAGCGTTTCTTTTTTTCGATCGCCAAAGCCAGGCGCTTTAATCGCCAAAACATTGAAAACTCCACGAAGCTTATTGACCACAAAAGTCGCCAAAGCCTCGCCCTCTATTTCATCGGCAATAATTATCAAATCTTTTTTACCAACTTGAACTAATTTTTCCAATAAAGGCAAAATTTCATTAAGCGAAGAAATTTTTCGATCGGTGATTAAAATTAAAGGGTCGGTGTATTCGGCTGACATTTTTTCCGGATTGGTAATCATATACGGAGAGACATATCCGCGGTCAAACTGCATGCCCTCGGTTACCTCTAAAGACATTTCTGCTGATTGTGATTCTTCCACGGTGATTACGCCATCTTTACCAACTTTCTGCATAGCTTGGGCGATAATTTTTCCAATTTCTGAATCACCGGCCGAGATAGAAGCTACTTGTTCAATTTCTTCTTGGGTAGATATTGGTTTAGCAATTTTTTCTTTTAACTCTTTAACTATTTCACTCACGCCCCGATCAATGCCTCGTTTAATTAAAATCGGGTTAGCGCCGGCTGTAACGTTTTTGTGGCCTTCGCTAAAAATAGCGGCAGCCAAAATAACAGCCGTGGTTGTGCCATCGCCAGCGATATCATTGGTTTTAGAAGAAACTTCTTGAAGCAATTGCGCGCCGATATTCTCATATTTATCTTCTAACTCAATTTCTTTGGCTACCGTCACGCCGTCGTTGGTAATGGTTGGCGAACCATAACCTTTATCTAAGACGACATTTCTGCCACGCGGGCCAAGAGTAATTTTCACGGCCGCGGTTAATTTATCAATGCCTTGCTTTAATGAAGCTCGGGCTTTTTCTTCGAATAAGATTTGTTTTGCCATAAATTTGGAATTATGAATTTTGAACTTATATAATTTATTGAATGATCGCTAAAATATCATCTTCGGAAATAATTAAGTATTCTTCTTCGTCAATCTTAATTTCGTCCGGACTATATTTTTTAAAAATTACCTGATCACCGACCTTAACCGACATCTTGGCGTAGCTGCCATTTTCTAAAAGCTTACCCTCACCCACTGCTAAAACTTCACCGCGTTCCGGCTTTTCTTCGGTGGTCTGGGGCAACAAAATACCACCCTTAGATTTATCCTGCCCCTTCGCTGGCTTAATTAAAATCTTGTCGTGCAATGGCTTAAGTTTTAATTCCAACATAATTTTTATAAATTATCTCGCCTCGCTGTAAATTTGGCGAAACGGATTAGTTAGCACCCTGAACATTCAAGTGCTAATTATAACAACTGTGGATAACTAGCGCAAGAACGAATTTTCCACAGGAAGCAATTTTCCACAACAATATTGACAAGCTTGTTGTGGAGTATATAATACTAATCTAACGATATTTTTATTATCTATGTTTGAATATTTAGATATTATCCAAGTTGTCATCTCTGTCCTGTTGGTTGTAGGGATTTTATTGCAAAACCGCGGTAGCGGACTTTCTTCAGCGTTTGGCGGTAGCGGAGAATTCTTCCAAACAAAGCGCGGCATTGAAAAAGGAATCTTTATTGCTACTATAGTTTTAGCTGTTATTTTTCTGGGGCTAGGCCTCCTGCGCCTAATTTTGGCGCGTTAAAAACCGGCTAGATTGAACACATAATTTAGAATTTTATATATTTTTCATTAAGTGAATGCTATTAATGTTTAAAAAAATAGCGAATTTCTTGCGAATTATTTTTGATGTCTTAAAAAAACATCGGCAAAAAAAAGATAATTCATCGACCGATTATCAAATTATTAAAAATCTTTCTCTGCGAAAATGGCCAAATATCCACCAAGCAAGATATTTGCCTAATTTTTTAAATAAAAAAGAAAAGAAAGAAATCCTGATTTGGAGTTGCCTGATTGTTGTTTTAATATTAACCCTACTCGTCCGATTATATTCAAAAAATTTCGTTACTCAGCCCGCCTCAGGAGGAACCTATGCCGAAGGAATAATCGGACAACCCACCTATATTAATCCCCTTTTCGCCAAATCTATTGATATTGATTATGACATCGCGAGAATAATTTTTTCGGGCCTTTTAACGACCAACAAAAGTTTGGAGCTCAAAGATGATTTAGCAGAAAAACACGAGATCAGCGAAGATCATAGAACCTATAAATTTATCTTGCGCGATAATATTTTCTGGCACGACGGACAACCGCTAACTGTTGATGATGTAATTTTTACTTATCAAGCTATTAAAAACAAACAATTATCCAGTCCTTATTATAATAATTTAAAAAATGTTTCTGTAAAAAAACTTGATTCTAAGGCGGTGGAATTTTCTTCCGATCAAGCCTCAAATCTATCCCTTAATTATTTCGCTATTGGCATTATTCCCGAACACATCTGGAAAAACATACCGAAAGATAAATATCTTCAAACAGACTACAATCTTAAACCTGTTGGTAGCGGCCCCTATAAATTTAGGCTATTAACCAAAGATAGTGACGGGATGATAACTTCTTATGCTTTGGAACGAAATGAAAAATTCTATTTAAAAGCTCCTTATCTTGGCAAAATTAATTTTTTATTTTTTAAAAACTACGACGAAGCAGTGGCCGCCATCAGAGCCAAAAAGATTGATGGGTTAAATTATTCGCCCAAAAATCTTGAAGAAAAAACGGTTAATCTTTCATTTTTGAACGCTTATCCTTTGCAAATACCATACTATACCGCGCTATTTTTAAATCCCCGCGCCAACAATTTTTTGGACTCAAAAACCATTAGGAAAATTCTGGCGTATAATACACCCAAGCAAAACATCGTAGAAGAAGTATTAAATAACAAAGGGCAAATTATAGACGGCCCCATTCTTCCCGGATCATTCGGCTTCAAAGAAGATATCATAAAATACCCGTACGATCCGACTAAAGCAGAAGCGGTTTTAAAAAACGCGGGATATGTTAAGAACGGAGATGGATTTTGGGAAAAAGACGGGAAGGCTCTGGAGATAAGTATAACCACCGCCCAGCAACCGGATTTGCAAAAAACCGCCAATATTATTCAAGGCGCTTGGCAGAATTTCGGGGTCAAAACGAAAGTCATCAGCATGCCCATCGATCTTATACAGAAGGAAATTATTAAGCCGAGGAATTATCAAATCTTACTTTACGGAATCATCACTGGTTTTCATCAAGACCCTTATAACATTTGGCATTCGTCTCAAGTAAGCGATCCCGGTATAAATCTCAGCGTTTTCTCCAATAAAAGAGTTGATGAATTACTAGAAAAAGCGCGCACTTATCCGCTTGAAGACATCAAAAAGAAAAAATATTTCGAATTCCAAGATGTTATTGCCGAAGAAGTTCCAGCTATATTTTTGTATAACAGCCCTTATACCTATCTTATCAATAATAAAATTAAAGGATTCGCCGCGGAAAAAATTAACGTGCCGGCCGATCGATTCAATAATATCACCGAATGGTATATTAAAACTAAAAAAGTACACAAAAATCAATAATGTTAATTCGGGCGAGTGGCGGAACTGGTAGACGCGCTAGCTTCAGGAGCTAGCAGGAGTAATCCTGTGGAGGTTCGAGTCCTCTCTCGCCCACTTAAAAAATTATTTAAATGTAATTCAAATGGGACATCATCACAAAAAACACCACAAAAACACCTTAAAAATTATTTCTTTGGGCGGTTATGAAGAAATCGGAAAAAATTGCACCGCCATAGAGTATAATTCCGATTTAATCATAGTTGACATGGGAATACAATTTCCCACCGACGAAATGCCCGGCATCGACTATGTTATTCCCGACATCAATTACATAAAACAGAATCTCGAAAAACTGAAAGGCGTTATTATTACGCACGGACATCTTGATCATATTGGCGCCATACCCTATCTCGCGCCAGAGTTGAAAATGCCGACGATTTATAGCATGCCTCTGACCCTGGGCCTTATCCACGAACGTTTGGAAGAATTTAATATGGCTAAATCAATGAAACTCAAAACCATTGTGCCGGAAAAATCCTTTAGACTCGGAAAATTTTTTACGATAACGCCATTTTTTGTTAACCATAACATCCCAGACAGCGTGGGTTTTTTTATAGAAACACCTATGGGCAACATTGTTCATACTGGTGATTTTAAAATCGATCAAACGCCAATTGACCAGCCAGTTATTGATTTGTCAAATATCGGGCAGTATGGCAGACGCGGCATCTTGGCCTTATTGTCAGACAGCACCAATGCTTCTATTCCGGGCAATACGATGTCTGAAAGAGAAGTTTTCATGAATATTGATAAAAAATTTGCAGAAATTAAAGGACGAATTATTTTCACAAGTTTTTCTACGTTGATTTCACGCACTCAAGAAGTAATCTATGTCTGCGCTAAATATAATAAGAAATTAGCCATTTCCGGCTTCTCATTAGAAAAATGCATGAATGTAGCAGCTAACCTAAAAAAGCTAACTATCCCTAATAATATTTTAATTAAATTAGAAAATATTAAGAAATATTCAGACAACCAGGTAGTTATCTTGGCTAGCGGCACCCAAGGAGAAGAACGTTCAGCTCTTTCCAGGATGTCGCGCGGCAAACATCGCGGCGTAAAAATTAAGCGCGGCGACACGGTCATTTTCTCCTCCTCCCCTATCCCTGGCAACGAGAGCGCCATTCATAAAGTTATGAATAATTTAATTGATCGGGGCGCAAAAGTTATTTACGAACCACTTTTTGGTATGCATACTTCCGGCCACGCCAATCAAGATGATTTACGGACTATTATTAATCTTCTTAGACCAAAATATTTCATTCCCGCTCACGGCGAACATTATATGCAAGCCGCTCACATTGAAATTGCCGAAAGCTGCGGCATATCGCGGGACAATTGTTTTATGCTCAAGAATGGCAATGTGATAGAATTTAGCGAAGTCGGCGATGGCAAATTAAGCCCTCAACAAATTAATTATGAAAATATTATGGTTGACGGTTTGGGCGTGGGCGATGTTAAAAATGTAGTTTTGCGCGATCGTCAAACGATGTCCGAAGCCGGAGTTTTCGTAGTTATTATCACTGTTGATAAAAATAAAAAAAGAATTATCAACACCGACATCATTTCTCGCGGCTTTGTCTTTATGAAAGAATCGGAAAAACTCATTAAAAAAACCAGAGAAGAGGCCGATAAAATTGCCAGAACCTATATACAGGGGCGCGGAAAAAAGATTGACTGGTCTCCATTAAATAATAGAATAAAAGATAATATCGGCGAACTCTTATATGCGGAGACTGAACGCCGACCGATGATCCTACCTTTGATTATTGAAATATAAAATAAAAAAATATGAAAAGATTAATAAGCGGCGTCCAACCAACAGGCGGAATACATATCGGCAATTATCTAGGCGCCATTAAAAACTGGGTGAAATTACAAGAAAAATACGAGTCGTTTTTTTTTATCGCCGACTATCACGCTTTAACCGTTAAACAAGACCTTGAAACTTTTCCTGAAAAAATTCTTAACACCGCCATTAATATTATAGCTTGCGGAATTAATCCCGACAAATCTCCTTTATTTGTTCAATCCCATATTTTAGAACATGTAAACTTGGGATGGATTTTTAATACAATTACGCCCATAGGAGAATTAAATCGCATGACTCAGTATAAAGATAAATCAAAACAGTATTCGGAAAATATTAATGTCGGTCTTTTCACCTATCCAACCTTAATGGCTGCCGACATACTCATTTATAACGCAGACGTGGTGCCGGTTGGCGAAGACCAATTTCAACATTTAGAATTAACCAGAACAATTGCCCGTAAATTCAATTCTGTTTATAAGTCTGGTTTCTTTAAGGAACCCGAAGCTATTGCCGCAGCCGGAGCGCGGATTATGAGCTTAACCGATCCGTCAAAAAAAATGAGCAAATCTGGCGGCGTTAACGGCTATATCGCCTTAACCGACAGCGAAGAAGTTATTTGGCAAAAAGTTTCTAAAGCCGTAACAGATCCGAATCGCCAGAGAAAAACCGATAAAGGCAATCCTCAAAAATGTAATCTTTTCTCTTTGCACCAACTATTCTCTTCTCTCGAAGAAATAGAATATGTTGATAAGGGCTGTCGTAACGCCGGCATCGGCTGCCTGGAATGCAAAAAAATATTAGCCGACAATATCAACGAAGAAATCGCGCCGATTCGCGAAAAAATTTCCTATTGGCAAAAACCCGAAAACAAAAAAAAGATTATTGAGATACTAAAACAAGGCGCGGATCGCGTACGGCCGATTGCCCAAGAAAACCTAAAAAAAATAAAACAGATTGTCGGACTTATAGAAATGTAATTTTTTTACACACAAATATATAAAAATCGCCCTTTAAACGGGGTGATTTTTTTATACGAGAATCTATGTAAGGTTACGGTTGCACTTTTCCTTTATTGTTGGCGATGGGATCAAAACGTAAATTAGTGGTAAGGTGGTCGGTGGATACATTAAAATTCTGTTCGGTAAAACTGTCGTTTCCACTCAAGATTAAATTTTTGAGCAAATCCGCGTAACCACCAACCTGATCAACCGTGGGCACTAAAGTTACGGAAAAAGAGATTTCTTTAGGTAAACGCTTGACGCCGTTATAAGGTTCGATTTTATCAATCTTATAACTAACCTCTCTACTGCCTTGATTATAGAAGAAATTACTTTCCAATTGACCTTGATCCAATAGAGTTACATTCGCCGGTAAATTGGCTTTAAAATTAACATTGTTTATTTCGCTGGAACCGTTCTGAATATAAATATATATTTTATAAGTAGTTTCTTCGCCTACTTTGGCCGGCAAAATACCACGCCCGATTTTAACCATTTCGTCGCTGTAATATCTAGCTTCGCCTGTAAGACTTATCTGATTGCTGATTTTATAATCATAGGAAGGAGTATTAATAAAGAATTTCTCGTCAGAAGAATTAAGACCGTTAATTTTTAATAAAAGACTCAGGGTGGGATTAATACTTTTTCTAATGGCAAAATCTTTGAAAGAACTTAATTTCATTTTAAAACTTATCTCCCCTTTCTCGCCGGCCGAAATTTTACTAAGTATAGGCAATTGATTTTTATCCCATTCTAAAATTTTATTCGAAGAAGTTCGCCAAACGGAAGAAACTATCGCGCTATTTTCTTTGGTCAAATCTTTCCATGACCAATCTGATCGAGTTAAATAACGCCAATCAACGATATCGCCATTTTTAATTTCCAAATCTATTGTTAAATCTTTTAGGTATTGATCACTGTTATTTTCATAATGCAAAACAACCGGCAATTCTTGTTGCCAATCCAAAACAGGCGTATCGCTTTCTATTTTTAAACTAGCCGACAAAAACGGCATAGTTAAATTAAGGTCAAATGTCATTTCTTGCTGGGCGAAAAATATCTGGCTATCTTTAAACAGACCGACGGTTATCTTCAAAGACCGATTCAGACTAGTAAAATCATCAAAATACGCGCTAAAACTCAAAGACAAAGGATCTCCCGCGCCCAAAATAGAAATATCGATGTATTTTTTTTGGCTTGCGTCTTGATTAAGACGATAGTTCGTATTGTCCGATTCGTTGAGAGAATCAACAATAAAATCTTTACCCCCATCAATATAAATTCTCACATTTTGTATGGCGTCTTCGGTCAAATTTTCAATTTTTATTCCCCAATCGGCCTCTTGGCCGATAATTGCGTCCGACGGCGATAACATTTCAAAGTTGACGACGGACTCAACGTTAACTTCTTTCTCGGCATCCATAGCAAATTTTGACGTAAAATCCACCAAATAATAATCAAGCTTAGCTGATAATTTTTGTTTATTGATTATTGAGCTTTCTGTGAACCGCCCACCGAAAGAAATCTCTTTAATTTCGCCTTTTTTCAATTTAAAAATCGACCAATCGCAGCCGCTTGAAAGCCTGACGCTACATGGTTCAGAAAGACTGCTTTCGTCCAATTCAAAACTCTCTGGCCAATTCACGACAAGTTCAGCGCTTTTCAGGTCGGACTTTTCTTGATTGTTAATAATAATCTTGAACTGATTGGACTCAAAGCTTTTAATCTTATTCGGCGAAATAATATTTATTGATATTTTTTTGTTTTGCCCGCCGACACCAGGAGCGTTATTGCCAAAATACACAAAACCAGCCAAAATCGCAACAGCCGAAAGAAAAAGTATAACAAAAAGAATAATCAAAAATCGCGGCCAAATTGGTTTATTGTATTTGACGAAATCTTTATAGTTATCGGTGGTTTTATTTTTATAATAACCCGCCAATTCCTCAAGTGAGGTTTTTTGCATATAAATATTATTTCTTTTTTTCCGTTACCTCTATATTGTTTAATCTTTGTAGTTTCTTTATACTTGCTTCGCTTCGTGAAATCGGCTCGCTACGGAATCAGACAAAAATTCTTTTTGCCTGTTCCTCCGCTCAACAATTATAAAGGGCATTAACCCTGTGTTATCCGCGCTCGCTCGGAAGGACAAGCGAGCTTGTCTTTCTCTCGCTCGCTTGATAATAAAATTTAATGGTTTCCTTTGCCGTATCTTCCCAACTAAATTCTTTAGCTCTTTCTCGACCAGATTTGCTTAAGTCGTGCCATAGATGCGTATCGGTCAAAAGATCTGACATGGCTTGGGCAATCTCGGAAACATTAAAGGGGTCAACTAAAATAGCGTGCCCCCTGGCTATTTCCGGCATTGAAGAAATATTACTGGTTATCACCGGCACGCCATTAGCCATAGCTTCTAAAATTGGCAGGCCGAAACCCTCGTAAAGACTGGGAAAAATAAAAAATTTGGCGCCCTGAAATAAAGGGTCCAAATCTTCCGGATCTATATAGCCTGGAAGCAAAATATCGTCTTTATATTTTGAATCATTGATCCTTTCAAAAATTTGATCATATTGGTTGCCCGGCTTGCCGGCTAAAACTAATTGGTATTTAGACAATAAATGATTAATGCTTGACTGTTCTTCGGCTTGAGAGGCTTGTGGCAGTTCAATTAATTTATCTCTTAATCTTTCGTAAGATTCTACGATACGAAAAACATTTTTCCGGCTATCTATTGTTCCTAAAAACAAAACGTAGTTCGCGCCAATACCTAACCTGGTTTTAACTTTTTCAATTTCTCCTGAGGGTACTTGCCTAAAAAACCTCTTGTCTACTCCATGATAAATTAATTTTATATTCTCGCTTTTTACTGAAAAAATATCCTGAATGTCTTTTTTCGTTGATTGAGAAACGGTTATTATTTTTTCGGCCTGTTTAACCGCGGAAGAGGTATTTGAATACAACATTTTCCGCTCTTTTTCGGAATAGAGCTCCGGAAACTTATAAACCGCTAGATCGTGAATCGTAATTATTGAAGGATAACTATAAGAGCTTGGCAAATCGGCTGTCGGCGAATGGAAAACGTCAAGTTTTTCTTTGGCTAAAAGAGCGCTAGCCAAAAAATTAGAATAAGATTGAGGCAAGAATTTCCTATATTGGACGAATGGGAAAAATTTAATTTCTACATTATCTTCCTCGAATTTTGATAAACGCCTATTAGCTACCCCTCGATCAAAGAATAAAACATAAAAATTATCTTTATCAACTTCAAGTAAATGCCTTACTAATTGATAAGTATAATGCCCCACTCCGGCCGCTTCCCCTTTCTCGGGATTTAAAATTGTACGACAGTCAATTCCTATTTTCATAATGTATTTATTATACTCGCTACGCTCGTAAAATTGGTTCGCCCCGCTTCGCCGGAGCTCTCGCCACGCTAACGCGTTGGCGTAGCGGGTTAGCGAGGCGAGTCGGAGCCAAATCAAAAGAAGATTTTTGTTTGACGTCCTCGCTCATTCATTATAAGCAAAGCTTGAAATTTCTTCGCTCGGAGTCAAATCAAAAGAAGACTTTTGTTTGACGTCCTCGCTCATTCATTATAAGCAAAGCTTGAAATTTCTTCGCTCGGAGTCAAATCAAAAGAAGACTTTTGTTTGACGTCCTCGCTCATTCATTATAACAAAAATTAATAAAATTTCAATCGACTGTGGATAATCAAAAAACCTAAATTGTAGACCGAAAGGGGTTTACAAAATAACTATTTTTTGCTATAGTTTAATAACTATGCCGATTGAAACGACCAACAAAAAAGCCTTTTTTGATTATCAAATACTTGAAAAATATGAAACGGGCATAGTTTTGACTGGTCCGGAAGTTCGTTCTATTAAAGAGGGCGGCGTCAGTTTAGCCGGGGCTTACGTCGTCATCGACGAAAAACTGAATCCTTTGTTGATTAACGCCCATATATCCCCTTATAAATATGCCGCGAATCAGATCAAGTACGACGCCGTTCGCTCCCGCAAACTGCTTTTGAAGAAAAAAGAATTGAATTATCTTCTAGGAAAAACAAGAGTAAAAGGCTTGACATTGATACCTCTTAAAATATATACTAAGGGTGGTTTGATAAAAATAGAGATTGGTTTGGCAAAACACAAACGATCGATAGATAAGCGAGAAATCGTCAAAAAAAGAGAATTAGACCGGGTCATCAAACAGAGTTTTAAAAGTTATTAGATTATAATTGGCAGCGAGGATGTCAAACAAAAGTCTTCTTTTGATTTGACTCCGAGCGAACCAATTTCACGAAGCGAAACGAGTATAATTGGTGACCGGAGGAACAGACAAATTTTTTGTCTGATTCCGGACTTGCCCCGTCCAACGGCGGGGGTGAACCAATTTCACAAACAAAAGAAGTATATTGGGGATGAATAAAATCGACGAGAAAGAACAGATAAAGATGGCTTTCCGCTCGAAGGTAAGCGCGTTCCTTCAAAAATACAAATGCCAATTTATTTGGTAGACTAAAGCAAGCTTCTCAGCCTGCTTATAGTCTTGCTGTGGCTTAACAAAGCCGTGGCCGCTAAAAGTTTGACTCCTGTTAAAACTTGAAGCGCTTAATCAGCAGGATTAGCTTAAACGAATCCGGCCTAATTCGTTTGGCGAAACAAATTTGGCCATGGTTAATATGGATTTTGTTTGGTTTTTACCATAATAACCGAGATCAAAACCGAACTACGAAGGTAGAGGTCTTTATTTAACTTTCTTCGGACGGGGGTGAAATACCCCCCATCTCCACCAAAATTAATTTTAATTAAGTAACGAAAAAACTATTAAGTACTATCACCTTAATCAAAATATCCGCGCTCTTCAAGTAAAATTAATCGACGACGAGGGAAATTTTATTGGCATAACGAATACGTCAGACGCTATTCAAATGGCCAAAGAAAAAGGTTTCGATTTGGTAGAAATTAATCCCAAAGAAGATCCGCCCATTGCCAAGATAATGGATTTCGGACAATTCAAATACCAAATGGCCAAGAATGAAAAAAAACAAAAGCCGAAATCACTTGAAATTAAGGTTATAAAACTATCCGTAAGAATCGGACAACACGATATTGAGCTTAAAGCCGCGCAAGCCAAAAAATTAATGGAAAGAGGAAATAAGATAAAAGTTGAAGTTTTTCTAAGGGGCCGAGAAAGGATGCACGCCAATTTGGGCGAAGAAATAATTAAAAAATTTATTGAAATTATCAAAGAATATATTAAAATAGAACAGCCGATAGCTAAAGTCGGAAATGCTATTTCCGCCATTCTAACTAAAAAATAAAAGATATGAAGAAAAAAACGAAAAAATTAATTTCCAAAAGATTCGTTATCAAGGGCAAGAAAAAAAATAGAAAACTAATGCATCTATCCTGCGGTAGCGCTCACTTCAACGCTAAAGAGAAAGGAAAAACCACTAAGAATAAAAGAAGGTCCAAAGTTTTATCTAATAGGATCAAAAAAGTGATTATAAAATATATATGATGGGCATTAACCCCTTGTTTTGTCTTCGCTCGGAGAAAATGTAAAACTGTCGTTTCTCATTTTACTCTTCACTCGACAAAATAAAATATTTTTGGTTTAATTTATTTAATTTAAAAGAATAATATTTTAAGAATAATATTTTAAATATATGGCGAGAGTTAAACGCGGCAAAGCGCATTTAAAACACAGAAAACATCTTCTTAGGCAAGCTAAGGGTTATCGGTGGGGGCGAAAAAGCAAAATAAAATTAGCCAAAACGGCTATTTATAAAGCTGGGGCTTATGCTTATCGTGACCGCAGAGCCAAAAAAAGAACTATGCGCGCCCTGTGGCAAATTCGCATAAACGCCGCCTGTCGAGAAGCCGGATTAAGTTATAGCAAATTTATCAATTTATTAAAAATAAATAAGATTGACTTAGATAGAAAAATCCTGGCCGACCTAGCCCTGAACAATCCTGAAGTCTTTAAAAAGATAGTTGGGAAAATCAGTTAGTTCGCCGCGATTTTATTTGCGAGCGAGCGAGAGAAGAGCAAATGAATTTGCTTTTCCGAGCGAGCGAAGCAAACACAGGATTTTATTATCCTTTATCTGATATAATTGGTCGCGTGGTGTAGCCCGGTTAACACGCCTCCCTGTCACGGAGGAGATCGAGGGTTCGAATCCCTTCGCGACCGCTTTTATAAATTATAGATAGGATTCGAACGCCGGAACGATTTTCGCCAGCAGGCGAAAACGCGAGGCGGTGCCTAGCCCGAGGAACGCGACTGGCGCGACGAGAGGCGAAGGCGAATCCCTTCGCGACCGCTTTTTACAATATTTATAAAATTCCGCCTGCTTGGGCGGAATTTTATTATTTATATCTCTTGTTTATATTTATTTATTTATTTATTAATTATTATTTCTCTCTTTTTTTCACGAAAAATGCTTCGTCGCCGCTGGAAATATTCAAATCCGTCAAAGGAACGCCTGGAAACTCTTCCTCTACAATTTTTATAAATTCGGTAATCGAGGGAGCCGGATGAGCTAAAAAAGAAAATTCAACAATTTTTTCTCCTTCGTGCTCTACCACCCAATATCTCTTTTTGTAGTCAATTTTTTGTTCTGTCGCATCCTCAAATGCTTGAGGGGCCACACCTTTTTCAGTCATATATTTATTTTACTCTATAAAATGGTGCCCCCAAGAGGAATCGGACCTCTATCCCAGGTTCCGCAAACCTGTGCTCTATCCATTGAGCTATGAGGGCAATTATAAACATATTTATAGCTGGAATTTAATCATCTTCTCAAACCCTATTCTATCCACTCCGACGCTTCGGTCGGAGCCCCGACTTTACGTCGGGGTTGAGCTATGAGGGATTATATTTTCAGCCAACGATTTAAACGATCAACAATATTCTCTTCTTCTTTAGATAAATCTTCTAATAAATAATTTTTTAATATTTCTCTAATCTTTACGGGGTTTTCGTTTTCTAGGGGGATAGAAAAATCCGTTAATAAAACATTTTTCAAGTCGAGATACAATAGTTTAATCTGGGGTGGCTTATAAACCAAACGAAAGTTTTTTATATCTTTCCACGCATAACAACTATTTCCCACATTGATACCATCTTCGGTGATAACGCATTCTAAATTTCTTGGCGCTTGGCGCATATTTAAAATAAAAATCGCGACGCCCAAAACGATAATTAATAAAAATAATAAATTACCAACAAAAAGAGAATAAATGACCATAACCGACAATACGGCAATCATGCAAATATACCACCACCTAGTTTTTGGCAATTTGCGGTATTCCGGGAAACTCCATCTCGTCAAAATTTGCACTTGATCGTTGGATTCGTCATTGTTCAATTCTGTGTTCGTTTGATTAATGTTTTGATCTTTGACCATAGTTATATTTTTAATTTTATTATATTTGAAAAAACGGTGGGGGCGAGATTCGAACTCGCGAGGGTTTTATCCCTAACGGTTTTCAAGACCGTCCCATTCAACCGCTCTGGCACCCCACCACACAATAACCCATAACCGATAACCTATAACTCATAACAACAAACAACTAACTAACTAAATTATTTTAGCATCATTTTCGGCCTTGCGTCAAGGCAAACGAATTGGGAGCGCATAGTTAAAAACAACACCCACAAAACAACTTGCCCAAAGGTGGGTTATTTTTAAAATTTCGCTATAAAGGGTACTAACCCTGTGTTATCTGTGTTTTCTTTTTTTAGCTTTTGCCTCAAGCATAAGCCGCTTAATTTCAAGCCGCTTGGCTGTTTTATGAGAGCGCGATCTTCTCTCCTTTCCAACTGCATTAGCTCTTTTTGCCATATAAATTTTATTAAGATAAGTTATTTAGTTTCGATAATTTGTTGTCATGGCGGGGACGATATCCGGAACTTTGAACCGAAAATACGGCTCAAATTCAGGGATATTGATAAAAGTATACGTGAATTAAGGGCTATGTACAAGGTTCATCCTGAATGGTTTGAGACACCTCATTCAGAGTCTAGTGGGGACAAAAATGAGGTGGATTATTCTGTTTAATTCAAATCCAAAAATTTCCAACCCTTTATATCTTTTGGATTATACTTGTATTCTTTCTCGGTAAAATATAGCCAACTTTTCTTTTCATATCTTACAATTCCACCATCAATTTTTTTCTTCTTCTGTTCGGCAATATATTTTATCAATCCATCGGAGCGAGATTTCGCAAGTTCCGCAGTATATCCTGATTTTGTGTCAAAAAGTCCAATAGTTCCATTTTTCATCATCACAATAAAATCAACATAAAATGCTTTTTCTTGTCCATACTCAATGTGTGGCACAGCAAAAAATGATCCATCTTGTTTCCCGTTTCTAAACCACCAAACAACTCTCTTCGCATTTTCTAAGTATTTAATAAAATCATTTTCAATTTCACTATCCTCAAACAATCGCCCAGTTTCTCCGTCCCGAGAGCGAGCGTAGTATGGTTGCATAATGGACTTCTTGTAATTTTGCTCCACGAATGACGGATCAAAATTGATAGCTTCCGGTACATTCCACGGCTCGTCATTTTTTATAAGTTCTTTTTTGCCTTTTCCAACTTCGGTTTTATACAAATCTTTCGCGAGATTGATAGTATCGATTACAGCTTGGCGATTCTTTTCAGACGAAAGTATAGTTGCTTGTATTTTAGGCCATTCGTCCTCTTTGCGCCGTGCGCCAAAGAAAGTATAGATAGAATCGTTTATGCGCTTTATAGAGCGAGTTTCGGGTGCAAATGGATCAAGATTATCAAGTACAAACATATCAAAAGCATACTGCAATTCCGTCTCTGTCTTTGGCATAGAAAAAGTACTGCCATCAATTTTTGTGATTTCCTTATCAGCATTTTCTACGCGACCATCTTTAATCATTGTAGTTTTTACAACTCCACCTTTTAGCGAGACATTTTTCAAACTCGTTTTCTCAGCCGCCTTTAGAAAAATTGACACAAAATCAGAGGATAGGCGAGTTTCTTCACGGAATCGTTTTGAGTGATACGAAACTAGGTCAATATTTTTATACTTCTCATTACGATAACTTGTGAGGGGTTTGATACCAGACGAAGCACCTTTCAGAATACGAGTATTAATATCTTGCAAACTGGTGTAAAGATAAGCGATATTCAATTCTTGATCTTTGTAATGCTTTTGTTCGGGCATACGCATAATTCTTCCCAGTGTTTGAATTGAAAATGTCATCGTCTCATCTTTCCATTGTCGGAACAGTACAAGGATTGTCGCTCTCGGACAATCCCAGCCGAGTGCAATCGCTTGTTTGAACATCATTACTTCTACTTCATTTTCGTTCTTCTCAATGTTGGCGAGATTTATTTTATTATCTTTTTCAGAAAGATAGACGGCTAGCCTTCCGTTTTTTGTCGTATATCCAAATTTTGCAAGGAGCGCCTCAATTTCCTCTTTTTTATCGGGCACTCCTTTTTTTGTGTCCGGTAATTGAATAAGCAATAGCGGATTAACATTTGAACCATCTTTCTCCAGTTTTTTCCTCAATTCCAGTCTTTTCTGCAAAGCAGATTTCAAAATCAATTCGTCTGCTGTTTGGTCGTTCTTTTTTGTATCAACTGTGTAACTTTTAAACCCCGGATTTACTACAATTTCTTTTTTTATCATCTCCTCGTTTCTCACATCCTCAATATCTACAGTAACCCGCTCGTCAAAATCAGAGATTTCTGGCGTAGCAGAAACCTCAATAGTGATTTTAGGGTCAAGATTTTTTATTAGAGCTTTTGAATTTTCACTTTTTGCAGTGTGATGACTTTCATCAATAATCAAAATGATTGTCCGACCAGTATCTTTGGTCCGGTCAATTATTGTTGAAAGATTATTATCTCTTTCGTTCGCGCGAACGATAACCTTATCCTCATTATTGATACTTGCCCAATTCAAGAATAAAATCTCGTTTTGCTTTATCTTTCTATCCTCAAGTTCGTGAAAATATGAGCAACGAAGCCCCATTCCTTTGAGTTCATAAAACTTTTTTAAACTATCATGACTTTGATCATGTAATTTATTTACTGCTATCCAAACAAAAGAAAAAGTTTTTCCATCAGTTCGCGAATATGGGTCGCAAAATCGCATCATCCATTCCGCCATCATCAAAGTTTTCCCCGAACCAGTTGGAGCTTTAAATACGCAAATTTTATTACCCTCTTTTTTAAGCAGGGCATTAACCTTATCGCGTATTTCATCGATTGCGGTTTCTTGATAATTTTTAAAATTGATCCATGACATATAATTATTCTTTGAAAATTTCACGATACACTTTCAAAATTACATCGGGAATTGCACAAAGGGTGACTTTATCTGCCACATCAGCAAATTCCTCTTTGTGTGGGTCATCAGTCATTGAAAATGTATATGTATTAAAATGCCCATTTATTTTCTTTATAACTTTTTTATAATCTGATATTGAATCTTCGTGGAAAATTATACCAAGATATTTATCGTGATTTCTAAAAATCTTAAAATCATCCGATTCTTGCACGAGTTCAAAAGCGCTTTCTTTAATACAAAGCATTTCTGTTGATTGATTTACAAGTTTTCTTTTGTTTCTGTCTGTTTCTTTGGCTTCAATAAAATCATATGCGGTAAAATATCTTAAATTACTTCCCAAAGCATCAACCTTTTCTCCATTTGTACTTTTATATCCTTCAATAACTTTGGTAATTCTTGGATAACAAACATCTGTGCAGATGTTATTTTCATTATTTGTACAAAGAATGAAACGACGACTTCCGTCATCCTCTTTATTTAATTTAAGCAATGCATGTCCCGTAGTACCAGAACCAGCAAAAAAATCTAAAACTGTCGCGTCTTTATTATCACCAACTACAATTTTAAGAGTATCTAATAATGCAAAAATAGATTTAGGATAATCAAATGCTTTGTTCTTACCCAATATACTTTCTAATAAGATAGTTCCATGAGAAGATGCGTCGTATTTCGGGTCTACCCAATAGGTTTTTAATCTTCTCCCGCTTTTTATTCTATCTTTTGCCAATACAATGTACTTACCCTTACTTTCTCTAATAACAATTTCAGAATCTATGGTTTTTGATAAAGTTTCTTCTCCCCATCTCCATACCCTTTCTATACCCTTTGTATCAATTGGCAATATCTCGATGAAAGATTTATTCTTTGGATCGTTTACAAGTTTTTCTCCCGTCTTTGGGTTGTAATATATAGGATAAAATAAATTGCGCCTAGCTGTTCTCAACGAATTTGAACCACTACGACGAAGCGGTAAAAGTCTATATTTTGATATATCATCCTCTAAATTAAAAGCCTCTATTTGCTCCTCATTTAGATCTAATTTGAGTATCTTTGCTTGAGTTGCATTTTTTGCATAAAACAAAGCATACTCATGAGAGGTGGCAAAAAATTTATCGTCGCTTCTTCCTCGGGGATTGTGAACTATTGTAACAACACCCAATCTATTTTCTTCACCGAAAATTTCATCCATCAGCATACCGACTGGAAAAATTTCATGATCATCAATAGTTAAGCAAATCACACCTGATTCTTTAAGTAAATTTTTAGACAATTTAAGTCTTTTGTACAAAAAAGATATAAATTTACTGTGACGGAAGGGGTCTTCTTTATCTACATAATCATTATTATATTTCCAACTTTTGCTCCCAGTGTTATAAGGAGGATCAATATAAATAAAATCAATGGTATTTTCGTGCGTAAAATTCAAAACCGCGAGCGAGTGATAATTGTCGCCCTCAATCAAAATGTTGGTCGGCTTATTTTTATCTGTTTCAATCGCTTTCGTTTTTACTTCTTTCAAAACTGGAAAAGGTTTACCCGTCATTTCGTTTGGAAACATTTCGCTTGGAGTTCGCGCGTCCGGATTGATTAGGATATCAATTTTTTCCTCTGGCAAATCACGATGCCATACGAGTCCGTATGTCGTTTCTTTGATTCGCTTAATCTCTTTGACTAGCTCATCTTTTGACCAATTATCGTAATTGATTTTTTTAGACATATAATTCTATTCTCTTAGTAACTCTATTTTACCAGAAATTTACTCATTTGATAAGCGTTTAGAAAAACCGGCATCTTACTCGGATACCGGCTTTTCAGTCATCTAAACCCCTTATATTACTTCGGTTCTAACTTGGTAATCTGGCGGGACACTCGGGTTATGTACCCCGAGATATCAATATTATAAGGGTATTATAGCGCTTTTTTGGGTATCTGAACAGACGGGATTTGAGGCACGTGGGTCGGGGTCTGTTTTTTCGAATGGGACAAATCGGACATAAAAATAGCATCTTGGACTGTCCCAAAAATAAGACACTACGCTGTCCTATTCCTGATCGGCATCCCTACCTGTTATCAGCTCTTTAAGGTGCTCTTCTCCGGACGCTCCCCGTAATCGTCCATTAAGAAAACCAAGGTTGTAGGATATACCATCACTCATCAGACGCCAATTGGTGCCCTCTAAAACCTTCTTAATGAGCTTTTCGAGGCCATGACGGCTATCATACTCGACTCGGCCTGGCTTGTTGTCCTGAATGGTAAATTCTACAAATAGGTCTTTCTTAACTTCCGGCTTCCCGAACTCTAACTTAGTGTAACTGGCCTTCTCAATTAAGGGATTAAGCAGATTTTGAAGATCAATGATTGCCAGTGTTTTAATATTGGCTACTGCCTCATAGACTTCCTTATTTTCTTCCCGATCCTTCACTAAACTAGATAGGTGTTTGGCATTTGCCATCCAGGTAATATATTCTCCGCCCTCTTTATCTGACAGACAATATTTTTTGCGGTCGGCTTCAAAATTAGGATCAATCTTCTCTTCTTTCGGGCTTAGATCGAGAGTGTCGGTTTCTCTATGGTCGCACTCGGGGCAGATATAAGTGGTGGTAATGAGGTTGCCTTCACGAACATTTGATGAATTCATAACGGCTTTGCACTTGGAACAAAGATCTGGTTTCGGCTCCCATTCTTCGCCACCCTCCCAATAGGCACGGCGCTTGTGGCCCTTGGTGGAACATTCAAACATAAAAAGGACCTGATCTTTGTTTTTAGTATCGGAATGGAGATCCCTAGAGATGCAATTCATAGGTGAACTGCATACCAAACAGCGGATTCCTCTTGGTTCAGTGGCATTAGTTACTTTTTCGTCCAAAGCTCTGTCGCGATCCATCCACTGGCGGATGGTTTCTGATTTTTTAGCATAACGTTCGCCCTTGATTGCATATAGAGCAACCGGGATGACTACATTCTTGGCAAAACTAATCTTGATCTTTAATTTCTTAGGGTTTTCGTCTTTTACAGTAGACAAATCCTCGATATCCCTTTTATCTTCCCAACGTTTACATTCTTCGATAGTGAATCGGTCGTAGAGTTCGTTGTAATAGGTTTCGTCTTTGAGATGCGTATATGAAGACATCATCTTTGTTACGAAAGTGAATCAACCCACTCCCAATAATTTTTATTCTTTTGATTTACACTCTCGGGACGCATCGTTTTTAATCCTTTAAAAAGTGACTGCCTCACAACTCCATCTGGTTCAGCCTCAACACGAGTTTTAATGTCATCAAAATTTTGTTTCCTTGTCTCGTATTTCGGAGAAATGCCCACCAGTAAACTAAACCCGAGATCAACTTCTTGATTACTTGTGGCTTTCCGGATTAACTCCTCAAAAATGAATTGCAAAAATTCCTTATCTTCCTCGTCGTTAAATTGAGACTTCAGAGCGTAAACAGCTTTAATCGAAGCGGGTTGATATTTAGGTACCTCTGGCTTCTTCAGCCAGTCAAAGACATGCTTCACAATCTGTCTTTTTCTGGTATCACTCAGAAACTTTTCTGAGGCGATTAAGGAGGCGTGAGCAATATCTTGCAGTTGGCTATCTACTGTAGTTAGTGATGTTTGAATTTTTTCTGCAAAAATATCTCTTACACTGGCATCGTTAGCTCCTTTAAGGGTTATAACGACATCGAGCATTCGTTTCTTTTCTGGTGCAGAAGGTACGGCATCAAATTTTGCGAGGACTTTCTCGGCAAATGATTTTTGATTGGGTAATTTATAATCAAGCTTCTCGGCAAATTGCAGTGCCCGGTTAAAATCGCGATCAAAAAGCTTATTTAATAACTCCTCTTTCTTTGCCTTTGATAGTTTTTCGTATAGATACTCAAAAAACGGTTGGTCTCCAAGCGCTCTGCTTTCTAGGGCGGGGTACTGCTGTTGTTCTATGAGTTCCTCCTGGTTCTCTATCTTATCTAAGACGTAGTCAATACTTGTAGTACTTGCGTTCGAGTAGAAGTTTTTAAATTGAGTTTGAATCTCAGCTTTTTTGGCCACGCTTGCTACGGTAATAACTCGAGTCAGAATAGGAATAAAAACTTTTTTATTATTATAATCAGGTATCGCATTTATCGCGGCGATAAGACTTGTTGCGAAAGTATCGCCAGGCGCTTCTTTGGTGGTTACAAAGGTAGCTTTTTGAGCATCGATAAAGCTGACCAGAGTGTCTGCAATAGTTTCTTTTGCGGGTAGTCTTTCAGGGGTAGCTTTTTGATTTTCAGCAGTTTGTAACTCAGATAGTTTATTAACGATGAAATCTCCTCCGACATTTTTCATAATGTCAGTCTCTATCTTTGCCAACCTATTCAAACCATTAGCTATATCGGCCGGCTCTCCTCCGAGCGGAATCGCGCTAAAGATAGCTCTTACATATTCCGGAGTAAGATATATTTTTTGTATTTTAGAGTCTTTTATAAATATATCAGTAACTTCGCTGTTGGCTGCCAATTTTTCATGGAGTAGTTTCTTGACTTGGTTAAGTAGCGTAGTATCAAGATATTCGGGATGATCTGCGAATACTCGCAAAACATCATTTGTAAACGCATCGGTAACTTGATAAACACCTTTGCCCTCCACACGATCTTCAAGAACCTCGACCCATTGTTTTACAATTGTAGACCTGTAGGTTGAAAACGATGCCAATATCTGCTGATCTAGAACTGCTGGAGTTATTGAGTGCAAAGATTTCAGGCACAACACAGTAAGTTTATTGTTTATTTCACCATACGCAGTATCGCTAAGAGCGATATTTTTCTCGCTGAGAATTGCAAGAAGTGTTCCAATAAGACTAACTGCTGAAACAGGATTAGTTTTGTTCTCCAGTTCGGTTTTAATGACCTGGCTCAGATCATCTTGTGTTTGTGGATTCGAAAAGTCTCCAAGTTTATCGAAGTATTCTCTGGCCTCATCAACTTTCTTATCCTCTAGCAACGATATAAAGGATTCTATGCCAGGAAGTTTCTTCTCCTGTTCTGAGCGCCGAAGGGTAAAAAATATTTTTAGGTTATCTATGGGGATATCCTGTTGGGTCTCGCCAAGGAACTTAATAAAACCTTTTTTATTTTTAGTAGTAAGTTCGTTTTCTTTTACATCTTCCAAATCAAGCACCTTCGCGTCTCTCAATGCTTCCATTTCGTCAGGAAATAATTCGCTCAAAATAAGATACTTAGTGAGTTGGGCAATATTAGCTTTTGCAAATCCATCAGGAAAATCACCCTTGCCTTCACGCTCTTTCACTAGGAGATAGTTGGCGAGTAAAATATTGGTAAACTGAACAATCTGACGCGGATTTTCACGAAAAGCCTTCGTTATGATCCATGCGACTCGATCGTCTTCTAGATCTAACACTTTGGTACTCTGCAAAGATGCTCGAGCAAAACTCTCTAATTCACTAGGAATAAAATCCGGGATCCAGATGATCGAGTTGAAAAATTTCCTCAAAAATTCATCCGGACTAAAAGGAGTATCTCCTTCGTTGGATTTATATACGTTAGCCACATGGCTCTTAATAGCTCGTGCATCACAAGGAACTAGGAAGACGACTTCCTTTTTCTTATCCTCAATATCTTTTGGCTCTAAAAATGTCTTTATTGTAGACAAAACCTCAAGAGACTTATCATGTGTAACTCGATCAAGGTTATCAAAAATAACCAAAAGACGAGGATTTTTAAGTCCTCCTAAAATTCGGCCGAACTCAGCTTCAAACTGATGTGGATCTTGTAATTTATCAACCCCATAGGTAACAGTTTCCGTTGAAAAGAAATGTACGGCACTTTGCATTAGCCACGTTCCTAGAGCAACCCCGCCGGTGATACCAGCCATAATACCTCCGACGGTACGAAGTAACTGCCAGTACCCATTCCATAAACCAAAATAAAAAGCCAAACATCCTAAAAAGATAATCAGAAGTAGGACTGATCCGCCAAGTATCAACAACTGTTTTATCTTTCCCTTATTTATAATGAATTTCCCCTCTGAAGATCGGGATACGCTCTGATCAAGACGTTCGTCTATTTGGAAAGACTGGTTGAAATAATTCTCACCTAATGATTTCAATTGCCGAACAGATTCCTTAAGAAAAGTTCTACGTAACGCATCACCCTCATGTTTCCAGACATCAAATAGGACAACAGCAATTTTATTAGGTAGCAGTTTTTCTCTAATTGAGTTTGCAATTGTACTTTTTCCGGCACCCCATCTTCCAAAAAGACCCACCGTGAACGGTGCCGGACATTTTGAAATAACTTTGCAAAGAGCCGATGAGATTTCCTCGTGGCCGAACTTTGCATTAGAAAACTCCTCGCTTTTTTCGAGAGGACGTTCTTCAAGAAATTTGAAATCTAAATTTTCTGGCATAAAAAGTTAATGATGATTGGCTTTTTTAATAAACACAATGACATCTTTTTTTTTATAACGCCTGTCTCTCCGCGAACCAAAACGCATCGCCTTAAGAATACCCCTGTTGTCCCACTTGCGAAGTGTATTAGGATGGCAGTTGAGGACCTCACAGGCCTGCTTGAGGGTTAATATATCTGGTAAATTTTCTAAATTTGGCCCTTGCTTTTTCATAAAAGATGACTTAACATTAGTTTACACGATTAAATCTGCTTTGTAAAGCTATGAAAATCTTAAAACACCATCTTAAAGCACAATTGATATACAAACGTATCCAGCAACTCAAAAAAGATGCGTTTGCGCGCCTTCAAAAGCAGGGTTTCTTTGATGAACTTGCCAAAGCACATCAAGATTTATTTTTAAAAGAAAAACTAGATTATAAGACGGCCTTCCTTTTGAAAAAAATCCTGGAACGACATGCGGGAGAAACACCGGACGATCCGATCAAACAAACAGGGATAGATATGCTCTTAGAAGAATTGCAGATATTAAAAGAACTTGAAGATGGAGATTCTAAGACGATCATACTATCTTCTGATGGTGATCTTTATCGCGAACCTAAAATAAAATACTGTTATCACATGCGCAATGCCAAAAAACCTCTTGCCATCCTTAGAATGCTGAAAACGACATACATCCCAACAAATATTATTCGAGATGAGATAGAAATAGCTAGTGACCCAGCAACTAGAAAGCTGATTGGGAAAATAAGGAGCCAAGCAAAAATTCATCTCGGACTTAAAAATAAACCACTGTTTATCGAGTCTAAAGGAGAGGGATATCGCATTAGCCCGTATTATAAGTTGATCAAAAAGTAGCTGTACCCTACAGGTAGAGTGGATAACTCACGAAAGATGGCCGAAAAACGGTCATTTTTTTGTTGCAAAAATCTATTTACAGGGCACTGGTGCTCACTGATATAAATAAAGCATGAACAAATTACAAACAGAAAAACTTAATATCACCTACGTCCCGGTTTCAGAATTGAAACCAGCACCATATAATCCGAGAAAGTGGTCGAAGGAACAAATAGTAGATCTTAAAGAAAGTATAAAAAGATATGGGTTAGTAGATCCATTACTGGTTAACTCTGCCTCCAACCGCAAAGGTATAGTTATCGGTGGCCATTTTCGCTTAGCTGTTATTAAAGAACTTGAGATAAAAGAAGTCCCTGTTGTCTTTGTTGATATTCCCGATATTGAAAAAGAAAAAGAATTGAACATCCGACTCAATAAGAACGTCGGATCGTTTGATTGGGACTTGCTTGCTGATTTTACCGAGGTCTTTCTCAAAGACGTGGGTTTTTCCAGCGAGGAATTGGACGAAGTTTTCGGAATTGATGAAACGCCAGAAGTATTTGATTTGAAAAAAGAGCTGGCTAAATTGAACATAAACAAAATTGAAGTAAAGAATGGAGAAGTGTACGACTTAAATGGCAGTAGATTGATGATTGGGGATTCCACAATTGAAGCTGATGTACTTAAACTCATGGAAGGACACAAGGCGGATATGTGTTTTACAGATCCTCCATATATTCTCGACTACTTAAAAGGCAAGAAAAAGAAAGATGGCAATGTCACTAAGGGTTTTGGCCTAAAACGTGACCGAGTATATTTGGGTACTGAAGCACTACCGGATAATTTTACCGAACTCTGGATGAATAATGTTGCCAAAATTCAAAAGCCAGATTTCTCGATTATTATTTATGAAAACCCGAAGAACCTTAGAACTATTTGGAATGAGCTTGAGAAACATTGGCAATATAGAAATACAATAATTTGGCATATTCCTAATCGCGTCCAAGGATTCAGTGCAAAATATAAATTTTTCAACAAGCATGATTTTGCAATAGTTGGAACTTCGGGGAAAGTCGGACTCAATCTTCAAAAAGAATCTGACGAATTAGTTCAAACTGAATACGAAACAGCACTATTTGCCACTTCTGGTAGTCCTCATTGGGAATCTTACGGCAAAGGTAAAAAATATTGCCCAACTGATTTTATTGAACATATCGCGGCCGATGAAAAATCTTCCGGACAAGGAATTATCTTCGGTACAAAACCCCTAGAAATACTTATTCCCTACATCAAGATATTAACTAAACGAGATGATCTTATTTTTGAACCTTATGGTGGAAGTGGTTCAACTTTAATTGCGGCGGTAAAAATGCAACGCAGATGTTTTCTGATGGAAAAAAGTCCTGTGTATGCTGAAGTGATTTTAAATCGTTGGTCGAAATTGACCGGGCTAAAGCCAAAGAAAATATTATGAAGAAAGACAGAACTAAAACTTTATTTCTAGAACAGATCCGCAAAATTCCCATTATCCAAGTGGCGTGCGAAAAGGTCGGGGTCGCACGCTCTTCTGTTTACCGATGGCGCGATGAGGATAAAGAATTTTGCAAAGAGCTGGAAGAGGCACTGACCGAAGGCGAAGCTCTGATCAACGAAATGAGCGAATCTCAACTCATCTCTTTAATCCGGGAGAAAAGCTGGCAAGCAATATCCTTTTGGCTTCGTAAACGCAGTCCTAAATTCAAGGATCGTGTTGAAGTTACCGGCAGTATCGAATCTCCGCAAAACGCACTATCACCAGAACAACAGGCAATTGTTGCCGAGGCCTTACGCCTCGCCTCCCTCAATGTCGATGAAGGAGTAAAAGAAATTAATAAAGAATCTGATTAATAAATTTATGAACAATAGTATTTTACCATCTAATTTAGGCGAGCAAATGTTCAAGAATCGGGGCATCCGTACTGCCATTACCCGTCAATCGCACTTTTTCTTTTTCCATTTCTACTTCGCCCATTACGTAAGTTACGAAACCGCACCGTTTCAAAAAGAACTGTTTCGTCTCACGGAACAAAGCGATATCAAGAATCTTTTTGTCGTCGCTTTCCGTGGCTCGGGCAAATCTACAATTCTTACTATGTCTTACCCTATCTGGGCAATTTTGGGTGAACAGAAAAAGAAATTCGTCCTAATCCTTTGCCAAACAAAGACCCAAGCCAAACAGCACATGATGAATCTAAGGCGTGAACTTGAGGGTAATCAACTACTCCAAAATGATTTGGGACCCTTTCAGGAAGAAAGTGACGAGTGGGGTTCATCGTCGCTAGTATTTTCAAATCTTAATGCCCGAATCACGGCGGCTTCAACCGAACAAAGTATCCGTGGCATAAGGCACCATCAGTACAGGCCAGATCTAATTATTTGCGACGACGTGGAAGATATGGCATCGGTCAAAACCCGAGAGAGCCGGGACAAAACCCATAACTGGTTGCGCGGTGAGGTAATTCCGGCTGGGGACAGAAACACGAGATTGGTTGTTGTCGGTAACCTACTACACGAAGATAGTCTAATGATGCGGTTAAAACAAGATTTTGAAGAAAAGTTGCTGGATGCGGAATTTAGATCGTATCCACTGCTGGACAAAGATGAAAAAATTGCGTGGCCGGGAAAGTATCCCTCGGAAGAATATTTGGAAATCGAGAAAAGAAAGGTTGGTAATGAAATCGCATGGCAAAGGGAATATCTTTTGAGAATCGTTTCCGATACCGGTCGAGTAGTGCATCCGGAGTGGATCCAATACTACGACGAGATTCCATACAACCAAAATCAATTTATCGGTTACTGGGTTGGCGTTGATCTGGCGATCTCGCAAAAAGAAACCGCAGATTATACTGCTATGGTGGTACTCGAAGTGTACAGCACCGCAGAAAAACGTGTGGCCTTCGTACATCCATTTCCTGTAAACAAACGCCTGACATTTCCAGAACAGCTTAAGCATGTCCAAGTGCTGGCGCAAAATCTAAAATCAGATAGAACGCCTACAATTTATGTTGAAAATGTCGGTTATCAAGAAGCGCTTATCCAACAACTCAAAAGCGGTGGTCTATGGGTGGAAGGCGTAACGCCCCACGGAGATAAACGTGATCGACTAATGATGACAACGGCCGCTATACAAAATGGCCACATTCTTTTCCCACGAAAGGGATGTGAAGAACTTATTGGCCAACTTACCAGTTTCGGAGTAGAAAAACATGATGACCTTGCCGACGCATTTTCACTGGTAACGAATCAGTTTGTTATTTTTATCAACAAACCCCGACCGGGAGTAACTTTTCTCTAATTAGAATTTAATACTCTCGAAGTAGTTGTTTCTATCGTCTACGCTATTTTCTGATTTAAGGAGTGTTGGTAAATCACGGTGATTAAAATTACTCCAGTTTATTTTATTGAATAAAGATCGTGATATCGAATACACAATAGCGGTATCGTCTTTAATATTTCCGTATTGGTCTTTTACTGGAAGTTGTGACCAAATAATGATGTCTCCTATTGTTTGATTTATCGGGAAAACGGATTGAGCTATTTTAGTTGCTTCATCATGCATAGTGCCTTTCTGAAGATTGGTGGTTAAATTTTCATCGGCATTTATTTTTATTAGAAGGCCGACAACTGATTCTCCGCTTTTATATTTGTATATAGAAAGCATTTTAGCATCATATTTATCAATCTCAACGCTGACTATTCTTGGCTTATCGGTATTAGTCTTTGATCCAAGAGAAGTATTAATGGCATCCGTTATCTTTTCCTCATCTGGTTTAACAGCCGGAGGCGGAGTATTTTGTACCACCTCTTGAACAGGTGCTTGCTTCTCGGTTACAGGAGCGGTCTGAGCAGGTTGCTCCGACGAGACTTCTTGTTTATCCGTCGATGGAGTTGAAACATCGCTTTTTGGCATTGCAATCCCGATACCAACTAACAATATGACAATAATTCCAACTTTTATTTTCCCAGGTAACGCATAGCTAAATTTCTTTTGTATAAACTCTTTCGTTTTTGGGAAAAGTAAAACCGCCAGTAGAATTGAAAATAATGACGCTAATATCGACTTTGACATTAATGCTAACCCCACGATGACAAACACAATCGAGAAAACCCAACTTACTATCTTTACGATTTTGTTCATAAATTTTTTGTTAAGTGTTAATTAATAATAAAAAACCAACCTTTGGGGCTGGCGATGGGATTTTGGATACACAGAACCCCGCGCCAGCTAGACCTTACGGTCCCATACCAGTTTCCCGATATGACCCTTGGAAGAGTTGCTGAACGCGGGGTTCAGTATCTTCCAAGGGTTTCCGTACCATATCCGAAAGAAGAACTTTCGGGGTTAGGTACCTGGCCTTCCGACCAGTAATATTTAATTGTTAATTATATTTTACCAGAAAATTCTAGGAATTTAAAGGCCTTTGTACCTTAGCTTAATAAAGGAAATTTGCGAAGCTTAGTTACCAACAGTTTACCTACTTGGGACGCTCTGGACTCCTATAGAAATCAGCGTCATTCATTAGGTATATGAATACAGCACACATGCCTATGGGGGCGACAGGCAAAATAACAGCCCCGGTAAAGGTTAAATACTGCCTTTATGCAAGAAAATCAACGGAGTCTGAGGAACGACAAGTCCTCTCTATTGATAGCCAGATCAAGGAGATGCTTCAACTAGCTGAACGAGAGAATTTAGAGGTCGTAACAATGAAGCGAGAATCCCACTCGGCCAAAGAGACCGGGCAACGGCCAATCTTTAATGAAATTATTGAAGAGATAAAATTGGGAAAGTTTAATGGAATTCTAACATGGGCGCCGGATCGTATCAGCAGAAACGCTGGCGACCTTGGGAAAATTGTGGACTTGATGGATTCGGGTGCTCTTTTAGAAATACGAACTTTCGGACAAAGATTCAGTAATAATCCAAATGAAAAATTCCTGCTGATGATCTTGGGATCGCAAGCTAAGCTTGAAAACGACAATAGAGGAATCAATGTTAAACGAGGACTCAGGACAAGAGTAGAAATGGGATTATGGCCGGGAGTGGCACCGCTTGGATATTTGAATCAAAAACATATGGATAAGAAGTGCCAGGTCATAATTGATCCACAAAGGGCACCAGTAATTAAAAAGATATTTGAAAAAGTGGCGTTCGAACATTATTCGGGCAGAAAAATATATAACTGGCTTAGACACGAACTAAATTTTTATACGCGAGGCAATAAGCCACTGACATTGAGCGGAGTCTATCGTATATTAGACAACCCTTTCTACTACGGAATATTTGAACATCCAAAAGAAAGCGGAAATTGGTATACCGGCAAGCATGAGCCGATTATTAACCAAGAATTATTTGAAAAAGCCAAGGTGCAATTAAAGCGAGATCAGATTGTCAGAGAAAACCACGAATTTTCCTTCACCAAGCTATTCACCTGCGGATATTGCGGATCAGGCATATCAGCTGAGGAAAAATATAAACAGCTGAAAGACGGCACACATGCGAGATATGTCTACTACTCTTGCACAAGGTCAAGAGATAGAAACTGTAAAAACAAATATATCCGCGAGGAGGAATTGATTACTGAACTGCTTAAAATATTGGATAAAGTAAACATCAACGAACTTGGTATGCGACAAAAGCTTGAAGATGAAATCGCGAGATTCAATATATTTCAAAGGTCAGTGCTGGGGAGTACTGATAAAGTAAAAAACAGAGAAGATATGGATATACGAAACTACGCAAAGTATATTTTGAAAGAGGGATCGGTATCAGAAAAACGAGAATTGCTTGGCAATTTAAGATCAAGAATAGTTTACAAAGACAAAACACTAACACTGCTGGCTGAGTAAAAATAAAAACAGCGACCGAAAAGTCGTTGTTTGTATTTGGCGGTGTATATTTTCTATTGAAAACTTGTGGCTTGTTTGATTGCCGTTGCTAATTCGCTGGAAGTATCCGTTCCTATGCGATAGACTTTCCCATTTTTCATAATTATTTCAACTGCGTCAAAACCAGAAACATTATATATCCACATCTTTGGCCATAACCATAACCTTATTCCCCAGCCATAATACCAATGATTCTTTACTTGCTTTGCTGATACTATTTCACTAAGCAGAAACTTTTTCTTAAAAATTCCATAACCAAATTTAATCTGAAGACAGTTTTTATCAATGGACGTTGTTAATGCAGTAAATGATGCGAGAATAAACAAAACTAATGCCATTATGGAGGTGACAAGAAAATTTGTGCCAGAGTCGACAGACGGTGGCTCAGCTCTGGCCGTAATCTGAACCCATGTAAAAAGCACCAGCACAGCTAGTGTAACAACCAACATCAGATATCCAATTTGAGTGTGTTTGTATGAAGTCATAAGTTATTCATATTTAATTGTCTGGATGATCCTATCAACCGTAGCATCAATATCAAAAGCTTCTCTTTCGCTAGTGCAAGCTTTGCTTTGTTCCCCGTCGTAATTATTGCAATTAGGATAACGCAAAGTAAAACTGGCATTAACGAGTTTGCTGTTCTTGGCAGTGGTATAGGTGTATGACGAGTAAACACTGCCAGCCGCGCCTTCGTGCTTAACATTTACGCAATAAGTTCTATCATCAACCAATCTCTGCGAAGTTATATCCGACATACTGCTTACTTCCTGCGGTGTGGTTTTGCAGGAATAAGTTCCTGTTTCTATTTTTATAACTGGTGGCCACTCCGCAACGCTAATATATTTTGCCAATAATTCTTTGGGGTATTGATACGTTATTCCATCGTCATTGGTGATTGTCACCCATAGGTTATTATCGGAACCATTGCTGTTTTCTGTAATAGTCCAAAGCGAATAGTAACGGCTGTAATGCCTGTGAGTGGCAACTGCGCTTTGTCCTGTCGGGGACTTGAAAAAATAACCTGACCCCATTTGTCCTGTAAACTCATACCCTTTAGTTTTCATAAAATTATGTATCGTCATCCCGTTCTTGCTTTCAGTTATGAACTTATTATCCGAACCAGACAACTGGACTATGTCCGCACCACTAAATTTCAATTGAATAATTCCTTTGATTTGTGGCCAAGGATTACCTTCTTGAAAGATGACTGGGGAGTAAAAAATAATAAAAACACCTAACAGTAAGATAATGAGGGAAGCGATAAATAAAACTTTTTTGTTTTTTGATTGGTAATTAAAAATCATATTTTAATTTTATTCCAATTTTCCAAATAACTATCCACTGCGTTAATAAATATTCCTGGTTTTGCCAAATGAACATCGTGTATGACATTTACTTTTACCACCTGGATATTTTTTACGATTGAACGAATTTTTTCAACATCTTTATCATCCAGCGCGCCAAGCAATCCCCATGTCTCATGCCTTGACCAGTATGCATGTATCAATAAAACAGGACATTGAATTTTTTTCAGTGTTTCTTCTGGATTGAACCCCGCGCTTAATCTTCCGTCAATCGTTGCTTTTGAGAAATCAACATCGTATTCGCTTATGAATTTTAAACCCGCTCTTTCATCAAATCTTGCATTAAACAAATCATATGGCTTAGATGGTCTAAATTTTTTATTAAGTTCAAGGCTAATCGCCCTATAACTCGCTATAAAAGAAGGCATCATCAGGAGCTTTTCTTTGCCTTTTATGGGAATTCCCTGTTTGGCAAAAAATCCTTTTATATCTCTCTTTGGCTTATCAAGCGTTTCTATCGCGGTTTGAAAAAGATGATGCATGAATTTTTCTTCTTTAATCCTTGGGTACATTGAAGAAAATAACGGCGGATCTTCGGATATAGCAACAGACACATATTGTGGCGCGTTTGCGGCAAGCCAAAGTGAAAGAACCGCCCCAGAAGAAAGTCCCGAAACGATCGCAGGCTTCTTAACAACTTTTTCTAAAAAAAGCTTCAAATCTTCTCCGCAGATATTGTAAGAATATCTTCCCGGAGTTCTTGTGGATTTTCCGTGACCCCTGAGATCAATAACGAAGACATGATATTTTTTTGAAAAGTGCGGCATTATCGGTATATACCCCTGCCAAAATTCCATTTGTCCGGGAATGAACAGTAATGGCGGACCATTGTCTGGGCCCTCAACATAGTTCAAAACCACATCGCCAGTTTCAAACTTTTTTTCAGTAAATCCTTCAGGGATAGCTTCAACGGAGAGCCTAAAAGGATTAAAAGTTTTCGCAAGCAAGAAAATTATTACTCCCAGAAATATCCAAAATCCAGGCACATGATAAGTTACCACAGCTAAAATCGCCAATATCCCTAAAGCACCATAAAGAATGGTCTTACTCATATTTTTTATACCCATCTATCAAATACAAAATCCCTGGAATTACAGGGACGGCCAAGTTTATACTGAGATTTGCTTCTGTTAAAAGTCCGACAATAAAACCGATTGCAATCGCGATAATGATAAGCCAGCCTGCAACTTTTGGATATTTCCAACCCAGAGCCAAGCCGACAAAAACCAACGGCATCATAGATAAGGCAACATTCTCCCATAGAGAATAATTCGGATTAGCAAACGGCAAGGGATTGCCGTAGCCAAAATAAAACGGCAAAGCGAATACCAGAATACACAATGCGATTATTCGAGCTGACCATTTGATTGTTTTCATATGATTTAGATTAATTAAAATACTGTTTTATCTTTAATAAATGTATTTGTAATCTAATATGATTATACCAAAAAATCGCCCCAAGAGCGATTTTTCCTAAAGCACTCGGGTCGCACATTCGTCATAGACAAATGGGTTGACTCCGATAAAAAATTGTCTTGGCGGAGAGGGCGGGATTCGAACCCGCGGCCCGCTTTTTACACGAGCGCAGTTTAGCAAACTGCTGCCTTAACCACTCGGCCACCTCTCCAGACGACAACTAATAACTAATCACTTACAACTGATAACAAAAAAACTGATGACCTATAACAAATAACAGATAACCCATAACGCATAATGACTTATAACAAATAACAGATAACAGACAACAGATAACAGATAACAGATAACAGATAACAGCTAATTATCATTTTTGATATGCTTTTTAAATCCACCAAGTTGTTTTGAAATACTTTTACATTTTTCAAATAACCTTTCGAACGATTCTTTGGAAATAATTTTACTATCCTTTAACACGTCTAATCCTGCGAGTGTTTCGTTTATTGACCCGATTGAAATATCGAAAAACCTATTTAATTCTTTATCTGAATTTTTTCCGCTTCCTTCCGCAATATTTAATATTATAGAAAGCGCTGACCTTGTAAGCTGACTACCAAATTCATACTTAAGATATGGGGGCAACTTGGAAACAATTTTTATAATTTCCTGAAAAAACTCTCTTGCATCACTATATACTTTCCAATTTAAGAACCTAAATTCTTCCATAATTATCAGTTATTGGTTATGAGTTTTAAGTTATGGGTTATTTTAGCGCTTTTTAGCAGAATAATGATACTTTACCAACTCCTTGACGTTTTGTCAAATAAGCAGTATTTTAAGTGTAGACCGCGTCTAAAGAGACTTTATATGCCAGGTAGTGAAAATTCGATAGTGCTTTCTGCTTCGATTCGTTACTTGGCTCCGTCATTAATAAAATAACCAATCTTTGCTTACAGTGCTTTTCTCAATATAATCGCACTTAATAAAGAAGCATCGAATTTCTACTACCTGGTATGCAACTGGAAACACCAATCAATCAAATAAGTAAAATTGGCCAACTCAAGGTTAAATACCTTGATAAATTAGGAATAAAAAACGCCGGTGATCTTTTATATTATTTCCCTTTCCGCTATGACGATTATAGCAAAATCATTCCTATCGCCGAGCTTAAAACTAAAAGATCTGGAACAATCAGAGGAAAAATAAATTTAATCAGTAACAGAAAAAGTCATCTCAAAAAGATGATAATTACCGAAGCTATCATTTCCGACAAGAGCGACTCAATAAAAGCCATTTGGTTTAATCAACCATTTTTAATTAAAATTTTAAAACCGGGACAGGAGCTCTATTTGGCGGGAAAAATAGATTACGACGAACGCTATGGACTAGAAATCCTTAACCCATCATATGAAATTACAAAAAGGGGAGAGCCAATACATACTGGAAGACTGGTGCCGATTTATCCCACGACGGCGAGTTTAAGCCAAAAACAAATTCGGATGCTTATGTCTTTAACTCTGCCCATTGTTCAGGAGATAAACGATTGGCTTCCAAGGAATATAAAAACAGGAAATAATCTGCTTAATTTAACTACTGCCCTAGAACAAATTCATTTTCCGCAAGATGGAAAATGGCTCAATCGCGCCGCAGAACGCCTAAAATTCGACGAATTATTTTTAATACAACTCCAATCACAAATCGTCCGCCAACAAATTAAACAAAAGATCGCGTCCGCAATTAAATTCGAATTGGAGCGAACGCAAGACTTTATTAATTCGTTGCCATTCAAATTAACCGACGCCCAAAGAAAAGCCAGTTGGGAAATACTTAAAGATTTAGAACAAAACAAACCAATGAATCGTTTATTGGAAGGAGACGTCGGCAGTGGCAAAACGATTGTTGCCGCCATAGCAATGTTAAATATGGCTATAAACGAAAATCAAGCCGCTCTTTTGGCGCCTACGGAAATCTTGGCGCGACAACATTTTGAAAACATATCAAATCTATTCAAAAATTTTGATTTTAGTATTGGATTATTAACGAGAACCGACACAAAAATAGCCGATAAAGGAAAAATCTCTGATCTCAAAAAAAATGAATTGATTAAAAAAATATATTCTAAAAGAATAAGCGTCGTTATCGGAACCCACAGCCTTATTCAAGATAATGTTAAATTTAACAATTTAGGTTTGGTGATAGTTGACGAGCAACACCGTTTTGGCGTGGAACAAAGAAAAAAAATAACACAAAATGCCTTTTGTGGTCAAAAAAACGAGAATCTGTCTCCTCATTTTTTATCAATGACCGCCACGCCAATCCCCCGCTCTTTATCCTTAACCATCTATGGAGATTTGGATTTATCTATAATTGATCAGATGCCTCCTAATCGTAAAAAAGTGGAAATCAAAATTATTGACAGCAAAAACAACGAAGAACTAGAACGAACGCATAAATTCATTGAAGACCAAATTATTGAAGGACGGCAAGTTTTTGCAGTCTGTCCTATTATTGATCCATCCGACAAGTTGGGCACGCAATCCGTCAAACAAGAATATGAAAAATTGAAAAAACGAATATTCCCGCAATTTAACATAGGCATTCTGCACGGACGCTTAAGTTCTCAAGAAAAAGAAAAAATAATGAGAGATTTCTTGGCCAATAAAATAAATATTTTGATTTCTACTACGGTTGTTGAGGTTGGCATCGATGTTCCCAACGCATCTATAATGTTAATTGAAGGCGCCGAACGATTTGGATTAGCTCAACTTTACCAATTACAGGGACGCGTAGGCCGAAGCCAATATCAGTCGTATTGTTTTTTGGCATTAGAAAATGATTCGAGCGCCAATGCCCAGAAAAGAATCAGAGCCATTCTAACGGCCAAAAATGGCTTTGAATTAGCAGAGCTAGACTTAGAGATGCGCGGCGAAGGTAGTATTTTAGGTAGCGAACAAAGCGGTTTCGGCAGCAACTTAAAAATTGCCAAACTTTCAGACGTGGAAATAATCAAAAAAGCGCAAAAATCCGCTAATCAAATAATCGAAGAAGATCCGGAACTTAAAAATTATCAGACTCTAAAAGATAAAATTAAACATCTTTTCAGCGTCGATCAATTAGATTAGATAATTTATTATCAAGCGAGCGAGAGAAGAGCAAACTAGTTTGCTCTTTCGAGCGAGCGCAGATAACACAGGGTTAATACCCTTTATTTTAAGAAAAAGACCGTTACTTAATTAGTAGCGGTCTTTCATTTTTTGTATTCTTCGTATTGCACGATATTGGCCGATGTGTTTTTTCTCAAAAAATCCACTATAGAAGGCGTATCGTCAAAAAACAAATCAATCTTGTGCTTGTTAATGACTTGCGCTTTCCACGCCGCGATGGTTAATCCAGAGGAAAAACCCGGATACAGACTGATATTATGATAATTAATCTTATGGCGAAACAACCATTTTTCCAGCTCCGATTGAGTGTGGATATAATTGCCCGAGACTATAAATATCTCATAACCGGCGCTGAAATTAAGGTCGATCACTCTCTTAATATCATAATTTAATCTGCGGAGATGCGCGTTATAAAGCCAGCGAATTTGGGGAATGGCTGTCAAAAAATATATAAGTTTAAACAGCCAATTGATATGAGACAGTTTGGCAAGCCGATCGCGACAAATAACGCCATCTATGTCAAAACCAATACGATTTACCACGAAAACCCTCCTTTTTTACCCCTGTTAAATGACTTCGCTTTCAGCGAAATTTCCGCTTTGCGTAATTTAACAAGGTGAATTTTAAATAACTATATTTTTATTTTTAAAGAAGGACTGAATGTAGTAGACAAATAAATACTAACGATATAAACACCTTTTACGGTTGACGGTTTAACCCTTCTCACGGCTTCAACGAAAACAGAAATATTCTGTTTAATATTCTCCGATGGCCATGAAATTTTACCAACAGCTTGATGGATATTGCCCGTGTCATCATTTTTAAAAGAAACCTTGCCCTTTTTTAATTCTTCAATAGCTTTCTTTATGTTCGGGGTCACGGTGTCTGTTTTAGGGTTGGGCATTAAACCCCTGGGACCTAAAATCTTAGCAATTTGGGCTAAATTTTTCATCATCTCTGGTTCGGCTACGGCAATATCAAAATTACAGACTCCTTTTTCTTTTATTTTATTTATTAAATCAACACCGCCAACTAAATCAGCCCCTGCTTCTTTGGCTTCTTCTGTTTTTTCCGGACTAACAAAAGCGGCGACTATTATTTTTTTTTCTAAACTGTGAGGTAGAATAATAGTTCCCCTAGCCAGTTGTTCTGTTTTTCTTGTGTCTATGCCGAGCCTTACGCTTAAATTCACTGTTTCGTCAACTTTTTTAGAAGCATTTTCTTTCAGAAAAATAATAGCTTCTTCTAAGTCATAAATTTTCGATTTATCGACTTTTACTTTTATTTTTTGATATCTTTCGCTTCGAGGCATTATATTTTTATTATTTTTTTTAACTTTAAATTATTATCAAGCGAGTGAGCGAAATGAAAATGAAATTTTCATTTCCGAGCGAGCGCGAATAACACAGGATTAATACCCTTTATAATTAGTGAGCGGAGGAACAGACGAAAAGAATTTTTGTCTGATTCCGTAGCGAGCCAATTTCACGCGCAAAGCAAGTATTATTCAACGACTTCGATGCCCATTTGTTGGGCGGTTCCCATAACCGTTCTTTCCGCAGCTTCTAAACTATTAACATTCAAGTCTGGCATCTTTATTTTGGCTATTTCTTCTATTTGTTTTTTAGTAACCTTCCCCACTTTTTGTTGTAATGGTTTACCGGAACCCTTCTCTATCCCCGCGGCTTTTTTAAGAAGATCGGAAACTGGCGGAGTTTTTAAAATAAAAGTAAAACTGCGATCTTCATAAATAGTTATTTCGGCTGGAATGACACTGCCCGCTTTATCCTTGGTGGCATCATTAAATCTTTTACAAAAATCGACGATGTTGATGCCGTGCGGACCCAAAGCCGTGCCTACTGGCGGAGCAGGATTTGCCTGGCCGGCAGAAAGTTGTAATTTTATAATTGTTCTTATTTTTTTAGCCATGGTTTTTAGAAATAATATTATTAAACTTTCTTAACTTGTAAAAAATCTAGTTCAGCCGGCGTCTCGCGCCCAAAAATAGAAATTAAAACTTTCACCTTTCCTCTCTCCTCATCAACAGCTGAAATTTTACCCTCAAAATTTTTGAATGGACCATCGATAATTTTAACCGGGTCGTTGATAGAAATATCGATTTTATACTTTGGTTCTTCCACCCCCATTCTTTTTTGAACATTCTTTACTTCCTCTTCAGATAAAGAAGAAGGAATAGTTCCAGAACCAATGAAACCTGTAACGCCCGGAGTATTTCTTACTACATACCAAGAGTCATCGTCAACAATCATTTCGACCAAAACATAACCAGGGAACATTTTTTCGGTAATAATTTTTCGACGGCCACCTCTAATTTTAATTCTTTTTTCAACTGGAATTAAAATATTAAAAATCTTATTGTGTATATCCATGGATTCTATGCGTTGTCGTAAATTTTCTGCCACATTTTCTTCGTAACCGGAATAAGTATGGATAGAATACCAATGGCGTCCTTGTTCTATTTGCTTTGACATATTTAATGATTTAATTTACCCCATTAGAAGTCTGTCTTTATACGATTAAACATCGCCCCTAGACAGACTTATGTTTTTTGGTTTACCCCTGTTAGTGCCCACAAAAAATTTTTTGATAAAAAATTTTTTTGTCAAGGACTTCTAACGGGGTTTATCTCAAAATAACTTCCAACGTCTTATTTAATACGAAATCGATTAAACCCAAAAAGACAGCAACACCCGCGCTAATACCAATAACCAAAAGAGTATGATTAAATAATTTTCGGCGATTAGGCCAAACAACCTTTTTTAACTCAATTTTAGAGTTTTTAATATAATCTATAAATTTTTGGAAAATGTTCATACCCCGTATATCATCTTCGGAACAAAGCGTCATAATCTTTGAGCGTTTTTATTCCGAGTTTATTCAATTAAATATTTTTAATTAGCCCCTTTCTTAATCTGTTCTTTCGGCGCTTTGAAGGTTTAATAACGCTTAAATTTATTTTACTTATGAAGAAAATTTTATCAAAAAATAACAATTTGGTCGAAAGAACTCTGAAGTTGTATTACGGGGCATAATTCAATTAATTAAAAAAACCTTTAACAGATTTGAATAAAAACTTTTAAAATTATAGCATAAATCCTGAAAAAGCGCAAGCCCCGTTAGAAATTTAAGGCTAAATATGCTTAGGAGATTAATAAGAGCCGTAAGGCGGCTTCGCCTTAAATACTCTTTGAAAAAGAAAAATCTTGGCTGAATTTCTAACGGGGCAAGTCCGTCTAAATTTAAAAAAGTAAAATATATAACCAACAATAATTATTTCTCTAAAAATGTATATTTAATATTTTAATGCGCTTAATTAAAATTTGGGCTGACAAGAATTAAATATCCAAATTTTTAACTGATTTGGCGTGAGTTTGAATAAATTTCTTTCTTGGCTCAACGTCTTTGCCCATTAAAATCTCAAAAAGCTCGTCTGCTCGTTCTGCGTCTACTACATTAACCCTTTTTAATAATCTTTTTGTGACGTCCATGGTTGTATTAAAAAGTTCAGAAGGATTCATTTCACCCAAACCTTTATAGCGCTGTATTAAAATACCACCAGGCATAACCCCTCCTTCGATTGAATCTTTTTCCAACCCCTGCTCTAATTCTTCCGGAAAAATATTTTTTTCTTCAGCTTCTTCTTCTGATAGTTCAATTTTTTTAATTTTAAATCCGCCACCTATTAACTTTGATTTTTCTAAAGATTTTTTTTCTTCTTTGGTTTTTTTAGAAGATGTTAACTTTTTAACAATTTCCAACTTTTCTTCGTCTGAATAAACATAGAATGTTTCTTTGTTATATTGAATACGATAAAGCGGTGGCTGGGCAATATATAAATAATCTCCTTTGATAATTTCTGGCAGGTAACGATAAAAAAATGTTAATAATAATGTTCTGATGTGCGCGCCATCAACATCTGCATCAGTCATGATAACTATCTTATGATAACGAAGATCGTTAATATTAAATTGATCGCCGATATTTGTTCCAGCCGCAATAATTAAAGACTTCAATTCTGAATTAGCGACAATTTTATCAAGCCTTGAACGCTCAACGTTAAGAATTTTTCCTCTTAGCGGAAGAATGGCCTGATACATCCTGTCTCTGCCTTGTTTCGCCGAACCGCCGGCAGAATCACCCTCAACAATAAATAATTCGCATTTAGCCGGATCTTTAGAAGAACAATCGGCTAATTTACCTGGCAAAGTGAGACCCTCTAAAACCCCCTTGCGAATAACTGAATCGCGAGCAGTTTTAGCGGCTAATCGAGCTCGAGCAGCTAAAAAACATTTCTTTAAAATTTCTTCGGCGTCTTTGGGGTGCTCTTCTAGAAAAACTCCGAGGCCGTCTCCAAGAACACCCTCTACCGCAGGTTTAACCTCTGTATTGCCTAATTTAGACTTAGTTTGGCCCTCAAATTGAGGTTCTTTGACCTTAACGCTAACTATAGCGGTTAAGCCCTCTCTCACGTCGTCACCGGTTAAATTTTCATCTTTTTCTTTGAGATATTCATGCTTGCGAGCATATGCATTTAGAGATCGAGTTAAGGCTGTTTTCATACCTGCTAAATGCATGCCACCTTCCAGGGTGTAAATATTATTAGCAAAAGTAAAAACTGTCTCTTTAAAATCAGAGGTATATTGGATAGCGACTTCAATATTTATATCATTGATTTCTTTGTTTATATAGAAAACATTGTCGTGAATTGTTTCGTTCGTTCGATTTAAATAACGGACATAAGAACTAATGCCGCCCTCAAAATAAAACTCATAATGGATGGTGTCTTTTCCGTTTCTCAGATCTCTAATAACAACACGCACCTTTTTAGTTAAATAAGCCTGTTGCCTCAAATGACTCAGAATAGTTTGCCAGTCGAATTCTATTTTTGGAAAGATCTCTTGATCTGGTTCGAAGATAACCGTTGTACCCGTCCCACTTGTCTTGCCATCAGATTTGACTTTCTTTATGGGTTTACCACGTTTATATTCTTGAAACCAAAGTTTTCCGTCTCTTTTAACCTCCACTCTTAAATATGTTGATAAGGCGTTTACTACCGAAACGCCCACTCCATGTAAACCTCCGGATACTTTATAAGCTCCACTATCAAATTTTCCGCCGGCATGAAGTTTGGTCATTACCACTTCTAAGGCCGAAACTCCTGTAGGCTTATGAATATCGACCGGGATGCCGCGTCCATTGTCAATTACTTTTATTCTGTTCTCTGGTAAAAGCTCTATGGTGATTTCATTACAATGTCCGCCTATTGCCTCATCAATAGAGTTGTCAATAACTTCCCAAATTAAATGATGTAAACCAGAAAGACCAACCGATCCAATATACATCGCGGGGCGCTTTCTTACTGGCTCTAAACCCTCTAGAACCGTAATCTTTTCGGCGTTGTATTCGCTTCGCTTGTGAAATTGGGGCGCTCGGGAATCAATATTCTTTTGTTTTTTAATATTTCTGATTGTCATATAATCTTAATATTATACTCGCTTCGCTTGTGAAATTGGGGCGCTCGGAGTCAAATCAAATCCGCCAGCTGGCGGATTTATTTGATCTCCTCGCTACCAATTATACCCTATCTTGCAGAAAAAAGAAAGCCTGAAAACGACTTAAATAAGCGATATTTATAGCAAACCCTGCCTTTATTAAATTAACCCCGTTAGAGATTCAGTCAAGACTATTTTAATTAAAGCATATTAACGAGCGAAGCCGCCTCACGGCTCTTATCAGTCTCTTGAGTATGTTTATCTTAAATCTCTAACGGGGTTAACTTGAAACTTTGTTTAATTTTACCTGCCCGACTTTGCCTTGACAACAAAATTGATAAAATTTAATAATATTACTTAAAAATTCTTTAATTAAAAAAATAAATGTTTGTTGATTGATTTAATCGGCGAACTCAAGGCAGGCGGGATTTTTGATTGGTAAAATACCAATTTAAAATATCTCTGGCTACCGGCGCTGCTACTACGCTGCCTTCCCCTCCATTCTCCACTAAAACTACTACTACTAGCTCTGGCTTGTCGTAAGGGGCAAAACAACCGATCCAGGCATGTGAATTTTTATTTCCGGCCACTTGAGCCGTACCAGTTTTACAAGCAACTGCCGGCAATACATCATTCAGGAGTTTGGCGCTTCCACCAGTTACTGCCTGGCGCATTCCTGCTTTCACAATATCGAGACAGTCATCGACGACAAAATCTTTTTTTAAAACCCTTGGGAGGTTTATAATATTTTGTTTTGTATCGGAATTATTAATTTTTTCAATAATTTGTGGCTTATATAAAATTCCGCCGTTAACTATAGCCGAAAGATAATTTGCCACCTGAAGAGGCGTGACCAAAAAATCTCCTTGTCCAATAGAAAGATTATAAGTATCACCGATAAACCACGGTTGCTTTTTAGAATCATTTTTCCATTGTGGAGTTGGAACGAAACCGTCGGCCTCCTCATTTAAATCAACGCCTGTCTTTTGACCAAAACCGAAAAGCTTTAAGTAATAATCCAGCTTTTCTATTCCTAGTCCCTTAAAATTATTATAACCGCCGCCAATATAATAAAAAAAACTATTAACCGATTCGGCTAGCGCTTTAGATACATCTGTTAAACCGTGTCCGCCGTTTTTCCAATCTCCATAGAAATAAGAACCGATGGATATTCCCCCTGTACTTAAAACCGTAGTTTTTTCTGTAATCACTTTTTCCTGCAATGCAACAGCGGCTATGAGCGGCTTAATTATAGAGCCTGATGGATATTCACCGGAGATCGCCCTAAAAATAAACGGTTTTTGCGGATTATTAAATAAATTATTTAAATCTGTTTTTTTTATCCCTTTAATAAAAATATTGTTGTCGTAGCTGGGCGTGGAAACAAGCGCTAAAATTTCTCCATCGTCAGGATCCATAATAACCGCTGAGGCTGGTCGACCCATTCTTGAAAGATTATCAAATAATTGTTTTTGTAAATCTGCGTCAATAGTCAAAAAAATATTTTGGCCGGCTCGCGGATTGCTGACACTTAATAAATTTTTCTCTTTGCCTAATAAATCTACCTCTATCTCTTTTTGCCCATTAATACCACGCAAGATATTTTCATAAAAATTTTCGACCCCTGTTCTGCCAATAAGATCGTTTATATCATATAAATTCTTATTATTTTTTAATTCTGACTGGGTAATTTTGCTTAGATATCCAACGAGATGCGATACGGATGGGCCCACGGGGTATTCTCTTTTGGCTTCTGGTTCGATACTAAGGCCGGCCCAAGATGCTAATTTCAATTTTAAAGAAATAGCTTTTTCATAATCTATGTCTCTTATTAAAACAATTGATCGATAAGAGGGATTATATTTATCAAATAAATTAACGATTTCTTCTCTGTCGCCATCAGGAAATAATTCTAATAATTTATCTCTGGATTCTTGTCTTTTTGCGGTATCTCTGAATAAATCTCCTGGGGTTATTTTAAGCACAAACGATGGTTTGTTGACGGCAAGAACATTGCCGTTTCGGTCATAAATATTGCCTCGATCGGCCTTAATGGTTTCGACGCGAATGCGATTTCCTTCGGCCAATCCAAGATAATAATCCCCTTTAAATATTTGCAAAAAAACGACTCGGAGAAAAATGAACAAAATAAAAATAATTATCAACAAGTCGAACAGGTTGATTTTCCTATTTTCGAGACCCTTACTCATTGATTCGTTCACGTCTGTTTCTTCCGTCAACTCACCGTCATCCCATCGCGCCTTGGCATAACCTTTCAAAGAAACATCTTTCAGTCCGTGATCGCGGTCTTTAATTATAAATGGATCCATTCCTGATAATTATTAATTTTTCTTGATTTTATTTGTGAGCAAGCGAGTAAAATGAAAATTTTATTTTCATTTCCGAGCGAGCGAAACAAACACAGGGCTTAATACCCTTTATTTATATGATTTTTGCCTAACCAATACAACAAAACAGAAATTCCTAAGTTGATAAATATATATCTAATAAACCCATTAATCAGAAAATGATCAAAAGTTAATGAGCCGGATGAAGATATGAATATTAATTCTAATATTAATTTCACCAAAAAATAAAAAATCTGGCCGATTAACAAGAAAATGACGACTGATAAAAAGATATTAAAATCAAATTTTTTCAATAAAAAATATAAAACTAAAAATAAAAATAATATCAATAAAGCGTTAAAACCAAAAAAATAAGAAGAAAATAATTCTGCAAAAAAAATAGCGCAAGGGAGAATAATAAAAATATCAGCCGAAAAAAAGATTAAACAAATGAGCAATACAATTAAATTAAAATTAATAAATAAAAAAATGGGATAAATATGAATAATCGCGGCTTGTAAAATATTACCGATTAAAAATAATAGAAATATAATAAAAATTCTCTTTAATCTCATGGTTTTATAACGGAGACGATTCGCAAAGAATTAAGAGATAAAGCCGGACTAATAGTTGCTTTCTGAAATAAACTATTGGAAATATAATTAATATCAATAACGTTTCCTATTAATAACCCTCTGGGTATATTTTCTTCTAAACCTGAAGTAATAACCATATCGTCTATTTTAATATCTTTAGCGGTGGATATAAATTCTACCTCGCAAGCTAGGCCATGTTTACCGCGCAAAAGTCCGTTAGTGGTGGCGGCTAAATTATTTCTTTTGAAGTCTTTTTCTCCTGATATGAAATCGATGGCCGTAGAAAAACGGCTATCTAAAATAGTTATAAAATAAGATTTAGACGGAGCAACCTTAATAATGCGTCCTACCAGACAACCATTACTTACGACTGGCATATCCGGACTTAAGCCGTCGTTTGAACCAGCGCTAATAACAAACCAATCATTATCAACATCGACCAAATGTCCGATTACCTCGGCGGTCAATAAATGATAATTATAATTCTTTTTAAAATCTAACTCTTGTGATAAAAATTGATTCTTCGAAGCTAGATCTCTCAGATCATAATTCTCCTTCCTTAGTCTAATTATTTCGTCCTGCAGAGCCGAACTGTGGCTGAGAGATTTATTATAAAAATATTTATAAATCGAACTGAAAATATTAATAAAAAAATTTAGGCTGATCAAGATTAAAAAAATTGCCAAAACAGCAAAAATTAATTTGTAAACCACTAATTTTTTTTTGTTATTATCTATTATTACCATATTTTCATTAAATCTCGTATATTCTTGAGTTCGACCAATTCTGTTTTAAATTTTTTCTTATCAATCTTAGAGGCCAGCCCGCCTTGACTTGGCGAGGCAGGCAAAAATACTTTTTTTATGCCAATTTTTGTCGCTTCGTTTATTCTTTGTTCTAAACTATTAACGCTTCTAATCTCGCCGCCCAAGCCAACCTCGCCCACGAAAGCCATATCGCGAGAAAATGGCTTATTCTGATAAGCCGAAATAATAGCCGCGCAAACCGCTAAATCAATCGCCGGTTCTTCAACTTTGATACCACCCACAATATTCAAATGGATATCCATAGCGCCAAGATTAAGATTAGCGCGCCTATTCAATACGGCCGCAAGGAGCTGAAGACGATTAAGATCAAAACCATTGGAGCGTCGTTGCGGATAGCCGAAACAAGTCTTATTCACTAAAGCCTGAACTTCCACTAAAAACGGCCTGGTTCCTTCTAAAATAATTGCTATAACGTTGCCAGGCAATAATTCATTATTATTATTCAAAAAAACTTGCGAAGGATTCAGAACCTCCTTTAAACCTGAATCTTGCATTTCAAAAACTCCTACCTCGTTAGTAGCGCCAAAACGATTTTTAATAGCTCGCAAAAGCCTGAATTGATGATAGGGGTCGCCCTCTAAATACAAAACCGTATCAACTAAATGTTCTAAGGTTTTAGGCCCGGCCACCATGCCCTCTTTAGTAACATGACCGGTAATAAAAATCGGAATATTATTTCTTTTGGCCACTTCTAATATTTTTGAGGTGCAAGCGCGCACCTGATTAATACTGCCTGCTTCTGACGGCAAACCGCTGAAGAACATCGTTTGGATAGAATCAATAATGGCGATTTTTGGTTTGTTCTTTTCAATCGTGCCGCAAATAACCTCTATATTTGTTTCTCCCAGAAAAGAAAGATGTTCGTCGTTTAAACCTAAGCGGTCGATACGCATTTTAATTTGCTCGCAGGATTCCTCGCCAGAAACATACAAAGCCACATCATCGTTATCGTTGAAAGCCCGACCACAGACAATCTGTAAAACTAAAGTGCTTTTGCCAATGCCCGGCTCGCCACCTAATAAAATTAAAGAACCTGGAACAATGCCGCCGCCCAAAACACAATCTAATTCTTTAATTTGAGTTTGTATTCTAATAAAATTTTGCGCTTTAATACCGGAAAAACTGATCGCTTCGCTGGCCAAAGAAGATAATTTCTTTTTCTTGGTCTCGCTTGAATCCTCGGAAACCTGCATAACAGTTCCCCAGCTGCCACACTCGGAACACTGTCCGAGCCAGCGCGGAAATTGCGCCTCGCATTTAGAGCAGATAAAAATTAATTTATTTTTTAAAGCCATAAATAATTAATATTCGCTATATCAAAATCAATAAAATATCAGAAAAAATTATAAAATTTAACACGACTTAAATGTTCTTTTAAAGAATCAATTGTTATCGAAGTTAATCCGATTCTACTAGGATCAATAACATTGATATTATTACCGTTTTTCCCGGCTAAAACAACGTAATGCCCGCCGCAAAAACATATCCCTTCGCCACATTTACTGTTTTGGCAATGACCGGGCACTGGGAGCTTTCTTATGGAAACAACCAACCAGCTACCATTATCTAAACCTTGCATAGCTTTGGCAAAATCATTTACCGTTTGTTCTCTGACTCCCCATTTTTGAGCAGCTTTGGGAGCCAACAGTTCAACATTTGTTCCGCCGCTACAATCTTTTCTTGCTCCAACTTCAATGGCATATTCACCAACATCGCGAGGCGTAACTGATATTTCCTTGCTAGCCAAGACTATAGCCAAAGCCGTGGCGCCGCAACCAGAACTGCATAAATTACATTCTCGATTATTCTCTTCGGTATAAGCCATACTGCCCCATCGCGCATCGCATTGTTTATAATATAAACCTGCGCTTGTTTGATCGGCGATGCCATCATCAGATAATTCGCCGTCAATCGGCTCGTATTTAACTGTATACAAAGCAAGCGGTCGTAAAATAGTTAAGTTGGGATTAATGAAACCCAAAAAAAGACTAATACTTAGAATAATTATCAAGCCCATAAAAGCGCCGGAGATTCTGGCTTTAGCGTTACTGATAGCTGGCGCGTTTCCACGCGACAAAACCCATTGAAAACCGGCAAACATAATCATCACCACGGCCAGAATGGCTATCACGGCAACCGACCATTTATAAACAGCGATAACATAATCTCCTATCCAAGAATAGGCTATGTTGCCTTCTGTTGTAACAGGTGATTTGAATCCGCCAAAGCCCGGTATTTCAATTTGGAGGCGAGGTGTTACGATTTTTTTCTGATTTTGCGGCTGAATATTTGAATCCGTATCAGCTTTAGCCGCCTGAAACAAACAGAAAAAAACAATTATTGATAAAACAACAATTAATAATATAAATAAAAGATTTATTCGTTTGAAAAGCATATAATCTATTTCAATTTGATTGATTTCAAGTATGATGTATCTTTATCAACAAAATATAACGTGCTTTCGTCTGACGAAAGATAAAGGTTAGTAGTATTATAACTGCCCAACGCCCCTTCGGCCAAAAATGAAACTACTCCTGTTTTAAGATCAACGCGATAAAAATCGTCTTTGGCGTCATCTGCCAATTCTCGAAAAAGACCGGATCCATCCGGCAAGTTTTTCGGCACCGCGCAATATAAAGAAGCGCCGCTCGCGTTAAAAACGCATTTATCGGCCCAAGTATTTAAATTAGTGGCGATTTTATTGGCTCCGGTATTGTCGCCGCCTGTCGCATCCACAACATATAAACTGGGCCTAAAACCATTAACACTGGTATAAACGCTGTAAGCGATCTTATCTCCCTGGGGCGCCCATTCTGGCAAAAATCCCCTGCCTTCAACAATAATTGATTTATAATTTTCTCTATTCTGACCAACCAATAGAATCTCTTGTTGCCAACCGTCTCGCGGTTCACCGGTTTTAGAAAAAGCCACTACTTGACCGGCTGGCGACCAATTAACGATCACCTTGTCAGCGTTATCGCCCATTGCTTCAATCGGCGTAACTCTTGTGCCGTCGGGATTAGATACGGCCAGCCAGCGATTTTCGGGAAACTGACTATCTAGCTTAAAAGCTAAACGCGAGCCGACAGAATTCCAAGAAAATTCCGACCAATTTTGCGGCAAAGTATATTGCTTGTCTTTGGAAAAATCATACATAATTTTAAAACCATCCGGATATTCAATAACCGCGCGATCCTTGGTCGGCGCCCAGCTGACATTTTTAACGTCAAAAAATTGTTTTTGGGAAATTAAAGTTTTTTGACCGTTTTGGTCCAGCTTATAAAATCGACTGTCGCTGCTATTATAATAAATATTACCCATACCATCTAAAGATGGAGACAAAAAACCAACGGGATCTGCGCCCACCGGATTAATCCACGTTCTTCCACCTTCGGCGATGTCGGAAATTTGCGGCGTCACAGGCTCTTCTTCCGGTACTGCTGGCGTCACCAGTTCTTCTTCTCCGGGCCAAACATTAAGGGGTAATCCCCTTCTAGCTTTTTCAGAAATAGACATCTGTTCCCAAGCTTCTCGTGTTACCGGTAACTTAGTAACCTGGATCGGAGTTACGACTTCTGTCGGTTGAATCGATGGTTCAGCCGCCCGAAAGAAAAAATAATACAGCAAAAAACCTATAACTACTACAAGTAAAATAAAACCAATAACTATTAATATCTTTTTTTTAGGAAACATAATGAATTAGAATTTAGAAAGTAGAAAATAAAATTAAAATATAAAATAAAAACAAAAAATAGAAAGTATGAATTAGAATTTATAATTTAGATTATTAAATTAACGTAGAGACCAACCAGTTCCTGGCTTAAAACAACAAATTCTTTTAGTTGGATCAAACCCATCGCCACAATCGGCAATATTAAGCCCCCCCGAACTTTCACAGACACTACATAATTCTCTTTTTTCGTCTAAGTTACAACTTTTATCAGGATAAGGAGTGCACTTATTTTTAGAAAAATATCTATCTCCTGTTTCTGTTCCTGTTAATTTAACGGTTACATAAGTGCAACCTTTTCGGGAGTGAACGACATCAAAAACTGACCCACTGCAACGCGTTCCTATTTGATTAGGAACAAAAGCGCTGGACGCAATCATTGCTACAGGACCCAAAGGAGCAGCCACAAAAAAAGTATCAGCGCTTTGGCCGCAACTAAACTCATTGAGATCAACCTCTGGACCGCCGATAAAATAGTTTTTTAGCCCAGTTCCGTCTTCCTTAGCTAATGAAATCGTACCCGCCAACCTACATTCTGCTTTTTTAACATTATATTTAGTAGTAATATCTGGAGTCTTAGGATCCTTGGCGACATCTTCTCGCCATTTTAAGATATCAGACTGGGACACTTCAAGGTTTAATTCGCAAATAGTTCCAGCGCCGCACTCTGTACCAATTACTTTCTGTAGTTGTCCATCGGAGGTAGTGACCATAGTGGAAACGCCGCACATCCGAGCGCCGATACGCGCATAAGCGCCTGGCTCACCAGACGGAGGGGTTGTCGTGAGGTCAAGGGGTTTATACCAACTAAATTGGGTCAATCGAATCGGAATATCCGTTGAAGCAATCTCGCGGGCAACGGGTTTAATCGTCAAGTCTTTAAATATGACCAAATTAGGATTAATAAAACTCAAAAAAGCATAAGCAAAAATAATAATCACTAAGCCCACTAAGGCGCTGGTGATCTGCGACTTAGCGCTGGTGATCGCGCTCACATTACCTCGACTGGTGATCATTTTAAAACCGGCCACCATAATCATTACTACGGCTAAAATAGCTACGGCGCTGATACCCCATTTATAAGCCGCGATAATATAATCTCCGATACTTCGGCCTGTAATAGCGAAAAACGAACCTCCTTGTATTTTTGTTCCCGGAATAGTAACCTGTGGTATAAAATTAACGCCGCCGCTAGTTGGATTAGTTTGGGCTAAAACCGGTAAACTTAAAACGAGAAATAACAAGAAAAACAGTGTTACTAAAAAATAAATTTTTCTGTTTCGTAGGTTCATGGCATTAAAATTATCAACTAATTTACGAATCCTTTATTTACCCCGTTAGAAGTCTGTCTTTATACGATTAAACACCGCCCTCGGACAGACTTATGTTCTTTGGTTTACCCTCGTTAGTGTCCACAAAAAATTTTTTATCAAAAAAATTTTTTGTCAAGGACTTCTAACGGGGTTTAAATAAATCGCCTATCGCTTTTAACCCAATTTCTATTGCTTCTAACGGGTGTGTCATATAATAAATATAAACTAAACAAATAAAAATAGCGAACAAAACAATTAAATTACATAAGATTACAACCCAAATCTCTAAAAGTTCTAAGGCGCCACCAACTTGTTTCGTTAAACCGGCACTGGATGACCCTCCATCACCTGCCATATCCTTGCCCATGGTAGCGCCAGTCTTGCTTGCCGTAGCCGCTGCTGCGGACGTCCCAGTCTTCAACCCACCGCCGCCGCCTTGCCACTCTTCGCCATAACGGCAGAAATACTCTGATTTAAAAACATAACGCATAATGCCGTGAAAGTTTATATAAATCAATGGCAGAACATAATAAACAACTTTCCAGCATGCGGCTAAAGCCTTGGCCGTGCCCATTTGAGCGCCTTGTTTTAATTTATTCGTTACCTGCCCCTCATCTTGAGACAATCTCTCTTCCTCTCCGCCAAGTTTTAACGAGTCTTTGGTTTTTTGTCTGGCTAAAACTTTGGCTGATGACTCGCCTTGTCGCTGAAGCTCTAGTCGCCATCGTAGCTCCGACGAAACGGGCTCACCTCTCTGGCTCGATTCTTCTGTTCCGCCCTCTTCAATCGCGTCATCTTCGGATCCTTCCGCCTCGTTCTGTGGCTCTGATTCTTCGCGCCCCTCCTGCCTCCTACTTAAAAGATCTGGCAAATTATCGGTTATACTATTGCGCAGAAATTTTGGCATTTGGCCAATATTGACTCCCGCGCCTTGAAGTCTAGCGGTTGTCTTTTGGCGTTCGAGATCGCGGACAATTCTATTTTCATTAACAGGGTTCATTCAAATCAAAATATATTAATTTTTAAAAAAGAACTAATCTTTGTTAGAAAAAACAATATCGTCAATCTTCCATCCTATAGATTCTTTAACGAAATACAAAACCGCGTTTTTATAAAAAATACTTACTTTGCCACCTATAGTCTCTGTCTGCTGACAAACGGCCTCGAAAACAGCGTTATTTCCTTCTATTTTTTGCCAATTATAAGAAATAACCTTGGTAATAATCTCTTGAAAATCGATTTTATTTTGATTAACAACTGCTTCGCTCTGTTTTATTAATTTCGACGTCATAGATTCAGACAACTCTTGAAGATTGATAATCGCGTTTTCTTTAGTATAACTTCCATAACGCTCAATAAACGAACGAGCGATGGGCGTTAATTCGTTTTTGGTTATTTCTTCCGCGCTTAATAACGGCAGTTTATTCTCCGCTATTGATCCGTTGGTAGGAACATTCTGCTGATTATTGGCTAAATTATCTTGCACGCGGATCTCTTTGGGCGCGGATTTTTCAGAATACCACAAACTGAGAAGATAAATTCCCAATCCTAAAACAGCGATAGCTAAAGCAATAATTAAAATTTTCTTTTTGGACATAGTTATATAAATTACGAATTACTAATTAATAATTACGAATTATTAGAAAACGCAAAACTTAAAACGAAAAGCTCAAAAGAACAGTGTAAAATTCAAAACTTTAGCATATAAATACGCTCGTTTTTTTAATTCTATTTTAGGTTTTGAGCTATTGTTTTGCATTTTGCGCTTTTAGCTTTACGCTCACATCCTGTTACTAAATATTCAAATCTTCTTTAGTTAAGTCTTCTGACATATCCCAGTCCACCTTTGTCGCTTCTGCTACAGGCTTCTCTGTGTTTTGTTTTTGCGATTGAGTAACGGCGGCTTTTTCTTCGGCCACCAATGATTCGGAAAACTCTTTTTTAGCTTTTTCTATTTCTAAAATTTTTCTCGGATCGGTAGTGACTAACTGATCTTCCGAGTAAGAAGCTATTACTTTAATAGCGGCGTGCTTCGCGCCGGCGAAGAATATACCTTCGCCCACCCCGCACTCTAAAAGCAAATATTTTTCTCCTTCGGTCAACATAAATGTCGAGGCCACATTCTCAATGGCTGCTGGCGCTTGTTTTAATAAAAGCTGCAAGGCTGAATTGTTGATAATCGCCTTGCCATAAGAGGATGACAAGAAATCATTAACATCCTGCGTAATTGTAGTTATACCAAGATAATATTTACGGCAACGCTTAACCAAAGCAAAAATAAAACGGGCAGAATCTTCGTGCTGCATCAGCCACCATGCCTCGTCTATCACCAATATTCTTTTTTTCATCCGCGAACGAACAATATTCCAAATATAATTTACGATGGTATAAATAGCGACTGGCCTCAATTCGTCTTCCAGATCGCGCACACTGAAAACGACCAATTGATTATCTATTTCCACGTTGGTCTGATGGTTTAACAAGCCGGAAAACGTTCCTTCTGTATATTTTTTTAAGCGCTCAGCTAAATCGCCGGCTCCTTCCATTCCCTCTAAAACTTGTTCTAAGTCGGAAAGCGTAGGCATAGTAACTTTAGATAAATCAACGCCCGGGACAATATCATTTTTAGCATAAGACTCCAAAAGCGCCCGATCCATAACAGAATCTTCTCGAGGCGTAAATTGGCGGACTCCTCTCTCGTCGGGCGAGGCGATCATAATTTTTAACAAACCCTTTAGGATAATAACCGCGGAACGAATAAGATTAGCCGTATCTACTTCACCCGTACTGGGCCGAGGAATATCAAATGGATTAATGCGGCTTTCTGAAGTTAAAGATATGTTAACAAAAGTGCCACCAACCGCGTCAGACAAATATTTATATTCTTTTTCCGGATCAATTATAATCACATCTGTACCGAGCATTAAGCTCCTCAAAATTTCCAACTTAATCGCATAGCTTTTCCCTGAGCCAGAAGTGGCAAAAACAACCATATTTCCATTTTGCAAACTAAAACGATCGAAAAGAATCAAACTATTATTGTGACGATTTATGCCGTATAAAACCCCATCGTTTGATGTTAAATCAGACGAGATAAAGGGAAAAGAAGAAGCAATAGGCGAACTATTCATATTAAAATTGATCATTAACTCGTCGTTTCCCAAAGGAAGCGTCGAATTAAAGCCCTGTTCGGCTTGATATAAAACTCTCTTAGTATAAATCAGTTTTGAACCGAATAAAGTTTCTATTTTTTCAGAAGTATTATCAAGATCTTTCGGATTATCGGCATAGATAGTAACATACAAAGCGAACTGGAAAAAATGTTCAACGCCAGTTGTTAAATCGTCTCTTAATTTTTCAATGTCTCTTAAAGCTGTTTCTTTTAAAGGATCTCGTGGCATGCCTTTCTCCTGTTCAGCGGCTATTTCTTGCTCTAAATTACCGGTTTTCTTCTGTAATTGTTTTAAAACTTCACCGGAAGGTACAGGATAAAAAAACATACCGATATCTAGAGGTCCATTAAAATTAATAACGGGCGCGAACCAACCAACGGCAATATAACGCGGATAAGTAATCACAAATATTGTTCTCACGTATTTATCTCCCAATTGAAGATAATTCGGCGTAATTCTCATAGAAGCCGGAGCAACAAGATCGCGCACCGAAACAACGCCGGCCAAATAAGCTTTTTCTTGTTCTAACGCCTCTTTGGTCTCTGTTGTTTTTATTTTTTCTGATATTTCTTTCTCTTGTTTTTTTATTTCTTCAGTCGGCGATTTAGTATTAATTGTCCTCGGATCAAAAACCATAAAAATTAGAATTTAGAATAATGAATTAAAAAATCCTGAAGCTTGAAACTTGTTTTTAAAAATTTAAAATTTTGATTTGTCATTTTGCATTTTGATTTTTAAATTTTGAATTTCTATTACTCCTCTATTCTTAATTCATTTATATCTGTTAATTTTTGAGTTTGCGCTTCGAGTGGATTATAAGTTTCGTATAATAATTCAATAACGCTTTGGGTATCTAACGGCACAGCCTTCAAACCCATGCTGGCAAGCGCGCTAATTACACCATCAACACGGCGAAAAAGCACCTCTCGATAATCTTCAAATTTTTCTCTTTTTAATTTGATAAATGTGCCGACGGAAAATACGTCTTGCAAGCGAGAAAAAAATCCTCTTTTTTTATCACCGGCCGGATTATAGGGAACCAATAAATAAAATCTTTTGCTCATAATTTCTCCTAATTCTACTAACTCGCCCACGAAATCAATATAATCGGAGATCTGGACACGCAATAAATCATTCTTTTGATTCTGGCGCAAAGTTTTCAATTTTTCCAAATATGGCTCAATGACAAATTTTCTCGATTGAATAACTATTTGTATTGGAAATTCTAAAGTATTTAAAAATTGAACATAAGCTTGAACAAGCGCCTCTTGTTCTTCTTGCGATTTTAAACCAAAATTAATAGAAGAAACCAATAAAATAGCTCTAAGTGTCCCGTCTTTCAAGACAACGATATCTTTTTTTACTTCGGAAATATCCAAATATTGCTGTGTCGAAGTTGATAATTTTTTTCCTGCTAATTTCTCGGATTTCATAATAAATTAGAATAATTTAGAATAATAAATCAATCTTCTTTGTAAGCGCCACCCGTATCTATTAATAGAGACAAATGGGAAAGCTTAGCGGTACTTAACGGTTTACGCGGTATCTCAATGTCGATTTTAGTTTTTTTTGCCCAATCTTTTTCTTCAATTTTCGCTACGATTGGCCGCCAAATTCTTAATCCGGGTTTTCTGGCAGTTTGGAGAACGTTTAAAAAAAAGAAATGAATCGGCTTGCCGTTAACTCGACCGAAAGCCAACAAGCCAAAAATGATCAAAATTATTATTCCCTCCACTAAAAATAAACTAAAATCAGATGATTTATAGGCGATAAGCTCCAAAGCAGCCCCAATAATTAAAATAACAAATTGTCTTGGTGTTAAGGGACCTAAAATATGAGGCTCAATATCGATAAATTGTGGAACGATAAATTGCATAGAAAGATTAGAATTTAGTAAGTAGAAAGTAGAAAATAGAATCAACGAATAATGAATTATTAGAAAGCGCAAAACGTAAAGCGAAAAACTCAAAATAACAGCGTAAAATTTAAAACTTTTTTTTTCCCCTTAATGTTAAAATACTGGAGCCAAGAATATTAGCAAGCTCTGTTGTTTCTTGAAGCAAGATTTCAGTTTTACTTCTGTCGGCTTTAGCAGAATCTCTTAACAACCCCAGCCAGAATTTACTTTCATTGGCGGATTTTAACGCGTAATTAAAAAAATTGGTAAAATCTCTTTTCGTGCTTCCCGCTTGAGCTTCTATAATGTTCGCGCCAATACTTGTAGCGCTTCGTAAAAGCTGTTTAGCGATTATTTGCGCGGTAAAATCATTTTTGCTCAAACCGTCAATAAATTTAATAATATCCAAAGCGTATAAATATACTCGTTTTTTTAATTCTATTTTAGGTTTTGAGTTGTTATTTTGCATTTTTCGTTTTTAGCTTTACGCTTACTTCTATTTTCTAATCAAAACCGGAGTTTCTCGTTTAACTCAGAGATTATATTAAAATCTTCAAAGGTTAGAGCTTGTCGATTCTCCTTGAGACGATTACTGATTACTTCTTCGATTGTTTTTTCTTTTTCTAATGCCTCTAAACCAATTTCTATATATAATTTATTTACCTCTGATTCTTTCCACGCCTTAATTCCTTGCGAAGCCTTCAAAAGCGAATCTTCGGCCAATAAGTTGATTTTATCTTTAATACGATCAGCCGCCTCTCTGGAATTTCTCCAACGACGCCAATCAACCAAACGAACAGTCCTTAGCTCGTCTATTGGCCCATAAATTTTGGGGGTGACTTTGACTTCTTCAACTATCCTTCTCTCTCTTTGCGCTTCATCTGACAACGACCGATTTAAAATTAATGGTTCGGCAAATATATCACTTGATTTTTCTTGGGGCTGAAGTTCCGAAATCAATTCAGAAGATATTGATTTTGATTCTTGCATTTTTTGAGCAGAAAAAGCGACATCCGATATGGGTTCAAGTGGAATAATATTGGATGGAATAAGTGTTTCTTCTTTCGACGTGTTTAAGCTGGGCACAACTGGTTCAACATTGATTGGTTCTGGCGTTTTTTGAGTTATTTGTATAATCTGTGTCGGTTCGGGTTCTATATAAGGAATATCTTTTATTTTTAAAGACAAGGATTCATTTTTTGTTTCTGCTTCGGTAGGCAAAAATTTAACAGCCGTTGGCCCGGCTATTTCTCTTTCGGGAAGCGGACATTGAAAAGTTTCTAAACCCGCCATAGCCCCCTCCTCAAATCGAATCCTTTTGCTTTCTTTTTCTGGTTCTTCGGCGCTTTCTCCTTCTGTTGATTTAACAACAAAGTCTGCGGCAGTTTTTAAGCCATGAGTCAATCCCCCATCTGCCAGAGGCAAAGGAGCGGGAATTTTCTGTGTCTCAGAATTAAATTGACGCAACAAATCTTTTTTATTTTTTAAGACGGAAATTAAAAAATCTGTTTGGCTGTTGTCAAATTCCATTCCACCGACCTTAAAAGGACGCGTCAAAACATCTTTTGTTCCAATTTCATCGCGAATATCTTTTAAATAATTTATAATAATATTTTTTAAACGGCCCGTGGCCACCGAATCAGGAAAAGTAAAGTGGCTCATAACATCCGAAATCATTTCGTCGGTTTTTGCCCGCCTAGACTCGGTGAGACTGGCCTGTCTATTCAAACCATTGCCGCTCACATCATGAGGCTGAGCCGCCAACTCATTAATTTCTTCTTTGGTTAAAATATTGTCCCGATTTTCCGACAATGTTGAAGTTGGTAGGACTTGGACATGAGCCCCTGTTTCCGGTTGCCTTGACTCGGCAAAGCGGACAGATTGCGCGAGAGGCTCTTTTGTTCTTGGAGTTAAATTTGATAAAATCGGCAATAAAATTTTATTTAAACTATCTTTGACAATTTGCGCTGAGGATTGGTTTAATTTGTAATTATTTATTAAATCATTTGGTAAATCATCGAAAGATACATCATTAATCAACAAACGGGTAACGACTTCAGTAATGTCAAGCCGGTATTCTTTTTCCAGTTGACTAAAAATTTCAAGATTTTCCGAGGTTGGGATTTGCTCTTTAACCTCTGGCGGTAGCGATAAGTATTTTTGTAAGTATTCGCTGTTCATAGATAATAAATTTTAATTAGCCTCGCTTCTAAGTCTCTTCGCCCTTAAGTTCTTTTAATTTGTCGGCTAATTCTTTAATTTCTTTAGTCAGTCTTTCTTTCTCGGGTAGGTCAGCTGTCGGATCTAATTTTTTAAGCTGAGAGCTCAAATCATTAAATTTACTAGTCAAATTTCCGATTGCCTCAACATTCACGTCGCCTTCGTATCCGAATGTTTTAGTTTGCAATCTCATCAACCACGCTATATTATTTAATGCTTTTTCCATATTTTTAAAATCCTGTCTTAGAGATGCCTGACCAAGTTTGTCTAAATATTTTTGCATATCTTTATCCCCAAAAATCTGATCAATAACCGGCTGAGGTGTTTCAGCCGCTTCTTTTTTCGCCATGGAAAATTTTATATCGTGGTTATCCAGCGCTTCTTGAGGAATATCGTTTCGTTCAACCCAACTCTTAACGGATTTACCGGTGTGTTTTTCTACATACTGATCAAATCCGAGATCGGTTTGGCGTTTGCTTACTTGATCTTTATGCAAGTCTTTTAATTTCAATAAGGCTGCCCCGCCCTGAGTTTGCGTTAAAGCGCTGCCCAGTAAGGCTGCTAATTTTTTCTCGTCACTAACCGTTTCTTTGGGTATTTTTTTTGCCGTATCCTCGTATCGCGCAACATTAGCTTTCTGGACCCATGTTAATTCTTCAGCGCCGAAGCGACTAACGACTTCGCCCTGAGCAGTCGCCCGGCGAGCCGTTTCTAATCTACTAGTTAATTCATTAATGGACTTGCTTAATTTATCGGCATCTTTAATTAATATCACAGCTTCGTCGTTCTTTCCTTCTTTGCGAAGCGTCGCGGCTTTAATCTCAATATCAGTTCTCTCAACTTGCAATTTATTAATTTCAGCATTAATTTCGTCTGGCATTAAATTATATTTAACAGCCTCTTGTCTTTTTTGATCCCTTGCTTGTTTAAGTTGGGTAATTTCTTTTTGGGCTTCAATATATTCTGGTTTTTCGCGCGTCTCTTTTTCTAATTGTCCTTTGGCCTTTACTTGATCCCATTTTTCCATATATTCATCTGCTTCGGGAGTCCCTGGTTCAACACCCTTGCTTCTCAATTCAGTATCGATTTCTGCCCGGGTATAACCCGGCTCGGCGCCTACCATTCTCTTGTCTTTAATCTCGATTGCTCTTTCGTTAATTTGAGCGTCTGACAACTTAAATGCTTGTTCTTTCTCTTGAATTTGTTTGTCAAGATCCTCAACAGACTCTTCTTTTTTGCCGAAAATCCCCTTGATACCCTTAACGGCCGCGGGCACTGGAGCGCGGAGCGCTTGACCAGCCACGTCTCGCCTTTTGGCCATTCGTTCGTATCTCTGCGCGTCTTGCTCTTTCAATTTGGCTTGAGCTTCTAAGGCTCGTCCTTCAGTAGTATCAGAACCTCCTTTAATCTTGGCTCGTTCTCTTAATGCTTCTGCTTCACCGCGACTATCCTTTGACATATCATAATACTTTTTTCCTCCCCGAGCCTGCATTTCACCCAACACGCCAAGCGTCCCGGCTTTAAGTTCACCTTTCAATTGAGTAGGTAACTCGCCTACCCGTTGACCAAGTCGCGCGAAAGGCGCCATACGCGCTCTTTTACGAGCGCTGCGACTCTCTTGCCAACCGGCTTTAGCCGCCTGATATCTATCTTTGATTGGTTTAAATGGCATATCCACGGCGCCTTGACCCCACTGCTTAAGCTTGCCAGACATTTTGCCGGCGAATCCTCCACCATAAGCGCTTAATTTTTGCGCCTCGGTTATGGAAGTAAAAAGCAAGAAAATACCAACGATATAAGCCAATAAATTCTCAGAACTGGCGATTGCGCTGGCTGTAGCTGAAATCTTGGTACCCGCGGTATCTACCGCGACAGGAAGGAGTTTACTGCCCTCCTGCACTACGCTTAAAGAAAGCCAGATAAAAAAAGCTAATAACGGGCCCACCACCACCTCTTTTCCAAATTCTTCCCACCAGTTGCTACCTATGCCGGGAATATTTATCGGCAAAGCGTTTTTGACAAAAGCCAAAGGCGACACCATCACTAAAAACCAAAGATGAATAATGCGATAAAGTAGAATCACCAACATCGTAAATAAAGCGAATAAAGCAACGACGGACAGAACAAGCGCTAAAATTAAAGCTCCTACTTTATTAACATTAGCGCCTGCTGCGGCTACACTGGTATCCATTGACATAAGCTGAGACAAGCCCAGCATATTAATAAAATTTCCTTCAGCCGCGTCTTTAAAAGCATTAACAAAAGTCAGCATTATCACTTGAGAAAAATCAATAATAATGCCGCAAATCAATTTGCTGAAGTTAACCAAAATAGCCGCCATAAATACCGCGCCGAGCAGCTTAGTATAAGAATATTTCTCAATCTTCAAAACCGTAGCGAAGGCGATAAAAATCATAATCAAAACAAACAACATATTACAGATGTCGCGAATAATCACCCAACCGATGCTAACCACTCTTGAATTTATGAAATCATTATATTGCGCGACGTCAATCAAAAGCCTGACTACAACGGCTATTAGACCTCCGAGTAATTCAATTATGGGTATTGCTATCCAAGCCAAAACATCGGCTACGGCGGTTCCGATGTTTGCTGCTGCCAGACGAGGAAATAAAACAAAGACAGCGGTTAATAAAACCGCGACAATCGTAGGAAAGATTAATTTAATTTTTCGTTGCTTGATATGATTCATTATAGTATTTTAACCCCAGTAGTAGAAACTTCGTTTCACTACGGGGCAGGCATTTTAATATGATAACATTTTTACGCTTTGTGCTCTATGCTCCATGCTTTGCGCTTTACGCTTTTTGTATTACGGCTTAAGTAAAATTGAACCGCTGAACGAAGTGCCATTCGAACGAACATCGCATTTATTGTCGCTACTATTAGAATCTTCGCAACAATTATCATCGCCCACGTGATTTCCGCCATTGCACCAGCCCCAATTATCCTTAACATAAACTGTGGGCTTGAATGAACATTGAGCCGGGCCTTCGCAGTGATAAAGATGGTTAAATTGGAAATAAGTGGGCGTGCAAGCATTTGGCACATTGCCGAAATTCAAATAACTCGTTCCATCTCTCTGATAGACCTCGTCGTTTTGACTTATGCCTAAATTTAAACAATCGGCGTTGGACGAACAACACATTGGCTTATGATTCTTGGCTAACATAGTATTAGAACCAGAAGACAATGGCTTGCCATCATCCCAATCAACCATAACTTCGCGAATCGGCATATGATTTTTATCCGCCCAAGCGTAAAATTTAAGCACGGCCGGATAAATACTGCCGCTACCAGTAAGATTATTTGTATCTTCGTTGTTAATGGTTATTTTCCCTATGGCGCCCAGAGAACAGCTTCCTTCGCCACTTAATTCTCCGCCGGTGCATTTGACTGAAGCGACTTTGGGAGCGGAATGACCAGTGACAGACAAACTTAATTGACTATCGTCAGGACTCCAAAGCTGGGCACCGTTAGAATACTGTCTAGTGGTAGTATTAAAACTATAGGCCTCGTAACTTTTAGCAAATAAGTTTTTAAGGGAGTCTTTGCTTGTGTAAACGAAACCATGCCGATTATCGCAGATTGTTCCCGAGACTATTAATGTAGAAGGTTTGGGAGAGCCGCTCGAACCATACGGTAAACAAATAGTAGCATAGAAGGCGTCATCAATTATTGCCGTAGTTTCATAACCCTTAAGACGATTAGTCCATGCTTTAGTAAAATTATTCGCGTCAGCAATCTTAGCTACATAGCTTGCACCATTTTTTATGGAAACAATTATTTGACTAATAGAGGTTGTGCCTGTATGTTCGCTATTATCACAAAGTTGTATTCCTATACGCAACCTACCGCCTGAATCAGCTCCCGCAGAAACGCCTACAAAATTGTTACCATCACTACAATTACCGCTCGGCTGAGTAAGATCAAAATTATTTGAGATATTCAAATTTACCCACCCACTACCAGTAATTTCATCATCTCCCCCTCCCGAATCGTCACCACAAACAGTCTTTCCATAATTACCGCCCCATTCTTGAAAATACAAACTAACTTGATCAATCTGGTCAAAATAAATTGGGATATCATTGTTATTTACCCAACTCACTACACCATAATTATCGACTTCATAATAACCGAGTATATTAGCATCTGGACGACCACATACGCCATAACTATTAGATCCATCAAGAGTAAATTGCAAGCCACTACTAATATTTTGAGCGGTGCTGGCACCAAAAGCGGAATACCATACGCTTATATTAGTATAATATCCTGCGCTTTGATATTGATTATAAATATCCGGATCGCCGACTGCGGCGCTGCCTGGCCACCAAGTCAAACAAGAATTGAGTTCGCCTGGTACGGATAAATCTCTTTCCAAACAATAACCGCGCTGACCGATAGCGGTTGTTTTTTTACTCAAACGCGTACAGCCACTATTATACGGATCCTGACTTGGCGCACACTCTTCGCCGAGTTTCGCGTCGCCACACTGCCCTTCAGCTGAACAAATACCGAGCCACTGGTCTTCAATATAAGTAAGATAATTAACCGTGCCAGAATACTCGCCTTTTTTATAAGCGCACTGGCAATCTCTGTATAAATAACTTTGTGTATTATTATCATCGATCGGTTGACAAATATTGATACCTTTATATTTATCGCTTAAGCCCGGAGCAAACGGCGAATCAATTTCCGGGTACAAACGGCAAGTTTTATCAATTACTCGGCCTCTGCCATCAACACCCGCATCGTCAGAACATTCACCGGGAGTTCCATCATCTAAAAGACCGCACTGTAACGCATTAGAACCTTTGACATCACAAAATCCACCGAAATTATCAATCTTGCTATCAATATTACACTTGAATGCGCAAGCTGCATTTTCTACGCCACAGTCTGTGTTGCTAGCGCAAGGACTACCTTCATAACTATCTTTTTTATAACTGTTGGCGCTACAAATTTTCGCTGTATTTGCCTGACAAACACCGTTGCCACATTGCAAAGAATCAGTACAACTATTCCCGCTTAAGTCTATATAACCATTGCCATCGCAAAGTTTGGCACAAGTACTAGTATCACAACTCATACCTTCGGGGCAAGTACTAGAACAACCATAACCGCACCAAAACAAGGCCATACGAAAATCTTTAGTGGCAATAGAAAAATCATTATTATTTTTTAAACGCATACTAGTGTTTCCACTACTGCCGGCACCGCCTTCAACACAAAAGCCGCAACAAGCAGCAGGTGGTAGACAAATTCCGCCAGCGCCGCAATCGGCATTAATGCTGCAGCCAGTAGTATTGCTAACATATTGGCGACTGCCAGAAGAACAAGTCCAAGAAGTTCCGGCTGGATATTCACAATTGCCTTGCCCCAAACCGTTAGTGCCAATGCAATCTGCGTCAATATTACAAGTATTACCAGCAGTTGAAATCGGAGCGCTATTTCCAGCCGAACAAGTCGTGCCAACGCAAGAACCACTGCCGCAATCGGCATTAGTAGCGCAAGACTCGCCAATCAGCGAAGTCTTGCCACTAATACAACGAAGTTCTCCGCGGAGACTGGAAGTTAATTTATATATATTCTCATTATGTTCCCGATAAAGCTTGGGCGCCAAATTTTCAACCGGATAATAGTTATATAAAGAATAACCGCTATAATCCCTGCCTGCCCAAGAAACATCGCGCGCTTTATATTCAGCTTCGTTTAAAATATCAGGATTATTAGTAACCACCGGATGAGCGCAAGAAATAGCGGCATTGTCAGACAACTGATCGCAACGCAACACATAATCACAAACATTTTTAAAGATATTTTCTGTTTTTGACCACTGTGGAGTAGAACCAGCGCAAGTCAGCCATTCACCGCATTCACGATCGCGGACAACTTTAATAATGGCGTTAGCGTCATTACCGCTTTGAGAATATCGCGCGCAATATTTGCAATAATCCGCGTCTTGATTATTGGAAATCTCGCAATCCAAAGTCTTCTTACAATCAACCGGCATAACTAAATCATATTTTTTCTCCTCGCTCTTTTTATAAGTCGCGACTGAATTATAAGTAAAAGGCGTGGTGCCGTTATGATAATCTTTCAAACTACTATCCGCGAAAAGAATACAACCGGCTTTCGGGCTAACCTGACCATTACATGAGGTACGATCTAATTTAGTATTATTTAGATAATAATAAGGTTCAAGGGACTTGATTTCAACATCATCAAGAGAAGCTATTCCTCTTCCCATAGTATCAGCCGCATAAGCTTGATCAATAATTCTAAAATTAACAACAGCTTCTTTAATTTTTAAACTGCGCGGATTAAGCGGACCCGCGGCGGCTATAACTTGGGAAAAATCGTGCCATCTGCCATCTATCATTGTTGAGTCACCTTGATAAATGACGGATATTGACGCATTAGTCCAATAACCATGGGTTATAACCCATGCCCATCCATTGGGTATATTTATTACATCAAAACCAGCGCTTAAAGAATCTAAACACTTTGCCAGCGGAACTTCGGAGTTAGTTAGCGTAGCTGGATCATAAGAACAAGGGGGAATATCATTTGGCGCTGGCAATCTATCGATACAATCAAGAATCCCATTACTACCGCTACTACCGTCTCTGTTAATAATGTCTATACCCTTCCATTTTCCGTTATCCCACTTGTAACAAGCAGCCCAATCCTGCCATTCTCCGGTAGTAAACGCGTCGGATACGGTTATTCCATCATCCTTATAATACGCGGGAACACCCGACATGCCTTCAAAATTTAAGTCCACTGAAAGGTGCGCTATACTCTTTCTGTTGGGTATTTCACTATTATTTAAACCAATGGGTGTCAATAAATTATCAACTTTTATTTTGGCTTTTATAACATAATTACTGCCGGGCAAAGATATGGATGGTTTTATTTGTTGAGTGACAGCAGCCGCAAACCAGGACACCCCTGATGGTGCGTTCGTTACAAAACTGGCGTTTCGACTATCAATGCTCAATAATTTATTCTCGCCTTCTTGGGTAATCCCCACTGTTATAGAACCTTTATCTACAAAATCATAATTTGTTGCATCATACCATGGGGAGGTAAGAGTCAAGCTATCTTCAAAACTTCCATTCTTTACTAAATTAAGAACCGCGGTGGCTTGAGTGTCAACAAAACTAGCGCAAGAATTTTGGCTGGAAGGACAAACGCCCACCCAATTATCGTAATTGCTTTCACCGGCCCAACGAATACCATAAGTTAACCCATCAGGCTGATAAGGATTTCCTTTGTTCGGGCCTTCTTCAGTATTATAATAACAAGCCTGATTAGTTCCTTTCTTGAACCAACCGCTTTTGACTTCACTTCCGATATTAACATTCTCGCGATATTCGCATAATTTATTTTTTGGGTCGCGGAAATAAGCTTTAGATTTACTGCTCGCGTCAAAAAATTCTTCGCAACCCTGTCCGTTTTGATCGCATAAAATTGGACGGCGATCATAGAGATCAGGATCGTTTTTCAAATATTGATCAGACCAACCGACCACCGCGCCGTTTATATCTAAAGTAGGCAAACCAAAACGCTCACAACCCTTAAATTCCGCTTTACAAATTTTTCTCGAATCAATCACTAAATAATCAACGCTGTCTGCCGGAACATTTACGTCGTCAGTCAAAACCGCTGTATCTTTGTTAAATTCTTGGCCGAAAGGCGAAGAAGAATTATGGGTATCAATTACCAAATCGCAACCAACTTTATCGTCCGGACATAAGCTACTGAAAGATTTGAGATAAGAAAATTTTCCAGCTCTATCTTTATAGCTGTCGCAGCCAATCATAAAACCCGGCGCTGAATTATTGTTGTAATCTCTATCACAGACCAGCGGCGTTTTCCAAGAATTTTTAACGAGATAGATATTGCTAGTTATTTCTTGAAGTTTAATATTATCTAAATAAAATCCTGTTGATGGTCCGGCGATAAACAAGCTTTCGTTGATATCTACGTCGCGGCTAAAATTAACCGGTCCAAGTTTAACTTCCTGCCACTCATCGCTAGCGATATTCTTAGAACCAAAAGACAGATCACTGCCAAATTTTGCCGAATAAGTTCCGCTACCCTTAACCCAGAAAGTTATCAAATATGATTTATCTTTCTTAACCGAATTTTTTACTACGCGACTCACCGAATTAGTGCTTAAGACTCGCATAGAATGACCGCCCAACTTTATAGACTCTGTGCTTTGCAAAACATCACCCGTCCATAGAGTTATACTATTGTCAGCAGTTTCAAACTGATCATTAAACAAAGTTTTCATATTATTGGCGTTGTTGCCCTTATACTCGCGGCAGCCAACATTCGCCTTACCGCAAGAAACTCCCTCGCTTGGTATGGCCATATAAACGCAAATTCCCGTAGCAGGGTCATAACTCGTTCCCGGCACATCATTGGTTGGACAATAAGCATTATCAACCGAAGTAGTCTTCCTAAACGGATGGCAATCTTGTGAACAGCTTATCGTGTTCTCATAAATACGATAATAAACCTCACCCGTGGCACTATAAAATTGTTTACAGTGCGGATTGACCAAGATATCGTCTGCTCCGGCGCAAGACCCCAAATCCAAACGTAGATTAGAAACAACCGCTGGACCAGCATCATTACCCTGTTTTAAATAATATCTTTTCAGTTGATATCCCGTAGTGTCGGAACCGATCCAGGTATAATAAGGATTGCAAACAACTTGACCGATCGCGACAGGATTGTTGTTCTGATCGGTTCTTACGCACTGCCTAAGATAAGAATAATACTCTTTTCCTTCACCGCCTTTGGCAACTTCATCTAGATTAGTAAATTCTTCGCATCCCACATCCGAAGCTGGACAACTCTTGCCGGTTGCCGAAATAAAATTAGTGAACGGCACGGCTGATTCAAAATTAGTAGCCGACTGACGAAAAGTATTATAACCCACGCAATCCGAAGGGCACGTGTCTTCATTTTTAACAATAGCCGGAAAAGCGCTACCAGAAGAAATATTAGTATAAAGTTCGCACCCAACCTCCGTGGCGCTGCATTTTTTCGTAAAATTAGCGCACTTAACCGGATCTTCGTTGATAGTTCCACATTTCAAATAATCCGGCGCAGTTTTTAAATAAATTTTATTAATAGACGCGTATTCTTTATAAGGAGTGGTGTTCGCGCCTGATTCTAATTGAAAATCGTCAAAATAAATATCGCCGTTGATGTCATCACCTGGTTCCCATCTCAAAGTACGAACATCTAATTCTGAACCGTTAATTATTAACGGATAATTAAATGTGTAAATCAAACGTTGCCAATTATTAGTGATTTTTTGTTGAGAAATTTCTACCACGTTACTGCTGTCCACCGGGTTCGCGAAAAGATGAAGATTGATAGACTTTTCCGGTCTAACCCAAATCGAGAAAGTATATTGTTTGCCGATCGCGAGTGGCAGAGAAACGTCCGGATTAATCCGCGGACTGCCCCAAGCAGAAATAACTTTCGCCACTGCCTTGCCAGAATAAGCAAGGTTTTGATCCGCCAAGAAAAATCCGCCCTCAATATCCCAACCGTTTACACTGGTGAGCTGGCCTTGATTGTCGACATTATAATTTTCAAAACTACCATTCGGAATTAAATTAACACCGGAACCGACCGTTGCTTGAATATATTCATGGCAACCCTCGTTGTCATTGGAACAGGCGCTAATATTTTTATTAAAAAAAATGACATTGCTTTGGTTGCCAACGACTTCCGGTCCAGAGCAAGTCCATGTCAAAATTTCTTTATTGTCAACAACTTCCGGTCCATAATTTTTACAATACCACCCGCAACCTACATTATTTTGATCGCAACCGCTAAAATCAATTGTATTTTTAACGAATGATTTTTCTTCGCCGGTATTAACATTTTTATAAATAGAACATGATTCATATTGTTTGGAGCATTCATCTCCTCCGAAACGCCAGATATTTTTTTCACGAGTGCAATAACCCCAACCCAAACACTGTCCCTTCTCGTCTGTTTTAAGACAATCTTTCAAGTCAACGCAAACTTCCTGCCTTTGATTAGAGTCGCCCAGCGGAACCGCGCCATAACCCCTGGCTTCACAGAAAAATTGCGGGATACTCAAAATCCAATTTGGATCAACGAGGCGGTGGAACGGACTGTTCTCTTGATTGAAGCCATCAACGACTTCTTTCAAAGTATAATTTTTATTTCCCAATTCTCCGTTGGAAATTTTTGTCGCGGCAATTTCTAAACCAAGAGGCGTGATTCTGGCGCGACGTAATTTTTTAATATTTGTTAAACTGAATCTTTCGTTGCAATCATTAAATCTATCGGCTTTGCCAATTTCGCCGACGGTCCAATTTTTATTCAAGAGATTTTTCTCTATCGCTTCGCTAATAGACATTTTCTCTTCAATCGCGCGACGGAAACCAGCATCAATAACATTGGTATCCGGCAACACATAATTAGCCCGATCTATATAACTGGAATAATTTTCCAATAAATCAACCTGTCCGCCACTTCTAATTGGGGCCGTGGCTAAATCAGCCATAGCAATTTTAGACTCTGTCGCGCCAGGATTAAAAACAACCTTTCCGGACGGATCAATACTCCAGCTCGTATCAGGATCTTCTGAAGGATTTAAGCCTTTTTTAAGTCTATCTAAAAGCTTACTTATTAAAGTATTAGTAAAAATGCCAATGGCGTCAGCTGCGGCTACGCCAGTGTATTGTTTAACGCTGGCCGTGCCCTCCTGAACTGCTTTACGCGCTTGTTCTCCGACCAAAGTAGATGGCGTTTTAATTTTTCCGGAAACTAAACTCTCAATGCCCTTCATTGGACCATTAATTAAACCCCATACTTTTTTCTCTTCCTCGCGGGCAGCTTTTTCTAATTGAGCCTGTTCAGAAAGAACCATTAAAGCTCCCAGGTCGCTACCCGAAGCTGACATATCCTTCTGAAGATCTTCTAATGTAGTATTAGGACCGCCACCCGCATAACTCGGGCTTTCTACGCCGGCAATAAACTTAGTCACTCGCCCGTTAATTTCGGTAATCTGGCTAAGTAATTGACTAAAATAGGTTTGAGCCCTATTAGTTTGCGCCTTACAACAATTCGCATATTTCAAAGTGCAATCGGTCCCGATAGTATCACAACCCGTCAATCCTTCATTACAATAACCGCGACACTTGGGATTGCCACAAAAGTCGTTAACCGAGGCAATCGAACAACTGACCGGATCGTCCATATTATTATTGGTAAAACAAGTGGTTTTATTTGGCAGGTCTTGAAGTTTTTTATTTTCTACTTTCAACTTATTCAAAAGGCCTTCATTAGCTATTACCGAGATATCCGGCCACTTTTGGTTGATGTCGTCTAAATATCCGGTGATTCTATTAAAAGAATTATTAATATCTGTTTTAAAACAGTCTATGACATACCTGGTCGTTTGATTAATCGAGGTGTCAGCATTATAAAGCTGGTTCAATTGTTCTAATCTGGCGCCGAATTCATCGCCAGTTTCCGTATCAGCGCTAAAACTAACCAAATTCTTTTTTAATAAATCGCCTTGCGCTTTTCTAATTTTACTTAATGAACACAGTTTATTTTGAGATATGGGCGGCATTTTTGAAGAAATATCCGGAAGACTAAGAATTAATTTAAATTTTAATTGCGGATCAAGCGGATCGCAGAGGCTTTGGTTAATGAAACCTGAAGCTTGAGCGGTTTTATCAATAAATTCACCCAGGGCTTCGTCGCCGGCTTTTTTCCAATATTGAGGGTCGGTTAAAAACAACGGCTTCTGTCCCTTGCCACCGCTGGCTACATATTCAGCAGACTGTTGAGCCATTTGCCCTAAATAAACATTAAGCGCGTTTTTATAAGCCACGGCTCCGCCAACTTTCCATGCATATTTTAATAAATCGTTCACGCGCTCCCATACCCATTTTCCGATTTGCATGGCGATATGGCCGACATCGGTGAACTGCGCCTGGGCCGGTTCGGGATAAAATAAAATTGGCGATAATATCGACAAAAACATCGTTAATAAAACGATGCCGCTTAATAACTTAAAACCTATTTTTTTATTTAGGGACATATTGTATATTAGAATTAAGAATTAAGAATTAAGAATTACCTGCCCTGTTAAATACCGCCTTGTGGCAATCCCGACGCAGTCGGGATTATTTAACAATCGTGAAAATTACGAAATATGAATCAAAATGTTATAATATTAATTGGAATTTGAAATGCCTTGTAAGAACATATTTTTTAGGGTTTCGTCGTCTATCGCATCAAGCATATTTTTATCAACACCATTCTGCAAAAGTAACGCTCGGATTTCATTAACATTTAATAAAGAAGTGTCTTGATTTATGCCAGAATTGGCTTCAGATTGCCCGCTTAGATTCGGCGAGGATGTGCTATTTTTTAAGACACTTTCGAGGTCTATGCCTGTTTCTTGTTTGGTTTCATTATACATATTTTTTAGGGTTTCGTCATCTATCTTATCCACCGCATCTTTAGACATACCGCCCTGTGTAATTAAAATTTCTCTAATTTGGTCGGCGGTCAAATTATCCGCATTTTGCTCGCTTTTCGGAACACCAAAACTAATGGGCTGACCAGCCTTATTGTCTGGAAAATAACTGCCAACATTATTCGGCGTTGAAGCCGGATCAAGAGGGTTACTACCCGCTGAAACTTCTTCTTTGTCATTGAAACCGTCGCCATCAGAATCAGCTAAATATTTTGAGGTATGATAGTTGTTTTCTTCTTGCCAATCCGGAATTCCATCACCATCCGTATCCTTGTCTTGATTGTTTTTTAGAATATTTTTTAATTTTTCCGCCGAAGGATTAATTTTCGCCGCGAATGGCTGATAAATTGTGTTTTTAATTTTAAAATAACCGACGGTTAGAATAGAAATAGAAAATATAACCAGACCGAATATTATAATTCCGTCTTTATAAGTATTAAAGAATAATTTTGAACCGATTTGTTTCATAAATTAGAAAGTAGAAAATAGTAAACAGAAAGTAGAAAGTAGAATTAAAAAATTATCATCGAATTGTAAATTTTTAACCAGTCAGCCAGCAATAAATCTTCCGCTCTAATCTGTTTATCAATCTTAATTTCTTCAAAGACTTTTTCCCAAACGGCTCTTCTTTCGTCTTTATTCTCCACCTTTATTATATCATACGCAACCAAATTGTTAAGCAAAAATTTCCGGGGCGAAGAGAAACCATTTTTTATCAAATTGAATAATTCCTTTTCAATTATCTGTTCTGAAAAAATTCTCCTAGAAATAATTTTAACTATGGCAGAGTCTACCTTCGGGCTCGGAATAAAATTACCAGACGGAACCTTCAAAATAAATTTTGACTCTCCATAAAATTCGATAACATTAGATAAAATACTTCCCTTGTTATTTTTTCTGGTAATTCTTTCGGCCACTTCTTTTTGCATCATCAAAACAGCGAGACGCGGTAATAATTCTTTTGAAAAAAACCTTCTCAAAATTAATCCGGTGATTCGATAAGGAATGTTGGCAATTAATTTATAACTATAGATTGAATCGCCCAAAATTTTGTTTAAATCAACCTTAAGAATATCGCCTTGAATGATTTTAATATTTTCGTAATCGCGGCATAATTTTTGGCAAATAGAAAATAGATCATTATCAAGCTCTACGGCGACAACCTGTTTAACCTTCTGCGCCAAAGCACGAGTTAAAAAGCCAAAGCCCGGCCCAATTTCTAACACAACGTCGTTTGAATTTAAATCTGCTCCCTCGATAATTCTTTCTATAATATTCTCGTTAATCAAAAAATTCTGGCCGCGAAATTTATTCGGCTGAATTTTATACTTGGCAAGTATATTTTTAATTTCTATTGCCAAAGACATAATTTAATTTTAAAACTTTGGGCTTATGGCTTAAAAATTAAAACGTAATTTTTTTCGAAATATCTATAAAACAACGAAATTGATCAATCTTTTAGCTACAAAAACAACCTTAATTATCTTTTTGTTGTTAATAAAATTTTTAACCTTTTCGCTCTTTAAGGCCATTTCTTTTATTTCTTCCTCTGAAGCGCTGGTTGGCACTATAAAACGATCGCGCAATTTACCATTTATTTGCACAACATATTCAATCGTATCTAAATTAATAAAATTTTTGTCATAAGCCGGCCACGGCTGAACAAAGATTGATTCTTCGTCTTTTGCTCTCGGACGAATCAAATGCCAAATCTCTTCGGCGAGATGAGGCATAAAGGGCGCAACCAAAATAATAAAAGTCTTTGCGTTTTCCAAATCAAATTTTACTGCTTCGTCTTCAATAAAATTAAAATATTCCATAAAAGCGGCCACGGCGGTATTAAATTTAAAACCGCCTAAATCTTCGGTGATTTTCTTTATTAATTGATGGGTTTTGGTTTCAACTTCTTTATCAACATCTAAATCATTGTTAATTTTATAATTTTTATAAAAATCATAAATTCTAATAATAAATCTGTTCATCCCTTCTATCGCCTTAGTGTTCCACGCCACGGGCTGATCGTAAGGACCCATAAACATTTCGTAAATCCTTAAAACATCCGCGCCGTATTTTTCTACAATCTCGTCCGGATTAACCACATTGCCAATTGACTTTGACATTTTCTCTCCGCCTTCACCCAGAACCATACCATGACTGCGACGCTTGGCATACGGTTCGTCGGAAGGAACTAGCCCTTGGTCATATAAAAATTTATACCAAAAACGCGAATAAAGCAGATGTAGGGTGGTATGCTCCATGCCGCCGTTATAAATATCAACCGGCAGCCAATATTTCATTTTTTCCGCGTCGGCGAAAGCTTGATTATTTTGGGGGTCGCAATACCTGATAAAATACCAAGAAGAACCAGCCCAATTAGGCATGGTATCTGTCTCACGCCGGCCAATACTTCCGCATTTCGGACATTTGACTTTTAGCCAGCGTTCACATTGGGCTAAGGGCGATTCGCCTGTTCCTGTTGGCTGATATTTTTTAACATAAGGAAGTTCTACTGGCAAATCTTTTTCCGGCACAGGCACTATTCCGCATTTCGGACAATGAATAATCGGAATAGGCTCTCCCCAATAATGCTGACGAGAAAAAATCCAATCTCGCAATTTATAATTTATTTGCAGACCGCCAATTTTTCTTTCAGTTAGCCAATATGTAATTTTTTTAATGGCTTCTTCCGAACTCAAGCCCGTAAAATCTCCAGAATTAATCAGAACTCCTTTTTCTTCAAACGCCTCCAATAATTCTCCGCTGGATCCGCGCTCAGCGCCTTGGTGATCTGAAACAGGCTTAATGACTTCAACTATAGGCACGTCATATTCTTGGGCAAAATCAAAATCTCTTTGATCGTGAGCAGGCACTACCATAACCGAACCTCCACCATAAGTAGCGACAACATAATCACCCATCCAAAGAGAAATCTCTTGGTTGTTAAAAGGATTAATAACTTTAACGCCTTTTAATTCCACCCCTGTTTTTCCTTTAGCTAAATCAGCGCGCTCCAAGTCTGATTTTCTTCGCGACTGTTCAATATAATTTTCTACCTCTTGCCAATTTTTAATTTGAGATTTCAATTTTTCAACTAACGAATGTTCTGGAGCCAAAACCACGGCAGTCACACCGAAAATTGTGTCCACTCGGGTAGTAAAAACTTCGATGCCTAAATCCGAATTTTTAATTTTAAACTTTAGATTAGTGCCGTAACTTTTGCCGATCCAATTGATTTGTTGGATTTTAATTTTTTCTAAATAATCAACATGATTTAAATCTTCAATCAAGCGATCAGCGTATTTAGTAATTCTAAGCATCCATTGTTTGATTCTCCTTTTTTCGGTTTCTGCGCCACAGCGCTCGCATTTGCCTTGAATAACTTCTTCGTTAGCCAGGCCAATCTTACAACTCGGACACCAATTAATGGGCATCTCCGCCTGATACGCAAGACCGGCCTTAAAAAGTTGTAAAAATATCCACTGCGTCCATTTATAATATTTAGGATCTGTGGTATTAATTTCTTTCGACCAATCGAAAGAAACACCGAGCGATTTTATTTGTCGTTTAAAAATCTTAATGTTTCGCTCGGTAATCTTGGCAGGATGAATCCCTTTTTTAATAGCATAATTTTCAGTCGGCAAACCAAAAGCGTCCCAACCAATAGGATATAAGACGTTATATCCCTCCATTCTTTTTTTTCGCGAAATAATATCAATGGCCGTATAACTGCGCACATGGCCAACATGAAGGCCGTCGCCAGATGGATATGGAAATTCAATTAGAATATATTGTTTCGGTTTCAATGAAAAATCTTCAGCCTCAAAAAGTCTGGTTTTTTCCCAAATTTTCTGCCACTTCTTTTCAATTCCCCGAAAAGGATATTTATATTGTTTTGCCATACCGGGTAGATTTTACCTACTTAATTTAACGCCTTTTTGACCAATTAAACCTGTCATTAAGATTAAGTATACCATATTCCTTGTGGTTGACAAGCTTAAAAATATGTGCTAGTATAAAAATATCAAAATTTATTGCGTTTTATTTAAGCTTTTTACTAATTTAGCGTTTTAAATTCTCTTTGTTCGATTATCGACGTATAGCAATAAAGATTATGGATATTAATAACGCCCAAAAACAGTCTATTGACGGCATTAACTCGCCTATTCATAAAAAAAATAAAATCAGAATTAATCTCCTCAAAATTTGGGGTGGTATTCGTTCGTTTTTAATATATTCATCAGGGCCTATTCTTGTCGCTGTATTTAAAACCGTCAAATATTTAAAAGCGCAGACTCGTTTAATAAACTTCCAAGAAATATTCGCTGTTTTAAATAAAAAACAATTAATTTGGGTGGTTGTTTTAGCTATTACGTTTATATCATTTAGCGAAAATATCAATTCAAGCTCATTCGAGCAGAATAAGAACATCTTCCCCATTTTAATGTTGATTAAAAGCAATAAAATAGAAAATAAAATTATAACCGTAGAAGAAAAGATCGCCTATGTCGACGAAAAAACCACGGACAACCTGTCATACTTCAAAATAGCCGCTGCCTTAGATACCAATATTCCTGTTGTAAAAACCCCTGATAATAATACTACGGCCATGGGCGGCAGCGCGCTTATTAATCCAGACGCCCAAGACTATGAAGATGGTTATTCGGCGATGCGCGCCAATATTGAAAATTATACTGTTCAACCCGGTGATACAATAAGTTCAATCGCCGAAAAATTTGAAATCACTCCAAAAACAATTACTTGGGAAAATAAATTATCTCTTAACGCGCCGTTGAAAGTCGGGAAAGAGTTAATAATTCTACCTATTAGCGGCGTCACGCATAAAGTAAAAAGCGGAGACAATGTATCTAAGATCGCCAAACTTTATCGAGCTAATCCAGAAGATATTATGGATTTTAATGATTTGGGCGGCGAATCAGATATTTTTGCCGGAGATATTTTAATCATTCCCGAAGGAACGCCACCGCCACCGCCAGCCCCAATACCGACAGTTAAAAAATATGCCGACAAAACAGAGACCTTAAATACCAAAGACCTATCCAAGCCAGAAGGAAACAACTGCCATATTTTCGTTCCCGGCCAATGCACTTGGTATGTTGCTAAAAAAAGATGTGTTCCGTGGACAGGTCACGCTAAGTCTTGGCTATCCAACGCAAAAGCGCTTGGGTTCTCAACCGGCAAAACGCCGGCCTTGGGCGCGATAATTAACCTAAAAGAATCCTGGTATGGTCACGTTGGTTATGTAGAAGCCTTTGATGATCAAACAGTCACTTTCTCCGAGATGAATCATCTTGGCCCGTGGAAAGCTTCTCGCCGCACCATTTCTTTGACAGATAAAAGAATTACAGGATATATTTATTAAAAACAGAAAATAGTAAGTAGAAAGTAGTCCCGATTAGTACAAAAACTAAAAGTTTTTGTTTACTAATCGAGGATCCACGATTTTGGAGCCATCGCAAAGCGATGGACAAAATCGGGAAAAATAGAATTAAAACAAAAAACAAAAACAAGAAAGTAGAATTTAGAATAAGACAAAATAAAAAAAGCGCCTAAAAACGCTTTTTATTTATTAAAAATTATTAGCCTAATTTAGTTTTATTTCAAATTATTAACTATTCTGATGTTCTTGAGAACTTGAGAATAACATTTCAAATTTATTAATAAATCCGAAAAAACAAAAAACGCCCACAGAAGAGCGCTTTTATTTTTTTATATTATTCTATTTTCTCCCGCCAGCTCGCCACGCTTACGCGTTGGCGTAGCGGGCCGGCGGATAGGTTAATTGGGTCAATCCTGTTTATTATTAACTTATTTTTATAATTTTAATTTTTGTGCAAGGTTGGCGATGGCCGGTTTTTTTATGATATCTTATTTTCGGTTTATATTTAACGACGTAAATCTTTTTGCCCAAACCCTGTTCAACTATTTCCGCCTCAACTTTCGCGTTATCAACCAAGGGCGTACCGATTTTTACCTCTTTATCGTCGGCTAATAATAAAATGTTATCAAAAATAATTTTTTCGCCTTTTTCGCCGTCGATTTTTTCTGCGCGCAAAGTATCACCCTCTTTGACCTTGTACTGTTTTCCGCCTGTTTTTATAACTGCCAACATATGTTTAAAATTTAAAATTATGGATTAAATTATATTACTAAAATCCCAAAAACTTGTCAATAAATATGTTAATAAATTCAAAAATTAAAAGGCAGAAATCAAAAGGATAATCTAAAATTATCAATTTGCTGAAATAATTTCCAAACGTCGAAACTTAAGATTCAAAAATTTTTCCTCCCTGCCCGCCCAAATTTTAAATAATATTTCTATTAAAATAAAAACAGATCTGGATATTTATATAAACATGCTATGAAGTTTATTTAAAGACTGTCGTCTAAAATTTAGGCGGGGTTGACAAAATGCCACTTTAGAGCTAATCTTAATATTAAGAAAATCAATTAGTACTTTAAAAACTTAAAAAATAAATCTGCCGATTGGCAGAGAAAGGAAGAGTCAGACAATGATCGAAATCAAAAGGAGCGTTCTGACAAATGGCTTAACCGTACTCACACGCGAAATGCCGTGGGTTCACAGTGTTTATTTACTGATCGGCGTTAGATACGGTTCAGCCCTGGATCCAATTGGGTTCGAAGGCATAGCTCATTTCATCGAACATACACTTTTCAAGGGAACAGCTAACCGATCATACGAACAAATCATGGCAACTATCGAAGACCGGGGCGGCATACTCAATGCATCTACTGATGAAGAATCAACCTGTTATGTGGTAAAGGTTATGGACTCCGACCTGTCGATAGCTTGGGATGTTCTTTCTGATATGGTTATACATCCGATATTTCCCGAAAACGAGATTGAGAAAGAAAAGGGCCCCATTATTGAAGAGATTAAATCTTACGCAGACGACGACAACGACATAATGGAATTAGGTCTCGATTCGATCATGTTTCCGGACGCCTCGTTCAGCCGAGAGATATGCGGATCCGAAGAAACCGTTTCTCGAATAAAACGCGAAGATCTGGCGCGAATTTGGCGAAAATTCTATCAACCCAATAATATGATAGTGGTAGCCGTCGGCAACATCAGACACGAAACCAACCTGGAGTTTGCCAACGAGAAATTTGGGCAACTATCCAGCCAAGAAATCACTGGCGATGAAATTGTATCAGCCGAAACCGACTCAAATAAAAAAGAAGTTATAGTTTTCAAACCGAAGATTCGTCAAGCTAAAATAATGATCGGTTTTAAAACTATGCCCTACGGCACCAATCAGCGCGACGCTTTAGCTCTAGATCTTCTGGCTAATATTTTTGGGGGGGGTATGAGCTCGGTGTTTTTTACCGAGATCAGGAGTAAAAGGGGCTTGGTTTACGGAGTCGGAGCATCGCACGCCCAAAACAAATTCGCCGGACGGTTTCTAATCTTCAGCCAATTTGCGCCCAAGAAAAAAGAACAAATCATCAAGCTCGTCAATGAAATCCTGACCGATATTGACGATTACATCACTGACGAGAGATTCAATAGGGCGATAGCAGTCGAACGAGCCATATATATATTCAAGCTAGAAAATAATAGCTCTATAGCTAACAATATTTTCAGCAACGAGATCTGCGACTCGCTTAACCAATTAAGTGATTTTTGCGAGGTCATCGGATCAATTACGATAGATGACCTGCGCCGCGTGGCCAAGGAGTATCTAAACCCGTCGAAAGCATTCACCTCTTCAGTTGAACCGGAGAAATAAAGGGTATTAAACTTCAAAAATAAACCCGTTGAAAAAATCAACGGGTTTTTAAATTAAAAAATCTTTATTCTATCCTTTTAAATTTTCGTCTATGATCTTGTTAACCAGCTCGTCTGCCAAAACATTTTTCTCGCGCGGGATATGCTGATAAGATATTTTTTTAAATTGGCTGGCTAAATTCCAAACTTTTAAAAATAATTTTGATAATTCTAAGTCTTTTACTTTATAATCCCTGTTCATCTGACAAACCACCAGCTCGCTGTCCATTAAAACTTGAATTTCTTTAATCCCCAATTCAAGCGCCTTTTTTAATCCCAAAATCAATGCTTCGTATTCGGCTTCGTTGTTCGTTCTTTCGCCCAAGTATTTTTTACCCATGGCGATAGTCTTTCCTTTTTCATCCTGAATAACAAAACCCGCCCCAGCTGGTCCGGGATTGTTTCTTGCGCCACCATCTGTATATAAAATAAATTCCATAAAATAATAGTTTCTAATGAAGTTTATTATTCATTAAAAGAAAAATCTATAACCTTCATCTGCAGTTCTTGGTTGCCGTTCCATTGATTAACCATTAAATGGAAAGCTAGATCGATTTTATCGCCCACCCTCAAGTCTTTGCCACCGTTAGCCAAGCCGTTGAAGAAGATAAATTTTTTCCCTTCTTTACTCACAATTCTTAAATGATTATTCTGCTGACCGACCCATTGTAAATCTCCAACCTCTAAATTATTAACCAAAAATAAAGGGCGTTTATTGTCTCGGCCGAAAGGCGCAAATTTTTGTATATCTTCGTAAGTCTCCCATGTTATATCAGGCAAGGATAACTCTGTCTCAATAAATATTTTATTAGTAAAATCCGTTTCCGCGAGTTTTTGATTAGCCAACACACGAATTTGCGCGACAAAATCGTTCACATCTTTTTTGTTCTTCGCTTCGAAACCACAAGCGCCGGCATGACCACCAAAACGAATAAAATAATGTTCTAAAATTTTCAAATTCTCCACCAAGTTAAAATTTTCATTGCTTCGACCGGAACCAGCTATATCTTTATTCCTAATGGTCATTACTAAAACGGGTCTTTGATAAGTTTCCTGTAATTTACCAGCGATAAGGCCAATCAACCCGACCGGCCAATTTTCCCCCATAGCAACAATGATTTTTTCTTGTAATTGATCGGGTATTTGTTTTTGGATAATCTCTTTATATATTTCTTCCACTAATTTTTGTCTTTTGCCGTTAATTTGGTTCAGTTCAACAGAGACTTCTTCTGCTTTATCCGCATCATCGGTTAGAATTAAATCTAAAGCTGTTTTGGCATGATAAAGTCTGCCCACGGCATTAAGTCTCGGACTTAAACAAAATTCTATATCGCCTGCTTCAATATCGCCCAAATTTAAACCGGCGCTTTTAATTAATGCTCGCAGTCCCATGCGGCTGGTTTTATTCAAAACAACTAAGCCATATTTGACTAAAGTGCGATTTTCTCCTTTTAAAACCATACTGTCGGCAACTGTGCCGATAGCCACTAAATCTAAAAGCCATTTTTCAAAAGACTCCCAATTGTCCTGAGTTTGATTCTTTAATTTTTTAGCAAAAGCCTGCGCAACCTTGAAGGCTACGCCCACACCGGCTAAATTTTTAAAGGGATAATTATTTTCGCAATGTGGATTAATAATCGCCAAGGCGTCAGGCAATTTATCTTGTGACAAATGATGATCTGTAACAATAACATCTAACCCTAATTCTTTGGCCAAATCAATTTGCGAAAAATTAGTAACACCGCAATCGCAAGTTACAATTAAACCGGCTCCGTTTTCTTTGATAGAACGCACTGCTTTCTCGTTTAGACCATAGCCTTCTTTTTCTCTATCTGGAATATAAACCTCAACATTTTGCAATCCGATTTTCTTAAAAAGATTCCACAAAACGGCGCTGGCGGTAATGCCGTCAGCGTCATAATCGCCGTAAATAAAAACCTTCTCCTGTTTTTCTTTGGCCAATAAAATCCTTTCTATCAACCTGTCCATATCTTTGAATAAGAATGGATCGTGAAGGTCTTGAGAATAATCGGGCAATAAAAACTCATCAACAGAACGCTGATCTGTTAAGCCACGATTAAACAATAACTGCAAAATAAATGGATTTAATTCGGGAAAAAGAGAAATTAAAGATTTCTCGATTTTAGGCGCTAACTGCCAATTTTTTTTCATTTATATATAAAAATGTTTAACAAGGAAGAAAATACTGAATTATTATATATCAATACGGCGTTTTTGGCAAACCAGGTAGTAGAAATTCGATGCTTCTTAAGGTGCGATTATTAAGAATGTACTGGAAGCAAAAAATTAGTTATTTTATTAATGACGAAACCAAGCAGTGGAATGAAGCGAAAAGCACTATCGAATTTTCACTACCTGGCAAATTTGCCAAAAGATATCAACTGGACAAAACGCTTAAAATGTGATAGATTTAATTATATAAAATATAAAGATCTTTAAAAACAAAAGGAGAATAACAATGAAACGCCTGATTCTATCGTTGGCTTTAGCGATATCGGCGTTATCATTGATAGCGCCGGTTAGTTTTGCCGAAGACTCCATCTACATCAGCATCAAGAAAGAGTGCGTTGACGCGGCCAAGAAAGACAGCGCCCTGATTACTAATGTGGGAATCGCCAAAATTGACAGCCTATCTGCCTTACTGGAAAAATTCGACTTTTCCGCAGTCAACAAGACTATCAGCAAGGAGTGCGCTATTCCCGAATCCCTACTGACCAAACATCCGTACCGAGTAAAATTTACGGCGGATAGTGGTTATTGTGGATATGTTCCCTGGTTTGGGGACACCATTCTTTTAAGCGCCGAGGCTATTACTCGAGGGTCTTCTCCATTTGAAGGTCTTCTGATCCACGAGTACATTCACAGTCTAACTCTAATCGACTCCGTCTCTTATGTCTGGCGCAACTTCAAATGGGCCGGCACCATAACCCGTAAAGAGTGGGAAGAAAAAGGATGGTCATACAGCTTGCCTGGTATCCCGCATCTCTTGAATGAAGGCATCACCGAATGGATAACTGTGCGCGTTTACGAGAAATTATATCGCCAGAAGCTCGATACATGCTGGCTCTATAAAGAACCGGTAATTGCCGTCGAAAAAATCGCCAAAATTGTCGGACCAAAAGTGCTGATGCACACCTATCTTAATGGCGATGCTGACTCTCTGCAGGCTGTCTTCAATAAAAAACTTGGTCAAGACGCTTGGCAAAAATACTTAAAACGCCTGGCTGCTTACCGCGGACAGCAGACAATAAAAGACGCTAAGGAAATCCTCTCCACCACCAAATCTTTTATTGATAAACGGCGCTTGACTCCAAAACCACCAATCAAACCTACTCTCTTTTTCTAAAATAAAACCACCCATATAACGTGGGTGGTTTTTCGTATTCAACCCCGACGTTAAAGAGTCGGGGCTCCGACCAAAGCGTCGGAGAATTCTAATTATTATTTTTTGGTTTAATTATATCAAAGCCGACATACTTATGCAGAACTTGGGGAATTTTAATCGAGCCGTCAGTCTGTTGATGATATTCCAAAAGTGGAATCAAAATTCTCGGAGAAGCTAAGGCCGTATTGTTTAAAGCATAAGCGTATTTAATTTCTCCGCGCAGATTGCGATATTTAATATTCAAGCGCCTGGTTTGCCAATCGGTCAAATTGGAATCTGAATGGGTTTCGCCATAAGCTTGGCGCGACGGCATCCATGTTTCAATGTCATACATTTTGCGCTTGCCCAAACCCATGTCGCCGGTGCAAACCGCCACAACTCGGTGCGGCAATTCAAGGTCTCTTAAAATTTCTTGGGCTATGCCACGCATTATTTCCAGCCATTGATCAGATTCTTCTACATCAGCTCGGCAAATAATCACTTGTTCAACTTTCATAAATTCATGCAAACGATAAAGTCCCTGGGTGTCTTTGCCATAACTGCCGATTTCAGAACGGTAACAAGGCGAAAAACCGCATAGCTTAATTGGTAAATCTTTTTCGTCGTATATTTTATCGGCGTTATAAGCGAGTAGAGATGGTTCGGCCGTGCCGACCAAAAATAAAGATTCGGCCGTTGAACCGTCGGTTAATTTACCTGGGTTGCCAATTTGATAGATTTCCTCTTTGCCTAATGGAAAATGGCCGCTGCCGATTAAAGCAAACTCTTTAACCAAAGTAGGGACAATCATCGGCGTGAATCCCTTATCAATCAGTTTTTGCAAAGCATAAAGCATCAAACCTAATTGTAAAATTGCGGCTTCATTTTTCAAATAATAGCCGCGATATCCGGAAACATTGGCGCCCGTTTCTGTATCAACAAGATCCAGCGATTTGCCCAATTCAATATGGCTTTTAACGGGAAAATCGAATTTAACCGGCTCTCCCCATGTTTCAACCACTACATTATCTTCGGCAGTCTTTCCGCGCGGCGTGTCGTCAGAAGGAATATTTGGAGAAATCAAGATTAAATTTTCGTATCCTTCGTTGATGGGACGATATTTTTCTTCTAATTCGTTTGTTTTTTCTTTGAGCTTTTTTCCTTTTTCAATTAATTTTTCTCTTTCCGCAGACGACAATTCTTTAGATTTCATTTTTTCCGCGGTTTCGTTTCTTTGATGCCTCAATTCTTCAATCTCTTGTAAAAGTTTTAAACGTTTTTCATCTAAACTCAATAATTGATCAACGTCAAAATCAACGTCTTTTAATTTAGTCGATTCCCTCACTAATTCTTTATTTTCTCTGATAAATTTGATGTCTAACATAAAATTAGAATTTAGTCCGCCAGCTGGCGGATAGAATTTAGAATTTAGAAATTGACTTTTGTCCGCCAGATGGCGAATAGAATAATTAGGTTAATTTATTTTGACTTCTACTTACTATTTTCTATTTACTATTTTCTGTTTTTGGTCTCATAGTCGGGAACAAAATGCCTTCTTTGATATTGTGAATATTGGTAAAAAGCATTAACAAGCGATCAATACCGATTCCTTCGCCGGCTGTTGGCGGCATGCCGTATTTTAAAGCTTCCACAAAATCATTATCAGCTGACTGGGCTTCTTCATCCCCTTTCGCCAATAACTCTTGCTGTTCTTTAAAGCGGTTTTCTTGGTCTAGCGGATCATTTAACTCCGAATAGGCGTTGCAAAATTCCGCGCCGGCTATCACCAACTGAAATCTTTCAACGTATTTAGGATTATTTTCTATTTTTTTAGCCAAAGGAGAAAGTTCTATGGGATGATTAATAATAAATACCGGATTAATTAATTTCGGCCTAACCAATTCTTTATATATCTCATCAATTAATTTTCCCTTGCCCCATTTTTTCTCTATTTTTAAACCCATATCTATTGCTTTCTCGGCCAAATCGGTTGCTTCGGGATAATCTACTATGTCAATGTTAGCGTGTTCAATTAAAGCTTGCCGATAATCTAATTTAGGAAACGGTGTTTTAAATGAAAGACGATGGTTGCCGTAGATCAGTTCCTCGCCGCCGGTTAATTCTTGAACCAAGAAAGACATTAATTCTTCGGTTAATCTCATTAAATCACGATAATCAGCATAGGCTTGATAAAATTCTATTTGGGTAAATTCCGGGTTATGCGCCCAGTCAATCCCTTCGTTGCGAAAACATTTTGCCACTTCGTAAACTTTTTCAAAACCTCCGACAATTAGTCTTTTTAAATACAATTCCGGCGCGATTCTTAAATACATATCAATATCCAAAGCATTGTGATGTGTGGTAAAAGGTTTGGCCGCGGCGCCACCGGCCATAGGCTGTAAAATCGGCGTTTCCACTTCAAGATAATCGCGTTCATCAAAAAAACGCCTGATTAATTTGATCAAGCGGCTGCGGGTAATAAAAACATTTTTAACTTCGGGATTGGCCAATAAATCCAAATATCTTTTCCTGGACTTAAGCTCCGGATCAGACAAGCCATGCCATTTTTCCGGCAAAGGCAACAACGTCTTGGATAAAAGTTTTAATTTTTCAACAACCAAAGTTTTTTCATTGGTTTTTGTCAAAAACAAGGTGCCTTCAATTTCAATAAAATCTCCGACATCAATATTGTCAACAAAAAAAGTATAAGTTTCCGCGCCAATGATATCGTGTTTTAAATAAATTTGCATCCGTCCGGTGCCGTCTTCCAAATCGGCGAAGCTCGCCTTGCCATGACCGCGCATCAATCTTAAGCGTCCGACCAAAGAAATTTTGTCTCCTTTTTTTAAAAGACTATCAAAATCTTCACACACCTCATTTATGGTATGTGTTCGACGGCAAGTTGAAATATAAGGATTGATTCCTTTTTCTTTGATATTATTTAATTTTTCTAAACGGCTTTGTTCTTCGGACATGGTTATCATTATATATCTTAACAATTCACAAGTCAAAATATTTAACTAAATCAGAAAAGGGACTAAATCCCTTTTCTTGTAGCCACGTCTCTATTCCAGGACTATCCTATAGTTTCTAACAGCTTGCAATTTATTTTCCCGCGGGGGCCGTCGTAAGAAAAACATTCTCCGGGAGCGCGATTAAGCAACGCTTGGCCCAGCGGCGACTCGCAAGAAATCTTGCCGTTTAAGGGATCGGCTTCCGCTGAACCAATAATACTATATGTCTGTTCTCTGCCCTGAATATCTACTTTAACCCTTGAACCAATCATTACCTGATTGGGCGAATCTTTTTTCTCAATTATTTTAACGTTTTTTAAAATTGTGTCTAAACGCCTAATTTCCGCTTCAAGCAATCCTTGGGCGTCTTTGGCTTCATGATAAGCGGCGTTCTCGGAAAGATCGCCAAATTCTTTCGCTTCTTTGATTCTTAGGGCAATTTCTTTTCTTCGAATAGTCTTCATTTCGTCTAATTTTGTTTTTAACCTATTGTAACCTTCAATGGTTAGAAAGTGAGGCATAATGAGTTAGAATTTATCCCGATTTCTTTCAAATCTTCTGATTTGATAAAGAAATCGAGTATCTCGACCGAAACGTCGGGAGAGTTTAGAAAATATAAAGTAGAAAATAGAAGTTAAATCCGCCAGATGACTCGCCTCGCTGACCCGCTACGCCAATGCGTTAGCGTGGCGAGAGCTCCGGCGAAGCGGGCGAACTAGATTCTATGTTCCAAATTCTATATTCTGTTTAGATTATATTTTGCAGTTGTTTGAAAGCGATTGGCAGTAAGGGGGCTAAAATTTTAGCTACAGCGATAAAAAACTTTGCTACCGAAGAATTATTAATCATTTGCGCTAAAGCGCCAATAGGAAATTTCAAAATAAAAGTTAAAAGCATACCCAAAAGTAAAGAACCTTCTAAAAAACCTAGGACCGAGCCGACGATGCGATTAATTGTTTTTAAAAATGGAATAAAAGTCAAAATCTTGAAAACCTTATCCAGCATCATAAAAACCATATTGCTCAATTTCCAAACAATCGCTAAAATCACCAAAAATGAAACAATGCGACAGATATTCAGATTATTCCCAAAAAGAAATCCAATTCTTTCGGCCAGTATTTCGTACCACCGCGAAGCTAAAATTACCCCAGCGAAAACACCCACTAAACCACCGACCTTATAAATCAGACCAAACCACCATCCTGTAAAAGTGAAGGCGAAAACCAATAAAATTAAAATTAAATCAATAAAAGACATCATAGAATTAGAAAATAGAAATTAGAAATTAAAATTACGAATCACGAAACATATAGCGTAAAACATGAAGCGTGTAGCATGAAGCTCTGGGCTCTCCGCCCAAGGCGGATCCGCCTCTGGCGGACAAGTCCCTTCCAGTCTCCGAGATTCAAGATTATATTAACATTTTTTAAACTCGTGGGAAGAGCGCCGGCAAAGATTGCGGTTTTTTTATTTCTGAAGACTCAAAAATACTTGCTTCGCTCCGTAAAATTGGGGCGCTCGGAGTCAAATCAAAAGAAGACTTTTGTTTGACATCCTCGCTACCAATTATAGCCATATTATCCGCCTTTTCGCGCAGATTTAAACCTAAAGATTTTAAAATTGAGTCGCATTTTTCCGGCATAAAAGGATAAACCATTAAAGCCGCATTTTTAATAGCAAGAAGTAGTTGATAAATAGTGTAATTAAAACTTTCTCCTTTTAGCGCCCATGGCTTGGTAGTTTCTATATTTTTATTGATGTAATTTAATAAATTAACCCAGATATTTACCGCGTCTTCCAATGCTAGCGCTTTCATCGCCCTATGATAATCCTGCCACGATTTATCAATGAATTCTTTAAATATTTCCGCGGGCGTAAAATCGAATTTTTCGACTCGCTCCGCCAAGCGAAAAACCCTTGATATAAGATTGCCGAAATTGTTAGCCAGATCGCTGTTATAGCGATCGTATAATTTATTTTTTGAGATATCCCCATCTTGGCCGAAAGGACAAGCGCTGACAATTAGATAGCGCGACGCGTCCGCGCCGAAAAGATTAATTAATTCTATTGGATCAATGACATTGCCCAAAGATTTGCTCATCTTCTGCCCTTCAAAAGTAAAATAACCGTGGGCAAATATTTTTTTAGGAAGTGGCATATCTAAGGCCAAAAGCATAGCCGGCCAAATTGTCGCATGAACTCTTAATATGTCTTTAGCCATCAATTGAACATCGGCTGGCCAAAATTTGGATATTTCTTTATCGCCCTGCCAACCCAAACCTGTCAAATAATTCAAGAAGGCGTCTATCCAGACATAGATTGTTTGTTCCTCGTCTAGTGGGAACTTAATCCCCCACTTTACTTTTTTGCGCGTAATAGAAATATCTTCCAACTTTTCTGTTTTTAGAAATCCTAATATCTCATTTCTCCTTTCCAACGGATCGATAATTAATTCATTACTGTCAATCAATTTTAGTAAAATATCCTGAAACGCCGACAACTTGAAAAAATAACAATCTTCTTGAAGCAAAATTGGTTCTTTTTGATGATCCGAGCACTTGCCATCCACCAATTCTTTGGTCGTTTTATATTGTTCGCAGCCTACGCAATAAAGGCCTTCGTATTTCCCGACGTAAATCAAATCTTTGGAATTCAAAGTTATCACGGCCTTTTTAACCGCTTCTTCATGAACCGGATCGGTGGTGCGAATAAAATTGTCGTAAGATATGTTCAATGATTCCCAAAGTTTAATAAAAGCATCGGCGTTTTCGTCGCAAAAAGCTTGCGGCGTTTGGCCGGCTTTTTCCGCGTTTTGGAGAATCTTTAAGCCGTGTTCATCGGTGCCGGTCAAAAAAAATACATCCTCGCCTTTTAAGCGATGATAGCGCGCTAGAACATCAGCCGCGATCGTAGTATAAGCATGACCGACGTGCGGTTTGTCGTTAACGTAATAAATTGGAGTGGTGATACAAAATTTTGACATTTTATGAATTGAATTTATCAATGAAATATGATGTTAGTTCGCTGATGGTTATTCTTTCTTGTTTCATGCTGTCGCGTTCGCGAACCGTTACTTTTTTGTCATCAAGAGAGTCAAAATCAACAGTTGTGCAATAAGGTGTGCCGATTTCATCTTGGCGGCGATAACGTTTGCCGATAGATTGTGTTTCGTCGTAATTAACCGTGAAATGTTTTCTTAATTCATCGGCAATCGATTTGCTTATTCCTTCTAACTCAGGTTTTTTGGAAAGCGGCAAAACCGCAATTTTAATCGGCGCTAAATACTTAGGCAATCTTAAAACTACTCTCTTCTCTGTTTCGCCCTTCTCGGCGGTTGGCGCGTCTTCTTCGTCATAGTGTTCAACTAAAACCGCCAAAACCGACCGGTCAACGCCGAAAGTCGGTTCAATCACGTGCGGAATAAATTTTTCGTTAGTTGTGGGATCGGTATAATTCATATCTTCTTTGGAAAATTCCTGATGATTTTTCAAATCAAAATCAGCGCGGTAAGCAATGCCGTATAATTCTTTGGTGCCGAAAGGAAAATCATAATCAATATCAATGGTGCGTTTGGAATAATGAGCGCGTTCTCCGTCGGGAATTTCGCGAAAATGAATATGCTCTGATTTTAAACCTAAAAATTTCATCCAGTTTTTCATTTGTTCCAACCAATAATCAAATTGCTCTTCCCAACCGCCCTTAGCCGACGGACTAATAAAATATTCTATTTCCATTTGTTCAAATTCGCGGGTTCGAAAAATATAATTTCCCGGGGTAATTTCGTTACGAAAAGCCTTGCCGATTTGAGCAATACCAACAGGGATTCTCTGGCGAGTGGCGTTTAAAACCGATTTAAAATCAACAAACATAGCTTGCGCGGTTTCCGGACGAAAATATACTACGCTCGCCTCGTCTTCCACCGGACCGAGGTGTGTTTTTAACATCATATTAAACATTTTGGCTTCGGTTAAAGTTCCACCGCACTCTTTAGCGTGATTCTCGGAAATTTGATCAACGCGAAAACGGGTGTGGCATTTTTTACATTCCACTAACGGATCGGTAAAATTTTTCAAATGGCCGCTCGCCTCCCAAACTTTGGGGTTCATAATTAAGGCCGCGTCAATGCCAACCATGTCGCCGCGCTGTTGCACAAACATGCGCCACCAAGCCTGTTTAATGTTATTCTTGAGTTCCACGCCCAACGGCCCATAATCCCAGGAATTGGCTAAACCGCCATAAATTTCGCTGCCGGGGAAGATAAAACCTCGGCGTTTGGCTAAAGAAATTAATTGTTCTATATCTTTTAACATACCAGGTAGTAGAAATTCGATGCTTCTTGGGGTGCGATTATTTAAAGAATGCACCAGAAACAAAAATTAGTTATTTTATTAATAATGAGACCAAATAGTAAATCGAAGCGGAAAGCACTATCGAATTTTCACTACCTGGCATAATGAAAATATTTTAACAAAAGCCGACAAAATGTCTATCGCTGACAAGACGGACAATAACTGGTGCCGCGCTCGGCCAATGTTATTTTCTTAACCATGCCGCCGCACCTAAAACACTTTTTGCCTTCTCGGCCATAGACTCTTAATCTTGGCACGTAATCACCCTCTTTCCCTTGGGCGTCTAAATATGTATCGGATGATGTGCCCCGATATTTAATTGAATTTTTTAAAATTTGTTTAAGACACTTATAAATATTTTTAATATCCCTATCTGCCAAAGTTTTAATCAAGCGGGTGGGCAATATCTTGGCGCAAAAACAAATCTCCTGGCTATAAATATTACCAATACCCGAAATAAAAGTCTGGTCTATTAAAAGGGGTTTTATCTTTTGATTCGGTTTATGTTTTAGTAATTCAATAAATTTTTTGAGAGTGAAGTCTTTTTCTAAAGGTTCCGGGCCAAAATTTTGGCCAGCAAAATATTCATCTAATTCGTTGGTTTTTATCGGCCTGACATAACCGAACTGGCGAATATCGTTATGAATAAGGCAGCTGTTATCATCAAAGTAATAAATCAGATGTGTATGTTTATCAATTTTCTGATTAATGTCGCGGGGCGGTATAAAAATGATTTGGCCGGTTAACTTAAAATGGATTACTAAACTATAATTATTGTTTAAGCTAATAATTAAAACCTTGCCCCGCCGACTGACTTTTTTTATCGTAGTCCCTTGAAATAGGCTCTTAAATTTTATCGGAGCCATTAATTGGACAATTTTAGGCAATCTGATTTCAATCTTTTTTATTTTTTTGCCAACGATAAAATTGTTTAATTGTCTTTTTATTGTTTCTACTTCTGGTAATTCTGGCATACCCCGTATATCATCTTCCGGAGCCAAACGCTTTTTAACAACATTTATACTCTTGAAGTTTTAAGCCAAGGAATCGACATCCTTAGTATTTTTAAATAATGCTTTTGGCGTTTGGCATTTTACTCGACGAAACAACCTTTAAAATAGATAAACTGGAATAGCGAATGAAATGTGGTGGGAGAAGATAACTCTCTAAAAAATGCGCTGGAAGTTGTATTACGGGGCATAAGAAATTATTTTAACATTTTAGCATTATAACATTAAAAAAATTTGCCCGTCCTCGCCTTCCGCCGTCGCCGAATTTTTTACCCCGTAGAGTCGCGGAGCGACTCCTTCGGGGCGTGCCAGTGAAACTGGCGCGCCGAAATTATTTCTTTTCAACTGACTTTTCTCCCGGTTTAGCTTGTGTGTTTAATAATCTCATTAAATATACTAATCGTAGATTATATAATTCGGCCGTCTTTTCATTGATTTCAATCCAGTTGTCAAACAAATCACCAATTGGTCTATTATCTTTTTCTGGATTATTTTCAAATTTTTTCGAATAATCAATTCTAATTTTCAAAGCTGGGTGAGAATCATAAACGTTGTGTGTTTGGCTTCTTGAAAGAATATTGTTTTGGAATTCTTCAATATCTTTTTTTTCTAAACCCTTGAAAACAATTTCCATGAATTTGGAAAAATTTGAAATTGTTTTTTCTTCTTTCAATAGCTCTGGTACATATTTTGATTGAATTATTTCGCTAAATATCGTATCGTTCGTAGCTACCTTCAATAATCCACTTCCGAATGCCTTGCCACCATACATACGCATAGCCGTTATATCGGCCATAACTTCTCTGATTCTTGAGAAACCATTTGTTATTTTAAAATAAAGCATTACATATAATAGTAAAAGCCAATAAGCAGGATTCAGGGTCATCATTAATCGAACCCAGCCACCCCTTTCTTTTTCGTCCTGCGAAGGACCGGGCATAGATCGCAAGGTGCTCGTCAAAGAGTTTCCCATGGAGTACGTATAAGAACTCCACGAAGTATCACGATTACTAAAATGTCCATATTCATGAGCGAGTATCGCCTTAAATTCATCAACTGTTAAATCGTGCAAAGATGATAGGCCAATTTCTAAAACTCTTTTTCCGCCACCAAAAATCGTCGAGAATAAATTTCCCTCTAAATAAACACCTACCCCAGGGTCAGGAGTAATAATTATTTTGTTAATCTGCTTTGCTTTAATTTCTGTAGCAATTTCTTTTGTTAGGTTCCAAAGTTTCTTTTGTTCGTTTTTAACAACCGTGATACCAAGAGTTTTTCGTTTTGGAGGAAAAAACAAATAATAGAAACCTATCAGTATCGCCATCCCAGTGCCAATTACTACAACTGCTAAACCAACTAAGATAGCAATTGGAATACGCGGCAGGTTAGAAACAAGCCATAAACCGTAGACCGCAAAATCAATGGCGGCAAAAAGAGCTAATGCTAAAAGGTAAAAAAGAAATGGTAATAAAGTAATAAGCAAAAGGCCAAAAGTTCTAAGCAACCCTTTGTCGTCAAACAACTCCTTCTTTTTGCCTTCTAGAAAATTTTGAACAGAATTATTAAATTTTTTGTCTAAAGCGCCACCGACCGCCCTGACAACAAGATAGATAATTAAGGCAACAACAACATAAAGTAGAAGGTCCTGATAGTTAAAAGATATGGATGTAAAATTAGAAAGTATTAAAAATCCAAATATAACGGTTAGAAATAGTGAGAATAATAAAGCGGTTGTTTTCATGGTTTTATTTTATTAACCCCTCAATTGAAACGCCGAGAGCTTTCGCAATTTTTTGAGTGCATCAAGTATTAGATTCTGGTTTTGCCAGTTTCATTTTAATACTGGTGGGCAGTATAGGAATCGAACCCCAGTAGTAGAACCTCGACGAACTCGGTTCACTACGGGGCAGGCTTATAGTCTCTGCAACTTGCCCCGTTAGATTTAATGCGCGATGCTGGAATCGAACCAGCGACCTTTCCGATGTGAACGGAACGCTCTACCGCTGAGCTAATCGCGCCCGCTGAATTTTAACAAAGCGAGCGAAAATGTGATACCCTGCCTAATTTCCCTTTTCGCAGACAGGACAAATTGAACTAATAATATTTATTATTTTTATGGGTTTCGTCTTATCAAAAAATCTTCTATTCTAATTGCCTTAAGGCCAGACCAATGGCTACAGCAAAACGCGGCGCGATTTCTTCAAGCGCCGGCCTGAGTTCGGCCGGATAAGATATTTTTGCCCATGGATCACCGATCAAAACCTTAACTTTCAAAATATTTGACAAATAATTGTTTAAATTATTAAGATAAGCGCTCCCTCCGGATAAAACTATTTTTTCAATCAAACGACCTGTTTGATTCTGGTATAAATTTAAAGAATAATTTATTTCATCGATTACGGGCTTAAAGGCCTGTTCAATGATGGCGGGCATTTTTGACTCACCGCTTAAACCAATGTCTCTTTTAAATTGTTCTGCGCACCGAAAATCAATTTTTAAAGCATTGGCGATAGCGCGAGTAAGAGTAAGGCCCCCCACATCAATACTGCGGCTTAAAATTGGCAGACCGTTCTCAATAACAATAATGTCAGTAGTCACGGCGCTTGTATCAATAATTATAGAGGCTGCTTCGTCTTTACCAACTAAAACGCGACTTAAAGCAAAAGCTTCTGTCTCTAAACTTAATAATTGCAAATCTGCAGCCTTAAAAATATCAACATAACGTTGTACTAATTTTTTAGATGCCGCAGTCAATAAAATACGATAAATTTCTTTAGTTGATTTTTTGAAAATTTTATCGTTTTTAGTTCCTTCTGATTTTTTTTCTTTCGAGGGCAACGCCGAAGCTTTTCCCGCGACAGTCTCGTTAAAAGTCTTGTCTTTGCTTTGCGCATCTTCCGATTTAACTTCTTTTCTGTTTTCTTTTTCTTCCTCGGAAATATTATTTTTGCTATCAATCTTTTTTCCCATAATCTTCCAGTCCAAAACAACATCCTCAAGGGGTGTTGGTATAAATTTCTTGGCCTCCCAACGAATCGCTTCGGCCAATTCTTTTTGAGGCATAACAGACAAACTAATAACAGAAGTAAAAACCGAAAAATTAGGCAAAGCCGTGGTCGCCTTGGAACTAACTGCCCCTGAATTTTTATATATTTTAGTTAAAAGATTGATTGACTCTTGTTTAACCTTTTCCGGATCATTGCGAACGGCGTCATCCATGAGTCTTTCCGCATAACCATAAGTCAATAAAGTCGGTACGCCATTTTTTTTGGTTAGTTCTACTAATTTTATACTAGTAGTGCCCAAATCGACCCCTAAATAGCTAGATTTTTTTCCAAAACCGAGAAAAGACATAAAAAAGGTATTGCTTTTACTTTGATTAATAATATTATTATCAAGCGAGCGAAAAACAAATTTGTTTGTTCTTCCGAGCGAGCGCAGACAACACAGAGTTTAACACCCTCTATTATACAACAATACTTAAGTGATAGCAAACATCAAATTACAATAGATGTGTATAATTAAAATGGCTAAAATAACAAACAAAATAAAGATTTTTTTAATAGAATTGCTTTGGCCGATCCATTGTCTGAATTGTGGCCAAGAGGGCTATGTTTTATGTTCAAATTGTCAAAAGTATATAAAAAAACGACAACAATTAACTTGCCCGTCTTGCGGCAAACTGTCAATTTATGGAGCTGTTTGCCCGTCTTGTTATAACAAAACCAATATCGATGGATTAATATTTTATGCCGACTACCGACAGGTTTTGATTAAAAAGCTTATCGGTCTTTGGAAATATAAATATGTCAAAACCGCAGGGGAATTGATTATCGACTTATTAACTAAAGATTTAGAATCTTTTGTTGAAGATAATAAATTCTTGCCCTTCGCCGATCAAAAAGAAATTCTAATCATTCCTGTCCCTATTCACAAGAATAAATATCTAAAACGCGGATTTAATCAATCGGAAATTATTGCCAACGCTGTCGCTAAAAAATTTAATTGGCGTGTGGAAACATCAATCATTGAACGCGTCAAAAATACTAATTCGCAAACCAAGCTCGATAAAGATGGACGGAAACAAAACGTTAAAAATGCCTTTATAGTAAAAGATTTTTCTGCGCTTAAAAATAAAAATGTCGTCTTGATTGACGATGTATATACAAGCGGATCAACTATCGATGAATTAGCTCGCGCTATAAAAAAATATACTGATGAGAAAGTTTGGGCTATCGTTTTTGCGAAACAAAATTTTTCTTAATTTGCAAAAACAAAAAGATACCAGTACAGAACATTAAAATACAAAGCCATTGGCTCAAGCGCAAAAATCCGATAACTGGCTGGTAGTCTGTTCTTAAAAATTCGAATAAAAATCTACCCGCAGAATAAAAAATTAAGTAGAAAGATAAAATCGTTCCTGGCGTAATTTTTTTTATTATATTTAAAAAGATTAATGTCGCTAAAAAAAATACTAAACCATAAATAAATTGATACAAAAAGGTTGGATGAAAATAAGAATACGAATAAAAAATATCCGGCCGATTCGATGGATTAATATAAATCCCCCACCATCTATTTGTTGGTGATCCAAAAATTTCTTGATTAAAATAATTTCCCCAACGGCCGATTGCTTCACCGACTAGAATAGCCAAAACATAGCCATCTAATAAGGTAAGTAAAGAAAAATGTTTTTTGCGCGCAAAAAAAACTATAAAAATAGCGCCGGCGATTAATGCTCCAAAAATACTTAAACCGCCGCGCCAAATTAACAGAATTTCCAAGGGATTTCGCCAATAATAAAATAATTCGCAAAGAACATGATATACCCTTGCGCCGACTAATCCCCAGATAGCGCAACCGATAATAATATCTAAAAAATAATCATTATTAATAAATAATTCAACCTTTCTATTATAATAACGCCAAGCGAAAATCCCAGCTAAAGCGCCTAGCACGACAAACAAGCCATACCAATAAAAAGAAATCAGCCCCAACTTATAAATTATAGGTTGAGGCTGATAATAATGAAGAAAATTTAAATTTCCCAAATACATCTATTTTGATTTCAAAAGATCATCTATAAGCTGCCTAAATTCTTTCTTCTCTGCTTCCAAGTCGTTAGTTTGTTCATTGCCTGTGCCAACACGGAAATATTTACAACCAAAGATAAAAGTTGGAATACTGCCATCTGGATTGTATTTAGCATAAACAGCGTTCTCTTCATCGGGGATCTTGGTTTCTTCTGTGGCAGTTAAAGTATCATCATTAGTGTCCAATTCCCAACTATAAGCAACGATTTTATCTTTATACTCCTTGACCACTGCCTCAAAGGCTGGTTTCGCCCATTGGCAATGCGGACACCAACTGGTTGAAAACACTCTGATGATCGGCTTGTTGCCATCTTTGCAAATCGGTAAATCAACTTCATAAAAAGTTCCGACCCGCCCCTTGAGTTTTGATTCTATCTCGGAAGTTTTCGGTTGGGCGTTATTCTGCTCTTGAGTCGTCGGCGCGGCGCTAGTTTTATTAAGTGTTAATTTATCTCCAGACAAAACGATGCAGAGAACAACGACCAATAATATTATGGCCATTAAAGCAATACCGGAAATAAAACCAAAGATAAAATTCTTTTTATTTTCTCCCATAAATTATATTTTATTTAATTAATCTATTAGTTAATTTATTTAAATAATACCGAGTTCTTTTAAGGCATGATAAAAAATATTGATGGCGCGCTTGGCTGTTTTGGGATAAAGTTGATAATTTTCATGAGCGATTAGATTTCTAATTTTATGAGCTTCCCAAACATCTGTCAAGCTAGGATAACGATAACAAGCGGCTTTTAAGCGTTCACCCATCGTTGAACCACCGAAACCCATATTTTTAAAAATCTCGTCTAGTAGGTTATCCGCTTCTAAAATAGCTAATTTAGACGAAGTATCGTTCCCAAGGGATGATTCTTCAATTGCTTTCCATCTTTTAATAAATACGTCTTTGTCTAATTTTGCTGAGCGCCTCTGTCTAATTTTATTTTTAATAGATAACCATAATAATAATATTAAAAAAATAACCAGTAACAAGGCGATTAAGCCTATTTTAACGGATGTGGAATTAAGATTAATTTCAATCATTGTTTATTTCCTCAACGGCCTTGGCTAGGCTCAAAATTTTATTTTCTTCAAACAAATTCCCAATGATTTGGAAGCCAACCGGCAAATTATCGACCTTGCCGCACGGAACAGAAATAGCAGGCAGGCCGGCTAAATTAACCGGCACCGTAAAAATATCGGCCAAATACATTTGTAGGGGGTCGTTGATCTTTTCCCCTATTTTAAAGGCGGTGGTCGGTGAAGTTGCCGAGACCAAGCAATCCACTTCCTTAAAAGCTTCTTGGAAATCCTGCTTCAATAAAGATTGAACTTTTTGCGCCTGGCGATAATAAGCATCATAATAACCAGCCGATAAAATATAAGCGCCCAAGATAATTCTTCTTCTTACTTCGTCGCCAAAACCTCCTGTCCGATTTTTAAGATAAAGATCCAATAAATTCTCAGCTTTTGGATCGTTATAACCGTAACGGATTCCATCATAACGCGCGAGATTAGCCGACACTTCAGCCGGCATAATAATATAATAACACGCTAACGCCGCTTTTAAATGAGGAATGCTTATTTCTTTAAATTCGACGCCAAAAGATTCTAAATTTTTTATAGTTTTCTCGATTTGTTTTTTAACCGATTTTTCTATGCCATCCACAAAACATTCTTTAATTAAACCGACCTTCATCCTTTTAACATCTTTAGGGCTTGGTTTTTTAAGTTCGGATATTAATTCAAAGCTAGTAGAATCATTTTTGTCTTTGCCTTCAATAGCTTTTAGGAGCAGAGCCGCATCATCTACCGATTTAGTGAAACAACCAATTTGATCTAAAGAAGAAGCCATAGCCATTAATCCATAACGCGAAACGCGACCATAGGTCGGCTTCAAGCCAACAATACCGCAGAGGCTGGCCGGCTGACGGATCGATCCACCGGTGTCAGAGCCTAATGCCCCTAAACACATATTCGCGCTAACAGCCGCGGCCGATCCCCCGGAAGAACCGCCCGGCACATAATCTAAATTATGCGGATTACGCGTAGGTCCGAAATAAGACGTTTCCGTTGAACCACCCATAGCAAATTCATCCATATTGGTTTTACCAATAAAAATAGCAGCGGCATCTTTTAATTTGTTTATTACCGTAGCACTATAAGTAGCTTTATAAGACGAAAGCATTTTGGAACCGGCCGTGCAAAGAATCCCTTCAATTAAAATATTATCTTTTATGGCTAAAGGAATTCCTGCCAGAGATTTATTTTGAAAAGACGAAAAATCATTTGCAATATTTTTTGCTTTTTCTTGAGCCTCTTCTTTTAATAAAGTAATAAAGGCGTTAATTTTTTTATCTTGACTTTCAATCGCCTTAAAACAATCCCCCGCCAACTCTTCTGCGGAAAATTCTTTCTCTTTTAAGCCCTTAAGGGCTGCGTTAATTGTTAATTTGTTAAGATTCATTTATTCAAAAATTTTCTTAGTTTTTATAAAGTTATCCTTGGTGGCTCCCGAGGATTCTTTTAGAATACTTGGGCTGATTATTTCTATTTCGGCCCGTTCAACAGCTCCCCTAATTTCGTCCTCTCTTGATCGATTGATATTGCCAGAACCTGACAATTCTGTTTTTATCTTACTGGTATCAATTTTTTTTAAGATATCCATATAATCTAAAATCTCCGAAAGTTGTTTCTGATATTTTTCAGTCTCTTCTTCGGTAAGTTCGAGCCTGGCCAGTTCCGCCAAATGTTTTATTTCTTCTTTAGTAAGCATAATATAATATTGAAATAGATTTTAAGCCCCTTGGAGCATCTTTAAAAATTCTTCTTCCTTGATAACCCTGATTCCTAATTTAACGGCTTTTTCGTATTTTGAGCCAGGCTCTTCGCCCACAACAACCAAGTCTGTTTTTGAACTTACTGACTCAGAAATATCGGCTCCCAAATCTCTTAATTTTTCTTTTACTTCTTCTCGGCCCATACTTTTCAAGGCGCCAGTTAAAACAACATTTTTATTAGCTAATAAAGACGATTCTCTGGTGATTCTGGAGCTGACGAGATGCACGCCGGCCTCCAAAAACTTCTTGATTAGGTCTAAATTAGTCGATTGCCGGAACCAATCATATAAACTTTGCGCCATTTTCGGTCCAATGTCTTTAGTCTTTAAAAATTCATCCGGAGAGGCGCCTTGAAGCTTCTCTATTTTACCAAAATGATTCGCCAAATCAATGGCGGTCTCTTCGCCGATATGGCGAATACCCAGCGCGTAAATAAATTTTGCCAATTCTATTTTTTTGCTTTTTTGGATGGCTTCCACTAAATTAGTAGCTGATTTTTCTGCAAAACGTTCTATGGGTTCCAGGTCGCCAATTGTTAAATTGAATAAATCAGCGGCATTTTTAATTAAACCCTCGTTAATCAGATGTTCAACAATTTTGTCGCCCAAACCGTCAATATTAAATCCCTTGCGTGAAACAAAATGGACAATTTCCGCGTGTTGGCGGGCGAAACATTTTTTGTTGCTGCAATAATAAGCCACCTCGCCTTCGCGTCTTATAACATGTCCGAAACAAATCGGACACTTGTTCGGCATTTTAAAAATTTTCTCGCGACCAATTCTCAAATTTTTTAATACTTTAATAATGTCTGGAATAACATCGCCAGCTTTTTGGATAATAACCGTATCGCCGATTCTGACATCCAAGCGCTTCACTTCGTCGGCATTATGCAAAGTTGCCCGCGAGACGGTTGAACCCATTACTTTTGTCGGTTCCAAAATTGCCACGGGCGTTAAAGCGCCGGTTCTGCCGACTTGGACAATAATATCTTTGACTACGGTTGTTGCTTGTTCGGCCGGAAATTTATAAGCGCGCATCCAACGTGGAGATTTACCAACCGTACCCAATAATTTTTCAATTTTTATGTCGTTAATTACCGCCACAATTCCATCATAATCAAAAGGAACCTTCGGGCGACTTCTATACCATTGATTATGAAACTCTTCAACGCCGCTAACTCCTCCCGCATACTTCGCGCGGTCGTCGGTTTTAAAGCCCAACGATTTCAAAGTTTGATGAACTTCTTGATGCGTTTTTTGCCCTAAGTCAGTTAAAATTTCAAAAACATAGCAATCTAACCGCCTTTTAGCGGTAATTTTTTGATCTAATTGCCTGATACTGCCGGCTGTTAAATTACGCGGGTTGGCAAAAATTGGAAAATTATTTTTTTTCTGCTCGTCGTTAATCTTAATAAAATCTTTTTTGTTAATAAAAATTTCCCCTCGCACGACAACATCTATCGGCTTTTCTAGCCATAGCGGTATTGCTTCAACGGTCTTTATGTTCTGCGTTACATCTTCGCCTATTTTCCCGTCGCCGCGCGTGGCCGCTGTTTTAAGCGCGCCTTTTTCATAAGTTAAAACTATATCAATGCCATCAATTTTTAACTCACAAAAATAATCCAACTTCTTATTTTGAGGCAATAATTTTAAAACATAACTCTCCCATTCTTTGAGTTCATCAAAAGAAAAAATGTCTTCGATGGAAATAACGGGAAATTGATGGCGAATTTTTTTGAATTCTTTCAACGGTTCTCCGACAACCCTTTGGGTGGGAGAATCAGAAGTAATAAATTCTGGAAATTGTTGTTCTAGTTTATATAATTCATGTTTCAAGCTGTCCAAAGCTTCATCGGAAATCAAAGATTTATCCAAAACATGATAAGCATAGCGATAATGATTTATCGCTTCTCGTAATTTTTTAACTCTTTGCTTGGCTTCTATCTTAGACAACATAGATCTTTCAAACCGCCGATAAAATTTCTTTGAAATATCTCAAAAACATAAAAATAACAAAAAATAAAAATTATCTTATTTTTGGATTACAGAGATTATCGTTTAATATTATACCTCGTCTTATTTAACTTCTTTTGTCTGTTTTATAAATTTAATAATCTGGCTGTCGGAACTAAGGTCGGTCCACCAAAGAACCTGTTCTTTCAATAAATACAAAGTATTAGTTGGCTGAAAAGTCATATCGCTTAAGGGCAAGAGTTGATTTTCTGTCACACTCACTTTGTCTTGCTCTTTAACTAAAGCTGACGCATGCGGAAAATAATACACATCCGTCATCTTCAGTCGGGGGAATAGATGGAGTTTACCAAAATAAATCTCACCACTGGTTAATTTAACCGCTTGATAATTTGAATTGTCGAAAGCTTTCTTGGTCATAAAACCAAGGTAAATGATCAACAAAACTAAGACAATTAAAAATAAATAGCTCAAAATCTTTTTCATATGATTAATTAATTGTTATATAATTATTAGCAGAAAGAATGTTCGCAAGTTAGCTTATAACTAATCTTTATTATAACAAGGAAATAACAAAAAATTAAGGGGGGATGTTGATAACCATCCCCAAGGAAAAAATAAATAAGCCGATCCGACAATTAACTAAAGTAAAAAAACATTGCCCTGTCCTAAATCATTAGAGCAAGGCTGTGATAATTCAGTCTTATTAGAAAGAGCACGAGAATAGATTAATTTTTATCTACCCATGATTTGATCATGACAATTTACAAATATTGAAATACCATTTTATTATTGAGTCGGCCCAGAATAAGGCAATAAAAGTTCCCATTGTTAAAAACGGTCCAAACGGCATCTGTGCCCCAACTTTTCTCTTTCGGGTTAATAACAAGAATAAACTTACGACCAATCCTATCGAATAAGCAAAGAAAATGGCAACAATAATATTGGGCCAACTTAACGCGAAGCCCATAAATAAACCAATGCGCGTATCACCCAAACCAATTCCTCTACCCTTGGTTATTAAATATTGAAACAGAAAAAATAAAGCCGCGGCGGCGCCGGCCAATAGAAGCTTCCAAATTGTTCCGCCGATAATAATATTAACAATCAGAGATAAAATCGCGACCGGAATAACCACTACGTCTTCAACTAAAAAATATTTTAGATCGTAAACAAAAATAAACAGCAAGGCGAATAAAATGACCCAGTAATTCAAAACTTTTAATAATTGATTTGTTGAATAACTGGAAAAGCCTAAATAACTAAAAGCAAAAACAAAAAGAACAGCGGTTGTTATCTCAACTAACGGATATTGCCAAGAAATCTTTTTTTTGCAGTAACGACAACGACCAATCAACATAATAAAACTTAAAATCGGGATTAAGTCACGCCAAGCCAAAACATGACCACAGTGCGGACACTCTGAGCGTACATTTCCAACAATTGGCTTTTGATTATAAAGACGATATATCAGAGCATTCATAAAACTACCGATCGCCAGACCGAAGATGAATATTATAACATAAACAAAATAAGACATAGACTGTATTATATAGAAAAATCTTTAGTTAGCAACATTTTTTTATTAATGAAAAATTAATCTTAGAAAAATAAATAATTACTAAATTAGCTCATTCGAAAATTAATGTCCGCCTTACTCCCTATGTCTCAAATAAAAGATGGCAATCTAACAGAAAATTTTGACTACTCAATATTAAATATAAGGCTAAAATAAAATACGGCGTTTTTGGCCGTATTTTATACAAAATTTAATTCTTAGTTTATTATAATCCTGTTGGCGTAGCGCTATGGAGACCCGCACTCAATGAACCAGTTGCTGTGCCTATACAATATTGGATAGTGTAGGTCGTATTAGGGTCAGTAGAATTATAATAATACCCGGAGGCTGGACAATCACCGTCATTGGTTGGGGTAGGATTACTCGGTATTCTGGCTTCATAGATTATTCCAGAACAGTTTGTTGAAAAACCATTAGAGTCAAGGCAGTTACCTATTGTACCCGGCGGTGTGCCAAGAAGGACATTATTACCAATCGGATAACTTCCAGCATCGATATAATACCTTTCTAAAGCAATTTGTATCTGGCGAATATCGTTCACGCGCCTAGCGTCCCTTGCTTTAGCCCTGGCGCTATTTAAAGCTACGAGCGCAACAGCAATCATCAAACCGATAATGGCCACAACTACCAATAATTCAACTAACGTAAAGCCTCGTTTACTTTTTTTTATTTTCCTTATTGCTTTCTTTTTTGCCATAGATTTAGGTAACATTTACTTAATTTATTGTAGAATATAATTCTACCATAAATACAAAATTTTTTATATATAAGGTTATCCACACCACGCCAAGCCATAGAAACATCATAACGTTGCAGTATTGTGGTATATATTTTTCTTGTTATTTTTTTTGTTTTTTGTTAAAATATTATCATGTTAAAATGTTAAACGATATTCTAATGAATAAATATCAACCGAATCTGATTGACGGAGTTAAAAAATTACCGGAGATTTCTGATCAAGAATCCGTTAAAAGGAAAAATGTATTTCTAAGGCCTCTCAAAAATTTATTAAAAATTATCGCCGTTATTCTTGTGATCTGTGTATTTTTCTACACCAATACTATGTATTCTGGCAACGATCTTCTTCCCAATCTCGGTAAATTATCTTTTTGGGAAGGCATGGTAAGGCTGGCTATTAAACATGACAAATTATTAAAAGGCGAACTTTATAATCGCACTAATGTTTTAATTTTAGGAATGGGCGGCGTTGAACACGAAGGGCCCTATTTAACCGACACTATTATTTTAGGTTCAATAAAGCCCCAAGAAAAACTTCTTAGTTTAATGTCCATACCCCGCGATCTTTATGTGCCTGTGCCTGATTATGGTTGGCAAAAAATTAACGCGGCCAATTCCCTCGGCGAAAATAACCATCAAGACGGAGGAAAACTAACCAGCCGGGTCGTAGAAAATATTTTAGACTTACCGGTCCACTATTGGATCACTGTTGATTTTTCCGCTTTTAAAGATTTAATTGATATGTTAGGCGGCGTAGAAATTAATGTTGAACGCAGTTTCGTGGACACCCAGTTCCCCGGCCCTAATTATACCTATCGAGTAATTAGTTTCGAAAAAGGACTGCAACTGATGAGCGGTCAACGCGCCCTTCAATATGCTCGATCCAGACACGGTAATAATGACGAGGGGTCTGATTTTGCCCGAGCTAAACGTCAACAAAAAATTATTTCTGCTATTTATAAAAAAATAGTGGAACAAAATATAGATTCTCGCCCACAAAAGATTTTGCAACTTTATAATATTTTAAGTAATAAAATAACAACTAGTCTTGATTTCCCCGAGCTGATTAGATTGGCAAAAATTCTTAATGAAATAAATGAAGAAAAAATTATTAATTATGTTTATGGTGGTTCTCCGCACGGCCTTTTGTATGCCGATACTAATAACGTGGGCGCTTATGTTTTAAAAACCAAAAGCGGCAATTTTAAAGAAATGGCCGAAATAGCCAAGAATATCTTTAACCAACAACCTTCGGCCACTACTGAACAAAAAGATAACAAAACAAGCTCAACTGATTCAAACAGTCAGCAGGGCGTGACTATTCCAGAAGTCGGCAATCTCCCCGTAATCGGCAGTAGCAATGACGATATTATCAATTATGATAACCGCATCGTAGTTCTTAACGGTACGAACATTAATGGTTTGGCGGCCGCTACCAAGAAAAAACTGGAGACCGCGGGCTTAATTGTGCCAAAAATAGGTAATTCTCCCGTTAAAAGTTTTAGTGGCTCAATTATTTATACCAAAAACCCGTTATCTCCTTCTCTGGAAAAAATAAAACAAGTCATAAGTAATGTCTCGACTAAGACAGATATTCCCGATTATTTAAATAATTATTTTCCAGATAAAGTAAATCACCTTCTGATTATAGTTAAATAGTTATACATGCTCATAAATACAAACGAGAAAAAAAAGAAAATAAATACAAAATCTGTCGTGATTAAAGTTTCGCTGATTGGCCGCGTTAATGTGGGAAAATCAACACTTTTCAATAAAATAATCGGCGAAGATCGCGCTTTAGTTTCTAAAATTGCCGGCACAACACGCGATCGCAATTACGCAGAAACCGAATGGAACAATAAAAGATTTACCCTAATCGACGCTGGGGGATTTTTTGACATCAAAATGCCTCATTTCGGCAAAAAAATACAACCACAAAGCCCTCAAGAAATTATTAACGAAGAAGTCAAAAAAAATATTATTAAAGCCACCGAAGAATCGAGCTTGGTTATTTTTATCACCGATATGCGAGGCGCGGCCAATCCAATAGATCGAGAGATTGCCAAATTTATTAAACAAAAAAAAATTCCTTATGTTTTTGTTTTGAGTAAGGTTGATTCTCCGCGCGATGTTAATATCGTTTTTAATCAAGAGTATTTAACATATGGACTGGGCGCTCCAGTGCCAATTTCAGCGGCAAGCGGTTTAGGAGTCGGTGATCTGCTCGATACTGTAACCAAGAAACTCGGACCGCAATCCGCCAGCCGACGGAATAAAGAAGAAAAAACGACAATCCGCCCATTCAAGTTAGCTGTTGTCGGTAAACCTAATGTCGGAAAATCCAGCTTAGTTAATTATTTATTAAAAGAAGAACGGGTGATTATTTCTCCGACTCCCCACACCACGCGCGAGCCACAAGACAGCCTGCTCGCTGATCCACGCGGTCCGATTCTTTTGATTGATACGGTTGGCATCAGAAAAAAATCAAAAATAAAATTAGAGATTGAAAGATTGGGAGTGAGAAGATCTTTAAAAATAATTGAACGAACCGATGTGGTTATACTTTTAGTAGATATTAATGAACCTATCGGACACCAAGAAAAAGCTTTAGCCAACTTTGCTGTTAGTAAGAACAAAGGGTTAATTATTGCGGTCAATAAAATTGATTTACTTAAAGAGGGCATAGAATCAATAATGAAACAAAAAATACTCTATTATCAAGTAATGCTACCGATGGCTTGGTGGGCGCCGATTATCTTTATTTCCATTAAAACCGGCAAGAATATAGATGTTCTAATAGATATGGCGTGGCAAGTCAAAAAAAACCGTGAATATGAATTCGATGAAGAAATATTAGAAGAAGCTATCAATCAAATAGCCAGAAAAACCGACAATAAAAAATTAAGCAAATGTAAATTAACCCAAGTAGCCACGCATCCTCCAAAATTGATTATCCAAATTCATAAAAAAATGCTGGCTCGGAAATTAATCAACCCCGCCCAATTTAATATGATTGAGAAATACTTACGCGAGAAAGCCCAACTTTGGGGAACGCCGATTAATATTTATAAGCAAGACATAAGTAACTACTAATTGTATGCAATCTATATTAATCGTTGGACTAGGAAACCCGGGAGAAAAATACGAATATAATCGCCACAACATCGGGCAGAGAATCGTTCAAGAATATGGCGAAAAATTCGGCCAGGGAAAATTTAAAATTAATCCAAAGTTATCGGCTTCACTAAAAACAATTGACCAACCTATTCAAAAAGTTTTTTTGGCTATGCCCACAACTTTTATGAATGATTCCGGCGAAGCAGTTAAAAAAATGAAAAACTTTTTTAAGATAAAAACTGAAAACATCATTATCGTCCGCGATGACATAGACTTGGAATTCGGCAAAATTAAAATAAAAAAAGATAGCTCTTCCGGCGGACACCATGGCATTGATTCAATAATTGAAAATCTTAAAACAAAAAATTTTACCCAGATAAAAATCGGCATTAAATCTGAATATAAGATTCCTAAAGAAAAAATCCCCGACTTCGTAACAAGCGACTTTAACCGAAAAGAAAAAAAAGAATTGACGCAAACTATTGAATCTGTAGTTAAAATGTTTGATTTAATCGCCCATTAAAGTAAAGCCATGGATAAACAATTTCGCCAATAAAAAAATATAAAATCACATTAAAAAAGAGCTTATGGACCAAGCTCTTTTTTAATGTTGTCTATAAATAATTAATAACGAGAAGATAATTATGGAGTTAAGCGATTTATTAGCCTAGGAAAAGGAATGGTTTCGCGAATATGATGAATGCCACAGATCCAGGCAGTTAATCTCTCTAAACCATAACCAAAACCCGCGTGCGTCACGCTGCCATAACGGCGCAAATCTAAGTACCACTGATAGGGCTCAATCGGCACATTGTATTCTTTGAAACGTTTTATTAATGTTTCGTAATCGTCTTCTCTTTGCGAACCGCCGATAATTTCACCATATCCCTCGGGCGCTAAAAGATCGCTATTCATTGCAACTTTATCGTTTAGAGGATCTCGCTTCATATAAAATGGCTTGATAGTAACCGGATATTTTTCCACGAATATCGGTTTTTCGTGCTGACGCGAGATAATCGTCTCTTCGTCGACGCCGAAATCATCGCCCCACTTCATTCCACGTCCCTGCTTCTGCAAAATATCAACTGCCTCGGTATAAGTTATTTTATCAAATGGAGTTTCAATTTTTTCTAAAGGTTTGATGTCTCGTTCTAAAACTTTTAATTCTTCTTGATTGTCTTTGAGGACGCGCTTAACAATGCTCGTGATTAAATTTTCCTGAATTGTCATATTGTCTCTGTGATTGGAAAAAGCCATTTCCGCATCCATCATCCAAAATTCGGTTAAATGACGCCTAGTTTTTGATTTTTCGGCGCGAAACACCGGACCAAAATCAAAAACACGGTTATGAGACATAATCGCCGCCTCAATATAAAGTTGCCCTGATTGAGTTAAATAAGCCTTATCTTTATCAAAATAATTTATTTCAAATAATGTAGTGGTTCCTTCGCAAGCTGTAGGCGTGAGAATCGGCGCGTCAATTTTAATAAACCCCTCGCGCGAAAGATGATCGTATGTTTCGCGAATTATAGTATAACGAATTCGCTGAATAGCCCATTGCTTAGGCGACCTTAACCATAGATGGCGATTGTCCAATAAAAATTCCGGACCGTGCTCTTTTTTGCCGATGGTATATTCTTGGGCGATATTTATTAAATCAATATTATCAACCTGCAATTCATAAATGCCTTTTTGTTTAGGATGCTCGGTAACTTTTCCGATCAAAACGACGGAACTTTCGATAGTAATCTTTTTGGCTTTTTCCCAAATTTCTTCATCGACACTATTTTTTGCCACAATTGCTTGAATAAATCCATAGCCGTCGCGAAACTGGAGAAAAATAATGCTTCCAGATGATCGCAAATTATAAACCCAGCCCGAGAGACTGACTTCCTGGTCAATATACGAACCCAAATCTTTAATTTTGGTCTTTATCATGAAAGAATAAAAAACTTAAAATGGGTCCGCAGAGAATCGAACTCTGATCAATAGCTTAAAAGGCTACTGCTTTACCACTAAGCTACGGACCCGTGCATAAATTGTGGTTAAGTTGTTAATAATGAATCGATTAAACAACTTGATTATTAAAGGATAACAATATAAAATTATAAAGTATTAAAAATTTTTGTAAACCCCCACAAAATTTAAAATATGACCAAGCGCGATGATCAAAATTTAATCGAAAAATTGCCGCCACAAAGTATTGAAGCAGAAGAAGCTTTTTTGGGCTCCCTCTTAATCGACAAAGACGCAATTTTTAAAATAATTGACATTGTCAGAGGCGACGATTTTTATAAAGATGCACATCGCCTTATCTTTGAAACGATGTTAGAAATCTTTGAGCGGCGAAATCCCATTGATATTTTAAGCGTTTCCAGCCGCCTAGAAGAAAAGAAACAACTAGAAACAATCAGTGGCAGAAGCTATTTAGTTTCTTTAACTAACAAAGTTCCTAGCGCGATTCATATTAACTCTTATGCGCAAATCGTTCAACGCAAGGCAATTTTAAGAAGATTAATCCAGGCCGGCGGAGAAATTATTAAAAATGCTTATGAAGAAAAAGATCCTGTAGAAAACATTCTGGATCGCTCGGAACAAAAAATTTTTTCTATCTCCCAAGCGTTGGGCAAAAAAGATGTAATAATCTTACAAGACAAACTTTCTGAAGCAGTTACACGCATTGAAGAAAATCATCGCGAGGGCAACACATTAAAAGGCATGCCCACCGGGTTCACCGATCTAGATGGCGTTTTGGCTGGCCTGCAAAAATCAGATTTAATTATTTTGGCTTCGCGTCCTTCGGTTGGTAAAAGCTCTTTAGCATTAGATATCGCCCGCAGCGCTGCAATTAATAATAAAACATCTGTAGCTGTATTCTCTTTGGAAATGTCTCACGAACAAATTATTGATCGTATGATCTCGGCCGAAGGAAATGTTAATCTTTGGTCAATGCGCACCGGGCACCTTTCTAAAGAAGGCGGTGGCAACGATTTTGAAAGAATCAATCAAGCCATTAATAATCTTTCCAGCGGCGCGCCGATTTTAATTGACGATTCGCCAATGTTGAATGTCTTAGAGATTCGAGCCAAAGCCAGACGCTTACAGGCAGAACATGGATTAGGCCTCATCATTGTTGATTATCTACAATTAATGGGGGGCGGCAATCAAGAAAATCGCGTTCAAGAAGTTTCGGAGATTTCCCGAGCCTTAAAAGCTACAGCCAAAGAACTTAATATCCCAATTTTAGCTTTATCACAGCTCTCTCGTTTAGTAGAAGCCAGAATACCTGCTATTCCCAAGCTCTCTGATTTAAGAGAATCGGGCTCTATCGAACAAGATGCTGACGTAGTGATGTTTCTATATCGCAAAGCCGCAGACTCCGGGATGAGGAATAAAATACTTGAAGAAGAAAAAAATATCGCCGAAGTCCATATCGCCAAACACCGCCACGGACCAGCCGGTTTAGCGGTAAAATTATACTTTGATGCAAATACCGCTAGTTTTAGAAATTTAGGTCGAGAATATCTTGAAGCTCAACTACCGACCGAAGAACCTTTTTAAATATCCATTAAAAGCAAAGAGGATTCCCGATCATGAAGTCTCTGAACTAACAAATTTTGATCAAATAAAAACCCGCTTTCGTTTTTGAAAGCGGGTTAGTTGTTGTTATCCCAGGCACAGCAGAGACGGCCGCAGCTGAAAAGCGCTGCCCTTGTACTGGATCACCTTCTGGCGCGCCAGTTTCCGCAACATGACTGCCACGTTCTTGATCTTGATCTCCATGTCACCGGCCCGACGCATGGCCTTGAAGGCCTGCTTGACCGTGAAGTTCCCACCCTGGGACAACACCACAAAGTTCAGCAGATCGCCAGGCACACCCAGTATCTCGGCGGTCACTGGTTCCGGATTGACCAGGGCCCGGTTCTTTTTGATGTCTTTGTAGATCGTGGCCCGGTAGACTGCGAACAGGACGGCGGCGGCGAAAGCCGCGGCGACGATGGTCAGGATGGTGTTCATTTTTAGTCCTCCAAATTAGAGGTTTTTGGATATTTAATGAACTTCTTATATATAAATGGTAGCATAAAATTGAATTTTTGTCAACCCCCCCCCCCGTTAGAAATTTAGAGCAAATATACTTAGAATATCAACAATGACTTCCGCCAACTGGCGGAGCGGATAACGGATGCTTTATTTATTTAATGAACTCGTTTATAATGTTATTGTCTAAATTTATATTTGTTAATTACTTTATTCTAATGTATCCTCGCGAGATAAAAGACCTCATAGACGAGTTATCTACTTGGTCAAGCGTCGGACCAAAAAGCGCAGAGCGTTATGTTTTAGATTTACTCAAAAAATCTTCTGAAGAAATCAACGTTTTGATAGAAAAAATTAAAAAAATAAAAAATATTATTTCCTGCCAAGAATGTGGCAATCTTTCTGAAAAAAATATCTGTGATATTTGTGCCAACCCAAAAAGAAATAAAAATATCATATGCGCGGTCGGAGATCAGCAAACTCTTAATGCTTTGGAAAAAACCGGTGAATTTAACGGTCTTTATTTTGTTTTAGGCGGGGTTATCGATACGGTTAACGGCATTGGACCGGACAATCTAAAAATTAAAGAATTAATCGCGCGCCTTAAAAAAGAAAAAGATAAAATCAACGAAATTCTTTTAGCCTTTGATCCTGACTTAAACGGCGAAACCACCGTCCTTTATCTTATAAAATTAATCAAAGAAAACAAAGATTTACAGAAAATTAAAGTTTCGCGCTTAGCACGAGGATTGCCAATGGGTAGCGATATTGATTATGCTGACGAAATTACCCTGGGCAATGCCATAAAAGAAAGAAAAGAAATTTAAAAAAAGCCTCCTTTATTTAAGGAGGCTCTATTGTTTATCGCAATTTTAATGTTCCATCTTGAACAGTTCCCTCAATTGCCGATAGGCGATTTTGGGTTCTAGCTCGTAGTCGATAATAGACCACGAAATGCTCGGGCAGATATCATTCAGCTGCCAAAGAATAAACCCGCTGGCTTGAGGAGAATTCCTTAGCCAAACATCGATAGCAGTTATCAGAGCCTTGGCTTGCAGGGTCTGACTCAAAAGAATCCAATCGCCCAACCATTTCGGAATCTTGCCGAAATAACTCCGGAAATACCAGTAAAAAATTAATTTGCCGTATTTTTGCTTTTCGTATTGCCAGAAATGTCTATCGTTATAGAAAATCGAGTTGAACTTCGGCGATTTTTCAAATACCCTCCAAGAAGGAAAGGATTGCCAGCCGAATTCGCTGACGAAACCAAATTTCCTCTTGAGATAAGATTCGAATTTCCATCCGAAACTCCACTGGCCCCAAAGATGAATATCACCCTTCGCCGGATTGCCGGTAAACGGGAAGATGCCACTTAAAGGCGTGGTTGGCACATAGGGAACGTATGGTAAAACCTGATGCAAAAGATTGGGCAGAAAATGATAGAAATATTCTTTAAGACCGATTCTTTCCTTGAGTATCATTAAGTGCGCCATTTCGCATTCATTATTCCCACACCAAATAACAATCGAAGGATGATTGACCAACCGCCGGACCACTTGTTCGGCTTCTCTTTCGATCTCTGCCACGAAGTCGGACTGATTCGGATAATGGCCGCAAGCGAACATGAAATCTTGCCAAACCATTAAACCGAGCTCGTCGCATGTTCGATAAAAATCGTCTTCTTCGTAGATTCCCCCACCCCAGACACGAACAAGATTGAATCCCGCTTTTTTAGCCATTTCCAGCAACTTCAAATTTTTGTCTTTTCTGTCAGTCAGAAAAATGTCAGCTGGAACAAAATTCGCTCCTTTGATAAAAACGAATTTGCCGTTGACTAAAAAATGAAAGTCCTCGCCCTCTCCTCGCACTAATCGAACCGTTCGCACGCCAAAATTATAGGCAGAGAGATACGATTTGCCATCATGGTCAATCAACTCAATCCGGAGATGGTAAAGATGCGGACCGCCAAGATCGTGCGGCCACCAAAGTTTAACCTTATCAAGCGTCATTAGATGATGACAAACATTTTCGGGAACCCCCTCCTGATAAGACCACTTGCGACAAAGATTGCCCTTCTGGTCAACCACAGCATAAATAATCTTTTTGATCTGTTGATGATTTTCCAAAAAGATATCAATCGCAACCACTGCCTTGTTGCCGATAATTTCTTGCGTATTGACAACAACACCTCTAACGCGCGATTGCCCCTTGGAACGAATCTTTAAATAGCAAGATTGCCAAATTCCGCAACCTGGCAAGCTTAAACCAAAATCCCAACCGAAAGAACACTGCATCTTGCGCAGATAAATCCGATCAGAATAATAGTCTGCTGGCAATCTGCCATTTTCTTTTCTTGCTTTTTCAGTCCATTTCAGCGCAGATTTAAAATGAACAATCAGCGTGTTGTTGCCTTCTGCAAGCAGATTGTCAACGCGGAAGCTATGACTGATAAACATATTCTTGGTCGAACCGACCAAACAACCGTTTAGCCAAATGTCCGTCACTGTATCAAGTCCTTCAAAAGATAATTCGTAGTCATCGCCCTTTTTAAGAGTATCAATGGCGAACGAGCATCCGTAAAGCCAATCACTTTTGTCAACCCAAGACAAGTCTTGTCCTAAATTCCACCGCGGATCACTGATTAATCTGTTCGCCATCAAGTCCAGATAAATATTACCCGGCACTATGGCCTTCGTCCAGCTATCAACCAAAAGAAGATTTGAATTTTTAAAATTTTCTTTTGGTTCGGCTCGGCGGAAAAACCAAGGCAAAGCGCTTAAATCGATTTTATGTTCTGACATCAAAATCCCTCCTTTTTTAAAGATCTGTTTTAATATTATTTTATCTTAAAAATTTAAAATAAGAAGTGGGCGAATGGCGAAAATCTTAAATCTTATTTTTGGGTTAAAATCTCACTACCTCGTTTTGTGACCAAAACCGTATGCTCAAAATGAGCAGATAGAGACCCATCAGCAGTAACAATTGTCCACCTGTTAGCCAATTCTTTCACATCAGAACCTCCTGCGTTAACCATGGGCTCAATGGCCAAAATCATCCCTGATTCTAAAATCGGTCCCGTATCTTTAACGCCATAATTAAAAACAACCGGCGGTTCATGAAGCTTTCTGCCAACGCCATGACCAGTTAAATCTCTAACCACACTAAAACCATTTTGTTCCGCATAATTCTGTATCTCTTCTGAAATATCTCCTAAATGGATTCCGTCTTTTATCTTTTTAATTCCTCGCATCAACGCCTCTTCGGTAATTTTAATTAATTTTTTAGCTTCGGGAAATATTTTTCCTACTCCCACAGTCTTAGACATGTCTGAATAAAAACCTTTGTATTTAATCCCGCAATCAAGTCCGACAATATCGCCGGGTCTTAAAATTTTTGTTTTGGAAGGAATGGCATGCACAACTTCATTATTAACCGAGGCACACAAAACCGCCGGGTAACCAATTTGATTTGATCCTGACGAAGTATCTGGCAAATAACCAAAAAAAGCGCTTTCCACTTTATACTCTTTTATTAGTTGACGGGCTAATATTTCTAAATCAAAAGTTGAAATACCCGACACTACTTCTTCAATAAGCTGATCAATTATTTTAGCTAAAATCAATCCGCCTTCGCGCATTATTTTTATTTCTTCGTTGGTTTTGATAGGAATCATGTCGATAATTAAAATATTATCATTCTATTCTAATGCTTTTTATAAAATACGTAAATCTATTAAAAAATCCGATGATCAATCGGATTATAAAAAATCGTTTTTATTATCAAGTAAGCGAGAGAAAGACAAGCACTGATATCAAAAAGTTTAATACCTTTTATTTCACTTTTTCAAGTAGTTTATCTATGATCTCCTTATAAACATAGTCGATTGACTGATCGCCGTCAATATCAATTAATTTTCCTTTCTGCCGATAATAATCAATGGTGGGTTCGGCTGTCTCGTAATAAACTCTTAATCTGTTCTTAACTGCCTCTGGTTTATCGTCTTCTCTTTGAACCAAACGAATCGCGCAAATATCGCAAATACCGTTTTGTTTCGACGGCTTCAAAGTAAGATGATAGCTACTACTGCATTGCGGACACACTAAACGCCCAGAAAGTCGCTCAAAGATTTTGTCTTCGGGCACATTAAGATTAATCAACCAATCAATCCCGATCTCTTGATCAGCGAATTCTGCCTGACCCAATGTTCGCGGATAACCCTCAGAAACAAAACCTATCTGTTCGCGAGTCAGCTCGGAAATTTTTTCTTTCATAACCTGGTTAGTAATTTCGTTGGGTGCGAATTCCCCCCTGTCAATCATCGGCCCGACTATTTTACCCCAAGGCGTCTCGCGAAACGCCGGATCACGATAAACATTGCCTGGCGAAGGAATTAAAACCGAACCGAATTCTTTTTGTATCCTTTCAACTTGAGTTCCCTTGCCTGAACCCGGACGACCAATAAAAACCATTCGCCAACTTTTAACTTTTTGTTTTTCTGTGTCGGTCATTTTTACTACTCCTAATATTTTAATTATAAAAAATATTAACCGCTATATTCGTGCATACTAATTTGCGCCTGAATCTGAGCTACCGTCTCCAAAACCACGCTTACCACAATCAGAAGACCTGCGCCGCCAACCGCCAAAGAAGCACCCTGCACAAAACCCTGAGTTATCAATGGCAAAATGGCGATAATACCCAATGACATAGCTCCAGCCAACATAATTCTTGTGCTTGTGGAATTTAAAAATTTAGCGGTTGCCTCTCCCGGCCTAGTGCCAGGAATAAAACCACCCTGCTTCTGAAGATTTTCTGCAATTTGTTGCGGATGAAAAACAACGCTCGTATAAAAATATGTGAAAGCTACAACTAAAACGAAATAAATAATGCCATAAATAAGCTGATTCGCAAAAATTGATGTCATAATTTTTCCTGCTGATAATAAAAATGGTGTATTGGCTCTCAATAAAAATTGTCCCAACATTGAAGGAATCAAAACGAGAGAAACGGCGAAAATAATCGGAATCATTCCAGCTTGATTTACCTTCAAAGGCAAATAAGTATCCATACCACCATACATGCGATTACCACGGATGCGGCGCGCATAAGAAACCGGTATATTTCTTTGCCCTTCTGTTAACATGACTACGCCGGCGATTGTGATGACGCCGAGAATAATCAAAATTAAAACATTAATTAATTGCGTGGCAGTAAAAGTAACAATTAATCTTTGCAAACTAACGGGGAGTTGTTCAACAATACCGGCGAAGATAATCAAGGATACACCGTTTCCAACTTTCTTTTCGGAAACTAATTCGCCCAGCCACATTAAAAATAAAGTGCCGGCCGTCATAACCATCATAGTCGTGATTAAAACGGTTAAATTACTTACGATAAGAACCGGCGGCGTGGAGCGGGAAAAAATCATAATCATGGTGTAAGCCTGGAGCAAGGCCAGAGGAACAGTGATAATTCTTGAATATTGATTAATTTTTCGATGTCCGGCGCTTCCTTCTTTAGATAAAGCCTCTAGACCGGGAACAATCATAGTCAAAAGCTGCATAATAATAGAGGCGGTAATGTACGGGCCCACACCCAGAGCGACTAAAGAAAAATTGGCCATTGCTCCGCCGGACAGAACGTTCAACATTCCAAGAATCTGATTTTTTTCAAATATATCCTTGAGGCTGGCGACATTAACACCCGGCAGAGGAATATGGGCAGCGATTCTAAAAATAACCAACATTGCCAAAACATAGAGAATGCTATTCCGGAGGCTCTTCATGTGCCAAATTCCTCTTATCCTGTTCCACATAATAAAAATTTATTTATCTAATTTTAATTTCACCGCCGCAATCCTCAATCGCTTTTTGAGCGGTTTTTGAAATATTCTTAATATCAATAATCAATTTCTTGGTCAGCTTGCCTTCGCCTAAAATTTTAATGAAATTATCATTTCTCTTTATTAATTTTTTCTCTTGCAAAGCTTGCAAATTGACGATTTCTCCGTCGTTAAAATTTTTATCTAATAAAGATATATTGATAGGTTTAAATATAGGATTCAAACTCTTAAAACCGCCTATCTTGGGAAAATGTTTTATATTAGATTTCAAGCCCTTCATCTCTAAACCCTTTCTGCCGCCACTACGGGCTCTTTGCCCCTTTTGCCCACGACCAGAAAAAGTTCCATGTCCGGAGGCATTACCGCGACCCACGCGTTTAATATGTTTTTTCTTTGTTCTAGCCGTTAATGTATGTAGAGATAAAATCATAACTATTAATTATTTTTTACTGCGGGTGTTTTTAATTTAATTAACGCATTTATTGTAGCTCGGGCATTATTTATTTTGTTACTGGAACCTATCATTTTGGCAGTCGCATTTTTAACACCAGCCAACCCCAAAACCGCACGAGGCGCACCACCGGCCACAACCCCCTTGCCCTTGCCGGCTGGTCTTATCAAAATTTCGGCTGATTTATATTTTTCTTTAATCCAGTGAGGAATGGTTTCATTTACTAAATCTATTTTTATTAAAGACTTTTTAGCTTGGCGAACCGCCTTATTAATAGCATCTGAAACATCTGAGCCTTTGGCGATCCCTACTCCTACCGATCCCTTACGATCACCGATAACTATACAGGCCCTAAATCTCATTCTTTTACCGCCGGAAACCACGCGAGTGACACGAGCCAAATCTAAAAGTTTTTGCTCGTATTCAACCTCTGTTCGTAATTCATTTAAATTTCTTCTTTCTCTTTTTTTTGCCATATTTCAAAATAAAATTAATATTTTTCTAAAATTCCAACCCACCCTCTCTGACTCCATCGGCGAAAGATTTTATTCGACCGTGATATTTTCTGCCGCCACGATCAAAACGCACAATTCTAATATCTTTTTTCAAAGCTTCTTCGACCAATAATTTCCCCGCTTCTTTAGCTTCCTCGGCTTTTACAATATTTTTTTTATTAATTTTTCTACTATCAACACTGACTAGAGTATGGCCTTTTTGATCGTCGATAATTTGCGCATAAATATACTTGTTGCTACGATAAACACTTAAGCGCGGTATCTCTAAATTCGAACCGATCTGAAATTTGACTCTCGTTTTTCTTTTTAAAAATTTATTTTGTTTTATCTGTTCTTTGTTCATAAAATATTCTCATGTTTTCTAAGTTTGCCTAGATTAAGAAGTGGTTGCAGCTGCTCGCTTGCCTGGTTTAATATGAATTACTTCATCGGCATATTTAATGCCCGTACCTTTATATGGTTCGGGTTTTTTAATTCTTCTTATTTTAGCTGCTACTTCGCCTACTAATTGTTTGTCGATGCCCGTGATTGTTAAAATATTTTTATCAACAGCCGCAATAACGCCAGCGGGCAAAATAAACTCTACTAGATGGGAAAAACCAACGGTAAGAGTAATCTTATTGCCATTTAATGTCGCGCGGTAACCAACGCCGACTAATTCTAGTTTTTTCTCAAAACCAACAGTTACGCCGGTAATCATATTCATAATAAGCCTGGCAAAAGTCCCCCATAAAGATTTTTGTAATTTATCATTTTTGTTATCGACGTCTACTACGACACTATTATCTATTAAACTAATTTTAACTAAAGGATGGATTTGTTGTTTTAATTCTCCTTTTTTACCTTTTATAATAATAAAATCTTGGTCGATTTTAGTCTCAACTCCGGATGGCATACTGATGGGTTTTTTTCCTAAACGCGACATATAATTAATCAATTAATTTATTTATTACCAAACTTCGCAAATTAATTCTCCGCCTGTTTTCTTTTTGCGCGCTTCTTTACCCGTCAAAAGTCCGTGTGGCGTAGATAAAATTAAAAGACCAAATCCATTTCGTACCTTGTATATTTTGTCGGTTGTAATATAGAGACGACAACCCGGAGCACTCAGTCTTTTAAGACTACCAATAACAGGTTTATTCTCAATATATTTTAAACCTATCTTCAACCATTTAAAAACGATCTGTTTTTTTCTTTTGCTTTTTTCGTTTTTGAGTTTTTCAATAATTTCTACTTTAGAGACCCAACCTTCGCGCGCTAAAATTTGTGCCAGGTCATGTTTAATTTTTGAACAGGGAATTAAGATTTCTGGCTTGCCAGCAGCTTGAGCATTTTTGATTCTTGAAAGCATGTCACTTATTGGATCGGTCATATTGATTAACAAATATATTTATTTAAATTAATAATTCTACCAACTAGACTTCCTTATGCCTGGGATAGCGCCCTTATTCGCTAATTCACGAAAACATATGCGACATAAATCAAAGTCGCGCATATAACCATGGCGTCGGCCACATCGCCAACAACGACTAATCTTACGGGTCGAATATTTATTTTTTCTTGATGATTTTACGATTTGAGCAGTGGTAGCCATAATTATTTTATTTTTTAAAAGGAAAACCAAATAATTTAAATAATTCTATTCCCTTTTTCTTGTCTCGAGCGGTAGTAGTAACAGTGATTTGCAATCCATGAACACGTTCAACCTCTTCGGATTTAACCTCGGGAAAAACGACTTGCTCTTTAAGACCAAAATTAAAATTACCGAACTGATCCACAGAATTTTCATTTAAACCGCGAAAATCTTTAATGCGGGGGATAGAAACGTTAATTAATTTATTCAAAAAATCATACATTCTTTTACCGCGAATGGTTACCATTAAAGCAACGCTCAGACCTTCCCTAATTTTAAACCCGGCTATTGATTTCTTGGCTTTAATCTCAATGGGTTTTTGGCCGGTTATTTTGGTTATGGTATTTTTAACCATATCAATAAATTTTCCATCTTGTTCCACTAATGCTCGATTGAGGCCGCACAGAACTATGATCTTTTCTACTTTAGGAACTTCCATCACATTATAAATATCGAACGAACTCATCATCGCCGGAATAATTTCTTTTTGATATTTCTCTTTAAGGGTCATAATAAATATGAATAAACTATAGAAAATAAATAAAAATTAAATTAATTCATTACATTTACGACAAAAACGATTTTTCTTGCCATCGGCTAAAATCTTGTAGCCAACCTTAATCGCCTTAGAACATTTAGGACAAACCAACATAATTTTCGCCGCATTGAGTTTCCCTGGAAATTGGATGCGTTGGCCTTTTTCATTTTCTCGTTTCGGGCGAACATTTTTATATAATAAATTTAATCCCTCAACAACTATTTTATTATCGTCGGGAAAAACTCTAAGTATCTTTCCTTTTTTACCGCGATCTTTGCCACTGATAATCTGCACTAAATCCCCTTTTTTAATTTTCATTTTCGACGCCATAAATTTAAATTATTTTTACTCACTACACCTACCAATTATACTTGTTTATCAATTATAAAACCTCTGGAGCCAGCGAGACTATTTTAATAAAACCGCGACTTCTTAATTCTCTAGCCACGGGACCAAAAATACGCGTCCCTTTCGGTTCTTTCGTGGTTGGATCGACAATTACTGCCGCATTATCGTCAAATCTAATATAGGAACCGTCAGGCCTTCTAAATTCTTTTCTCGTTCTGACAACAACTGCATGAACTATTTCTTTTCTTTTAACAGTACCGTAAGGAATAGCTTCTTTAACCACCGCTGTAATCATATCACCAATCCTCGCATATCTTCTTTGATACCCTCTTTCTACCTTAATGCATTGGAGTTTTTTGGCCCCACTGTTGTCGGCTGCTTTTAACATTGAACGAAGCTGGATCATGTCCCTGTAATATTTATTTTATAATTTTTACCAACATCCATCTTTTCTCTTTGGAAAAAGGACGACACTCTTCAAAACTTACCACATCGCCCGGCTTGGCAGAATTATTTTCATCGTGAACTTTAAATTTTCTTCTGATTTTATATCTTTTGTGATATTTTTTATGTTCTTTAATTCTTTCAACCGTCACAACGATGGTTTTTTTCATCTTGTTAGATAATACCACACCTTGAAATTTCCTTTTATTATTTTTTGTCGACTCTGTCATATTATTATGATAATTTAACTTTTAAAATAGTTAGAATTCTAGCGATGTCTCTTTTTAATTTCCTAACGTCTCGAACATTTTTGGATTGTTTTAAGTGTATATCAAAATTAAGCTCTCGTAGTTTTTCGCGCTTCTCCGCCAATAAACCATTCAATTCATGTTCTGTTTTTTGGTGTAAATCTTTTAGTCTCATAAATAAAAAATCAACCCTTTATAAATAAAGTACGGACCGGTAATTTATGAGAAGCTAATCTAAGAGCTTCTTTCGCTTGTTCTTCGGTTATACCGGTTAATTCAAATAGAATCATGCCCTTTTTAACAGCGGCGACATAATGATCAACCGCCCCTTTCCCGCCACCCATAGGAACCTCTGCTCCTTTGGTCGTGATCGGTTTGTCTGGAAAAATTCTGATCCAAAGCTTTCCACCCCTTTTCAAGAAATGCATAATAGCTCGTCGAGACGCCTCAATTTGCTTGGAAGTGACCCAACAACTATCTAAACTCTTTAATCCGAATTCTCCGAAACTAAGGCTAATTTTCCGTACGGCTTTGCCGCGGATTCTGCCTTTCATCATTTTTCTGTATTTTACTTTCTTGGGCAACAACATATTCTTAAAATTACTATTTTTTATTAAAAACTTCGCCGCGATAAATCCAAATTTTTAAGCCAATGGCACCGTAAATAGTATGGGCAATACCGCGAGAATAATCAATATCCGCGCGTAAAGTATGGAGCGGCATTTTTCCCCAGGATAAAGCTTCGCGTCTTGCAATTTCCGCGCCATCTAAGCGGCCACCGATGTTTATTTTTACACCTACCGCGCCAGCCGTTTTCACTTGATCGATAGTTTTTTTCAGAACACGTCTAAAATGCAATCTGTTTTCGATATCAGTGATCATTGACTCTAAAACAACTTGAGCGCAAAGCATCGGCGTCGAAACCTCCTGAACGATGACTTCTAAATTAACTTTTTTGTCTAGAAATTTTTCTTTAATTTCTTTTTTAGTCTTGTCGATATCTGCTCCGCCGCGACCGATTACCACGCCCGGCTTGGCCGTATGGATTATTATTTTCAAATTATTACGCGATCTCTCAATGTTTACTTTGTCGATACCGGCATTTTTCAGTTTCTTCTGAATAAATTTTCTAATTTGCGTATCTTCTTTCAAAAATTTTTTAAAATTAACTAGGTCGGCGAACCATTTCGATTCCCAAGTTTTTATCATCGGTATTCTTAAAATTTTTGGATTACATTTTTGCCCCACAAATTTAAATTTAACTTTTATTAAATAGTTTTTCTTCTAAATATTTTTTTGATCAAACCGAATTTTCCCTTGCTTCTTAATTTGTCTAAATTCTGCTGACTGCGATGTTTGGCCACGCGCGTCTTGTCAAATATATTTTTAACCAAAGATTCTTTGCTTCCATGTGTTCCTACCCCAACATCCTCCATGGTTCTAACTATTCCTTCTTGTGGCATTTCATCTAAAACTACAGGCTTTTCTTCCTTTTTAACTTTTTTATTTTTTTTCTTACCTGTGTCCTTTAATTCATCTAAAATAATTACGATTTGAGAGCTTCTTTTTATGATTGGAGTGGCACGACCCATGGCTTTTGGCATCCATCTCTTTAACGAAGACCCGCTATCAACTTTAATGATTTTGATATAAAGATTTTCCTTTTTAAGATTATAGGTATTTTCCGCATTGGCTGTGGCCGAATTTAATAGTTTCAAAAAAAGGGGACAGGATCGGCGAGGAACAACCATTAGTTGATGCTCGGCTGCTTCTACGGGTAATCCACGAATTAGATCAGCTATTAATCTAACTTTTCTGGGAGAAATCCTTATATATTTTGCAGATGCTCTTGCTTCCATAAAATGTAATTATTATTTTTTCGGGGCGGGAGTGACCTCTGCTGACGTAGCCTTAGTGGCTGTTGCCGCTGCTTGCTCTATTCCTTTTTGCATTTTGCCGCCGTGTTTAACGAATTTACGAGTTGGAGAAAATTCGCCTAAATGATGGCCAACCATATCTTCAGAAATAAAAACACTAACATGAACCTTGCCATTATGGACACCAATAGTAAAACCAACCATTTCTGGGGTAATAACCGAATCACGCGACCAGGTTTTAATAATTATCTTATCGCCTGGCTTTGATTTAGATATCTTTTCCAATAATTTCTCATCCGTCCAAGGACCTTTTTTAAGTGATCGTGCCATAACAATTTATTTTATTTTATTTTATTTTCTTCTCTTAATTATAAATTTATTACTTGATTTATGTTTTTTTCTGGTTTTTACTCCTAAAGCCGGTTTTCCCCACGGAGTTTTTGGGTGAACCAAACCAATAGAATTTCGCGCTTCACCACCGCCATGCGGATGATCGCATGGATTCATTGCTTTACCACGAACCGAGGGTCTGATTCCTCTTTTTCTCATTCTACCAGCCTTGCCCCAACGAATATGCTTTCTTTCCGGATTACTAATAACACCCATAGAGGCACAAGAATCTTCTGAAACAATTCTAATTTCTTTCGAGGGTAATTTTAATTGGACCATACCATTCTCGTGAACCATAACCATCGCGCCAGTTCCAGCCGAACGGACTATTTTCCCGCCTTGATCGGGGAACAGCTCAATATTATGAACCATATAACCATCGGGAATATATTTCAATGGCATACGATTGCCGATGTTAATATCTAATTTTGATTTTGAAAAAATTATCTTGTCGCCTACCTTCAAGTTATCTGGTGCGATAATATAAGCTTTGATTCCATTAGCATAAGAAATCAAAGCAATCCAGCAAGATCTATTCGGATCATATTCGATTGATAAAACTTTGGCCGGAATATCAAAAATTTGTTGTCGAAAATCAATAACCCGATAAGTTCGCTTAACGCCACCGCCCTGATGCCTGACGGTTACCTGGCCAAAACTACGCCCAGCATTAGATTTAATATATTTAGTCAAAGATTTTAGCGGTTTATTAGGCGCTAAATCCCTTGTGACTACGACGCTTGTGTCTCTTCTTCCCGGAGTTGTTGGTTTATAAACCTTTAGCATAAAAAAATAATAAATTTAAATTTTGGCCCTGGCATATTCGATTTTTTCACCAGATTTTAAGGTGACGACAGTTTTTCGCCAATTTTTAGTTACTCCATAACCCTTAGCCGATCTAACTTTTTTGCCAGAAACATTAATAATATTTATTTTAATTGGGTGGACACCGTACAAACTCTCGATGGCTTTCTTAATTTCGACCTTATTCGCCTTATTTTCTACCATAAAAGTATATTTACTTTGAGTCTCCATAGAACTAGCTTTTTCCGTTAAAATGGGCTTAACAATCAAACGATGAGTTGCGACATTTCTATTCTTTTTATTCAAAATAAAAGACTCTTCACTCTCATCTTTTTGAGTTTTGATAACTTTATTTTCTTCCGATTTATTAATCTTTTTTGTTCTTTTAAATATAGACATAAGCAAAATTAGGCCTTTTTATATGTTTCTTCCAAAACTTTTAACGCACCTTTAGTAATGATCAAAAAACTATAATTTAACAAATCAATTAAACTAATATTATTAATGCGATTAATTTTTAAAAGGGGCAAATTTCTAGCCGAAAAAAATAAACCTTTTGAATATTTATCGTTAAGTATTAGTGTTTTTTCTCCGTTTGACGGTAATTTTTTTATTATATTATTTAAGAAATCTTTGGTTTTTATATTTTTTATAATAAATTTATCAACTACGACTAATTTGTTATTGGATAATTTATCAGAAAGCACCATAAACAAAGCCTTTCTTTCCATTTTTTTATTAACCTTCTTGGTAAAATTGACATTTGAGCGTGGGCCGAAAGTAACACCACCGCCTTTCCAAAGAGGAGATCTAATTGATCCGGCACGAGCTCGTCCTGTTCCTTTCTGTTTCCATGGCTTTTTGCCACCACCACGAACTTCACCCTTCGTTTTGGTATGAGCAATTGGCTTTCTTAAACCAGCGAGCTTCATCTCAACCACCTGTCTGACAATGTCCGGATTGGGCTTAAGACCAAAAATTTCTTGAGAAAGATTCACTTCTCCCGTCGCTTCTCCGCTTTGATTGTAAACACCTATTTTTAACATAATTAATTTTTGGTTTTAATCTCTATTAAGGCGTTTTCTCCGCCTGCTATCGCGCCCCTAATTGATAAAATATTTTTTTCCGGATTAATATCAATAATTTCTAAATTTTTTAAGGTTATGCGTTCACTACCCATTCGACCAGCCATTCTTTTTCCTTTTTGCACTTTACCAGAATGAGCGCGGATAGAACCAATAGAACCAGGCATTCTTAATTGATCTTTATGCCCATGGGTTGCGGGATGACCCTTAAAATGATGTCTTTTAACAACGCCCTGAAAACCCCTACCGATTGACACCGAAGAGACATCTATAATGTCACCTTTTATAAAAATAGACACGTCTATCTTGTCACCTGTTTTGTAATTTTCAGTATTATCAACTCTAAATTCTTTTATATATTTAAAATTGCCCAATTCTTTCAATTGTCCCTTTTGTGGTTTATTCAATTTCTTTTTGGAACCAAAACCTAATTGCACCGCCTGGTACTTGTCTTTATCGTGTATGCGAAGCGCGGTTATAATGCATGGTCCAGCCTGCACCAAAGTAACTGGGACAACGTTGCCATCTTCAGAAAAAATCTGGCTCATTCCAATTTTTTTACCCAAGATAAATCTCATAAAAACTAATATTTTAACAAAGTGTTGATGAAAAAACGAAAACAAAAAACCGGACTTTGAGTCTAAATCCTCGGGAAGACAAATAAGATTAAGGGTTTGACCTAAAAAATCCGGTTAATAATTAATTAAATTTAAAACAATACTGTAGGTGTCTTAAATTTAAAGATTAAAACTAAATTAGCCCCATTTAAAAACCCTGAGCGGAAAATCTACATTTTAATTTCCACGTCTACGCCTGCCGGCAAAGATAAATTTGTCAAAGCTTCAATGGTCTGTGGCGTGATATCGACTAGATCTATCAATCTTTTGTGCGTTCTGATCTCGTATTGATCGCGCGCATCTTTTTTGACGAACGTAGAACGAAGCACAGTGTATTTCCTTTTATCGGTCGGTAAAGGAATCGGTCCGATCGCTTTAGCGCCAGTGCGTTTAATCGTATCAACGATATTCTTTAGGGATTCGTCGATAATACGGTGATCGTAAGCCTTAATTTTAATTCTAACTCTGTTTTTATAAGGTTCCCCTTGTTTAGGATTTTTTTTCTTGTCTTCTTCAGACATAATGTTTAATTAATAAAGAGCTGAAATAAAGAGCTGAAAATTATTTTATTTAATAATCTTTGTAACAACACCAGCGCCTACCGTCTTACCGCCTTCGCGAATAGCGAATCTTTGTTGTTCTTCAAGCGCAATAGACTTAATTAATTTAACGGTTACATTTAAAGTGTCGCCTGGCATAGCCATTTCCGTGCCTTCGGGAAGAATGACATCACCGGTCACATCAGTTGTACGAATATAAAATTGGGGCTTGTAACCCTTGAAGAATGGAGTATGGCGCCCGCCTTCGTCTTTAGTAAGCACATAAACCTGGGCCAAAAAATCAGTATGTGGGTTGACACTACCCGGTTTAGCAATAACTTGACCGCGCTCTACATCTTCCTTTTTAGTGCCACGCAATAAAATACCCGCATTATCGCCAGCCTGACCCTCATCAAGCGTCTTTCTGAACATCTCGATACCTGTTATCACGGTTTTTTGTGTTGGGTTTAAACCGATAATCTCTATTTCATCATTAATCTTAGCAATACCTCGTTCAATTTTACCAGTAACAACGGTGCCACGACCTTCGATAGAAAAGATATCTTCAACTGGCATTAAAAATGGTTTATCAACATCGCGTTTCGGCTCCGGAACATAAGAGTCGAGCATATCTGCTAATTTCAAAATTGGACCGCACCGTTGACAATCAACCTTACCGCAACCGCATTCCAGGGCCTTAAGAGCTGACCCTTCAATAATAGGAACTTCATCGCCAGGAAACTCGTATTTTTTTAATAAATCACGAACTTCTTCTTTAACAATATCAACCAATTCTTTGTCTTCAACCATATCTATCTTATTCAAAAAAACAATAATTGCCGGAACACTAACTTGGTGAGCGAGTAAAATATGCTCTCTGGTTTGAGGCATTGGGCCATCTGGAGCGGAAACCACCAAGATTGCTCCATCCATTTGAGCCGCGCCGGTAATCATATTCTTAATATAGTCAGCATGACCCGGACAATCAATATGCGCATAATGCCTTTTGTCGGTCTCGTATTCAACGTGAGCTAGATTAATAGTAATACCACGCTCTTTCTCTTCTGGGGCATTATCAATTTGATCCACGCCCTTTACGTCTGCTTTTTTACCGGCCCCCTGTAAACACTTGAGAATAGCGGCGGTAAGTGTGGTTTTGCCATGATCAACATGACCAATTGTTCCTACGTTGACATGGGTTTTATTTCTTAAAAATTTCTCTTTTTCTGCCATATTTTTCCTCTTTAAATAATCGCGGTAAACGCGAATTTGTTATTTATTTTATTATTAACTTGTCCTTAACTTAGATTCTTTATCTTAATTGATCTTTTTAAAAAGATCAATAAAGTTTTCAACAATTAATATTTAATTATAAACAAAAAGCCAAAAAATGTCAATACGATTCTATTTTTTATCTGCGTTAATTATTTTTTCTACGACATTTCTCGGCACTTCGGCATAATGAGAAAATTCTATGGAATAACTCCCGCGGCCCTCCGTATTAGATCTCAAAATAGTGGCATAACCAAAAACTTCTCCCAAAGGAACAGAAGCATCGATAATTTTCATTTGTCCGCGGTCGCGCGTACTTTGGATTTGGGCGCGACGAGAGTTAAGATCACCGATTACCTCTCCCATAAATTGATCGGGCACTACTACTTCTATTTTCATAATTGGTTCCAAAAGTACCGGACCAGCCTTCATCACGCCATCTTTTATGGAGCGGCTAGCGGCAATTTTAAAAGCTGCCTCCGAAGAATCAACGTCATGATAAGAACCGTCGTAAACCGCCACCCTTATATCGATTAAAGGATATCCTGCATAGACACCATTACTAAGGGCTTCTTGCGCGCCCTTTTTAATGGCCGGAACATATTCTTTAGGAATAGTTCCTCCCTTAAGCTCATCAACGAATTCAAATCCTTTACCGCGTTCCATCGGCTCTAATCTTAACCAGCAATGACCATATTGTCCGCGACCACCAGATTGATGAATATATTTTCCTTCTGATTCTACAACCTTAGTAATTGTTTCTTTATAAGCTACTTGTGGCCTGCCCACATTAACATCTACCTTAAATTCTCTCTTCATGCGATCAACGATAATATCAAGATGAAGTTCTCCCATACCAGCTATAATTGTTTGACTCGTTTCCTCGTTAGTGGAAATTTTGAAAGTTGGATCTTCTTCGGCCAATTTAGATAAAGCGATGCCCATTTTCTGTTGGTCGTTTTCGGTTTTGGGTTCAACGGCGATAGAAATAACTGGTTCGGGAAAAACTATTGACTCTAAAATGATGGGGTGATCAATATCGCAAAGCGTATCGCCAGTTGTTGTGCCTTTCATGCCCACAATAGCCGCAATTTCCCCTGCGTAAACATCGCTGACGTCTTCTCTTTTATTGGCGTGCATCCTAACGATACGGCCTATTCTTTCCTTGTTACCTTTTTTGCTATTTAAAACATAAGATCCGGCGGCTAAATGACCAGAATAAACTCTAAAGTAACATAGTTTCCCTACAAATGGATCTGTGGCAATTTTAAAAGCCAAAGAGGAAAACGGTTCATTGTCGTCAACCCTGCGAACAACGGGTTGATTATTTTGGGGGTCAACCCCTTCTACGGGAGGAATATCTAAAGGTGAAGGAAGATAATCGCAAACAGCATCAAGCAAAAACTGGACACCCTTGTTCTTTAAGGCCGAACCGCATAGAATAGGAATTATTTTGCCAACTATAACAGCTTTGCACAAAACCCTTTCCAGCTCTTCTGTCGAAGGTTCCTTGCCTTCCAAATATTCACTCATCAGATTGTCATCATATTCAACAACGGCTTCAATGAGTTCGTGACGATACTTTTCAACAGCTTCTTTCAAATCAACCGGTATTTCTTCTTCCTCGAATTGTTTTCCTTCTTCATCTAAATAAACAATGGCCTTGCGATTTAAAATATCTACAACTCCTTTAAAATTTGATTCTGCACCGATGGGCAATTGAATCGGGTACGAATGTGAATTTAATCTTTCGCGAATAGCTTTTAGGGTGGAGTAAAAATCTGCGCCTATTCTATCCATTTTGTTAACAAATCCTAAGAGCGGAACGCCAAATTTTTCTGCTTGATGATAAACTGTTTCTGACTGCGGTTCTACGCCTGCCACGCCGTCAAAAACAACAACGCCGCCGTCTAAAACACGGAGTGAGCGTTGAACTTCAGCAGTAAAATCAATGTGACCGGGGGTATCAATTAAATTAATACGGCAATCGCGCCAAAAACAAGTAGTTGCAGCCGAGGTGATAGTAATGCCTCGTTCTCGTTCCTGCTCCATCCAATCCATTTCTGCCAAACCTTCGTGGACTTCACCGATTTTATATTTTTTGCCAGTATAAAAAAGAATGCGCTCGCTAACCGTTGTTTTACCAGCGTCGATATGAGCGATAATTCCGATATTCCTTGTTTTTTCCAAAGAGTATTCACGTGCCATAAAAAACTATCAATTACCTCGCGAAATGAGCAAAAGCACGATTGGCCTCTGCCATTCGATGAGTATCTTCTTTTTTCTTGATAATATCACCTTGATTTTGATATGTTTCCAGAATAACATTGGCTAACTTTTCTGCCATTGGTTTTCCTTTTCTACTTCTAGCGGCATCTAATATCCATCTAGAAACTAAAACGAATCTTCTATTCTCAGAAGCTGGAGTCGGCACCTGATAATTAGCTCCACCAATGCGGCGAGCCCTCAATTCAATCAACGGACTGCCATTAATCATAGCTTTTTCAAAAATTTTAACAGAGTCTTCTTTTGTTTTTTCTTTAATTATGTCTAGGGCGGAATAAAAAATTTTTTGGGCCTTAGTCTTTTTCCCGTCTTTCATAATATAATTTATAAATCTGGCAAAATCTTGCCGATTATGTATCGGGTCCGAATTAATTTTTACTTTTTTAGGTTTTTTTCTACCTCGCATATTAAATATTTATTTTAATTTTGTTATTAATTTTTCTCCGCCTTAGCGCCGTAACGACTGCGACCTTGTTTGCGGCCCTGAACACCGACCGTATCATAAACACCACGCACTATATGATAACGAACGCCCGGTAAGTCTTTTACCCTTCCGCCACGAACTAAAACTACAGAATGTTCTTGAAGATTGTGTCCGACGCCAGGAATATAAGCAGTAACTTCCGTACCGTTAGAAAGCCTGACCCTGGTAATTTTACGCAAGGCTGAATTTGGTTTTTTCGGGGTCATAGTGGTAACCTTCAAACAAACGCCGCGCAGAAACGGATGACCGCCTTTAATGTCTTTGCGGCGACGCTTTAAAATATTGAAGCTGGATTGCAAAACCGGCGCCTTAGATTTATAGGCATTTTGCTTTCTTCCTTTTCTAACTAATTGAGAAATAGTGGGCATAAACAATAATAATTAAGATAAAAATTAGTGTAGAGATTATTAAAACAAAAAAGTAAAAAAGTGTCAAGTTCTTTTTAACATTCGGAGACTAGAAAGGACTTCCAATGAATAAATTAACAAGCCCCTTAATAAAACCAAACAACCAGCTAAAAACCGGGACATGGAACACAATATTACTAATAATTAAAATCAATAAAATAGTCGGGCCATAATGTTCTAAATAAAATCTTAAACGATAAGCGCGCTCGGGCAAGATAGCCAATAAAAGTTTTGAGCCGTCTAAAGGAGGAATGGGTATTAAATTAAAAACTAAAATAATCCCATTAAGCATAGTTAAAATATAGAAAAACTGCGCTAATAGAGCGTAGTTGTTAATAATCTGCGGGAATAATCTAAGAACTGAACCAAAAACAAGCGCGCTTAAAAGATTAGCAAGCGGGCCGGCTATAGCTATTAATACTGTGCCGAGTTTTCTATTTCGTAGATTAGCAGGATTAAATGGCACCGGCTTTCCCCAACCAAAACCGATTAGCAATAAGGAAAAAAATCCGAAGATATCGAGATGGGCTAGCGGATTCAAAGTTAAGCGACCGTTGTCCATAGCAGTCGAATCGCCTTGTTTATATGCTGCCCAAGCATGGGCAAATTCATGAACTGTCAGAACATAAACAATTGCCAAAATCCACATTATAAATTCATAGGGTTGATTGAGAAGACTTAAAAACATTTTATTTTAGTTTAATTGAATTGGGGTTTACTTTATTTAAAATTAATGTTAAATTATAATTGGTAGCGAGGAGTTTAAACAAAAGCATTCTTTTAATTTGACTCCGAATGCCCCAGTTTCACGAGCGGAGCGAGCATTACTTACAAAACCTTTAATTAATCAAATATCTAAAAATATGACGAGAGCTTGTAGTATCTGCGGTCGAGGACCGGCTGTCAAAATTACCTTGAGCCATTCTCATATCGCTTCCAAAACCAAACAAAATATTAATTTACAGTCAAAAGTCATTGATGGCAAGAGAGCAAAGGTTTGCACTACCTGTATCAAAAAACGAAAAAGAAATAAATTTTAAAACGCGAAGCATAAAACTTGCCAACCCGAGACTGGTCCGCCTTGGGCGGAAAACTTAAAAGCTATATTTTGAATTTTGACTTTCTTGCCCTGCCTTTATCTCGCCCATATCGAGTGGGTCGAGATAAGCGAGGTGAAAATTTTAAATTTTTACCCGGGGTATAGTGTACCGGTAACACGCACCCTTGGGGTGGGTGTAACAGTGGGTTCAATTCCCACTACCCCGATTTAAACAGAAAGAACGTGGCTAAACCGCGTTCTTTTTATTATATTATTATATAAAAGAAGCCCCAACACTTTTTTGTGTTAGGGCTTTCTGAATTGCCTCGCGTTAACGCAAGATTACGATTAGCATTGGCGCGAGGATTAAAATGAATTGCGCCGCGCAAGAAAGCCCGACGACCTTCTTGCTTATTCCAGTTTTCTTGGCGGCGACGAGGACGAGAGCGAAGACGGTGAAGATGAAGGCGAAGACAGCGAAGACGATGTCGGCGAAGACGGCGAAGACGGCGGAGGCGGTGGAGGCGGTGGCGACGACGACGACGACGAAGGCGACGGCGGTGGAGGCGACGGCGAAGGCGGCGAAGAGTGCGACGAGTGCGGCGATGAGAGTGGCGTTCTTAATATTACCTCCTGTAAAATACAGGGTGATGAAGAATGCCGCCAGAGTGATGGCCGTTGATATCGCCTGCCATTTGCCGAGCTTGGTCCACCACAGGCCCAAAGTCGTTGGTTCCATTTTGAAGCTCCTTGGTTTTGTGTTTAAGAGCTAATTGTTATCGTTTGTATTAAAATTGTAGCGAATTTTTGCCTTTTTGTCAAGTATTATCTATACTGTAAGTATGTCACCCAAAACCACAGATCCGCAAATTTCTAAATTAATCAAACAAGAAACCAACCGACAAAAGAACGGTTTGGTTCTAATTGCTTCGGAAAATTTTGTTTCTCCTGAAGTTTTAACAGCGCTCGGCTCGCCCTTAACCAATAAATACAGCGAGGGTTATCCGAATAAAAGATATTACGGCGGTAATGAATTTATAGATCAAATAGAAAATTTAACCATTGCGCGCGCCAAAAAATTATTTTTGCCGAAAAAACAATGGCTAAAATGGGAAGTTAACGTACAGTCTTATTCCGGTTCGCCGGCCAATCTCGCGGTTTACTTCGCTTTGCTTAAACCCAACGATAAAATTATGGGCATGGCCTTAGATCAAGGCGGACACTTAACCCATGGCCACGCGGTCAATCTCTCCGGAAAAATATTTCGTTCTATAAAATACGGCGTTAATCCAAAAACCAATTTGCTTGACTATGTTGCGATTGAAAAAATCGCCAAAAAAGAAAAACCTCAATTGATTATTTGCGGCGCCACAGCTTATCCGCGGCAAATTAATTTTGAGCGATTCCAAAAAATCGCCAAAAAAGTTAACGCCATTTTAATAGCTGACATATCTCATATCGCTGGGCTTATTGCCAGCAACTGCCACCCAAGTCCATTCCCTTATTGTGATATTATTACCACTACCACGCACAAAACTTTGCGCGGGCCACGGGCAGCCATAATTTTCGCGAAAAAAGAATACTCGGACAAAATTAATAAAATGATTTTTCCCGGCACGCAAGGCGGACCGCACGAAAATACCATTGCCGCCATAGCCACAGCGCTCAACGAAGCTCTAAAGCCTGATTTTAAAAAATACATTCAACAAGTCATAGTTAATACCAAGGTTTTAGCCGACACACTTAAAAAGAACGGCTTTAAATTAATCACCAATGGCACAGACAATCATTTGATTTTGCTTGATTTGAGAAAAAATAATCTTTCCGGAAAAGAAGCGGAAAAATTATTGGAAGAAGTCGGTATTTACGTTAATCGAAATACCATACCGTTTGATCCTAATCCGCCTTTCAATCCTTCCGGTTTGCGCTTGGGCACGCCAGCTTTAACCAGTCGCGGAATGAGAGAAAAAGAAATGAAAACTATCGGCGAATTAATCAGCAAGTTGCTTTTAAATCCGGACGATAAAAAAATAAAGGGTATTAAACCCCAGGACAAACCACGCGGTATCAACCCTGTGTTATCTGCGCTCACTCGGGACAAAAAACATGTTTTTTGTCCACTCGCTCGCTTGATAATAAAAAAAGAAGCGCGATTAATTATCAAAAAATTAACCTCTTGCTTCCCCCTCCCTTATTAATATAGCGTCCGACAAAAATTAAAAAACGGGAATAATTACTATTCCCGTTTTATTTTTGCAAGCTTTCGTGAATTTTATTTCTCCAAAACAGACAGAATCATTGATCGGCTTACATAGCCGACAACACAATCGCGAGAATCCTTAACTAAAAAAACCGCCTTCCCTGTTTCCTCCATTCTTTTAATAACATTGAACAAATTTTCGTCTTCACGGCAAATCGGACGGCCATCATCATGGCCAGCGGGCTGCATAATGTCTCTGATCTTGAAGCGCTTCAACTTATCAAGAGCAATCGACGCTTTCAATCCTTGCCGATTCTGGAAGATTAAAAAAATCGATAGCGCGATTATTAAAAGGGTTATTTTGCCGATAAAAATGAGAAAAATATTGATGCCGACTACCAGGATAAATCCGATTAAACTGGCGATTTTAGCCGCCGCCACCTCATTTTTTATCGCCAAATTCAGAATCTCGTAAAGAATGCCGCCGCCATCTAAAGGACGAATAGGCAGAAGATTGAAGATGGCCAACTGTAAATTGACGATCATCAAAATGTTCAACGGTCCGGCGATAATACTGTGAACCGCAATACCGCTTAGCAAGACAAGAAAAATTGAAGTAGCGATTAAAATGTTGGCGAACGGGCCAGCCAAATAGATCAGAACATTTTTTCAAGAACGCTCGCCCAGATTCTCCATTGTCACCATCATTCCGAAAAAAATCAAATAAACATCTTTAGGCCGGCGCTTGAAAAGATAGCCAACTAAGGCATGGCTTAACTCATGAGCGAAAAGACAAAGAATTGTCGTAATAGCTAAACTCACAGCTAAAACTAAATTGGCCGGAAATGGAAGCCGAAGAATGTGGTAAAAAATCAAGCCCAGATAAAAAACCAAACCGAGAAATAACGGGTGCATGTGAAAATTTAATCCGAACAAGCGACCGAGCCTCCAGCAACCTCTCATTTTTATTCCCTCCTTTTGAATATTTTTTGAAATTTTAAAAGATCAATTTCTATTATTAAAATGATAACAAAAATTGCGATTTTGTCAATATTTCTAAATAAACTATAACCATTCTAATGTTCTTGAGAACTTGAGAATATATAAATCTTATAAATTTTAGAACAAAACCATTCGCTTATTCACGCGAGTTAGAGATGGGGTTTAAAATTCTCGGCAAAAACGGATTAATACGATCTGTAATTTCATAATTTATAGTATTCGCCCATTTCGCCAAATCATCAATAATAATTTTTTGATCACGATCATAACCGATTAAAGTCGCCTTATCGCCCACTCGAACCCCGAAAACATCCGTCACGTCTATTATAGTTAAATTCATACAAACCCGGCCGCGCACCGGACATTTTTTACCGCGAATCAGAACAAAAGACTTATTAGAAAACCGTCTATCATATCCGTCCCAATAACCAATGGGCAAAATTGCCAATTTAGTTTTTTGTTTTGTGATATAAGCGCCGCCATAACCTATTCTTGTTCCTTTGGATAAGATTTTTATTTGGATTATTTTAGTATACCAAGACAAAGCCGGTTTTAATTTAATTTTTGATTTTGCCAAGGCAGCCGAATACAATCCGTATAAACTTATACCCAAGCGCACCGCGTTAAAACGCGTTTCTCGATACAAGGCCATAGCCGCGGAACAAGCGAAATGCTTAATCGGAATTTTAATGTCTATTTTTTCTAAATCTTCCGACACTTTATTAAAAATTTTAATTTGTTTTTCGGTATATGCCCGACTCTCTTCGCTTGAGGCGAAATGACTCCACAAACCCTCTAAATTTAAAAATTTGTATTTCTTGATCTTCTTAACGAAATCAATTGCTTGTTTGGGCAGAATACCTAAACGCGAAGTGCCAGTATCAATCTTTAAATGTACTTTGACTTTTTTGTTTAAAAGTTTGCCGATTTTATTTAAGGTCTGTATCTGATCTAATCGGTATATCGGGAAAATTATGTCTCGCTTTATCGCCTTTAATAATTTCTCTTTATCCAAATCATAAAAACTCAAAATCATTATGGATTTTTTAGTTATGCCTGCCTTAATTAGTTCTAAAGCTTCGTCTAAATTGACCACACAAATCCTGTCTGCTTCTTTGGCTTGTTGGCAAATTTTAGCTACAAGCAAAAATCCGTGGCCGTAAGCATTTGCCTTAACCACCGGCATCAATAAAACTTTCGGTCCGATTAATTTTCGGAATTGTTTAAGATTATATTGGATCGCCCTGGCGTCAATTTCCAGCCACGTAAACATAAATAGCGTTGAGTTAATTTTTAAAAAAACCTAAACCCTTTTCTTTAACAAATTTTTTAAACTGCTCAAAGGCTCTTCCTCGATGACTTAATTTATTTTTTTGTTCGTCAGTCATCTCGGCGAAAGTTTGAATATATCCCTTTGGGATAAAAATTTGATCGTAAGGAAGTTGCGGACGAATATTGCCGCCCCGCGGACCATTGGCGATTTCGCCATCATCACGACCGCAAAATATCCAAGAACGACCATCGGACGCACAAAGCGCCAAAGCGGTTTGAAAATATGCCTTGCGTTCACCATCCGGTACATTTCTTAATTTATCGAGCGTATAAGTCATTAAATCGTCATATTTCTGAATTTCACCAACCCAACGCGCAGAATGAATTCCCGGAGCGCCATTAAGCGCTTCAATAAAAAGACCGGAGTCGTCGGCAATCGCCCATTCGCCAGCTTTGACAGCCACAAATTTCGCCTTTTTAAAGGCATTCTCTTCTAATGTGACACCGTCTTCCTCGACTTCTTCAACTATACCAGCTTCAACCGCACTAAAAACATCAATTTTGAGATCGCTCAAGAGCGCTCTCATCTCTTTTACTTTTCCTTCGTTATGGGTGGCGAAAATAATTTTCATAAAATATTATTTGATTTCTATAATTTTTTCTCTGTTGGTATAACCGGATATAATCTCCAATTGATTTTTATTAATTCCGAGATGCTCGGCCAAAACTTTAATAATTGCCGCATTAGCTCTGCCTTGTACGGGCGGTTCTTTAACCGAAACGATAAAATTATTATCGCTTATTTTCTCAACTTTCTCTTCTTCGGCACTAGGTTTAGCTTTAATAAAAATTTTCATAAAGTTATTTATTCTTCAATCTTTTTAAAACCGCTGGGCTATTTAATTCGCGAATAGCATCTTGGGCGATCCAATGGGCGGATTTTGAATTTTTTATCTTTGAAATTTCCTTGACCGTTTTAAGCGCAGTTTTATTTAATTTTAAATTACGTTTGCCGATTTGACGCAAAGACCAATTCACCGCCTTACGTACAAAATTTCTTCCGTCTTTTGCCTCTCGTTTGATAACTGGCAAAAATTTTATAAAATAACGGTCAGTTAAATTCTTATTTTTAAAAGCAAAGATGGCCATTAAAGCGAAACCCGCGCGCTTTTCAAACTCCTTGCTCCTTTTGCTCCATATAAAACATTTTTTATAGGCCGGATCGGCAAAAACAAAAAGATTCATGCAAGTTTCATCGCAAACGTCCCAGCTATCAAAATTTTTAATCCATTTATCCATTTGCCGCCCGTCAACTAATTTATAATCGTCGATCATGCTGGCTAAAATTTTGGCTTCGTGCATCTTTGAATCCCATAATTTCTGGGCTAGTTTATGATCTTTGCCAATCTGTTTGGCCAGGCTCCTTAATTTTGGAATATTAATGCCTAATGTGTTATTTGAGTTTATCCCGAATCTCGCCATGCCGACTATATTTTGGGGATTAGACCAAGATTTTAATTTTTTTACAATTTGCCGATAATACATAACTCTTAAAAACCTTAATGCAACGGGATGTTGGGACGCGGTGGTTTATTATTTTCTGCGTTGTTAATTTTATTCTCAATTTTATCACCGCTTTTAAAAATCGCTTTGAGCGCGGTTTTAATTACATTGCGCAACAAATAGACAATAAACAATAAAATCACGCCATTACCAAAAATGACCTGGATGGTTCTATTCGTCTCGGTTTGGCCGCTAAATTTTTGCCAGAGAGTTTGAATAAATGATTCAAACATAAATTGTGTCGATATTTATTATATCCGCTACCAATTACATCATAGCATTAAATTCCCGAATAGAGTAGGAGGGAAAATTCCTCCTGCTATATAATCCCCGCCTGCCAAAGCCTGCCAACCAAGTTAAATCTTAAAATGGAGCGCTAATTAATCTCTGTGGCCGAACCTTAACTCGGGGCGTAGGCATATGGCGGGCAGGTCGCTCGCTCAGAAAAAGAAAATAAATTTTCTTTTCCTCACTCGCTTCAATTATATCCGTGTTTTGCGGATGTAATTTTGTTCGCTCGGAAAAATGAAACTCCGTTTCTTTTTCCTCGTTCACTTCAATTATAAACAAAAAGTAGCTCCGATTAAAATGGTCAACAAGGACCAATAAGGCGGAGCTACTTTTTTAGATTAACTAAAATAAAAAAAATGTCTATAAACCACCTGTGGATAATTTTTACCCTCATACCAACCTCGGAAACGATTAAAATAATACCACCAATAAAGAACAATGGCGACTTCGTCTTTGATTGTTATATTGACACCCTCGCGCCAAAGATTGATATAATATAGGGGTTTATGAAAAACAAAATGGAGCTCTGGTCAACTTAATCCCGAAAGATTATGAAGAAACAGGGCTCCACTTTGTAGTTCTACACTACATAATCCCGAAAGATTTTGAAGAAGTAGAACTACATTACTAACCTAACACATTATATTATACTGTCTACCTGTTTGCTGTGGATAACTTCGGCTGACCGTAGAACTCCTATTTTATCTAATATGTACGGCTAAATAACTAGCAATTATGGCGGCGGTTTCAGCGCGTAGATTACTTTTACCCAAACTAACAACCACTAGATCGTTTTCTTCTGCTATTCTAATTTCTTGCTCGGTCCAACCGCCCTCCGGACCAATAAAAATGCCAATCGTTAAATCGTCTCGTGAAGTATCAAGTCTAGTGTCGGGAAAAAATCTGCTGCGGCGATCGAAAAATAAATTTAAAAAATTGGTTTTAGCGCTGATAATTGCGTCTGGAAAATTAATAATTTCTTTTACGCTTGGTGTTTCTCCTCTTTCTGATTGCTCAACCGCCCCTTGAACAATCTTTTTCAGACGAGGAAAATTAAGATCAGTTTTAACTGTATGCTCGCAAACGATCGGAACAATTTCTTTGACCCCAATTTCTGTTGCCTTTTGCGCAACCCATTCAAAGTTATCTTTCTTTAAAACTGAACAATATAAAATTACTTGAACGGCTGGTTCGTTTCGATTCTTTTTAACTTCTATAATTTCTAACTCTAAACCTGATTTGCCTATATTTATAATTTTGGCCTTGACTTCTTCGAGCTGGCCGTCAGAAAGAATAATATAATCTCCCTTTTTTAATCGCAAAACATTTTTAACTTGATTCAAGATGTCAAAATCGCCAATCGCTAAAAACCGACTACTAAAATTAAAATCGCCGACGAATCTATGTATATGCATAAATAATTATAATTTTAATCGAAACGGATTCGCCAATTGTAACTTCTGAATGTTTAATCATATTTTTTAAAATTCTCTTTGATTCTTCGTAGAATTAAGTTCGTTCATAAAAATACAATTAATTTATTAAAATATTTAAGAAGTCTTGAAATTAAAAAGCCCATCCTTGATAACCAGGCAATTAGCTCCAAAGAACTAATTCGGACGATCTTTATGATTTAGGCTTTTCCAGAGTTTAACACCATGAAGGGATTTGACCCCAGAATAGTTTTACATAAAGAATTTTCGTCGCAGGGTAAACTCGCAACGCCAGACCAAGGTCCAACAATATTTAGAGTTCCCAAATTAAGAACAATTACAGAACTTTTGCCATGATTATTTTGGAAGAGCTAACTATATTATATCAGATTTTGACAAGTATTAAAAGACATATCCACAGCCAATTTAGGCCTCATTTAAGCAATTCTTCGGGGTTATAAATAGAAACAAAATCCATCTTCTGATAATTGTAAATTTCATCTTCGTTGAAGAAACGCCAGACTTCTTTTTCCGCATTTTCTGCCGAATCCGAAGCGTGAACGATATTGTACGACTGGCTCATAGAAAAATCTCCGCGGATACTTCCGGCATCGGCCTTACGGCCGAGAGTCGGACCGACAATCAAGCGTACCGCCTCAATGACATCGACTCCTTCTAAAACCATAGCCACCACCGGCGAACTTTTCATAAAATCGCAAAGCGGTTTGAAGAACGGTTTATCCTTGTGGTGCGCGTAATGATCAATCAATTGTTCGTCGGTTAACTGAATCATCTTGAGGCCAACAATTTTTAATCCTTTTTTTTCAAAACGAGAAATAATTTCTCCTAAAAGATTGCGCTGCAGGGCGTCTGGCTTAATTAAAATTAAAGTTTTTTGCATAAATTTACTTGCTTATTTTATAATTTAAAATTTCTCCGTCTGTTGTAAATATAATATCACCATCTTTGTCTGTTCGCAAGATTCGGCTATTAACCTTATTTAAATTTAATATCGTAGATAAATTGGGATGTCCAAGCCTATTATCCTCGCCTACTGAAATCACAGCATAATGAGGACGAGCTTCTTCTAAAAATCTAATAGTCGAAGAAGTTTTTGAACCATGATGAGCGACTTTTAAAACATCGGCGGACAAATTTACGCCGTTGTTTAATATTTTTTTTTCGATATTTTGGTTAATATCGCCAGTAAATAAAAATGAAATTTTTCCAAAACTTAACTTAAATGCCAAGGAACCGAGATTGTCGTCTTTAAGCGATTGACCATTGATGTTTTTTTCTGGCCAGAAAAACTTTAAAAATATATTTTCGCTTAATTCTAATTGTTCGGGACCGTTAAATATTAGAACTGGAATATTTTTATTTTTTATAATTTCTTGCCATTCGCGATAAACCCGGTTTGAGTCGCTAACGCCAGTATAAAATATTTTTGAAACCGTGAATCTTTTTAAAACCTCAACCAAGCCGTTGAGGTGATCGGAGTCGGGATGCGTTAAAATCATTAAATCAATAGTTCGATTCTGATTTGGTAAATATTTATCAAGTTTGTAAATTACGTTTTTATCCGGACCACCGTCAATTAAAATATTCTCCTTGTCCGGCAGTGTAACCAAAGCCGCATCGCCCTGCCCAATATCAAAAAAACTTACCTTTAATTGAGGCGGCGAGTTATTATTAGAAGCGGGAAATACCCAAAAATAACCAATTACTAGGATGCTTAAGACTAAGCAAACGACTAAAGCCTTAATTACTAGACGATAATTTAATCTTCCTTTTAGAGTGAACATAAATTAAGATGATGGCTAAAGTTATATAACAACAAATCATAAAAATTATACCGAAATTCTTGATGGAAAGAGCAGCTAAAGGAATTTTAGATAAAAATTCTAAAATGAATAAAACGTAATCCAAAATAATCTTTAACGGCCAAACTAAAATAGTTATCAAAAACGAGGGTAGCCAGACTAAAAGAGCAAAAACAAATCCCGTGCTCATGATATATGGCAGAACCGGCAAAACCAACAGATTAGCAAGGGGCGCGACAAGTGATAGATTGTTAAAATAATAAACAATTAACGGTAGAATAAAAATTTGGGCCGCGAAAGTGGTAGCTACTAAATCACGAATGCCAAATTTTGAAGGTAAAATGTTTAATTTTTCTGACAAATAAGATTGACATAAAATAATACCCAAAACCGAACCGAAAGATAATTGAAAACCTATATCACCCAAGAGAAGTTTGGGATTAAAAAACAACATTGACGCTGCAGCTAAAATTAAAGCATTAATAGAATAATTTGGACGGCCGATCTTTTGAGCGAACAAAACCAATAAAATCATAATCGCCGAGCGCACAGCTGAAGCGGGTGCGCCAACCAACAAAACAAAAAATATAATACTAACCAGAGAAAAATAAAAAGCTCTTTGGCGTTTTAACTTAAAAATATTTATCGCCAACCACTGAAAAATTATCGCCATAATCGCCAGATGTAAGCCGGAAACCGCAACAATGTGGCTTGTCCCTGTTAAAGAAAATTGGTTGATGGCGTCTGACGGCAAATCTTTTTTAAAACCCAATATCAAGGCCTCTAAAAGAGCGCCTGAAAGCGGTGGAAAATATCTTTGTATTTCTGTTTTTAACACGCTCCTGATTCTAAAAATAGAGCCCATAAACACATTTTCTTTATGGCTTATAATCTCAAACCAATAGACATAACAAGTGCTATAAATATTTTTAGTGGCCAGATACTCATAATAGTCAAAATTGTCGAACATGACTGGTTTGCGCAAAGAACATTCGGTTTTTATAATATCTCCATAATCTACCCTTGTATATAAAGGAAAGGTCAAAGCGACTCTGCCATGAATTTTTATTTGATTTTCTTTATTTTTTATATCGGCTATGTTTATAGCTTCGCCGATAGCACTAACTGATTTTATACCCTCTTCCGGCATATTTCTAATCCGCAAAATAATTTGTGCCTTACCCTTGTTATTATAAAAATCTACGTCTTGAGAATTAAATTTATGCTGAGAAAAACTATATCTTATCAATCCGACACCAATTGCGATAAAACAAAATAACAAAATCGTTCCTTTTTTAATAAATGATTTTTGACCGCCCCCTTTCTGTTTTTTTAAAAGATAAAATAAAATCAGCGCCAAAAAAATAAGAGGAATTAGAATATAAAAAAATTGCCACCTTTTCCCAAAGGAAGCGGCGGCAACTCCGACAATAAAACTTAACAATATAAATTGGAAAATTTTTGCCTTACCGATCATGGAATAATTCAAAATTTGTATCTTTAAAAAAGAAGCGACGGAAACTATCTTAGCAAACTCTACCATATCAAGCTATTCACTATTTAGTCTGTTTAGTCTGTTGTAAAATTATACCGATCCTTTATCTGCATCTACCTCAACCATATCGCCGTCTTTGAGTATTTGAGTAGCAATTTTTATCCCGATAATACAAGGTTTATTCATTCCATATGATACGACGTTGAAACTTCTGAAGCACCGCGCCGATCAAAATACCCAAAATTATTCCCACGGTATCCGACCATAAATCAATAAACGAAGGATCAACATAGACCCCTTCAGCAACATACTCGTGGAAAATATTAACGAACATTCCCAGAATTAAGACCTTCCACCACGACAGCCCGAATAATAACATCAAAAGAGCGGAAAAAATGAAAAACAGAATAAAATGCGACAAATTCATCCAAAAAGAATTGCCATCGATGGTCATTAGTTGATAAAAACTTTTAATTTGTATATTGTTCGGCGTCTTTGTCCAAAATAAAGAAAAATGGCTGAGATTATAAGCTATTCTTTGCAATCCATATTGTGGCGTATTCTGCCATTGTTCAACTAAAGTGTCAGGATAGTCAAAACCGTAGCCGGTTTTTGAGCGCGCCACCACATCTGTTCGGCTAACAACAAAAAAATCGCCTAATAATATAAGCAACAAAATTACTAAAAGTATTATGTTTTTGTTTTTGAACATATTATTAGCTTCTCATTCAAAAGTGCCAAATTAGAAAAACGGCCAGAATAATAAGGCCGATAATCCAGATTATTAACATCTTGGAATAAGCTTTTTTGTATAATTGATTCATCATATATAAATTTGATTTTATATTTAATCAAAGAGGCGATGGAGAATGAGACGCCAGAGAGTTTTTAATCCCATTAGAAAATTCTGTCCTTTAGAAAGAGAATAATCTGTATAACGGATACGAATAGGCACCTCAACAAGGCGCAAATTATTTCTTTTTATTTCCGCGATTATTTCCGAAGAAAACTCAAAACCGCTCATGGTAATTTTTATTTTGTAAGCCGCCTCTTTCGAAAAAGCTTTTAAGCCTGATTGTGAATCAGTAGTCCAAATGCCGAATAATAAATAAGTAAAAACATTGGCGACAAAATTCGCCAATACCCTAAACCACGGCATTCCCTTTTTAGAAAGCAAGCGAGAACCGATTGCCACATCCGCCTTATTTTCAAGAATTGGTTTAATTAAAGCCGGCACATCTTCAACAAAATGCTGTCCGTCGGCATCAAAAGTAAATATAACATCCGCGCCGCGCCGCAAGGCAAAACCAATTCCGGTTTGCGTGGCGCCGCCCGGTCCGCCCAAATTAATAATATGGCGCGCCACTAAAGCGCCTGCTTTTTTAGCTTCATTATAAGTTTGATCGCTTGAACCATCGTCCACCACGATAATTTCTTGCGCATAAGACTTAAGATCGCCAACGACCTTGGCGATAGTTTTTTTTTCATTATAAGCAGGAATAACGGCGACAACCTTCATAAAAAAACCATTGATTATGAATTATAAATTTATGGACTTGTTTTAAGGAATTCTTCTAGTTGATCGGCGTCTGATGGATTGACGGCTCTTAATTCATCAAGGGCCCTAATTTCGTTTTCTTTGTCTCCTAATTTATGGTAATAAATAACACATAAACCGAGCGCTTCAATATTTTTAGGATCGTAACCTACTGCTCGACCCGAGAAAGAAACTGCCCTTTGGTAGTCATTAGAAGCAGCTAAAATCTTGGCAATATAGATTAAACTTGGGGCGTCTTTGCCATAATATGATTGATCTAACTCTTTCAGCCCCTCTTCAATATTGTTTGTAGCCAAATAAGCTATGCCCAAGTTATGACGAGATTCAATTATAGTAGGATCCAGGGCCACTGCTTGTTTCATCAGATTAAGTCCTTCTTCATACTTGCGTTGGAATATTTTTGTTTTGCCGAGTTCAAAATAAATTTGTTGGCGCATAGGCGAAAGAGTTAGCGCATGCTCGAATATCTTTTCTGCTTCATTAATATAGCCTTCTCCATAATAAGAGCCCACATTATAGAGTTGTCCGAGATAAAGCCAATAACGGACATCGAGCGGATGTTCTGTGATATTTTTTTTCACTTCACTGATCGCGAAATCTAGACTATCTTTAAAAAACTGATTAGTTTTAATACCTCTTTGTTGTTCGCCGACAGTCTTGGCCAATTGGAGACGCGCCTCGGGATTGATAAAAGATTTTTTCGACAAAGCTTGTTGATATAAAGAAAGCCCCATCCCAAGATCTGTCTTGCTTAAAGAAACAGCCATGGCCGCCAATCGCGAATATTGAAGTGGTTCGAAATTAAATTTATATACGAAAACGAATAAGAAAATAACACTTAACAAAATAAACATGGGTAAGGGAAAATTAGATGAGTTATTAATCGAATTGGCTTGTTTCGTTTTATTTTGATTAGCATTATCATTTTCTAAATTCACGCCTTCAGTAGCAAAAAAATAAACTAGGGCAAGAGAAAAATAGAAAACAATCAAGGGCGCCGGAGTATCAAAAACAGTCAAATTCTGGAGAAAATAAGCAAGAAACATTAAGGCCAAAACTATCAGCGGGATAGAATCTCTAGCGAAAGAATAATTATTTTTGTTTTTGATTTTTCGCAATTTCTTAATTAACAAAAGAAAAATTGAACCATAAAATAATAAATAAGCAGCGGTGCCTAAAATTCCGGTTAAAGACAGTAGATCAACCAGCTGATTATGAGAATGGTCATACCATGTCATTTCGTTGCCGTATTTGAAAAACTGCGACGGGAAATATTTATTGAATAAAACATTATAATTCTCCCATCCCCACCCAACAACTGGTCGTTCTTTAAGCCCTTGCCAAGCTATTTGCCAGGGTATCGTTCGTTCTTGAATATCTTGATCTATGCGAGCCAATCTAAAAACAACCGTTGGCGCGCGTTTAAGCCAAGGCGCTTCTCTTTGTGTTTGTAAAAATAAAATTCCGCCGATAAAGAAAGCAGCTAAGGCCCAAAAAACTATTATAAAAAATATTTTTATCTTTCGGGAGCTCAAAGACAAAATAATATAATATAGAAATAAAAATAAACTTATAAAAAGAACGATTGTTACGACACGACTAGCAGCTAATAATACAATGATAAAATTAAATATCAGGCAAACGAACACTAAAATATTATTAATATTTATCTTTTTGCCGTCCTCTTTGTTTTTAAAAAATAATAAACCGGACAAAAAAACATGAAGCATGGCGTAGCTTGCCAAATAAAGCGGGTTCCCCAACGTAGAGCTCATTTGTTGGGCGGTCGCTACTTTAAGTAAAAATTTAAAACCCGCGGCTTGTCCTAACCCATACAAACCCACCAAAAAAGACGAAATAAGAGTTGCATAAATCAACTTCTTCCAGTCTTGAAAATTTTTAAACACGCTGGCCAAAACAATAAACCAAGCCCAAAAGTGCAGAATAGTTAATAAACCAGTCATCCTTTCTTGAGTTGACCAAAAAGATCGACTAAAATCAACGCCGAATAAAGAAGTGACAAACAATATCGCCACAAAAATAGTTGAAGAATAAATAAGTGGGTTTTTCCAATTTGGGCGGTATCGTTTATCATAAACGGCCAAGAAAATATATGCAGCGAAAATAATTTCTACAAAAATTCTAAAAAAGATAATTTTACTAAAAATATAAGGATATAAAGTTTCGCGATAAACTAAAATAGGAAGAAGTAAAATTAAGTAACTTCCCCAACGAATAATAAATAAGAAAATCTTTTCTATATTTTTAAACGACATCTATATTAAATTATAATTAAAAAATCATAAATTACAAACAGCAAAAAATTATTTCTGGTATTCGGAAACGAGCTCTTTGAAAATATTAATAATTTGTTCGCGATCAACTCGATTAACCGCCGACCTTAAATCTTCTAAGGATTTTTTCAGTTCTTCTTCGTTCAAACCACCCAGCTTAGCGATAAATATTTTTTGGTTTTTCGTCGGAATCTCTTCTTTGAGCATCATTTCTTCAAAGAGTTTCTCGCCCGGACGCATCCCAGTAAAAACAATTGGAATCTCGACGTCCGGTTCATAGCCAGCCAATTTTATCATTTCTTTAGCTAAATCGATAATTTTAATCGGGACGCCCATATCCAATACAAAAACTTCACCGCCTTTTCCTATCGCTCCTGCCTGCATCACCAAAAGACATGCTTCGGCGGTAATCATAAAATATCTTTTCATTTCGGGATGAGTAATTTCCACAGGCCCGCCTTTTTTAATTTGTTCCTCAAAAATTCCAACAACATTTCCTTGTGAATCTAAAACATTGCCGAAACGAACGGCGTAAAATTTTGTTTGTCTTTTTTTGTTAAGATATTGGCACACCAGTTCACTTATGCGTTTACTCACTCCCATAACCGAAGTTGGATTAATGGCCTTATCTGTTGAAATAGTTACAAATTTATCAACGCCGTGCTTAATTGCCATCTGGCCAAGATTAAGGGTGCCAAAAACATTATTCTTCGCCGCTTCTTCGGGGTGGATCTCCATAACCGGTACATGTTTATAGGCGGCGGCGTGAAAAATAATTTGCGGCTGGCGATTTCCAAAAATCCAATCTATTTTAGATTCATCACAAATATCAGCTATAATAAAATGTTTCTTAATGCCAGGGAATAATTTTTCTAAATTTCTCTCTAAATGAAAAATGCCTGTTTCGTTCTGGTCTATGGCGATCAACGACTCAGGTTTAAATTTTAATATCTGTTCGCATAAATGCGAACCTATGGAACCGGCCGCGCCGGTAACCAACACCCTCTTCCTCGCCAAAAAATCATTAATCGCGTCTGTGTCAATTTGCACTTTTTCTCTTCCGAGCAAATCTTCAATTGAAATATCGCGGACATTTGCCAAAGTGGCTTTTCCGGAAAGAATTTCTCGAGTACTAGGAAGAATCTTAACGTGGCTAAGATTGGCTTCTCGACAAATTTCGAGCGTTTCTTTAATTATTTGAGGTTCAACTGACGGAAAAGCAATAATCACCTCTTCAATATTTAATTTTTTAACAATTTCGCCCAGATCTTCTCGTGTTCCCAAAACCTGGCAACCATGAATAAATGTGTTTTGTTTGTTTTTCCCATCATCTACAAAACCGATCAAATTGTATCCTTTTGTCCGAATAACTGACCGGGCTAATTCTTCGCCTGCTTCGCCGGCGCCAATAATCAATATGCGGCGTCCGGATTTATCTAAATTTTGAATAGTCTCTACCAACAATCTTTTGCCGATGCGCAAAATACCAATACCCAATAAATCAATAAAGTAGTTAATTAAAACAACCGAGCGGGGAAATCCCGAGAATGGAGAAATGTCTCGAAAAATAAAAAGAGCGGCAGCCACTAAGATATTGGCGAAAGTTACCGATTTAATAATCTGATAAAAATCATTTAAGCCCACAAAACGCCAGGTAAAATGATAAAGCTTCTGCCAATAGAATATCGGCAGGCTAAAAAACAAAGATAAGATAATCAGACTATAAAGGCTGCGCAGATATTCGTCGGGAATTTTATCGTCAAAACGGATCAGAAAAGAGAACCAAGCGGCCAAAAAAATAATAATCGCATCAAGAATGAGAAAAAATGGTTTTTTATAACGACGCAAAAAATTAATCATTTATTTTATAGATAAAAAATTCTTTAAACTTTTGACAATATATTTAATATCTTTCTCGGTCAACTCGTTGTAAAACGGGAGAGCAATGGTACGATCGGAAATATTTTCGGCAACAGGGAAATCGCCTCGCTTATAATTAAACAATTCTCGATATAGCGGCTGCAGATGAATGCATTGGAAATAATTACTGCATTGAATGCCGCTACCTTTTAATTTCTTCATAATCTGATCTCGATCGCTCCGCGAATATTTTTCGCTTAACTGGATGACATAAACGAACCAGCTAATTTTAGCATTTGGCGCGCAATAAGGAATTTTTATCTCTGGCATATCGGATAAATAACGATTATAAAGTTCCGCCACTTTTTGCCTTTTCCGCAATATTTCGTTGATTCTTGATAATTGAGCAATGCCCAAGGCGGCGTTAATATCGCTCATGCGATAATTATAACCCAAACGGACATGTTCAAGCCAGGCTCCATTTTTAACTTTCCTGCCTTGATTGGCCATACTACGACACAAGTCTGCTATTTCACTATTATTAGTAACAATCATGCCTCCCTCGCCCGTGGTCATTTGTTTGTTAGGATAAAAAGCAAAAACCGCTGCATCCCCAAAATTTCCGCACTTAACCCATTTTTCGCTTTTCGCTTTTCGCTTTTCGCTTATTTTATACTCTGCGCCAAGCGCCTCGCAACTATCTTCAATAACTTTGAGCTTGTATTTTTTGGCAATAGTCAAAATCTTTTTCCATTCGGCCGGATGGCCAAAAATATCAACTCCTAAGATGGCTTTGGTTTTTTTGGTAATTACTTTTTCGATTTTATTGGGATCAAGATTCAAAGTCTTAAAATTGATGTCGATAAAAACCGGTTTAGCTTTTTCGAATAGAGCACAATTAGCAGAAGCAATAAAACTAAAAGGGCTTGTGATTACTTCATCGCCTTCCTTGATGCCCATAGCGCGAATCACTAAATGCAGACCGCTCGTGCCGGAATTAACCGCAATCGCGTATTTTGTTCCGATAAATTTGGCAAATTTGTCTTCAAATTCTTTTAATTTTGGGCCTAAAGCCAAAAAAGGAGTATTTAAAACTCTTAAAATAGCTGATTTTTCTTTGTTGGTAATATCTGGTCGAGATAAAGAAATCTTGTTCATTAAAATAAATTTATTGCTTGCCGAATAATCTAAAAAAAACTTTTATAAATATCTTAAAATCGTTAATGAAAGATTGCCCTTCGATATACTTTAAATCTATGGCGATTTTGGCTGGCATAATTTTCCCAATATACTGCTGTTCGGCAGTCCCTTGATTGTCAAACAAATCTTGATCATTCAAATATGTTATAGTCGATAAACAGAAAAGCCCGGGCTTTACTTTAAAAATATTTTTTTGCTCTTCACTGTAAAATTTAACGTAGTCAGGCACCTCTGGTCTTGGGCCGACAAAAGTTAAGTCTCCGATTAAAATATTCCATAATTGAGGAATTTCGTCTAATCTATATTTCCGCAAAAAACAACCCAGCCTGGTTACCCTTGTATCATTTTTTTCGTTAACTAATTTGCCCAGCGAAGAGGCATTTTCAACCATCGATCGAAGCTTGTATAGCCGGAATGTCTTTCCATCTATTCCTGCTCGCTCTTGTTTAAAAAAAACTGGTCCGCGAGAATCTATTTTTATCAAAATGACGATAACCAAAATTACGGGCGACAGAATAATCAACCCCAAAAAAGAGAATATAATATCGAAAAATCTCTTGAAAATATGATAAAATTTCGCGACCATCTTGTCATTTTAGAGAAAAGACGGACAATGTCAAGAAATATTCTTTTGCCGATAGGTGATAATATCTTTATATTTTTTAACCAATCTTTTTTGTTCGGCAACCAGTTCGACGTTGGTTAAATATTTACCCTCAACCAAATTATTGCCGTATTCATCAACTAATGACCAATCTGCGTTTTTATGTCGCACAGGATCGTAAAAACTCGTGCCAGGATAAGGCGCCAAGATAGTGAAGCCGACCATATCGGGTTCTATTTTGTCAATCAAATCTTCGGTCATTTTAATATCATTTTTAGTCTCGTTCGGCATACCAAGCAATATATAGGCGCGACGGAAAAAACCCATTTCTTTGGTGATGGCAAAAAACCATTTTACTTGTTCTATGTCAATGCCCTTATTCATTTCTTCCAAAATTTTTGGCGAGCCGCTTTCTACGCCAGCCCACAGTTCTTTACATCCGGCTTTCTTCAGCCATTCTAATATTTCTCGGTCAGCCGTGTTAACTCTAATATTGCACCCGAACGGAGCATTGAGATTTCTTTTAATCTTTTCTTGGCAGAAATTTATTAACCAGTCTTTCTGAAGTCCAAAAGTATCGTCAGAAAATTTGATAAAATCAATATTCAAATCTTTCACGACTTGCGTAAACTCATCTAAAACATTATTAACGCTTCTGAATCTTACCCTTCTTGTCCACACGCAGTGACTGGCGCAAAAAGCGCAATTAAATGGACAACCGCGACTGCTGAAAATACTGGCTATTCTTAAATTGTTATCACGATAAGCTTGCTGGATGTTTCTCTCTTGTTTGATAAGCAAGCGATCAGGAAAAGGTAATTCGTCCAAGTCTTGGATATAAGGAGATTGAACAATGCGGCTTCTATCGCCTTGAACTATTTTTAACATCGCCGATTCTCCTTCGCCAACCACAACCGCATCTACGCATTTGTTGTCTAGGGTGTCTTGGGGCAGAACCGAAGGATGTACACCGCCAAAAACAATCCAATTTTTGGAATTTTTAATTTTTTCGGCTAATTGCAAGGCGTGTTTCATCTGCGGAGAAGTACAAGAAAAACCAACAATGTCAGCGTCTTTGCATTCCTCAATAATCATTTCATCCAAATCAAAAAATCCACTAAAAAAATGTGTATCAGAGTAACCTTGTTCTTTCAAATAAGCGGCCATATAGCCGATATTTAACGCCTCCCACGTATTGCCAAAAATAGTTTTTGGTTGAATAAAAACAATTTTCATATTTCTTTTTTCCTTTTAAACGCCAGCTTTAATAAAAACATTAACGATCCAAGCCCATAAATAAAATGATAAATGAAAAATAATAAAGGCAAAAGAGGAATATAATATAATTCTCCCCTCTTCTGCTTAATCACGAGGATGCTGCCTAGACAAGCAAGAATAACATAAAGAATCAAAATAAAAATCAAAATACTTTTTAAGAATGGTATCCAGATAATTAAAATGGCCGACAATAAAATTCCCGTAGTAAAAAAGAATGGGATGAAGTGACGCCAAGATAAACACGCCTTCTTTTCTAAAAATAATGTTTTGACGTTCCACCAGCCGTTGTTAAAAGCTTGTTTCAATAATTTTTTAAGGGTGCCCGGCGCCTGATAATAAACTTTAATATCTGGAGTCATAAATATCTTGCCCCCGGCTTTTCTGACGCGATAATTAAAGTCATTATCTTCGCTTCGAGTAAGATTTTCATCAAAAAATCCGATTTTACTAAAAATTTCCTTCCGATATGCCCCGAACGCAATCGTGTCAACATAACCGGCCTTTTTTGACGTTCTGAACTTAGAGCCGCCCACGCCAAAAGCAGAAGATAAAACTAAAGCAATCACTTTTCCAATGAATCCTTTACCAACGGTTTCAATCGGACCGCCCACGCAAACTGCATCTATTTTAGAAAGATATTCCAAACTTTTAAGAATAAAATCTGGAGCAATATAGCTATGAGCGTCGAGTCTAATGATTATATCCCCTTGAGCTGATTTAATGCCAATGTTAAGAGCGGTTGGCTGAATAATTTTTGGATTATCCAATAGCTTGATAAAGGAATATTTATTTATATAATCCTTAATAATCTCCCTGGTTTTATCTCTACTAAAACCATCAATCACCAAAATTTCAATCTTATCTTTTGGATAATTATTGGCGATGATCGAATCCAAGCATCTGCTGATATATTTCTCTTCGTTAAAACAAGGTACAATAAGAGAAATAAGTGGCAAGGAATAAAGATATTGATTATTTTCCATATGTAAAAATTTTGATAACTACAAATTATAAATAATAATACCTGCAGCAACTAATACGATTTGTATCCCGCAACAAATCAAAACAGTTCTCGGAACACCTATTCCTTTTTGATGGATTCTATCATAAAGATGTTTTCGGTCGCCGATAAAAGGAAGTTTTCTTTCTTTCAATCTTCTTAAAATCACCCAGATCACGTCTACCACCGGAAGCCCGATGATTAGGATAGGACCGATAAATTGTTTCAAATTATAAAAAGGAAAAGATGTAAACGTTATAGCCAAAACCGCTAATAAAAAACCTATAAAATGGCTACCGCTATCTCCCATGAAAATAGACGCGGGATGCCAATTATAAATCAAAAACGCCGACAAAGAACCGATTGCAGATAAGACTATAGCAAACATAAACAAATAATGGCTCGTTAGAGCAATAACAGAGAAACCAATTAAAGAAATTATGGCCAGACTCCCAGCCAAACCATCCATACCGTCTTCCATATTTATGGCGTTCATTGATCCGGCTACGTAGAAAGCGATTATCAAGGTCGCGACAACATGGTTGATTGTGAACTGCAGATTGATGCCAATTTTAAGTAAAATAAAGACTATGAAAAAAGCCACCAAAAATTGAAGGATTAATTTTATGAAAGGCCGGCCTTCGCTTTTCCACTTCAAATCGTCCCAAAAACCCAGCATAAGCACTACTAGGCCTCCCAAACTTAATCCCATTAATCTATAAAATGTTGCTAATTGAAAAATTCCGGCGAATATTATGGCCGCAGTAAAACCAAACCAAATACCCCATCCACCAAGATAAGAAATTTCTCTTTCGTGAATTTTAAATTCGCCCGGCCTATCAATTAATTTATATTTAATACCGAGCCTCCTTAAAATAGGCATTAAGATGATACTGACGACAAAAGAGATGGGAGCCAACAAATAGATCATAAGCTAGACACATTATAAATATAGATTCGTGAAGAAGACCCTTTATGAATAGTGACATTGGAGTGCAATTTAAAACCTAGTTTCTCATAAAATCCAACGGCTCGAGACAATTCTTCTCCCACCACAACTTTAAATTCTTTTATTCCTCGTTTTCTCGTCTCACCGATAAAACCATTAAACATATCTGTCGACAACCCTGTCCCGCGAAATTCTTTTTTACAAGCGATAGTTAACAGCTCCGCTTCCGGACAATTTTTGTCGATTTTCTTAGAATATCTTAAAGTCTCAAGTATTTTTTTAAGTATAGTGAAATTTAAAATTTTCGGCAAAAGAATTATCATGGATCCATAACCATATTTTTTTAAAAACTCTCTATAAAATTCTTCCGTATTTAGGCAGCCGCTTATGAATCCAACTATTTGATTATTCTCTTCAGCAACCACAATAAAACAATTCTCAGACAAGATCATCGCTTCGTATAATTTTGAGAGGAATCTGACGCCCAACTGGCTTAAAAATCCTTGATTAATTTCTTGTTGATGAATCGCGGCGATTTCTCGCGAATCATTTTTGCTGGCCAATTTTATTTCCATAAATTTATCTTTACGACTATACTCGCGTTGCTGCTTGTATTACTTTTTCTAATTTATCGGCGAGCACGGGAATGGCGCGATATCTCTCAATATATTCGCGGCCATTTTTGCCAATTTTCTGCCGTTCTTCGGCTGATATATTATATAATCTTATAATTGCCTCTGCTATCTGGGCTGGATTCTGTGGCGAAACAGAAATGCCACAATTAACATCTTGGACAATGTTGTGATCGCCAAAGGTGGAAAAAATAATTGGCTTAGAAGCGGCCATATAATCCATTAGTTTATTAGAACTACCATATAATATTTTATTCTCGGCGAGCAAACATGCGTCTACGTCCGACAAAATACGCGGCATATCAACCTTGGAAACTGGATTTAAAAATTCAATATTGTTGATTTCTAATTCTCTGTATTCTTTAATTAATCGATTTTTTTCTATTCCGCTGCCGATAAATATAAATTTTATATTTTTTAAATTATTATTTTGAATGATTTTCATGGCTTGTAGTACGGGATTTAGTGCGTTAACGATACCAATGGATCCGGCGTACATTACTTTGAACTCTTCTCTTTTGTTGATATCCTGTTTGGTGATTATATATTTTGAAACATCTACCCCGTTAGGAATTAGATAGATATTCTCTCGATTTATGCCTAGCGATGTTAAATAGCTCTCTGTTGTGGGGGATAATATTATTATCGCCTGACTTCTATGATACAAATATCTCTCTAAAAACCTCATAACTATTGCAACCGGACTAATTTTTTTTAGCTTTCCTATGTCGATTAAACTTTGCGGCCACAAGTCTCTTATTTCCATTATAAATTTTACTTTATAATATTTCGCGAGCTGATAGGCAGATAGCGCCGATAATAAATGAACAGTTGAACCAATAATAATATCTGGCTTTCTAATATTACCATCTATCTTAGTTATTTTCTTACCGATCAAGCAGACACGCCAAGAATAAGAAATCATATTTAATACTCTTTGCCAATTGTTTTTTTGATAAGGGAATGTTTTAATCCAGACAAAATTTACTCCATTATAATTTTCAATCTTATATTTTTCTTTTCTGGTTAATTTCAATTCTTTGTGTTCTTGATGATTAAAACTCGAAGCGAAAATGGTTACGCCATAACCTTTCTTGATTAATTCTTTGCCGAAATCATAATGCCTTGTCCCGCCGGGCATGTCGGGAGTTATAGCATAATGATTTAAAATCCAAATATTTATCATAGATTTCGATAGACTTCTAGTAATTTTCTACTTTCGTTATCCCAATTATATTGAGCCATAACCAATTTCTTACCATTTTCACCCATTTCTTTTCGCTCTTCTGGGTGTTCTATTAAATATTCTATCGCTTCGGAGATTTCTCTTGAGTTTAACGGGTCAACGGTTAGGCCGCAACCACCCTTTTCAATAATTTCTAGCCACAAAGGAAACCTTGAGGCAATTATCGGCAGACCAACCGACATATATTCAAAGATTTTATTTGGCATCGCCTCAATGTGGTTCGGTTCCGGCCAAAAACAGACCAAACCAATATCTGCTTTGCGCATTTCTAAATAAACAGCATCTTGTGATTTAAAACCTAAAATTTCAATTTTGTCACAGTCTATTATTTTATTGATCTCTTGCTCAAAGTCTTTTTCTGAAAATACGCCTATTAATTTCAGGTGTACGCAATATTTACGATTTACTTGTTTAGTCGCTTCTACAATTTCTTTGATTCCTTTAATTTTTGTTAGAGCGCCAACATAAATTAGTTCTATGCGCTGGCCGTCGTTATATTGGTTAATATTCGAACTATTATCTGTAATAATAGGATAATTTCTTACCTGTACGACATTGTTTTGATGAAAAGTGCCAGCAATATCTGGTGTGGCAGCGATAATGTAGTCCATTTTTTCAGCTGTCCATTTTTCATACCAATTAAATAAAAAAGAAATTGGCTTTCTGATGAAGCTGGGAATCCACATTTTAGATAAAATATCTTTTTTAACATTCTCGTGAACATCGTAAATAATTTTGGCTTTCGTTTTTTTCTTTAATTTCAACATCCAAGGTATTAATTCGGGGTCGTGGAAATGATAAATATCAGCGGCACAGCTAAGGGCTAATTTGTATGCTAATTTTCCCAACAAAAAACGATAAAAACGATTTTTGGCTAGAGGCAAGGCAATAATTTTAATCCCGTTTACGACTTCGTTCTTTGTGTGCTGAATAATCAAGGTAACATCAAAGCCATTAGCCAATAAAGTTTTGGCCTCCTTTTGAAAAATACGGATGTCAAAAACAGGATGAACAGTTGTGACAATACAAACCTTCTTCATATTATGGTTTATTTATTGGCTCTCCAAATGCCCAAATTGAAATCTTTATTTTTCTAATTTCTAACCTGTCCTCTAACGATTGGGGCTTAAAAGAAACGCCGCCTATAATATCAGAAGCTCCTTCTCTGAGTTTTTTACTAATTGAATATTGCTTCCATCCGGAATCGTTAATTTGAGTGGTTAACACCGACCAATCTATAGTTTTGTCTTGGGCAAAGATAAAACACAAACCCTCTTTTTTTTCTGTTAAACGAGCTTCTATGTCTAGACTGACATATAATTGCTTCTGTCGCTCAAGACCACTTTCATTTTTCAAAGAATAGCCAAAATTAATTTCCGAATTATTTACGACGGAGTCATCCTTTAGGCCGACACTAAAACTATTGCCATCATTGCTGGGCGAATAAATAAATTCAAAATTTCCTCCCCGTAAACCGGTAATTTGCAGCGGCGGCAAGGCTTTTTTAATATCTTCTGCTTCAATAATGTTGTCCGTCATCCATTTGTTAAGGTCTTGTTCAAAAGAGAAATAAACAGTTTTTTGTAATGACCCCTTTTCTGATATATCTAAAATGGTCAATGTTCTTTTGCCGTCTGCCGTCGAAACTCTATCTAATTCTTTAGCAAAGGGAAAATAATTATGAACGGTTTCAGGGCTATCGGTAATTATCTGTTCCCCCTTCGCTTGAGATAAAAGATCTTCTTCTTTGGTAATATAAGTAACATTATCAGCAATCTCTAAATCATTTAAAAATTGTGATTTATATTGTGGCAGAAAATCTTTTTGATACTTTTCGTTAAAAAATAATCTATATGTGTTCAAGAGGCAGCCCGCGCGCGCGCAATGTTCGTAGTTGGTGTTTAATTCTTGTATATAGACACTAAATTGTTTTGCCTTAACTTTATTTAAAAGGGGCGCAATTTCGTAGAATGGCGCGGCGCTATCTCTATCATATTTTGCTTTTTGATAACCAAGTCCGCCATTGGAAAACGGCAAATAAAAAGAAACAAGTAGCATAAAAGCGATCACCAATTTTTTGGATCGAAAAAGTTCTAGGGCAAGCAAAAACATAAGAATAATAATCGGCATAAAAGCATACAAACGCTTGATGATCAAAGGATAAATGAGATTGCTAAGATTATAAACATCTAAGGGGGTAATATAATTATAGGCCCAACTAAAAGAAGCTGTCGGACCGTATTTATAACCAACCCCCAGCCCTAAAACCATTAAAATTAATATTAAGATTGAAACAATCCACCACAGATGTTTTTTATATTTTTCTTTAATAGGCGTCCGATTAATTATTCCCGACAGATATAAAGAAAAACCCAAACAGATAAAAATATAAGCAGTATAAATATAGGTTGGTATGGACGGACCAGATGGCCTAATCACAACCAACAGAAGAATAGTAGTCCAGGCCGCCAAAAATAAACGCCTTGCCTCTTTGATTTTATAAGCTCCAAGCGCTATAAAAATCGCGAGATAAGGAAAATACTTCATCGATAAGAGATATTCATGAAAAAAACCCGCTGGCTCTTGCGGTAGAAAAATATTCAAATTTGTTTTCAGTCCACGGTTCATAAACATTTGATAGGTGTTAACCAAAGATTCTCGATTATAAAGAATTATGAATAGTAAAACCACCAAACCCAATCCGACGACAAAACCAATAAAAAAATTTAATATTTTCCTCCATTCTTTTTTATAAATAAGATATATAACAAAAAACAGCAATATACCAAAACCCGTAGCCTTAGAAAGTATGGCGAGTCCAGTAAAAAAACCTGCCAGAAAAGTCCCGTTAATGAAACGATAAATTTTAAACTCCGAAAAGAAACAAATAAACGCCAACAACGAATAAAG
>DHGX01000001.1 GCA_002402995.1 Patescibacteria group bacterium UBA4787
GATGAGCCGACATCGAGGTGCCAAACCTCGCCGTCGCTATGGACGCTCGGGCGAGATCAGCCTGTTATCCCCAGAGTAGCTTTTATCCGTTGATCTTCATTGCTCCTATGAGCAAATGTCGGTTCACTAAGTTAAAGTTTCCTTTCTGCGCGACTTGTAGGTCTTGCAGTTAAGCCGGCTTATGCCTTTACACGTCCAGCGCGGTTTCCATCCGCGCCAAGCCGACCTTAATAAACGCCTCCGTTACATTTTAGGAGGCAACCGCCCCAGTTAAACTACCCGCCAGACACTGTTCCCCGGCAATTACGCCGGAGTAAGAATTAAGAAAAAATCAGGGTGGTGTCTCATTGGCGATCCGACTTACGTCGGATCTCCCACCTACACTGAACAGATCTGTTCCTAATCCAATATCAAGTTGTAGTAAAGCTTCATGGGGTCTTTTCGTCTAACCATGGATAGAGAGCATCTTCACTCCCACTGCAATTTCGCCGAGTCCTTCGTTGAGACAGTTTTCAACTCGTTATGCCATTCGTGCAGGTCGGNNCTTACCCGACAAGGGATTACGCTACCTTAGGACGATTATAGTTATCGCCGGCGTTCATCAGCGCTTAGATTCAAAGCTACGTTCCGATAAATCGGAAATCACCTCTCCTCTTAACGTTCTGACACTGGCCAGGCATCAGCCCCTATACCTCAGCTTGCGCTTTGAGCAGGGACCTGTGTTTTTGGTAAACAGTCGGTTGAAAGACTTTAGCTGCGGCCCAATTCTTTTTGATATAATCTCAAAAATCAGGCAGTTTTTATTCCGAAGTTACAAACGCTTTTTTGCCTAGTTCCTTAACGAAGGTTCTCTCGTACACCTTAGCACACTTATGCCTACCCACCTGTGTCGGTTTACGGTACGATCACAATTAACTTAACCATAGAGGTTTTTCTTGATTCTCTCGACCCCTGAATCACCCCTTGCGAGGATTTCATTCATAGCAAGCATTTATCTGCCGGATTTGCCTAACAGACCAACTCGCCATTTAGACATGTATAGTCAGAACATGCTCAGAGTAAGAAAAAACGTCACCCCATCAGATGTTAATTGTGGGAGCCGAATATTAACGGCTTGTCCATCAGCTTTCCCTTTCGGTACGGCCTTAGGATCGCCTAACCCTGGGTTGATCATCGTTGCCCAGGAAACCTTGGGTTTACGGTGGATCGGATTCTCACCGATCTTTTTGCTACTTATACCCGCATTCTCACTTCTGTGCACTCCACCAGGCCTTACGGCATGACTTCAACACGCACAGAACGCTCCTCTACCACTTCGATTAAACATCGAAGTCCTCATCTTCGGCACTACGTTTAGCCCCAATAAATTTTCGGCGCGAAACAACTTGACCAGTGAGCTATTACGCTTTCTTNNGCTGCTTCTAAGCCAACCTCCTGGTTGTCGCAGTCGCGACACTACCTTTAACACTTAACGTAGATTTAGGGGCCTTAGATTGAGATCTGGGCTGTACCCCTTTTGACGAATGGAGCTTAGCCCCCATCGTCTGACTCCTGTTATTTAGCCGGTTCGACATTCGGAGTTTGGTTGAATTAAGTAGATTGCTCCACCTTAATCCATTCAGTGCTCTACCGTCGACGGCCATAACAAGGCTAGTCCTAAAACTATTTCGAGGAGAACCAGCTATCCCCCGGTTCGATTAGCTTTTCACTCCCACTCACGGATCATCCCAAAGTGTTGCACAACTTATGGGTTCGGGCCTCCACTGCGATATTCTCACAGCTTCACCCTGTCCATGAGTAGATCACCGGGCTTCGGGTCTTATACGGACTGCTAAAACGGGCTATTCACCCTCGCTTTCACTACGCCTTCTCCCGATACTCGGGATTAGACTTGCAGTACACATAAACTCGCGGGTTCATTCTTCAATAGGAACGCCGTCATCCCTCACTTTCTAAATCTAAAAATTTTTATTATCAGACGTGATACAACTGACTATACATTTTTCTGATAAATTTTACTTTTAGGTTCACAAAGTGAAGGACTCCGACTCCTTGTTGGCATATGGTTTCAGATACTATTTCATCGCCCTCACCGGGCTACTTTTCACCTTTCCCTCATGGTACTTGTTCACTATCGATCATCGAAAGTATTTAGTCTTTGGTAATAGTCCACCTAGATTCACACAAGATTTCACGGGTCCTGTGCTACTCGGGTACACTGACTAACAAAATCATAAGCTTGTTTAATTTACGAGACTTTCACTCTCTATGGTCGGCCTTTCCAGGTCGTTCAACTACAAACCCTAATTTTGTCTTATTATAATAGGTAATAAAACGTCATTGCCCCACGACTCTTCACGAAACATTTTGGCCCTACAGCCTTTCGTTTTGTACCGCCTCGCCCGAAGGCGGGCAATACAAAATTCAGATCTCATAAAGTTTAGACTCTTGTCTAATTTCCATGCTTAAAGCGATAAAAACTAGATGTTCCCGTTTCGCTCGCCACTACTAAGGGAATCGCTAATTGCTTTTTATTCCTCTGGGTACTGAGATGTTTCACTTCCCCAGGTGCCCTTCTCGATTCATCATCGAGACAATCATGCTTCACATGATTAGGTTTTCCCATTCGGAGATCCGCGGATCACAAGTTGCTTGCCACTTCCCCGCGGCTTATCGCAGGCTGCTACGTCCTTCATCGGCTTTCGATGTCAAGGCATCCACCATACGCCCTAAAAAATTCTAATTTGCCCCACTAAATAGATCTACTCGAGTTCTATTTGTGGTTTTAATAATTAATGCTCTCCACTAACTAATTAAATTGTTAAAGATCTTTCCACAAAACAAAAGACCACCTATAAACAAGCGGTCTTCCTTAATGTCGCAAAAAATGGGTAATCAGAATTTAACCGCTTGGTTTTTTTATTTTATAAAGTCTTTTGAATTGCATCAATTTTAACATTGATTAATATAGTAAACAGACTATAAATAATTTCCGAATATTTGTCAAGTGTGGATAACTTGAGATAAATAGAATTTATTAAAAAGGAAAGAGGCGACTACACGACACACTCTTTAACATTCGAAGAATAAAGGATCACAGACCGAGCAAGGAAATAATAATTAATCTTATCGGTCGCCTACCTATACAAAATATTGTTATTTTATTCCTCTTTTAATCCTTCTTGCTTCCATCTCACTAAGAATTATTTTTCTGATGCGAATATTTTTAGGGGTCACTTCAACTAATTCGTCGTCCCCTATATATTCAAGCGCGTCTTCGAGATTCATTATTCTCGGTGTGCCAAAATGTTCAGTGGCACTATCACCCCTTGAACGCATATTGCTAAGCCTTTTTTCTTTACAAGTGTTGACCCAGATATCTTCAGCTCGACTATTTTCGCCAACAACCTGGCCTTCATAAATCATCTTACCGGGTCCAGTGAATAAAACGCCCCTCCCTTGCGCGATAAGCAGACCATATAAATGAGTAATACCCGACTCGTGAGCAACGAGTGATCCATGGTCACGTTCAATCTTTTTTCCAGTTTGCGGCCGGTAATCATCGAACAGCGTATTCATAATACCGAAACCGCGCGTATCCGTCAAAAGCTCACTTCGGAATCCGAAAAGACAGGATGTTGGCACTCGATATTCAAGTATTGTTATGTTGTTCTCTGTTTTTATTTTTAAAAGCTGGCCCTGGCGACTGCCGAGTTTTTGGATAACAATACCAGAATATGCCTCGGGCACATCAATAAACACCAACTCCCATGGTTCCATTTTCTGACCATCTATCTCTTTCTCAATTACTTGTGGTCTAGAAACTTGAAATTCATAACCCTCACGGCGCAATCGTTCTATGAAAATAGCTAAATGCAGTTCACCCCTGCCGGACACAATCCATTCACCGGCTTGTGTGTCTTCAACCCGCAAAGCCATATCTGTTTCGAGCTCTCGATAAAGACGTTCGCGGATTTGGCGCGAAGTGCTAAATTCGCCTTCTTGCCCGGCGAAAGGAGAAGAATTCATGGAGAAAGTCATTTTAACCGTAGGTTCATCAATTTTTAAAAGTGGCAAGGCAAGTGGATTCTCTGGATCAGTAATTGTCTCTCCGATATTTATATCAGGAATCCCCGATATAGCCACGATATCGCCGGCCACTACTTCTTTAGCGTCGATTCTATCGAGCCCGCAAAAAGTCATAAGGCTGGTCAAGCGATATTTTTTAATCTCGCTCAAGCGATTAATATGCGCGACTTCCTGTCCAGCGCGCAAAATACCATTTTGAAGACGACCAACGGCAATACGGCCTCGGAAATTATCGGAAGCAATAGTTGTCACTAACATTTGAAGCGTAGCTTTCGGATCAACGCTTGGCGCCGGAATGTATTTTTCAATAGCTTCAAAAACGGGCGTGATATCGGTCATCTGACTAAGGTCTGATTGATTGCCTGCCATGCCTTGTTTAGATGAAGTATAAACTACAGGAAAATCGGCCGTCGAATCATCGGCGCCTAACTCTAAAAATAATTCAAAAGTTTTATTCAAAACAAAATTCGGCCTGGCGTCGGCTTTATCTATCTTATTAATAACCACAATAATCTTATGCCCCATCTCTAATGCTTTTTTCAAAACAAACCTGGTTTGAGGCATCGGGCCTTCCTTCGCATCAACGAGCAAAAGACAACCGTCAGCCATTTTTAAAACGCGCTCAACTTCTCCGCCAAAATCAGCATGACCTGGCGTATCAATAATATTAATCTTAATTCCGTTCCATTCGACTGAAGCATTTTTTGAAAAAATCGTAATGCCTCGCTCTCGTTCCAACTCGTTGCTATCCATAATACAAACGTTCTGAGCAACTTCCTTGTTCAGGCGAGTTTTTGATTGCCTAAACAAAGCATCCACGAGCGTAGTTTTGCCGTGGTCAACGTGAGCAATAACAGCGACATTTCTTATTTGGTTCATAAATTTGGTATTTCTATCACCTGAAGTCTGGACTGAAACAAAATTTAAAATAAGCGATAGCATAACGCACCGTTAGCGCAAAAAATCCATTTCTTTCAAATCGACGAGGAGAACTTTCTACTTTTAAATTAGGATCAAAACAAACTTTTCCCACTTGTCGGCTAATTAACATCGCGATGGTCGCGTCATCGCCCCAGAAATTAAGTTTAGGCGGGCCGCCAATCTTTTCTAATGTGCTGCGCCGAACAGCAAAATTTCCTCCGATTAAAACTCCGGCATTTTTTCTGAACACTAATTTCAAAATATGATTGGGCTTGCGCGACTATTCTATGGTTTAAAATTTTAGCATTATAACTTTGGGAGATTTATAATTGATTTTTATTACTTCTTTATGTCGAGCATTTCGTCCATTTCCTGTTCTGACTCGGGCAAACGAATATTGAATTTCTTTAATTCTAAAAAAATATTAATTTGTTTGCTTTTAGCGAAATCATTGGAAATCTTTTTAATGTCGTTAAGGTTTAACTGAGAAGATATTATCCTTGAAACTCTGTTGATTTTGTTGGTATTATTGGTTCTGGTTTCCAAATATCCTCTCAAAAAATGTTCTAAAATCCCCCTGGCAAAAAGCCCGTCATTGTCTTTTTTATTTTTTAACGGACTATCAAAAGTCTTGCGGCGAAGCGCTTCCATTAAAGGGGGATAAACCGTAGGCGACTCGTTAAATCCGCGCGAAACAAAAAGGCCTTTTTGTTTTAAATCACGGTATAAAGACGTATGCGCCGAACCCAAACTAATCAAAACTCTTACTTCTTCTTTCTGGCCATATTCTGGATGCTCTTCTATAAATTCTTTTATTTTGACTTCTAAATTATTTTTGATTATCTCTTCTCTCTGTAATATGAGGCGAGAACATAAATTCACAAACTCTTCAGCTTTTATTAGGGCTTGGTCAAACCGGCCATTCGCAAATAATTCCAGAGCTTGGTCGACAAAACGATCAGCCCGATTGCCTCGCTTAAGAAATTCTGCGTCGTCGTCTTTTGAGATATCTACTAAAATAATCGGTTTATGCGAATTATAAAAAATCTTGCCTATCTGGAGAAGAAAAGAATTTTTATTAAATACATCTTCTGGATTAATTCGGCCATCGGCAATACCACGCGCCAATTCTAATGTCGCGGGCGTATGCGCATAAGCTTCTGGAACAAAAATGTCGGCTTCCTGAAAAGCCTGTTCTAAATTTTTCGCGTCTTCGGCGGTCACGTGCGGAGCGAAAAAAAAATGATAAGAAATTTTCGGTTCTTTCTCTTTTTGTTCAACGCCTATCGATGGTGATTTTTCTCCGGAGAATTTATCCATATATCTTAAATATATCAAAAAACGCGAAAAAATCAAGCCCTTAAAATCAAAAAGCCAGCTATTGGCTGACTTTTTCGGAAACTCCGAACCCTGAACGAAATCCGAACTTTTTTTAGCGAAAATCCGAACGCTGAATTTTGAAAAACTTTTAAGCTCGGGCGGGCAAACAGGAAGGGGGTTGGGGGGAAGGAATTTTTGCCCGCCCTCGCTTGCCCGTCCGAAGCCGAAAGGCGAAGGAGGGTCCCTCCAAAGGCGGGCAGGCGCGCCAGTTTTCAACTGGCGCGCCGCCCTTTATAGATTCTCTATGGTATACTGATTATGGCGTTTTTTTAAAAAAGGCAGTCAATAAAATAAAGCACCCGAGTAAAACCGTGAACGCTTTTAGTCCCATGACTTGCAAAAGCAAAATTTCGGTCGCAAAATCAACGTCCGCAAGAGCATTTGGCTTTGTAAAAAATTCCGTCATCCAGATGGTGGGTCCGGGGAAAATCGGGACGATGGCGTAGGCCAGCCCCAATAAAAAGAAAAAGATGCCGGCGATGTAGCCATTACGCTTGGTAAAAAGAAGATATGGACAGAATATAAGCACCACATTAAAAAACATCAGCCACAAAAACGGGCCGGGCGGAATAAAAATTACCGCTATTAAATTAGCAAGTAGAATCCAGCCGGATATTTTTCGGATTACGAACAAAATTCGGGGCAATGAATCAAATATTCTTGTCGTATTTTTTAGCAAAATTACTAACCCAAGCGCAAAAATAAAAATGGATAATGAGGTTACCACTCCAATATTTATTTGAAATGTACTAGTATCTATCCAGTCAACATGCCCGTAAATAAAGTTAGCGAAAATAAAAAAAAGCAGGCCAAAACTAACAAAGATAACACCAATAATAATCCCTAAATATTTCATATTTTCTAATTATCTCTATTTTATCACAAAAAGCCGAGGCGCGAAGCACCGAGGCAATAAACTCGCAACATACAATTTGGCTCCCGAGCCCGAGTTTTATCAAAACCTTAGAAGATTGGATGTATATTGCCTCGCTTAAAGAGAAAATGAACCTGATCAAAGCCACCCGGCACCAATATGCCCTACGGAATTGATTAAGTCTTCATCTTAAGATGTTTTTGTTTCTGAAATTATTGTAATTTCTCTTTAAACCAAGTTTTTATTTCTTCTAAAGTTTTGGTGCCGGCTAGCCCTCTGTCTAAATCAGGCGGCGGATCGAGAGCGAAAAAACCGGAAACTTTTCCTTGAGCTTCTTCAAAAACAGCCCGGTGCGCCAAAACTTTCTGCTCTTCAGTAAAATTCACGGCTCCTCCCCAGCAGCCAAATTCCGTTATCATAATTTCGGGCACATTATCACGGCCGGCTCTACTTTGAGCAATACTTAAAAGATTTTTTAGCGCCTGACGAAAAGTTGCCATACTTTGTTCAAAAGGACCGCCGCCGGGCGTCGGGTCAAAGCCAATAATGTCATATCCTTTAAAATTTGTATCGTATTTGTCGAGCGCCCCGCCGGCAGCTTTCCACAAAATCTTGCCGGAATAATTCGTTCTAACAATCGGTAAAATTTCCTGGGCCCATTGATTGGCTCTTGCTTTCCCTAATTTCAAATCTGGCTCGTTCATCGGAGAAAAAATCTCCACATGGTATTTCTCGGCAAGTTTGGCCATATCATCCACTATTTTATTGTAATTGTCCAGAAAATGGGGATCGTTCGCTAAATTGGAAGGAATGGGTTGAGGTTCGCCTCCGCCTTGCACAAACACCTCCTCGTAGCGAGGCTCTAAAGTTAAGCTTAAACGAATGCCAGCCGCATAATATTTCTCGGCCCAATAGGACAAAGACCGCTCAATATAATCAGATGGCACCTCAAATCTTACTTCGCCCTTAGCATTGATTTCCGGCGTCACAGCTAGGCTGGCGATATTAGCGCCCGCCCCTTTCAAAGCTTCCGGGCTTGACATTGATTGACCTTGATAGTCGGGATAAAAACCGGATGGCATCCAAAAACCTTTATAAATGGAAACTTGGCCTGCCGGCGGCTCAGGCACTACTGTTTGTTTAGCCGACGGCTTTTCTTGTTTCTCGCCTGGTTTTTGTCCGAACTCACCCTCTGTTTTTGGAGGACCCTGATTTTCTTCTTCTGCTGCTTGAGGTCTCTGGGTTTGAATTTCTCCCGTTTTTGACGGCTGGTCTGATTGAATTGAGTTTTGCCAAATAAAAAATCCTCCCACTCCCAAAACAACTACTGTTATTAGAATGATGAAAATTTTTGTGTTCATAGTTTTATTATACTAAATTTTTTCAAAAATTTAAATTATTGAGAAAATGAAACTGATCAAAACCAATCGCCGCCGAATTTCGTGCCAGCGTCAGCTGGCGCGCCGCCTAAAAATGACTATTTTTTCAATTTTAAGCTAAAACTGCCAGCGATATCGGAAAATGTTTTCTGATACTCGGCCCAAGTGCCTTGGAGAGTATTAAATGATATCACCCAAACATCATCATTCACACCTTTAACCGCTACCATTAAAATTTTAAAGTTTACTCCCTGCTGGGTAAAACTTGCCTCAAATGCCCGCGCCGGTTTGCCGTCTATGGTAGTATCATGCTCTTGGGCAAAAACGGCACCGGAAATTGTTTGTTGTAGCTGGATTTTGACGCTCTGCAAATATTCGCTCAAACTTTTCCCTTGCAGCGTGTCATAGCTTACAGCAAAATAACTTCTGAAATTAATCTTTTGAGCCGCGGAGTCAGTGAGTTGCTCGTCGGCCTTAATGGCCATTGCTGAAGCTCCCATTGCGGGCGCGGTCTTCTGCCAGCCTTCGGGAAGGCTGATTTCAAAATCATCAGTTACTAATTTATTTTGTGATTGCTCGGAATTGACTTGATTGTTGGTTCCAGTTTGGCTCGGCGGCGTGGTATTTTCAAGAGAATTGGCGGGCGCTTTATTCTTTTGAATAAAATAAAAACCAATTCCTCCCACTATAGCGACAATTGCGATAATCAAAACGATAATTGCGATTTTGTTTTTCATAATTTTATGGTTATTAATTTTATAATACAACTTTTAGTTTTTGCATTCAACCCTCTTTTCCGCCGCCGAATTTCGTGCCAGCGTCAGCTGGCGCGCCGCTTTTTTATTCTATCCAATCCGGTTTAATTTTCCAATCTGTCTTTGGCAAAATTCCAAAATTAGAAAGACACAAAGTGTTTCTTGGATCGTCCATAGAAAAAGTTATTGTAAAACCTCGCCCGTCATTGTCCTTCGGTGGTTTCATTTTTCTTTCCAAATGATATTTTAAGGTGTAAACAACATCAAATCCCTTATTTTTAAACTCATTAACAAATTTTTCTATTTTGTTTATTCCTCTCTTTATTTCTCTTGCTTTGTCTGAATTTGCAAAATAGGTACAGTCATAAACAAAAATTCTATCCGTAGAGCAATCGCAAGGTGTAGCTTCAATTTTCCCACTTTTGAGCTCCATACCTTCAAAAAGTGGCTTGTCTGATTTGACCGCGAATTCTATTGATTCATGACCAAAGCATACTTTCCAATTCATTTTATTATGGAGTGTTTAAATACAACGGCGAAATGTATGACGGAAAGCACGAGCCAATGATTCCAAAAAAACTTTTTGAAGCTTGCCAAAAAGTGATGGCGGATCGCTCGCGCCCGAAAAAACCGAGCCAAAAAGAATATCCATATAGAAATATGCTCGTTTGCGGAGAGTGCGGTTGCACCATAACTTCCGAAACACAAAAAGGACATAACTATTATCGTTGCACCAAAAAGCGGGATAAAAAATGTTCGCAAAAATATATTCGCGAGGAAGTTTTGGCCGAGGAAGTCGCAAACGAGCTTCAAAAAGTTTCTTTGTCTTCCGCTTGGGCGGAGTGGATGCTCACTGAACTAAACAAAGAAGAAGCGGAAGCCGCCCAAAGCGGAGCCGTTTTCGCTCAAAATCTCAAAGACAAAATAAAAGAGCTTGAAGGAAAGCTCGACCTGCTTTTAGACGCTCATCTGGACGGCACAATTTCGCGCGAGGAATACACCGCTAAAAAAGAAAAAATCATCAACGAAAAAAGCGAGCTTTCCGAAAAATCAAAGGATTTTGAGCGAAACGGCAATCATTGGCTCGAACCGGCCAAACAATTTATTTTAGCGGCTCAACAAGCCAAAATTATCGCTTTGCAAGAAAATCCCGTCGCGGGACGGGATTTTCTTAAAAGGATTGGCTCGAACCGCGTTTTGCTTTCGCAAAAGGTGGCGATTGAACCCAAAAAATCTTGGCAAATACTATACAATCTGCCTGCCGAGGCGCGAAGCGCCGAGGCAATAAACTCGCAACATACAATTTGGCTCCGGGGGAGGGGATCGAACCCACAACCTACTGGTTAACAGCCAGCCGCTCTACCATTGAGCTACCCCGGAACAAATAATCATAAACAATGATACAATAAACTTTACCTCTTGGCAAGATTTATTTTTCTTCTACCAATTCTAATTCTCTGATGAAATAAGGAAATTCACCACGTTCAAATTTAACTTTCAAGGTATAGCGTCCGCCAGATTCGTCGTCACCGACTATTTCGCCAATTTCAGAATCTCCTGTCATCCTAACCTTTTTGCCAACGACAAATCCTTTTTCTTCCGCTTCTTTTCTTCTCATTTCAATGTCGTATTCGAAATCCATTCTTTGTTTTCTCGCTATGGCTTCTGATAAAAATTGTTTGTGTTTTTGCATGTTATTGGGCATATTTATTTCTAATAATAATCCTTAATTTTTTCGATGCCTTTCATTTGTTTCACTCGATCCAGAGCTTTTGCTTCGATTTGCCTGATGCGTTCGCGCGTCACTCCATATTCACGACCGACCTCTTCAAGAGTATGAGCCACGCCATCAGTTAAACCAAAACGCATCTCTACAATTCTCTTTTCCCGATCCGGCAAATTAGCCACAATCTTTTGCATATAATCTCTTAATAATTTAACAGCAGCCACACGATCAGGGCTGATTGTTTTTACATCTTCAATAAAATCTCCCAATTCTAAGTCCTTGTCTTCTTCACCACCCACTGTTGTTTCCAAAGAAATAGTGTCTTGGGAAATATCAATAATATGACGCACGTCTTCAATCGGATCGCCGGATTCGGCAGAGACTTCTTCTGGCGTTGGATCACGACCCAATTGTTGCACAAGCCATTGATTAGTTTTCTTGAAACGATTAATAATTTCTACCATATGCACGGGAATACGGATGGTCCTAGATTGATCGGCTAAAGATCGCGTAATCGCTTGCTTAATCCACCAAGTGGCATACGTAGAAAACTTATAACCTCGGCGCCAATTAAATTTTTCAACTCCCCGGAATAGACCCATATTCCCTTCTTGGATTAAATCAAGGAAAGAAAGCCCATATCCCGTGAACTTCTTAGCAATACTAACCACCAACCTAAGATTAGCTTCTATCAAACGCTGAATGGCGAATTTATCATTCCTTTCTTTTCGTTTAGATAATTCCACTTCTTCTTCGGGCGTCAAAAGCGGCGCTTTGCCAATTTCTTTAAGATACATTTGTATAGAATCCGCCGACAACTGGCTCAAGTCAAAAAATACTTCTTCAAAAGCTGATTTTTCTTTTTCTTTAAGCTGATCTACCTTGGTTATCCCTCCCAATAAACTATCACTGGATTCTTTAACCTCAATGCCCAATTTCCCGAATTGAATCAACATCTCCTCGTATTTATCTAAGAAAAGTTCCATGCGCGGAATAGCGAAAAGAAGTTCATTCTCGGTGACAAACCCTCTTTGTCTACCCTTTTCAATTAATTCTTTAATTTTTTCTTCCGGCCATTTTGCGCGCGGCGAATGGCCCTTGGTTTGTTTGCCAAGATTTTTATGAATGCGATTTTGTTGAAAAATTCGCGTCTTAGATTTTTTAACGCGTTTATTTATTTTAGTTACGGCTCTTTTTTTCTTCGGCATTATAAAATATTTTATTTTAAATATTTTTTAAAAAGATTGTTTATTTCTTCCATCAAAGAACCGATGGTCTCAGAATTATTTTGGGAAGATTCTTGTTCTTTTAATTTTAATCTTAATTCTTCGATCTTCTTATTTGCCCAAATTTTTTTGAGCTTGTCTAATAATTTTATAAATTCTTGTTCGGCGTCTGAGTATTTTAGTTTGGCATATTCTTGTTCTGCTAACAAATCTAAAGATTCTATCAAATGGCGCAGGTCTTCTGCTTCTGCCATTTCCACCATTTCCGACAAATCCCCCTTTTTGTCCTTGGAATATTGCTTAACGATAATTTCTGCAATTTTTTTAGTATCCCGATCTATAAAAAAATTAATAAAATCGTCTTCCATGCCTCGATCTATTAAATTGGGGAACTTAATAAACAAAGACAAAATTCTCTCGGCAATAATTTGTTCGGAGCTTATCAGTAAAGATTCTTCTTTGTCTATAATTTCCTCAAAGTTCTTTACAGATTTTATTATTTTTTTAAATTCTTCTCGCAGGTCTGCTTCTGAGACGTTGATTGTGTCGGCAAATTTTTTGAGCCAAAAATTTCTATCCATTGCATCGCCCAATTTTGCCAAAGCGGGAAAAAATATTTTTTTCGCCTCTTTAATGTCAGCAGAAAATGAAAAATCTTTTCCGCTATTAGCTTTTATAAAATAATACTCCATAATCGGCTGAGCTGATCTAACCGCTTTTTCCCAAAGGTCTTTGCCCTGTGACGAAGACTTCAAACATTCATCAGGATCTTTACCCGAAGGAATGGAAATAATCTTCACTTCCATTTCTTCTTGAAGGGCCAATTCAATGCCGCGATTAACCGCGTTTTGACCAGCTAAATCAAAGTCAAAGGCTAAGAGTAAATTATTAGTATAACGCTTCAAAAGCATAATTTGTTCATGGGTAAAAGCAGTGCCAGAAGAAGCAACTGTATTTTTAAAACCGAACTGATGACAAGCAATCACGTCCATATTGCCCTCTACGATAATAGCGGCGTTTTCTTTTTTAATATCAACCTTGGCTTTATCTAAGCCATAAATAACGCGACCCTTGCTGTAAATAAGCGTTTCCGACGTGTTAATATATTTAGCGACCTCTTTCTCGTTCTTCACGCCAGGTAAAATTCTGGAGGTAAAGCCGACCACCCGACCGTGTAGATCTTGAATAGGAAAAATAATCCGATTGCGAAAACGTTCAAAATAACTTCCGCTTCCTTTAATAATTAAACCCGCTGCTTCCACGTCCGTTAAATTTACTTTGCGATTCTCAAAAAATTTAACAAGGCTGCCGGACAGATCAGGCGCGAAGCCGAGTTTGAAAATTTCGATCACGGCAGGAGATATGTCCCTTTTTCTTAAATAAGCTCGAGCGTTTTCTGCTACCGGCGAACTTTCTAAAATTTTCTGATAAAAACGGCTGGCCAAATCGCAAACTTCTAGAAGCTTGTTCTTTTGATTTGTAGAAACTTTTTGTTCGCTTGATAAAACCACGCCGGCCTTGGCGGCCAAAATTTTCAAAACCTCAGGGAATTCAATTCCTTCTATTTCTTTTAAAAAAGTGAATATGTCGCCGCCCTTGCCGCAACCAAAACAATGCCAGATCTGCTTTTCAGAGGAAACTAAAAACGATGGCGTCTTTTCGTGATGGAAAGGACAAAGCGCCCGATAATTGGCGCCTGCCGATTTAAGCTGTATATACTCGGAAATTAATTCAACGATATCAAGTTTAGATTTAATTTCTTCTATTTGATCAGCCATCTAACTAAGAATTACAAATTGGTTAAACTTTTCCGTTTGACAACAATTGTCTAATGAAATTATATAAAAAATAAGACGTTGGGTCAAATTTGTGATTATTGATCGAGGATTGGAATATTTAAACAATAAATACGCGCAAAACGTCGCGCAATTCTTCGGTTTTTGGGCTTCGATGACATTATTGAGACTAATCTTTTTTATCTTTGACAAAATAAGATCAAATATGAATTAACAATTTCTAAATATACTAAAATAGTTTCCCGGGATGTTCGACTTCTTTGATTGCTTGACGATAATTGCAATAATCGCAGCCAGGAGCAGGAGCGGGCGGTTCATTTTTCACTAAACATTCTCGCGCTTTTAAAAGTGTTTCTTCGATCCAGCTGTCATCGCCGAGGTAAGGAATCAATTTAATTTCAAACTCCAGTTTGCCGTCAAATGCCTTTCTGTCGGTTTGACCGTTACAATAAACGAAATAAGCCGTTTTAGACACCTTGAAGCCATTTTTTCTAAAAAGCCATTGATATATCTCTACTTGTCTTTTATATCCCCCCTGCCACTCCGCATCAAGATTAATTTCAGAATTCTTGGCTGTGGCCTTATAATCCACAATAATTAATTCTTTTTGTTTATTGATCCATAAATCGTCAATGCCGCCGGTAACCAAAAAATTGGTCAACGGATGGCAATATTGAATTCCGCCGCGCAAGGCATCACGCCAGAGGTCCATTTTTTCGTGAGTAAACGGCACAGCTTCAACGCCGTAAGCTTCCATAAGAGGGTGTGTGGTTTTTTTCGCTCGATGAATATCGAATTCTTTTTTAAGTAGTATGTCAACTGCCGAATTTAGAGTAAAAGGAAATCCCGGTGGACGCGACACGCCGAATCGGCGGTCAGAATAAAAACAGTATGGACACTCAAAAAATAAATCTATTTTAGATCTACTTAATCTAAAGGGTTCCTTGTTATTGGGATTATAAAGATTTTTGATGCGTCTTGGTTTATAATATTCTGACATAATGAATTAAAAATTATTTTTAAAGCCTACTATATAATAAATAGTCTAAGTTTGCATTAGCTTGATTATATATTCCCTGGCCTTTAATTGATCTTCAAGGCTATTCTCTACCTCTAAAGCGATAAATTTGGGGAAATATTTAAGAGAATATCTTTTAAGATAATCAAACTCTGACAACTCTTTAAAAAAATGCCAATCGTATTGAGCTTGGCGAACGTGGCGATAACGGCTATATTTTGGCTTTGAACTAATGGCGCTAATATGAGCACAGCCAATTTTAGATTTTTTTATCACTTCAAAATTATGACAGTAAGCACCCTGATCAACAAGACGGTCATTCTCTAAGTGCGCAAAATCAAAACAAAGACCAGCGACTTTTTTCAATTCGGATAGATCCAATAAAATAGCGGAGTTTTCGATATAAATTTTGTTTTTATATTTTGACAGGTCAAAGAGCGGAGGATATTTTGAATGCCGAGGAGAATGTATATTAAGCGCTTTAGTCTTATATCTTTTAATTAAAAATTCGACCTCTTTGACGTCCGAATCACTCCTTAAATGAACAAAAGGGATGCGCTGCAATTTAGTTTTAACTAAAAGACTGTAAAGCTTTTTTCTTTGCGCGGGATTTACGTTGGTTAAAAATAGGGCCACTTCTTTAATCGATAACTTGTCAATTTCTTTGATCTTTTTCTGCCAACCAGACGGGGTCAAAGTAGTAATAGATAGTAAAATTTTCCTAGAATTTATAAATTTATTCATTTTGTATTTTTGTGTCGCGAAACTGTCAAATTATAACTTAGAGCCTAAATTTAGCAAACGGCCAATATTTCTGATGCTAGTAAATATTTTACTAAATTTTGATTTTTATTGCGCCTTGACGCAGAATTTTGATTTTTCTATTTTTTATCTCCAACAAAGTTGACGGTAATGAATCTAATTTCCCTTCGTCCAAATAAAATTCAGCACGACAACCAAAATACTTTTTGGCCTCTTTGATGGTTTTGGCTGGTTTTAAGCCTTCGGGGTTGGCGCTCGGTGCAGTCAATGGCCCGACTTGTTTCAAAATTTTTATTAAAGAGGCTTTTTTAGGTAAACGAAAAGCCAGAGTATTTGTTCCGCGATGCAAATAAAAAAAATGCTTATGTGGACAATTTAAAATAACACTGATTCGGCCGGGCCACAATTTACTTAGGACTTTTCGCACAGTCGAACTGATTTTGATATTAAATAAATTTAAATCTTTCAGAGAAGAAATTAAAATAATTAAAGGCTTTCTAGGTTGCCGCCCCTTAATTTGATAAACTCTCCTCACGGTTTTTTTATTTAAGGCTTGGCCGACTAAACCATAGAGCGTGTCAGTTGCTATAACGCCCACTCCGCCTTGTTTCAAAACTTCAATAATCACCGAATGATCAAGCTTTTTATTTTTTAACACTCCTTCGTTAGATAAAATGCGAAAATTTTTCTTCATAATAAAATCTTTATTATTCCTATACATAATCGGCTCAATACATTAATTAATTGCCCTTGTCTCAAGAAAAAAGCGCTCGAAAATTGAATGCTTTTTAGAAATTTAGACGCATTAATCTAAATTAAAAATCTAATTTATTTGCTTATTTTAATATTATTTTCCGTCTATTTTCGCGGTAATTTTTGATAAGGATTCTTGAAATTCTTCTATGCGCTCCCCAAGCTCTTGCGGCAATTCCGGGTCTAGTTTTAAGGCGCGAATTTGATTTTGCAATAAACCAACAAAAAAACTAAAAAGATCTTTCTCGTATTGAGAAGCTTTGTCTAAATCCGGAATGAATTCTTTCATGCCATGATTAATATAACTTACCGGCAAGGCTAAATAAAAAATGGGGATATTTTTGATGCTTGTTTTATTAATGGAAAGTTTTTGAGTTTCTTTGTCTTCTTTAATAACAAGGCCATATTTTAAGGTAGATCCGCCACGACGATCTTTTTCTAAGATTTTTCTTTCTTTCTCGCGAAAAACATCACCAGAAGTATCACCCACTTCATCCAGCGCACAAATCACATTGCCATTCGTCTTATCCACAATAACATTATCAATACCGTTCTTGATATCATCATAACGCGAAGACCTCGCCACCACGAATTCTCCTCTCAAAAATTTATGGAAAACGGAGGTTTTTAACATCTCTAACTTTTCACCCCATGTATTCTTCCTGCGTTTTTCTCTCTCGCGCCAACCGAGCCCATGATAGAACATATCCTCGCAGTACCTAACATATTCTCTATCTCTCGCAACGGCTTCGCGCGAATTATAATCTTCAACGAAGGCATTTATGTCAATGCGGCAATCTGATTCAACCGGAATGTTTTGCTTTTTTAAATCATCATAAATTTTGCGCATAAACTCGAGCATCTTTTCAGAATCCTTTTTATGCTCAGGGCTGTTAGCATCTATCTTTTCGTCTTTATTGTGAGATCCAGATTGTTCGGGCAGTTCAAATTTCATAAAAAATTTATAGATATTAATTATTTAATAATTATACAACAATTTCCTGCTTGCGACAAAGCTTATCTATTATTTTAATAAAGGGTGTCAACCCTGTGTTATCCGCGCTCGCTCGGAAGAGTAAATAAATTTACTCTTCACTCATTCGCTTGATAATAAATTTTTTACCAATTGCGACATCTCCTGAAAATCTCTAACAATATAATCGGCGCCGGCCTTTTTAAGTTTATTTCTCGAGAACGTGTGAGTAATACCAATTACTATACAACCAGCTCTTTTGGCCGAAATCACTCCGTTAACCGAATCTTCCACAACCAAGCATCTCGCGGACGGAATCCTAAGTTTTTTGACCGTTTTTAAATATGGCTCCGGGTCTGGCTTGCCGTTGACAATATCCTCCACCGTTATAACCAAATCAAAAAAACTATGAAGCGCGAATTTATCAAAAACCATTTTTTGCGACCGCTTATGACCCGATGTTGTTAGCGCTAATTTATCAAACATTTTTCTAGCTCGCTTAATAAACAACATGGCTCCCGGGAAAAGTTTAATACTTGAAGAAGCGATTTTGACATAGGTATTCTTTTCATAAGAAATCAATTCCTGAACTCTTAATGGCCGCTTGGCGAAATTTTTAAGAATATAGGTAAAAATAGCCAAAGAAGGTTTCCCTTTAAATTTTTTCCATTCGGTTAATGGAACCTTTATGTTATATTTTTTCAAAACTAATAATTCTGCTTTCTGGTGAAGCGGCTCAGAATCAGTCAGCACGCCGTCCATATCAAAGATAATCGCCTTAAGTAATGACATATTATTTCTTGGCTAATAAAGGATATTAAGCCCTGTGTTTGTTTCGCTCGCCCCGCCTTGACTCGCATCGGCGAGGCAGGTCGGAAAAGCAAATTCATTTGCTTTTCCCTCACTTGCTCACAAATAAAATTTGATTAATCCAATTATTTTTCTCTTTAACAAAAACCTCTTTTTCAATATTGAAGGCCGTTTCAGTTAAAACTTTTCTTACTTCTTCCGGCCGGTGATAATACGATTCAATTTTAATCGAACCCCCTCTAGTGTCAACCTTCGGTGATCCTTTTTGATTAATATTTGTTAACAAAAAAAGGCCGTCGTTCTTCAAGATGCGATAAACTTCATTAAAATATTTAGTTAAATCCTTCAAATGAATGATCAAAAAAGTCGAAACAACTAAATCAAAACTTTTGTCCTTAAACAACAAATTTTCCGCATCGCCAATGATTATTTTAATCAAAAGATTTTTACGATGCAAAACCTCCAACATTTTTCTAGAAACATCCAAAGCCGTTACCTTAGCGCCTTTTTGAGCTAAAATATTAGTTAAACGGCCCGTGCCCGCGCCGATATCCAGAACCTCCTTATTTTTTATTTCACCCAATAATTCAAAAATTTTTCCTTGTTCAAAACTATTTAAATATTTTTCTTTCTGATCATAAATATCCGCGGCTAAATTATAGCCGCTCTTTGAATCTAAAATTTTTATTTTCTTTTTAGACAATTTGAATATATGGTTTTTATTTAGTATCTTCTGTCGTGTCTCGCACAATGCCTTGATGATTAGACCTAAAGCAACATTCTCTGCCGACACAGAATTTTTCTATTTCAATTTCAATCGTAGAGTGATGGATATTATTTTTTTCCAAAATTTCCTTAATAAGTTTTCTAATTTCGCTGGATTTAGCAAGCAGAACATCTTCAATCAAAACACGGGCAGTTAAGATACTGGTTTCTCCTTCCAGCGACCAGACATGAACATCATAGATTCCTTTTACGCCCTTAGTCGCCAACACTAATTGTTTTATTTTCTCTGTGTCAACGTGCGAAGGAACTCCTTCAAGAAAAATATTAAAACTTTCTTTTAAGTTTCTAAATACGCCCCAGAGAATGAAACAGGTAAATCCGATAGTAATTATTGGATCAACAAGATAATTACCCCAAAACTTAATGATTGTTCCGCCGATAAATATCACGACCCAGCCCAGCACGTCTTCCAGTAAATGCCAAGAAAGGATCTTCTCGTTTTGGCTATGCCCTTTTTTTAATCGGAAAAATCCTATGCCGTTTACAATCACCCCAAAAACCGCCATTAAAATCATCCCTTCAGCTTTTACGGGTTCGGGTTTAATAAGGCGAGGAATAACATTTAACAATATAAATAAAGATCCTGCTATTAGTACTATCGCCGCGAAAAACGAAGCGAACAAAGACAATCTTTGATAACCAAAAGTTCTTTTTTTATCCGCGGGCTTTTTACTGATTTTCTCTAAAATCCAGGCGAAAATAAGCACTAAGCTGTCGCCGAAATCATGTAAAGCGTTAGATAAAATAGCCAAGCTGTTGGTTAAAAGACCAACTATAACCTCCGCGACAGCAAAAAATATATTCAAATATGCCGCGAATTTAATATTGCTTTCTCTGTCTTTCATAACGTATTTTAACCATATCTAATTAATTTCTGATGGGCGACGAAAAATTATTCTTTTGGATATTTATACCATTGGCATTCGTCATTAACACATTTACATTTCAACCCATATATATCTGCGTTATAACAATCTCTGAATTCGCAGGTTGTGATTATCGGGTCTTCTAATTTCGATCTAGGTTGGCAAACTTGTCCAGAACAACCGCTTTTCATACAATCTTCATCGGTTAAACACCGTCCGCGAGTTGATAAACCGCAAAAATCATCCTTTGGCTGAGGAGAAACAGCTTTATGTTCGGTTACTTCTATTTCTTTTTCCCATAAAAGATCTATCGGCATATTCTCATATTCAATCCCAAAAATTTGGATTTTATACTTTCCTTTTCCCGGCGCTTCAATTTTCATATCAATTTCATAATCACAAACACATCTACACATTTTTCCCTCATTTTTTTCTTTTAATTTAACTAAGGTGTGGTCTGGACGGACTTCTAAAGAATCCAAATAAATCTCCATTTTAGCGCAACAGACATAATTTAAATAATGAGTTAAATTAATAAAACCATTATCAATACTGACGTCTACTTTTTGTTCCTTGCCCGAGCCTCTGGTTTTCGTATATTCTTTCGTCTCTTTTTCGCCGCAGCCCCTCACATTATAGCTCAATTTTAATATTTCGACCGGTTCGGTGGGCGGGGCGGGAATTGTTGGCGCGGAGACGGCTGTAGGTTTATCCAAATACACAAATAAACTGATTCCTGCCACGACTACTACGACGACTAAAATTCCATATAACAATTTTTTATTGGTAATCATAAAATTAAATAATTCTTATATTAACTTGTATTAAAGGGATGTATAACGGATTCTGAAAACTGGCGGTACCTGTTTGAAAATATCCCTGTCTACCGGTAGGCAGGCGAACTTTTTTTGACGAAAATCCGGATTGCGAACTTTGGCGCTCCGCTCCGCCGCCCCGCTCGCTGACGCTCGCCGCCCCGCAAAAAAGTTTTCTTCACATTTTCGGATTTGCGCGCGCCGATTTTTTCGGCGACGGCAATTTTTCGTGCCAGCAAAGCTGGCGCACCGCCTATTTCTTTCCGGGTTTTCTCATTATAAATAAATATTTGAAACCCCTCAAATAGAAATTAAATTGCCTTATAATTGAAACTTTTTCCATAAGCCTACTATTTGATTCAATGCCGGTTATTGATCAACGAGGTTGTCGCGTTATTGTTAAGATTGATAATATATTTCAATGTCTATCCGCGTGTTTTTGATAAAGGGTATTAAGCTCTGTGTTGCCGTCGCTCGCTCGGAAGCTAAAAATACTGTTTTTTTTGCTTCACTCACTTGCTCGGCAATAAAATCGGCCGCGTCCATAACTCTTTGATGATTGGGATGGGCGATAAGGAGATCGGTGGCGGTGAGACCCGCCTGCGTGGTCGGAGCCACTTCGGCGAGGCAGAGACCCGCCGGAACGCGGATATTGACGTAAGTGTTCTAGACCCTGCGGACGCGCTGTTAAAAATTGAGGGGCGCGATGCGGTGGAAGATCTGAAACCTCCGAAACAGGAATAATTTTTTTAATCAGACGCTCAATGTCGCGCAATTCTGCGCGCTGATCCGGCATCATAAATGAAATCGCGTGTCCATCAGCGCCGGCTCTGGCCGTGCGCCCAATCCGATGCACATAGTCTTCGGTGTTGGTCGGCAGGTCATAGTTAATAACCAGTTCAATGCCAACCACATCAATGCCTCGCGAGGCAATATCAGTAGCAATAAGCACACGATACTTCCCGGATTTGAATCCTTCTAACGCATCGCGGCGCTGGCTTAATGAGCGATTGGAATGGATCTCAGCGGCCGTATGGCCGATACCACGCATTGCTTTAGTTAGCCTTTTCGCCCCATGTTTTGTCCGAGTAAAAATAAGTGTCGTTCCGGAATATTGCTGTAATAATTTTTCTACCAAACGAATTTTGTCTTCCTTCCGGATAATGAATATTTCCTGCGTTACCTGTTCTACTGTTGTCTCGGTAGGAGCCACTTCCACCCTGATCGGCAGTTTCATATAAGTCGCGGCCATCTTCGTGATTTCGGGCGGTATGGTCGCGGAAAAAAGCATAACTTGTCTTTCTTTCGGCAGCGTATGAAAAATTTTCTGGATTTGGGGCGCGAATCCCATGTCCAACATACGATCCGCTTCATCTAAAATAATAATACAAACTCTGTCCAGTTTAACTATTCTTTGCTGGAGATAGTCATTAAGCCGGCCAGGGGTCGCGATGATGATGTGGGGATCTTTAGCTATGGCCTGCAGCTGCGGCCTCATGGCCGCACCGCCAATAATCACTGCTGTTCTTAGCCCCAGACCAGCGCCGACTTGACGCAAGGCTTCATCCACCTGCATAGCCAGCTCTCGCGTGGGAAGCACTATAAGACCGCGTCCTTTGCTTTTACAAAGTCGCTGGATCATCGGGATGCCGAAAGCAAGCGTTTTTCCTGTTCCCGTCTGGGCGATGCCAACCATATCTTTCCCTTCCATTGCGATTGGGATGGCCAACTTTTGTATTGGAGTCGGGTGTTTAAAATGTAATTTTATGAGAACATCATAAATCGCCGGGGCGATACCAAGACCGGAAAACCCATCTGTTTTTACGATAAAATCATTATTCATAAAATAAAAATATATAAAAAATAACGACGGAATAAGTATCCTTAACGAAACACGAAGCTGGCGACGTGTTCATTACTTTAATATTTCTTTAATTAAATCGCCCACGCCAATTCTCTTTTCCGCGGAATATGGAATAACTTTATGACTTCCGACTATATCTTGAATTTTTTGAAGCTGCTTTTTGTATTCTGTTTTTTTTATTTTGTCTATTTTATTCGCGACAATAACAATGTTCTTCCCTTGCTCTTCCAGGGCGTGGAGCATTTCCAGATCATTATCTGTCAGACCAACATTCGCGTCTATAATAAGCACAATTTTTTTCTGTTCGTAGTGCGACCTAAACAGGTACCAATCAATCATTTTTTGAAGCCGCTCCCGATCTTTCCATGAAGCCATAGAAAACCCGTACCCGGGCAGATCCACTAAATAAAAAGATTTATTTATCAAAAATAAATTTATCTCTTGGGTGCGCCCGGGAAAAGAACTGGTTCTAGCTAAGTCTTTCTGTTTAACCAAAGAATTGATGGTGCTGGACTTGCCCACATTTGAACGGCCGATAAAAACGATTTGGGGAATGCCGTTCTCTAAAATCTTGTCGGTTCCCACCACGCCTTTTACAAACTCTGCGGATAGTATATGCATACATTTATAATAGCGTTAAATTGCCTTGCAATTAAAATTTTTTCCATAAACTTGCTATTTAACTTGCCACTGACATTTCCGTCCCAGTCGAACTCGAAACTATGATTTTGAAAAATGGCGGAGGGGGGGGGTATCCTTCGTTAAAACTTCGGATTACCTCGTCTCCCATCCTCGTGATCCTTCTCTAAAGCTACAGAAACCAGTCGTTTATAGGCAAAAGCTTTTCCTGATCCTGTTTTAAGGTATCGTTCAAAATCTCTTGCCTGTTTTTCTGTTTCGAAACCACCACACCAAATCAACCTCCAAGGACGACGTGGCTTGGTTGCTTTTATTTTTCCTTCGCTGTGTAATCTTAATCTCTCCTTTAAGTTATTAGTGGAACCGAAATAAAAAATAGGAGATTTTGAACTTGATAAAATATAACAATAATACATATAACCTATTGGCGAGCCATTCCGTAGCGCTCTGTCGCTCGAAGCCATGGAAGCGTAGTGGACTCTAGCGAAGGATGGCGGAAGGGGGGGGATTCGAACCCCCGATACCTTGCGGTATACGCGCTTTCCAAGCGCGCGCACTAGACCACTATGCGACCCTTCCTTGTTTGCCTCCATTTTACTGGGAATTTTGATTTTTGACAAGTTTTTCAACTTTCCAAAAAAAAGAAATATATTACAATAAAGGGTATTAAGCCCTGTGTTTGTTTCGCTCGCCCCGCCTTGACTCGCGTCGGCGAGGCAGGTCGTAAAAGCAAATAAATTTGCTTTTCCCTCGCTTGCTCACAAATAAATCAAGAAAGGAGGAAACGAGAATGAAGCTCGTTTATAAAATCTTCGGGTGGATTTTTGATTTGATTCTCTTTGTCCTTTTGGCGTTCCTCGCAGCTGTTTATCCGCTCAATAATCCACTGAAGAAAAAGAAAAAATAAAAGACGCCTTTCATTAACTAAGGCGTCTTTTTGATTAATATTATTTTTTTTATAATAAAAAACTCCTGATTTTATAAATCAGGAGTTAATGGCAATTAATGCCATAGGCTGAATTTGAGATGATTGAGAAACCTTGACGGGCGCCTCCATCCGTCGAGAATTTCCAGTAGATCAAAAACCACTTTGACCGGTTCAAGCAGGGCGTTGACAATAGCTCCGGCCGAAAAATTCCGAACAGGGACAAGCCGCACCGGCAATTGACCCCATTCATTAAGCCGCCAGAGCAAACGGATACGGAAAAGATGATACCACGAACTGACCAGAATAACCTCATCGAATTGCTCTTGCCGATAGCGCAGGATTTTTAAGGCCCGCAGAGAAAACTGAACGTTCTCCAATGTTGACTGAGAATATTTCTCCACGAGAACGGTTTCGTAGGGCGCGTCTGCCACAACCGGCGGATACCAACAGGTATAAAATTCCCTGGCCATCGCCACTGCTGCACCGCCGGAAAGGATTAAAACCGTAGCCTCAAGCGGCGGAATTTTCCAATCCTCGCCGACAGCCGCCAAAAACCTTGTATGGGATTCGCCCACACATTCGGTTTCGCAGCTAAAAACAATTTTTAGTTTCATTTATTTTTATTCCTTCTCTGTCTTCTGTATTTTAATGAACTAATATTTTTTATTATTATAAATATAGCATAAAAATGGTCTTTTGTCAAATAAAAAATTTGACAGAAAGAGATTTTCTTGCTTTAATATTAAATACAAACTATTTGTTCTTGAAAAAAACAAAGGAGGAAAGTAAATGGACGCCAAACACCGACTAGTGGTAGTCGAAAGTCCGCTCAAGGGCGACATGGCGATGAACAAAAAATACGCTCGCGCCTGTATGCGAGACTGCTTAATGAGAGGCGAATATCCTTTTGCTTCGCACCTGCTTTACGCGCAGGAAGGAATCCTGGACGACACGATTCCAGCCGAGAGAAAACTGGGCATGGAAGCTGGTTTCGCCTGGGAAGAATTCGCCGATGCCACAGTGGTTTATGTCGATCTGGGTATCAGCGCAGGAATGGAAAAAGGTCTTCAAAAAGCCAAAGAAGCAGAACGGCCCGTGGAATTCCGCCAACTGAAAGATTGGTAAACTCATTAGGTTAAACCATAAATCGGGAGAAACTGAAATGGAATACATACTGCTTGTAATCGTACTGCTCATTCTGTTCGGGGCTGCCGGAAGCTCTAAAAACAAGAGCGGTGGTGGCTGCATTATAAAATCACCGCCCAAAACCCCTCCGCCCGGACCACCGCCACCAATGAAACCACAACCAACCAGCAAGAACGATTAATAAAACAAAAAGGACTGTTAAAAACAGTCCTTTTTTTCTTCTTGGCATTATTCAGAATAAATTATTTTCTAATATCAAACATTTTCCTTTGCCTAAACTCTTCTTGTTTGCTGGCGTTCCAAACTTGAACCGGTCTAAAATATCCGACCACGCGGCTATAGACTTCGCAAGCGCTTTGGCAAGTCGGACACTTAAAATGCTCACCGGACAAATAACCATGATTCGGACAAATGGAATAAGTCGGCGTAATAGTAAAATATGGCAATTTGCTGTTAGTTGCCAGCTTCTTTATTAAATTCTTGCAGGACTTAGCGTCAATCAAACGCTCGCCGAGAAAAACATGAAAAACCGTACCGCCGGTATAAAAAGATTGTAAGCCCTCCTGGTTGCGTATCGCGCCGAATAAATCATCGGTTTCATTAACCGGCAAACAGGTCGCTTGAGTGTAATAAGGTTCGCGCTCACCGGAAGTGATAATGTCCGGATATTGCTTTTTGTCAAGATGCGGCAAGCGGTAACTGGTGCCTTCGGCCGGCGTAGCTTCCAAATTATAAAGATGGCTAGTTTCTTTTTGAAAAGTAATAATTTTGTCGCGCATAAAATTAAGAATTTCTTGAGCGAATTTCTTGCCTTCAGTAGACCCGATACTTTTGCCCAATAAATTTAAACAGGCTTCATGGCCGCCGATCAAGCCGATGGTTGAAAAATGGTGTTTCAGGGTGCCAAGATATCTTTTGCTAAATGGCGTAAGCCCGTTTTGGATATTTTTTTCCACGATTTCCCGTTTAATCTCTAAAGAATTTTTGGCTAATTCCATCACATAGCTCAATCCAAGAAAAAATTCTTTTTTGGCTTTTTTTAAATTTTTTCCTTTGGCCGTTTTCTTCGCCACATAAGCCAAGCGCGGCAAGTTAATCGTAACCACGCCAATTGAACCAGTAGAATCTCCGGAGCCGAAAAGGCCTCCGGTAATATTGCGGCGAACTTCGTCTAAACGCAATTGCAAGTGGCAGCACATTGAACGGACATCGCTCGGGTCAAGGTCAGATTTAATGAAATTGGTGAAATAGGGCAACCCGTATTTGCCGGTCATTTCGAAAAGAAGCTCAGCGTTTTCGCTGTCCCAGTCAAAATCTTTGGTCAAATTATAAGTCGGTATAGGAAAGGTAAATGGCCGACCCTGCGCATCGCCCTCTTTCATCACTTCCAAAAAGGCTCGATTTATCATATCCATTTCCTTCTGATAATCGCCGTACTTCGTTTCCAAAAGCTTGCCACCGACAATAACCGGTTCATTTTTAAGATCTTTGGGCACAGTCCAATCAAAACTCAAATTAGTAAAAGGAGTTTGACCGCCCCAACGGCTAGTTGTGTTAAGATTAAAAACCAACTGCTGAATCGCTTGTTTGACTTCTTTGTAATTTAATTTATCGGAGCGAACCAGGGGAGCCAAAAGAGTGTCAACAGAATTAAAAGCCATAGCGCCGGCCCATTCATTTTGCAAAGTGCCGATAAAATTGGACATTTGCAAAAGAGCCGTGTCAAAATGCTTGGCCGGTCCGGAAGAAGCCTTGCCTTCAACACCGCCGAATCCTTCATAAAGCAATTGCTTCAAAGACCAACCAGCGCAATAACCAACCACTCCGAAAGATAAATTATGAATATGTATGTCGCCACGGCGATGCGCTTCCGAAATTTCTCTAGGATAAATTCTAGTTAAAACATAATCACTAATAACCGACCCGGCGATATGAAGCAAAAGACCGGACAACGAATAAGTAATATTGCTATTTTCTTTAACGCGCCAATCCAGTTTGCTGATATATTCATCAATAACTCTTCCCACGTCAATAAAAAGCGACTCCATCTCGCGCATTTCTTGATGTTGTTTGCGGTAAAGAATATACGCCTTAGCTATTTCATAGAGATTATTTTTAATCAAAACTTCTTCCACAATATCTTGAATGTCTTCCACGTTTGAAATTCTTCTGGCGAAACGACGCTTTAAGACTTTAACGACTTCGTTGGAAATTTTCTTAGCGGCTCGTCCGTCACGGCCTTTGACAGCGATAATCGCGCGATGGACCGCGTTAGTTATTCTTTCCTGTTCAAAAATCACTATGCGGCCGTCTCGTTTTTTAATCTCTTGAATCTTAGCTATGGTTTTCTGCATTTTTATTTATATTATTTGGTTAGGGCGCGGATAAAGAAAAAATAATAATACCACAAAAACACGAAAAAAACAATCTCCGTTTTTGACGATATATTTAATTGAATAATTAATTATTTCAAGTCTGTCCTGGAAAAAGCGACGTAAATTTCATTGCCTGCTTCTGGGTTTACCAACATCAAAACCGGCAGTCTTTTGCTTGGTAACTTCTTGGTCTGCCAATTTTGTCCACCATCTACAGATCGTTCGAGAGAATTGTTCGTTGTATAATAAATCTCATTGGTGTTGCGCGGGTTCAAGCCAAAAGAATAAATTTTAATTTTGCCCGGTTGGCTCAAAAGCTTGTAAGCCGTCCAAGTCGAACCGCCGTCATCGCTTCTTAAGATTCCATAAGGGCTAATCGTTAAAATTGCATCTGGCTTAGTCTGATCAAAAACCAAACTAAGCACATCTCGGCCATTCGGAAAAGCCGCCAAAGATGAATCCAGGCTTTGCCAAGAACTTCCGCCATCGCCTGAACGCCAAATTCCATTTGTGGTTGTTAAAACATAAACAATGCCAGTATTGCGAGGATTAAGATATATTTTTTTGACGCGCGCCTTAAAATCATTGATGGTTGACCAACTTAAACCAGCATTAGCGCTCCGAAGTAATCGTCCATCAGAAAGTCCGGCGTAAATTTTATTGACATCGCCCATATCTACCGCCAAAGAAGAAATCTCTGTGACTGGCGTTGCATCTAAATAAATATTTTGCCAACTGCGGCAACAATCGCCACTTTTATAAACTCGGTTACCCATGCCAACATAAATAACATTTCTGTTCTTGGGATCAAGAGCGATACTATTGATAACACCCTTGGGCAAACGGTTGACCGACTGCCAACTGAATGCGCTGTCCAAACTCAAAAAAAGACCGTTATCTTTAGTGGCCAAATAAAGAACTTGGCTGTCTTGGGGATCAAGCGCTAAATCAACAGCATCAACGCTTGAAAGATTCTGCGCGCCGGGCGTAACCGACAAAACAGCTATTTTTTGCTCCCAATGTTGAGCCTTATCAATTGATTTAAAAACACCACCATCCGCTTGGTTGGTAGTTATGGTGATGCAACTGGCACCCAAAAAAATAAAACTAACGCCCAGAACCACCAACAATGAAAACAAAATTTTTCTCATATAATTTTTAATATTTAATTATATATTCATATTAGATTAATTAACCGAATATTCAAGTCGCCCTCTTAGTCTAAAGATACAAACAAATTGTCTAAAACAATCCTTTTATTAGCCGAATAATTCAAATATATTTGCGCTTGGCGTAATTCTTCTAAAAAAAAGATTAATCGAGCAGGAGAAAATTTCTTAGCCAATAATTTAATTTTTTGGCTGTGCGATTGATTAACGACTGGCAAATCCAAACTAGCCATAATAATATCTCTGATTATTGATTTCCATGCAGGGAAAGGAGCGTCGTTTAAATCAAGATTGGCGACAAAATTTAATCTTTCCACCAGACCGCCGGATAAAACTTCTAAAAAAATACCTGCGTTGTTATCGTATCCATTCAAAAATAACTTATCGTTAGCCAATTTTACGGCTATGCCAGGCCGACCGAAAGAAATCGAAGCGATCTGCGCTGCTTGTTCTTTTTTAATTTTAAGATCGCCGACCAAATAATTCTCGATATCTTCTCTTTTAGCTTGATTGAAACGAATTAGCTGCGAACGACTGACGATAGTGGCTGGAATACTTTTTAAATCATTAACCAAAAGAATAATGACCGATTTCTGTGGCGGTTCTTCCAAAATTTTTAAAAAAGAATTGGCAGCCGCCTGATTAAGATTTTCTGCTTCATTAATAATAGCCACCTTGTAAGAATTGTTGAAAGATCCGGAAGATAGTTTTTCCTTTAACTCGCGAATCTGGTCAATGGAAATATTTTTTTTGCCCTCTGAGCGATCAATCCAGAATAAATCGGGATAAAGATGCTCTGTGATTTGATGGATGGGGACATTCTCGCCGAATAATTTGGCGGCAAAATATTCTGCCACAAATCTTTTACCGAGATTTTTCGCTCCATAAAATAAATAAGCATGGGATATCCTCCCATTCTTGATGCTGTTTTCTAAAAATTTAACAATTTTTTCGTGGCCGATTATTTTTGGTTCTGTGACCTTGAGATGATTCATATCCATCATAAATTAGAATTAAGAATAATGTTAAAATGTTACAATGCTATAGTGTTAACTATTCTATTTTAACATTTTTAGCGACAATTAACAAGCAAAATTTTAAACAAAAAGAGGTGCATTTAAGTGCACCCCTTTAATTTTAGAGGGTCGTCGGAGAACACAGATTGACGGCAAAGAGATTAAGCGGGACATCGTGCTTCTCCATAAAAGTACAAATATCCAATGTCAGAAAGATAATGTCATAGAACTTCATATCTTGCCTGATCATAACGATTAGACAGGGATTCTGGTGCCAAGCTTTATCAAAAACCGCACGTTGTTCACCCACCATCAGGCCTGTAACTCCCGGCAGAGCCAAAAGTTCGTCCTGGATGCGATTTTTAATCGCTTCCAATTCGGTTACGGGAACCATTTCTTCCTCCTTTGTTTTTTTGAATTTTAAAAAGAGCTTTTTGATTAATATAAATTATACCACAAATAATATTTTTATCAAGATTTACTTAGTAAATTCATCTATAACATCGAGGGTATTTTTGGCGCACTTTTCCCAAGAAAAATTCTTAGCTTGGATAAATCCAGCTGAGATCATTTCTTCCCTTAGTTCGCGCGAGGATAAAACTTGTTTAACCGCCTCTATCCATGCTTCAACCGAATCATTTTTAACCATTAAGGCGGCTTCGCCGCCGACCTCAACAAGAGCTTCGTTCGTGCTAATAATAATCGGTGAGCCGCAAGCCATGGCCTCTAAAACCGGCAAACCAAATCCCTCATACAAACTCGGCATTAAACACAATCTGGCACCGCCAATAATAAAGGACATTTTATCTTCTTCAACCCAGCCCAATTCTATAATTTTATTTTCCAGTTTATGAAAAGCAATGCGCTGTTTTATCTCTTGATAGCCAAAATCCGGCTTGCCCAATAAAACTAATTTTAAATCTTGATTTTCATCGCTGATAGACTTGAAAGCGTCTATCAATTTAATTAGCCCTTTCTTTTTGGTTAAACGCCCAAAATATAGAAGATACGGTCCGGAAATTTTAAAAGCCATTAAAACTTCTTGAATTTTTTCTTGGGCATAAACTTTAAAAAGACTGGAATCATAACCCAAAGGAACGACGACAATCTTTTCCGGCGAAACATCATAAAGATTGATCAACTCCCGTTTAGTAAATTCAGAGGGAACAATAATTTTAACTGCGTGTTTAGCGGCGAAACGATGGGCGAAACGATAATAAAATCTCTGCCATCGCGTATAGACTTCTGGGGATCTTTCAAAACCCAAATCGTGGATCGTGGTAATAACTTTTTTTGGATGAATCAAAGGAAGAGCATGAGCCGGAACAAACAAAATATCAGGCGCCCTAAATAGCATTTCCAGAGACAGGCGAATTTGAGTCCAAAGATATTTAAAAGGCCAAGACAAAACTTTATTTTGCCAATGAGCGGGCAATTTAACCAAATCACTCGATAAAGGTGTCGGTGAATATAACAAAAAAAAGTGGTTGGTTGAATCCACTTTTTTCAAGGCTTCAATCAGATTATAAACATACCATTCTGTACCGGTCTTATAGTATCTTATCGCCGGCGAAACATCAATACCGATTCGCATATCCAATATATCTAATTTTATTTAACCGCCAAAATGCTCTTTTTATAAGAATCCAAATTATCCAAAGCGATGCCCGTGCCCTTAACCACGCATAGATGCGGTTCTTCGGCCACATAAGCCGGCACGCCGGTAGCTTGCGTTAATAATTTATCCGCGCCACGTAACAGCGCGGTGCCGCCGGACAAAACCATACCCTTATCCATAATATCCGCCGAAAGCTCGGGCGGAGTTTCAAAAAAAACCGTCTTAACTGCCGTGATGATATGGTTAAGCTCTTCTTGAATGGCCTCAGTAACATCATCAGAAGTTATAGTAATGGTTCGCGGCAAACCCTTAATCATATCGCGACCGCGGATTTCCATACTTAATTTATTATCCAAATAAATCGCCGAACCGATTTTAATTTTAATCTCTTCAGCTGTTCTTTCGCCAATGGCCAAATTGTATTTTTTACGAATATGATCGGCAATGGCCGCGTCTAATTTATTTCCGGCTACGCGCACCGAAGTAGAAGCGACAATACCGCCCAAAGAAATAACCGCTATTTCGCTGGTGCCACCGCCCATATCAATAATCATATGGCCGGAGGCGGAGCCGATGGGAATATTAGCGCCGATAGCCGCGGCGATGGGTTCTTTTATAATATAAGCTGCCTTGGCGCCAGCTGCTATGGTCGCGTCGATCACCGCGCGTTTCTCGGTTGAAGTGATACCGCCAGGAACAGCCACCATAACTTCCGGGCGAAAGAATCTTATTGCTCCCAGAGTTTTGTTAATGAAATATCTGAGCATGGCTTCGGTAATCTTGTAGTCAGCGATCACGCCATCCTTCATCGGCTTGCAGGCGATAATCGTATCTGGAGTGCGACCAATCATTTCTTTGGCTTCATCGCCAACCGCTAAAACATTTTTATCGATGGTAGAAATCGCCACCACCGATGGCTCGTTAATAACCACGCCCTTGCCCGGTAAATGAACCAAAGTTGTGGCTGTGCCCAAATCAATTCCTATTTTCTTAATAAACATAAACATAGATTTAATTCAAAACACAAAAGCAAAAATTAAAAGGTTAATATCCAAAAATTCAAAATTTATAGTCGCTTCGCTCCTGAAATTGGGGCGCCCCGCTTCGCCATAGCTCTCGCCACGCTAACGCGTTGGCGTAGCGGGTTAGCGAGGCGAGTCAGAGTCAAATCAAAAGAAGACTTTTGTTTGATCTCCTCGCTTCCAACTATAATAGACAAACTCAAAAAAAAGTCAAATTCTGTCGATTTTATTATCAAGTGAGCGAGGGAAAAGTAAATTCATTTACTTTTCCGACCTGCCTCGCCGACGCGAGTCAAGGCGGGGCGAGCGAAACAAACACAGGGTTTAATACCCTTTATTCTAATTCAAAAACAAGCAGCCCACATTTCTTTATTTTTTCTTTATAGGCGGGAAAACTGTTATACATAGCCCTGAGCTCTTTTTCTGTTTTTAGCTCTGGATTAATTTGGCTTGGCTTATAATGTTTAAGCAGCGCTCCGATTGTCGGGAATAGTTGAACCCTTTTAACCAGTTTATCGAATTTTTGTTTTTCGCATATTAATACTACGCGATCTCCGGGCTTCATTGTTTTGTATCTTTTCGTAGCGGCGCGCGTTTCAAATTTTTTGCGATTGGTTTTTATCGCGTCGAAAATATCTTTGTTGATTTTACGAAACCTCAAAATGAATACTTTATTTTCCATGGCATTTTTTAAATACTTTTCCGCTACGGCAAAAACATAAAGACCAATCCATTGGTTCGGTGAAACGCAAATAAAAACCGAATGGGTCGACAAGACGAAAATCTTTTTTGCCCCAACGCTTGAGCTCTAATTTTTGCGTTAAAGATTTTTTTATCGAAGGAAGTACTTTTCTATAATATTTTTCTATATTATTAATCGGGATAGTTATTTCTACTTCATATCCTCGTTTAGTTTCCTTCGGAAAATGTTTAAAAAAACTTTGTTTATACACGCGTCTGTCGCCTCCATAAAAATTTATTTTTGTGCCTTGTCTCTGCATCACCAAATATCCCAAGCGCTTTTTGATTGGTTCTTCCAATATAATATTAAATCCGAGCTGCGAATAAAACTTTTTTATTTTTTTAAAATCCGGAACGTGCAGTTCAATAAATAATTTATTTTGTATCTGATCGTTTTTCATAATTATGACCAGTTTAACGCTGTATTTTCGTCGGTATTAATTCCCAAAAACCGCTAGCGTTTTTTACGCCGTGGAACTTCATTGCCTCATATAATTTTTTGATACTTACTATTTTCCACTTAGGAGATAGGCGAGACGGGTCTATCAAACGTATTTTGCCTTGTTTCAAATAAACTTTGTCTATTACGCAAACATGACCGCCATGAATTTTCCCGCCATCTAAAATTTTAACTTCGTAACACGCAAGCGTGTCCTTGTCTTTCTTCTCGATTTCTTGAAGATAATTTTTAAAATCAACGAAATTCCCAAATTGATCAATTAATTTAAATTCTAACCTTAAAGGAATATGTAATTTTTTAAAGGCATTATTCGGCGCGTACTTTTTCTGATTAATTTTCGTTCCCCAGCCTGCCGAAGATTTTTTGCCGGTTCGGCCGTGCCAAAAATGACGCAGATCTTTCTTGGGAACCGTTAAGCCCAGATAGTGGCCGATTAATTCCGCGGACACCAACGGAATGCCGCGGCGGTACATCACCATCTGAATACAAGTCGGCGCGCAACACCACATTTGTTGGGTAAAAGGAATATATCTTGAATCTTTTGGTATAATATTCATAAAATTTTATAGTTTTCCACAGACACTATTGACAAAAACACTTAAAACGATACATTTAGATTAGATAAAGGAATTGGTGAAAAAGCCGATTCCGACCATGGTCGCGAGCCATGGACCAAGCCTCCCTAAACGAGGCAGAGCCCCCTAAAATACCTGGGGGCTCTTTTTATATTTCCTTGGGAATTTCAATATTTATCCAAATATCGTCCTGTTCACACCAATAAACAGTTCTGTCATACTCTTTTTCATTTCTGGAATCATGACTAATATCTTGGTTTTTTATAGTCATTTCTTTATTGCATTTTGGACATTTCATAATGTTATATTTATTATCATTTTCCATGACAATGTTTGTACTTCATCGACCGTCCGTCCGGATGTTTCGCTCCGCAAGGACATGGATCGTTGCGACCGACTTTTGCCGATTTTCCTCCCGCCTTGACGGGGCTAGAAAATCGAGCATCCGCCGACTTGTCCGCCGTAGCCCGTAGGGCGGAGGCGGGAGTCCATTGGTTAAAGGACGAAGGCGGATTACTACCCTTTTTGCTGGGCCCGGATAAAATAATTTCTTTTGGTTTTTCTTCTGTCTGGAGTATATTGCCGGTTAAACCAACCTTGAAAATTCCATAGACGATTTCTCGGTCAATTTCTTGGAGCAAATGATTATATTTTTGAAACGCCTCTCTCTTATATTCAACCAAAGGATCGTGTTGGCCGTAAGCCCGTAAACCGATGCCTGCCTTAAGGTTTTCTATGGTTTCCAGATAATCAATCCAATAATTATCAATACTGCGTAACATTATGGAACGCTCAATGCCTGCCAAAAATATTTCTCCGTCAACTTTCAAATTTTGCGCTCCATAACCAATAAGATATTTTTCAATTTTCTCGTAATTCAATTTTGCTTTCTCGGTCAAATATTTTATTAAACGGTCACGAGCATAGACATCAGCTACGCGATCTCCGGCTTGCTCACGCAAGTCTTCCAATTCGTTTGCTAAATTTAAGTCTTTGCCAAATATGCTGATAGCCACTTCGGCAATTTCCCTTAAATTCCAATTTTCTTGAGCGTCTCCCACGGTATGGAAGGCTACAATGCGCGAAAATTCTTCTTGGGTAAGTTTTAAAATTGTATCTTTCAATAACCCGTGATCCATGACGAGAATTTGTCGCCGATGATTATAAATCGCTTCGCGCTGTTTATTTAGGACATCATCATATTCGAGCAAATGTTTTCTTAAATCGAAGTTATAACCTTCAACTTTATTCTGCGCCGCCTCAACCGTCTTAGAAATTAACGGATTTTCCAGCGGCACATCTTCGGGCAAAGAAAAACGTTCCATCATCGCCTTCATCCTGTCGCCGCCGAAGATCCTCATTAGATCATCTTCTGTAGAAATAAAAAATTGGCTTATACCTGGATCGCCCTGACGTCCAGAACGACCCCTTAATTGATTATCAATACGTCTTGATTCGTGCCTCTCTGTGCCGATTACTAACAAACCACCTAATTCACAAACCAGCTTCTGTTCTTTGGCGTCAGGTGGATTGCCTCCTAAAATAATATCCACACCTCGACCGGCCATATTGGTTGCCAGAGTAACCGAACCTCGTCGACCGGCTTGTGCGATAATTTCCGCTTCACGCTCATGATTTTTAGCGTTTAGAATTTCGTGTTTGACTCCATAATGATTCAAGAGGGCGGACAATGCTTCATTTTTTTGAATGGAAATTGTGCCAACCAAAACTGGCTGGCCATTTTCTTGTCTGGTTTTTAATTCTTTAACCACTGCTTCCATTTTAGCTTTTTCTGTCTTAAAAATCTTATCCGACAAATCTTGTCTAATCATTTTATTGTTTGTCGGGATGATAATTACCTCTAAATTATAAATTTTGTAGAACTCTTCTGCTTCGGTTGCCGCCGTGCCGGTCATGCCGGATAATTTTTGATAAAGCCGAAAATAATTTTGAAAAGTAATGGTGGCCAAGGTGCGCGACTCTTGTTGAACTTCCACTTCGCTATGCCCCCCGGTGTGAGACTTGGCTTCAATCGCTTGATGCAAACCTTCGGAATATCGCCGACCATGCATTTTTCTTCCTGTAAATTCATCAATAATTACCACCTCTCCGCGTTCAATAATATAATCGCGATCTTCTTTGAAAAGTGTTTCCGCGCGCAAGGCGGCATCAACATGATGAACCAAACTAAAATTGCTGGCCGACCAAGGATCTATGCCCAGCCATTCAATCAATTTTTCCTGACCAGATTCTAATAACGCTACGGACCGCATTTTTTCGTCTATATTATAGTCTTGATCGTTTAATTTTTTCACCAAACGAGCGAGCTGATAGTAAGTATCAGCCGAGTCTTCGGATGGCGCTGAAATAATTAAAGGCGTTCTTGCTTCATCAATTAAGATACTATCGATTTCGTCAATGATCGCATAATGGAGCGAACGCTGTACCCGTTCTTTATGGCTATAAACCATATTGTCCCTTAAATAATCAAAGCCAAACTCATTGTTCGTGCCATATGTAATATCAGCCAGATAAGCTTCTTTCCGACTAACCGGCCTTAAACGATCCTCTCTAACCATGAAAACGTTAACGGAGTTTTCTATAAATAAATCTTTCTTTTCTTGGTTTAATTCATTGGTAGAATTTTCTTTTGGGGCTTGATAATCGGGATCAAAGATAAAGGCCTCGTCGTGCTGGATACAGCTAACAGAAAGCCCCAAGGCGTGATAAATTTGCCCCATCCAAACAGCATCGCGTCGCGCCAAATAATCGTTCACAGTAATAATATGAACGCCTTTGCCGGACAAAGCATTTAAATAAGCGGGTAAAGTAGCAGCTAAAGTTTTTCCCTCTCCTGTTCTCATCTCGGCGATCGTTCCGCGATGCAAAACAACGCCACCAATAAGTTGGACATTGAAATGTCTTTGACCAATAGTACGCTTTGCTGCTTCTCGCACCAATGCAAAAGCTTCTGGCAGTAAATCTTCCAAATTTTTTGTTTCTTGTGATTTTTGTTTTAACCGAATCGATTCTTGTCTAAGCTGTTCTGGGGATAAACCCTGATATTGTTGTTCTAGACTATTTATTTTTTCAACAGTTGGCAAAATCTTTTTTATTGTTCTCTCGTTCGGGTCACCAAATATTTTTAAAAAATTTGACATTCTATAAATTTATTTAAAATTCTATCCCTGCTTCTTTTTTTCGACGGATCATTTGTCTTGTTTTTTTTCTTTTCTCCTCTTTCCAATCTTTGAGCTCCCTCAATTGCCTGCGTAGTTTGGTTGTTATGCGATCAACTGCCTCGCTCAAGGTTCCGGCTCTTATGCTGGCATAAAGATCTTTCTTGGGCAAACGCAAAAAAGCTTCTAATCTAACAATCTCTTTTTTATTGTGTGCTGGATTAAAACTTAAATCTAGTTTAGCGAGAAAAATTTTAGCATTATATTTTTTTAAACGGTTAACGCGCTCTATAATTTTGGCTTTTACTTTTGTGTCTAGTTCAATGTTTTGAAGAAAAAATTCAATGTTCATATATATATTTGGTTATTTAATTTTTGATCTTATTTTTGGATTTTAAATTAGATTAACGGCGTGCCGGTCATTTTCTGTGGTTGTTTAATGCCTATAATTTTTAGAATGGTTGGGGCGATATCAGCTAAAACTCCAACGGGCGGCATCAGACTCAAATCAACCTGCGCGCTGTTTCCGCCCTGTATTATTTCATAATCATGACTAACGATTATCAAGGGAACTGGATTATTAGAATGTTCTTTGTCAATCTCCCCGTTTCTTAAATTAACTAATTCTTCAGCGTTTCCATGATCAGCTGTTATTATTATATTGCCACTTTTTTCTAAAATCGCCAAAACGATTTCTCCTAATAATTTATCGACTATTTCTGCGGCTTTAATGGTGGCCTGCAAATTACCCGTGTGCCCGACCATATCTAAATTGGCAAAATTAAGGACGATAAAATTATACTTATTAGAAGAAATTGCTTCAATTACTTTTTGTGTCACAATCGGCGCGGACATTTCTGGTTTCTGGTCGTAACTGGCGATGCGGGGTGAAGGAACCAAAATCCAATCTTCTTTTTCGAACGGCTTCTCTGATCCACCGTTCATAAAATAAGTAACGTGCGCGTATTTTTCTGTTTCCGCGATGTGAAGCTGCTTGAGGCCTGCCTCGCTGATTACCCTTGCTAGCGGCATAATAATTCTTTCTGGCGGAGAAATAATTTCTACAGGCAGTCCTTCTTCATATTCTGTCATCGTAGCGAAAAATAAGTTTTTTATTCTTGAACCACGGTCAAATTCAGAAAAATTATTCAGCACGAAAGCTCTAGTGAGTTCGCGCGCGCGATCGGGGCGGAAATTAAAATAAATTATTGCATCGTTCTCTTGAACCGTCGACAGAGGCAAATCGTCGGCGCCCGAAATAATGGTTGGCTCAAATTCTTCATCAAAAATATTGTTTTGATATGAAGCTTTGATCGCCTCTAGCGGATTTTTGGAAAGCTTGCCTTTGCCTATCGTCATTAAACGATAAACTTTTTCAATCCTTTCCCAATGATTATCCCGATCCATCGCGTAATAACGCCCCGAGAGGCTAGCTATTTTTCCACACTTATAAGATTTTAACTTTTCTTCCAACTCGGCGATAAAAACTTTGGCGGAATCTCTAGGTGCGTCACGACCGTCTAAAAAAGCATGGATAAAAATTCTATTAAATTTATGTTGGCTGGCACAATCTATTAAAGAAAAAAGATGGTCCGAAGAAGAATGGACATTACCTCGGGAAACTAAACCTATTAAATGAAGATTAGATTTATTTTCTTCGGCGTGTTTGATGGCCTTTAAGATAACTTCATTTTTTAAAAACTCTCCACTGACAATTAAACGGTTAATTCTAGGTAGGTCCTGGTAAATGATTTTACCAGCGCCGATATTCAAATGTCCAACTTCGGAATTACCCATTACGCCCCACGGCAAACCAACCGCCTCGCCTGAGGCCTGAAGAGTAAACGTCGGACAACTGGCCGTCAATTTATTGAAAAACGGGGTTTTTGCCAAAGTAATGGCATTGCCCTGGCTCGGCGGAGCAACACCCCAGCCATCCAATATAATCAAAGCTGTCAGTCCTTTTGTTTGCTTTTCGACCATTATCTAAATAATTATATAATTAAACTTTTTCCAGTCATTTCTGTCGGCTGCTTAATGCCCATAATTTCCAATACCGTAGGCGCAACATCTCCCAAAACGCCGCCTTCCCGCAAATGAGCAAATTTATATTTTGGATGAAAAATTATGGCTGGCACCGGATTAATTGAATGCTTGGTGTCAATCTCTCCAGTCTTTAAATTGATCATTTCTTCAGCATTTCCGTGATCAGCCGTGATAAAAGCCCAACCGTTCTTGCGCTTTAAAGCTTCCAAAATTTTAGCCAAACATTGGTCAACAACCGTAATTCCTTTAACCGCTGCCTCTAAATTTCCAGTGTGACCTAACATATCAGGATTAGCGAAATTAATAACCATAAAATCCGGATCGGCTTTGCGCAAAATTTTTAAAGCTTCGGCTGTGATTTTGAAAGCGCCCATTTCCGGGACCATATTATAATGTTCAACCGATGGAGATTTAAGCGCGATGCGATTCTCGCCCACCACCGGGCGATCGTAACCGCCGTTAAAAAAGTAAGTAACGTGCGCGTATTTTTCTGTTTCCGCGATGTAAAATTGGTTCAAACCTTTTAAAACCCAGGGCAGAGTATTAATTGGCATTCTGTCTGGATAGGCCGTGTGGATATTGTCTAAATCCGGCCCAAAACTTGTCATAGCCACAAACAACAAATTTTCTAGATATTTTTTTCGGCGGAAAGAATTCGGATTCATCTTTGTAAAATCTTTTTGCGCGAAAACCTTGGTTAATTCACGCGCGCGATCAGAACGCAAATTCATAAAAATAACCACATCGCGATCTTCTACGGTCGCGAGTGGTTTGCTATTTTTATCAACTATGACTGTAGGCTTAACGAACTCGTCGGTTTCGCCGCGATTATAAGCCTGAACAATGGCTTCATCTGCTTTTTCCGCGGTCACCTCGCTCCGACCCAAAACAATCGCGTCATAAACTTTCTCGACAACCGGCCAGTTCTTTTTTCGGTCCATTGCGTAAAATCTTCCGCAAACAGAGGCAATAATAATTTTTTGCTTATCATTAACATGATTATGATTCCGCACCCCGTTAACTTTTCTCTCAAATCTTTTAATTAATTTGATGGCGGCGTGTTGCGAAGAATCGCGACCGTCGGTAAACAAGTGAATATAGATATTTTCCACGCCCTCATTTAATAAAAATTTTAACATGGCCATCCAGTGATCGGGCGAAGAATGGGCGCTGTCATTTTCGGTGATCAATCCCATTAAATGCAATTTTGATTTGTGATATTTGAGATAGTTAATCGCCTCTAAAAAAATAGGGTTTTTAAAAAAATCTCCATTCTTAATTTCTTCTGTGATCGTCGTATTTTCACTTTCTACTAAGCGACCCGCGCCAATATTTAAATGCCCGGACTCTGAATTTCCCACTTGCGGATCTGGTAAACCCGCGCAACGACCATGCGCGCAAAGACTTTTAATAGAAGGGTAATTTCTATACAGCCAATTCATTGTCTTTGTTTTCGCTAAAGTAACAGCGTTGCCACGATTTGGCGGAGCTATACCCCAGCCGTCTAAGATAACCAGTAAGGCCGGCTCCTTTTTGATTTTTGATCTCACCAAAGACGAAAACATAAAAAAAATAATTAAGAATTAAGAATTAAATTTCGCGCTTCAAGATTTGAGATTTAAGATTCAAGATTCGAGTTCTTTCTCTATTTCCATCAAACGGTTATATTTGGCAACTCGCTCGCCGCGCGATGGCGCGCCAGCCTTGATAAAATCGGCATTTACGGCTACGGCCAAATCTGCGATAAAAGCGTCTGTTGTCTCTCCTGAACGATGAGAAATAATTATTTTATAATTATTGATTTTGGCTAAATTAATGCAATTAATTGTTTCTGTTAAAGTGCCAATTTGATTTAATTTGATTAGAATTGTGTTAGCAACACTTTGATCAATTCCTTTTTGTAAATAATTTACATTTGTAGTAAATAAATCATCACCCACTAAATTTATAGAAGGTGTCGTAGATTTAATAAGGTCGGTAAATTCTTGCCAAGTTTCCCAATCATCGTCGGCGAACGGATCCTCAATGGAAATAATCGGGTATTTGGTCAACCATGAACGATAAAGATCTATCATTTCTTTGCTGGTTTTTTGTTTTTGTTCAAATCTATATTGTCCAGTTTTTTTGTCAAAAAATTCCGAGGCGGCGCAATCTATACCAAAAAATAAATCGTGACCAAGCTGGTAGTCTATCTCTTTGATGGCTTCGCTTAGAATATCCAAAGCCTCTTCGTTGTCCTTTAAGGCTGGAGCAAAACCGCCTTCGTCACCAACCATTACCGAATAATGATATTTTTTTTGCAAAATATTCTTGAGCGACCAAAAAATCTCATCAGCCATTCTAATCTTTTCGGCGATTGAAATATTTTCTCTGGACACAACCATCATATATTCTTGAATATCAAGCTTGTTGTCCGCGTGCTTTCCGCCGTTAATCACATTTAGCATCGGCGAGGGCAGGCGATAATCATTTAATTTTAATTGATAAGTTTCTCTAATATATTGATATAAAGGCTTGTTCAAAGCCGTGGCCGCGGCGCGCGGCACTGCCAGAGAAACGCTTAAAATCGCGTTCGCGCCGAGTTTACTTTTATTTGGCGTGCCATCTAAATCAATCATGCGCTGATCAATAGCTTGTTGGTCGCTCGCTTCCATACCAATAATCGCCGGCGCGATAATTTCTTCTACGTTTTGGCAAGCCTTTAAAATACCTTTGCCGTTAAATCGCCTGGAGTCATTGTCTCTTAATTCTACGGCTTCTCGTTGGCCAGTTGAAGCGCCAGAAGGCACAGAAGCCACACCAAAAACACCGTTTTCTAAAACGACTTTGGCCTCAATGGTCGGATTGCCGCGTGAATCAAGAATTTCGCGGGAAGTTATATTTTTGATTTTTGGCATATATTTAGCTGACATAGATAAATTTATCTTGAGCTTTATTATTTTATCAAAATTAACAGCAAGTGGCAATATAGCCGAAACTATTGACGAATCTACGGGAAAAGTATATCATTTATCTAATATTTTTATCTTTGTAACTTGTTCTTTTAAAAAAATAAATCTGTTGACGAAAGAAATTTATAAAGTTAAAACAAAAAAACCAAAAAAGGAGAATGACCAATGTGGGCCAACGAAAAAGAATTTAAAAAAATATGCGCGCGCGCCACGAAAATACTAAAAACCCAAACTGCGATAATAAACGCGATGCGAGCCCAGAGCCTGCTGTTCGTCAGGGGACTTAACCTGCGAGGAGATCTCCAGAGCCCGGATATTAATCCCGCCATTCGCTTGAAGATCAAAAAAGAGCTGAAGAAGATAAAAAAAGAGCTCGCTAGAGCAGAAAAACGCCTAGTAAAAGCAACAAAATGATCTAAGCTCAAAGGGGTTGTGAAAAAATCACAACCCTTTTTTTATTTTATTCATTTATAGACATGAAAACTTGACAAATTTTCGAAAAATCTATAATATTTTATTTACTCTTAAAAAAGCTCATTATAAAACAAAAAGGAGAATAACCATGAGGTTTCCCAAACACAGAGAGCTCCGCATTCCCCGTCCGCGAAGACTAACCATGGAAGATATCAGACTAATAACTGCCGAGGAACGAAAACTCCTAAAACAAGGAGGAAAAACTAACACGATCAAAACCTTGCGGCTCAGGATAAAACACTTGAGAAAAGATCTCAAGGACCCGGATATCTATCCGGCTGTCCGCTCGACCATCAAAAAAGAGCTGCGACAAAAAGAAATGCAGCTCCGCCAATTCGTCGAATAAGATGAATATCGGCCGAACCCAAAAGGGTTGTGAAAAATCACAACCCTTTTTTATTTATATATTTCTCGCAAAACTTTTTAACATTCGGCGCTAAAGGATATTTTTGAAAATCGTCTAACAACAGCCAAAACAAGTCGCCGAACGAATCAGGCTCGGTAATTTTCGGCAACCCGCCATATTTTAATCTGGCCAAATAAACATGGCCGCGGAAATCTTTTTCTTCCGCGCGAATATCATCAAAACCAAAATATTCAAGCCCCTCAACCTCGCAACCGATTTCTTCTTTAGTCTCTCGTGTAGCCGCTTCTTCCAGGCTCTCGCCGTCTTTCACTTTGCCGCCGGGAAATTCATAATATTGATGTTTCTTTTTGAAAAGGAGCAGAAGCTTTCTGTCTTTTATAATCGCGCAACCGGATAAATTTATTCGATCCATAGAACTTATTTTATAATTTAACCGCACACTCTATAATATAACAAAATAATACTGTTCCGTCTAACAAAAAATAGCCCTTCGGGGCTGTTTTTTTGTATAATTAATCTTTAAAATATCCTACCCCAAACCACGTCGGGTTCGGGGTAGCCCAGCGCCCCGCGTGGTGACGGGCTATTTTTTAATCACTTTCTTTTTTGTCGTCTTTTTAGTTTTAAGTTCGGATGTATTTTTTATTTTTTCTTTAACTTCGGCTAAAGCTGGCTTAGACATTACTCCAACCGCCTTGATTAGGTTGTCCAATTTTATGTTTATCGCCTCCAACTGCTTTTTAACCTCGTCATTATTTTTACCTACTCCAAAACTGGAATCCACTTGCGGTCTAGGGCCAAAATCTTTTTTAGGAGAATTATCAAAATTTGATCTTGACGAACCGCGCATTTTAGCAAAACAATCTTTACAATAAACCGGTCGATCGCCGGTCGGCTTAAAAGGAACTTGGCAATTTTGATGACACTCAGCGCAAACCGCTTCATGCATAGAAGTCTCCCTGTTTCGACCGCCAAACCTAGAACCTCCCCCGCGATTATCGCCAAAACCTCTGCCGCCGCCTTGGTTGAATCTTCCCATATATTTTTTAAATGTTTATTAATGTTAATAATCAAACCTTTAATTATGTCGCCTATTGTGAGTATATACCTATGACCACACTTGTGTCAATGTTTCAAATATTTCTAACTAAAAACGCGCTCCAAGCTTACAACCTACCTAAATCAAGTTCTTTATTAAATTTAATCCCTTTTACAAAATCCGGCATATGACTAACAAGAATGATCGCGCCTTCGTATTTATTTATAGCTTTAGCTATGACCGGAATATGGCGAAAATTAATATGATTAGTCGGCTCATCCAAAATTAAAAGACCGGGTTTCATTAATATTAATCGCGCAAAAAACAACAAACCTTTTTGACCTTCAGACAAATGAGAAATCTTAGATCCCATCAATTCACCGGTAATTAAAAAACCCGCGGCGATAGAACGCATCTCTTGAATATCTGCCCCTTCGTTTAACGCGCTTTTTAAAAAATCAAAAACCTTTTGTTCGTAATCCAAAGTGGCAAAATCCTGACTATAATAACCGACGCGAGTGTCTTCTAAAATAGTCGCGCCCTCGCTGGTGTTATCTACCAAAGAGCGCAATAGCAGACTCTTGCCAATACCGTTTGGTCCGGAGATTAAAAGTCTGTCTCTTTGTCTTAATAAAATATCTACTTCTTTTATTACCGGTTTGTGATTTTTAATTATTTTTACCGACTTAATGGTCACCACATTACCGACAATTCCTTGAGATGGAATATTAAATTCTCTGATGGTTTTATCTTCACGCCGAACATCCACCTTATTTTCTTCCAATTCCTCAATTTCTTCTTTTAATTTACTCGCTAATTTGCGCATTTTACCGCCTTTGTTGGCAAAAAAATTTACCTTCTCTTTGTTGTCTATAATTTCTTTTTCCAATTGAGCGTTTTTCTTTATTTCTCTTTCAATTCTGTTATTTATTTCTTCCACAACGGAATAATAATCGCCGACATAAGTTTCTGTTTTTCTGGTAAAAACATCAAGATAAACCACCCCCTCGGTAAAACAATTTAAAAAATCAGCATCGTGGGAAATAACTATCACCGTCTTGTCGTACATAACTAAAAATTCTACCAAATGATCAATACCGGATTCATCTAAATTATTCGTTGGTTCATCCAAAAGCAAAATATCGGGATTTTGTATAAGCGCGAAAGCCAATAAAATTCTCGCCTGTTGACCGCCTGATAAATCCGCTAATTTTCTATCAATGGGCGCGGTTAAATCAACGGCGTTCATTACTTTGTTTATCTGACCTTTAATGTTGCCGGGAACGCTGTCAAAAGCTTTCGCAAAATACTCTTCAACAGTTAAATTTAAATCTTGCTTGTCAACCATTTGCAGCGCCGTGGCAATAGTCGCGTTATTGGTAATAAACACATCGCCTTTGGTAGGTTTTATTTCCCCTTTTATCAATTTGAATATCGTACTTTTCCCGGCGCCATTTTGTCCCATTAAGGTTGTTTTCGCGCCTTTGCGCACGCAAAAACACGCTTCATCAAGCACTGGTTTTTTTTCTACATATTCAAATTTTACATTGTCAAACCTTAAAATTACATCTTCCGCCATAATGTTTATTCAATTTATAATTTCAAGGGATGAGCCAAGCCAAAAATTTATTTTTGACTTGCAAAACCCGCAGAAATTTCAAGCTTTGCTTATATAAATAACGAGCCTTTGAAGGGCTCATTATCAAAAATAATCTCATAATTTTAGCTAATTGTCAAGAAAATAAAAGATGTATAAATTTAATCGCTCCGAACGCTGAACGAAATCTTTACCTCGTAGTTAAACAAAGTTTATACTACTGGGGTTCCGCCGCCGCCGAATTCTTGCCTTGCCGTAGCCTTGCGTTGTCATTCCGTAGCATTTCGCGAAGGATGGGCAAAGGCAGGTCGTGCCAGCAAAGCTGGCGCGCCGCTTCTTGTAGATTTTCTCTAACCTATACTTGTCGCGACGTTTTTTTAAAAAAACAGCCAATAAAATAAAACACCCGCTTAGAGCCACAATTGATTTCACGATGACGGTTTGAAAAAGCAACATTTTGGTTCCAAAATCACCCACGAAAAAATCTGGTATTGTCTTTATTTTATTGATTTGTCGATTAAAGTTCTTTGTCTGGTACGCAACAAGTTCTAGGAGCCGGATCTTTGCATTCAGAAAGTCCAAGAAAACCGCAGCTATGTGTTTCCTCGTAAGAACCACAGTCGGTCATCCCTATACTCTTAAACCCCTTGGAACAGGTAGCGCCATTTTGACAAGTTCCTGCCGTACATTTTGTATCATTTACCGCCATACAACACTTTGTTGGTTTTTTCTTGCAACACTTACCAAATCCCCACCAGCATGTTTCACAATCCTCTGCCTCCCCACAATTGGCAGAACCAACATTTTGTGTCCCCAGAGGACAATCATTGTAAGTGCACATCCCAGTAGCGCAATCGATCACTGGTTTTGAATATTCACAACAAGTGGCAGGCAGGTATTCACAGCATTTTCTTAAGCCCAAAAAACCACACGAACGGCATTGTTTTTGCGGTTGACAACCAGCTGAACCCTTATTTGTCGCTCCACTCGGACAAACTTTGTCTACGGAGCAATACCCATTACATACTTCCTGAGCAGACGACTCCTGCGGGGCTGTTGACTTGCAACCTTTGGCTTTTACGGCCGCTACTATCCCCGGCATCCTTGATGCCCACTTTTCCAAGAACTGGCTTGTTCCCTCACCCCCTCCCAAGCGCTGTGTGTAATATGCCACAAATTCGGCACCGGTCACATTATAAGGCGCTGCCAATTCTCTAAATTTTTCTTCCGAGATGGATGTTCCTTTGAGACAGACGGAAATGCGTGCCACAATATACAAAGCAATCTCATCTGTCATCTTTCCAGTTGGAGCGGTCAACAAACTCCCCATCTCTTGTTGGCCAAATAATTGTGTTATATCAAATCCCATTTCGTCAGTGTCTAATTGGGCAAAAACCGTACCGGCAATCAAAAATACTACTAAAATCGCAAGAACTAAAAATTTAATTTTCATAAAATGATATATTTACATCTATAATTTTAATAATTTCTAGATTCCTGTAGCACTCTTACCATTTCCTTAGCGTCAATAAAATCATTTTGAGCGTCTTCTTCGCACCCTTTTTTTCCATAAGGATCAAACGACAAATATTCACAAACATCCGGCCTATCAAACTTAGCGCCAAGAATAAGATAACAAAGTCCTGAAAGTCCTATATGCTCGGCCTTGCACATCGCCAGCCCCTCTTCATAAGTTTTGACATCTAACACGCTTTTCTCATTTGTTTCTCCCGCTGTTTCCCCTTCTTGAGGCGTTACGATTTCCGTATCCGACGTTGGCGTCGGAGCGAGTGTTTCTTGCTTGCCGCAACCAGCGCCCGCGAGAATCAAAACACCAACCAGAATAAAAGCGATACTAAACATTTTTTTGTTCATATATGTTCTGTTAATTAAAAATAAGATTAATAAGTTACATCTAAAAACGCTTTGCTTAGATTACCAACGGAAAAAGTCATGACCAAAAAATAACCCGGTTTATACATTGTCAGTTGATTACTACCTTCATCTTGCGCTTTATAATCAATCCCAATTAAATATTTTTTCACTGCTGTTAAATCATCTTTAATAATGACGCGATCAAACATATAGCGAAGCATTGCTCCACCCATATTGTCTGTCGTCTTTACTTTATTATTATACAACTGATTTAAAATTGGCAAAAGATCATTGTGGACCATTTTGCTTTTGTCATTAATCAGCTCCGCGGGAATCGCTTTTTCATAATTTATCTGTGGCCAAGTTCTGGGTGTTGCCGATGTGTCGGTGATATTTTGCAAAGGGGTATCATAAGTGGAAATAGAAGGTGCGATTGGACACAGGGTTTCTTTTGAATTTTTATACGAAGCAAAAACCTTTATTTTAAACTTTTTATAAAGAGCCAATTCTGGTTTTCGTTTCGTTAAATTAACTAAATAAGGCTCTACTTGCACAATCAAATTGTTGGAAATGGTGTATGGCGTCATCAACTCTGTAATGATATTGCCACTATAATTTATAATCCAATTTTTATTGTCTTTAACATTGCCACTCCCATCCAATTTCATCAAGAAGCCATCTTTATAATAAGTAATGCTGTCTAGTATAACCGATTGAATATCAGTAGAAGTATATCCACCGGCAATAATGGCCCCACTGTCCGCAGTTGCGCGTACTGCATAATTTGTCGCCTCGCGCTGGGGATTGATTATTTTGGCCCAACTAACATTTAAATCCTGATCAATTTTGGTCATAAAAATACCAGAACGAAATGCGTCTTGGGCTATTTTAAGAACCGCTCGAACTTTTTTATAATCCTCTCGCGATTCTTTTGTTTTGTCTTTTTCCTCTTTTGACATTTCTATTTCCCCATATTTTTCATTGTACCATTTTACCTGCTCATTGGCGGTTTTCATCTTTGCCCTATAATCATAATCAGCCCAAGTAATAGGACCCACTATTATCACCTTCTTATCAGTTGTCAAAGAAACAGAAAATTCTGTTACTGGAGCAGTAAACTCATTAAAACCTAAAGTCATTTTTTTAACCCACTCTAAATTACCAGAAGAACTAAACTTAAACGCGATCAAATAGCCCTTCACCGGCGCTGCTAAATCTAAACTATTAGTCAATAAAGATAACCCGCCAGACCACTGCCCCAAAACAAGATAACCTTTATCCTCTGTCCTCACTATGCCTTTAGGTACGATTGCTCCTTGACGCACTTTTTTCCAGCCCAACTCAAATCCTCCGCCAGCTTTGGGAATAGCTGCCGCCATGTCTAGTGGTATACCTTCCATGCTTTTTGCCCATTCAAAATTAAAATCTTTATCAAACTTTACCAAGCCTGGGTAGGTATCAAAATTATATGGCAGTTCTTTTTCTGGGTTTGTTTCAGTTACGTTTCCGGTCAAGACATATCCTCCGTCAACCGTAGTGGTGAGATAGGTGACGCTCTTCCTAGAAATAAAATTTTTAATATTCTTTGACCACTGTAAATTACCAACCTGATCAAATTTTAAAACTTTAAGCGAGGCAAATGGCATATCCTGATAAACATCAGGATCTTCTCCTCTTTTGTCGGGGTCTAGATCAAGAATATTCGCATAAAACAAAAAACCTTTGTCAGTAGTTTCCAACAAAGAATTTCTGGCGTCCTCAACAAATCCAGTAAATGATTTGTTCCAAATCATGTTGCCATTTTTGTCTAATTTGGTGAACAAAATCTTGTTTACTTCCACGCCTGCTTCTGATTCTGCTACGTTGATAAAACCCCAAACCTTGGAAGCCATTAAATAACCGCCGTTTTTCAATTCAATAATTGATTGTACGTCTTCCTTGCCCAATGGATTCAACATAGCCATGCCGCCAGATGCATTTTTGGTTTTCAAAAACTTCATCCACTGCACATTGCCTTGTTTATCCATTTTAGCCACAAAGCCATCTGGCGGGATAAACATAATATTGGGGTCGGTTATGCCGGAAACAATATAACCCCCATCTTTAGTTGGCCAAGCGCCATTGATTTTTGTAAACGCCAAAAGGCGGTATGATTTCAAAAAAGTTGTATTTGAAAGAGGTATTGTTTCTGCACCATTAACGCAACTTAGCCCTGCATTAACAGCCTGAATTAAATAATCTCCGTCATTTGCTCGCGCTATATCCAATGCTGTTGCGAAATTTGGTAAAAAACATTGTTTGAAAATGGATAAATTTAGAATAACGATGACAAAAACTACCGCCACTATGAGTAATAGGGGAAGTAAAAGATAATATTTTTTTAATGCAAATCGCATACTTTTTATATTATAACACAATGCCGTAATTATACCACAATTTTGAGCTAAAAATTTTTTGGGCAAACAAAAGGGAGTTCCTTAGCGTTGCCCACGAATGGGCGGGGTACGCTTCGCTCCGGGGTATAAACTTCGAATCCTCTTCTATATATAATATAATAAAAAAGACGGGATATGCCCATCTTTTTTATTATGCTCCGAACGCTGAACGAAATCTTTACCTCGTAGTTAAACAAAGTTTATACTACTGGGGTTCCGCCGCTGCCAAATTTTGCACCGTCTTTTTTATATTTTGTTTTTCAGACAAAATATAAAAATAATTTTACTCTCGAACAAGAGTCCCTTCGTCGACACAGTATATAATATCTCCTGGTTTGCCCATAATATATTTTACTTTCACCGAGATTTTTCCTTGAAAGTTATAGAATTGATATGTATAAGTAAACCCTTCATAATCTAATCTTACGAACCCAGAGTCATTAATTATGCCACTCCCGGTATAAGGCACGCCAGCAACAGTATCCCAAATAAGTTTATTATTTTCTACCATAAAAGATGATTGTTTTTGCGATTTTTCTGTTCTATCGGCTTCTCCTATAATACCCTTTATAGCACAGACCGAGTTTACTATGCCGGGATATATTCCATCCCAAATTCCGCCTTGTTTTTTGACTGGCTCCGGAGCGGCGATTGGTTTGCCTTGTTGAACTGTGCCTTGTCCGCCTTCTTTATGCCCGCCTTCGGCTGTTGGTTTGCTGGGTGCAGCACCAGTTTGACTAGTATTCGTGTCGGATTGAATCGAATTTTCAACCGGCGTGCCCAGCGCAAAATAAATTTCCTGATATTCTTTATCCCATTGGAAAAGCGTCAGACCTTCGGTCCCCTCAGCGAAACCAATTGCCGAAGCGGCGATTTCGTTAGTTGATTGCACAGCATCCTCCACACAATATTTACGGGTGGTCTCATTCCCTGTGCTCGCGCCGCCGGCGCCAATACAAATGGTTCGCTTGGATACATTATCATAAGAATAATTGGCCAAAGTTTCCGCGTATTTGGCGGCCTGGTCTTTAATATCAGTTTGTTCTCCTGTCGCACTATCTTCGGGCGTGATCTCTTTCTGGCACCTGACTTCGCAACCATATTGCTTTCTTAATTTATTTGTCCAGCGGACTTTATAGAAATCGGGGAAGTCGCAAACCAAACAGGTTACATCCATGCCTTTGATACTTGGAACCGGCTCAAGCCCGCTTGAGCTGGCAGCAAAAGCCGCTGCCACTGGATTAAAAGCTACGGAATCGCTACGCGAATGAAGTATGGCGTTTAGCCAATGCTCTTCAATCAATAACTTAGCTCCAATTTTTAGCATGGCTTCGCGGTCTTTGTTTGCAATAGCAGAATCCCCTGATGTTTTTAAGTCCGCGACGCTTCTTATAATTGGCTTAAAAAGATTATAGGCTTTAGCTTCGCTTATTAATAACGGAAAGTCGTCTGGTTGATTTTTTAGTTTTTTCCATTCTTTTTTATCTTCCGCGGCCGCGGCGATTCTAATAGACCACAAAATGGCGGCGGCTTGATAATTTTTCAACTCATCCGGCACCGACAATTCAGCCAAATTTTTTGCGGTCGTGATGGCTGTTATTTGTATGGAGTCCATCGTCGCCCCTGTCTTTTTTCCCGCCATAATAAAATCACCGCCTTTTTTAGCAGTCGCAATCTCCGCCAGATTGGACTGAATACCCGCCACCGCATCATTAAATTGTTTATCAAGGGAAATGGCTAAAAAAACTATGCCAGCCAGTAGAACGAACACAATTGGAATAATTATCCAGAGTAAGCGGCGATGTTTTTTCTTACGCGCAAACTCCGCACCGCATTTTCTGCAGAATTTAGGATACCACCAGTTGAATTTGCCACATTTTGGACAGCGCATATTTTTATTTTATTAAATCATCAATGCTAACCCCAAGAGCTTTCGCAATTTTCTTGAGAGTATTAAGCGTTGGATTCTGGTTTTTGCCAGCTTCTATTTTGATAATTGTATTATTGGCGACATCGGCTAATCTCGCCAATTTTTCTTGGGATAACCCTTTGGCTTCCCTAAGTTTTCTAAGTGTTTTTGTAATGTTTGACATACTAATATAGTAGTAGTAGTAGAATCAAAGTATCAGTAATATTACCTTTCAACTACTTTAATGTTAGACCAAAAAATAAAAATTGTAAACAGGCGGCGCATTTTGCAAAGCGAAATACGAAATTCGGCGGCGGAACGGAGCATCAAAAAACCCTTCGCAAGAAGGGTTTTTGTATTTGGCTCCCCTGATGGGACAATCTGCCTCGCTGGCAAGGCGGATCCGCCTCGCCGACGCGAGTCAAGGCGGGTTAGATATTTTTTAAAATGGGCGAGAGAGGACTCGAACCTCCAAGGGATTGCTCCCACTAGCTCCTAAAGCTAGCGCGTCTACCAATTTCGCCACTCGCCCAATTACAACATAAAATATAATTCGTGAAAAAGAAAATAATAATAACTAAACAGCTGTTCGTCGATATTTTAATTGTAATTTTGTAAAAACCGAGCCTAGAATAAAATGCCGTCGGCCGGACTCGAACCGGCAAGAGCTCACGCTCAACAGATTTTAAGTCTGTCGTGTATACCAATTCCACCACGACGGCAATAATAATGAATTATGAATTAGGAATTTAGATACTGACTTCTATTTTCTACATTACTATTTTCTAAATTCTAGTTTATAACAACAAATTTGTAAATTTTTACAATATCTTTCTGAAGTTTAGAGGTGTCTATTCCTCTTTTTCGCAATATCTTTTCTACCAACCCCAGAGCTTTAAGATATTTTTGTTGGTTTTTCTTTAATTATGATTAGTCAAATTAGTTAAACGATTAAAAAACTTCTGCCAAAAAGTATATTTCTTCTGACACTCCTTGGCATATTTCAAATTCAAATCTTTAAAATTCTCTTGGTATCTACTTAATATTTTTAATAATTTGCTCTTTTTTTCTTCGTCGAAAAAATGGAGGTTTTTTAATATACCTTCTTTTTCTTCGTTAGTTAGAAGAAAAGTATCCGTGACTAATAATTCTAAATTTAAATTGACATTGTCCATTTTGTTGTTTAATTACTTGTTAATAATTTTTCTGAGTTTGGCGATATCCTTTTGCAAATTAGAGGTATCTACTCCCTTTTTTCTTAAAACCTTCTCAACAATAACCAGTGATTTAAGATATTTCTGCTGATTCTCCGGCGACCAAGATTTTATTTTCGCTTCCCATCTCACCGGATCTTCAAAAAGCGAATTGATAAGAGAAACGAAAAATTCTGACGGGTTTGAAAACGGATGACCCTCAGCAGCTGGATCATCGAAAAATTTATTTTCTGAAATTAAAAATAAAAAATGGTCTTTAAAAATTTTATCTCTTTCGTCGTCGGACAAATCTTTATTTTCCAAAACTTTTTCTAATAACCTCGACAGGTCTTCGCTTTCTTGCTTAAACAACAACGCAAAAGCACCGTGCTCAGAACAATAATGGTCGTCCGGGTTTGTCGTATTTGGTCCCAGACTCCAATCAAGCTTGTGCAGAGCCTCATGACGACCAACTAAACGATAAATAACTTTAGCGCCACGCAATGCTCGACCCTCTACCACCAAAGACCTGACTGTTAAAAATATTGATCTCTCATTTTTGGCGCCGTTGAAATAGGCGTTATCGACATCTATGTCGCCACCTACATAAAAACTTCTAATGTTCCAATTATGATTAAAATATTCTTCTAGTTGGGTGATGCCATATGCCGTTTCTTCCAATGCTTTCATATATTGTTCTCTGCCTATACTCTGAAAGGTTTGCAAGGTATCTATGTCAGTAACATAAAAATTCAAATTATAGGCCTCCTTGTTTGCCTTATTCTCGACGGAAATATTGCCCATATAAAATGCCGGCATTTGCTCAAACGAAAGCTTGCCCGCTATTTTCCCTTTCTCGTTTTTTATAACTAAATCAACAATCTGATCTTGTGAAACTGCGTCAACCGAACCACCGACATTATGATCTTGCCCAAGCTCAAATTTCTGAACATTTTTTTGACCTGAATCGTTATATGATGACTGGAGGCGACTATTTATTTCTACGCTGTATCCCCTGGGTAAAGAAAATTTTAAACCATACAGCTTGCCGTCAATTTTGATGGGTTGTTTTAATTGATTAACCCCTAGGTCTAAATTAAAATTATAATAAATACCGCCCGACAAGACACAAATTCCTAAATTTATGTTTTGAATCAAATTTGCGCCTTTTTCTAAATTTCCTCTTTCTCCTTCGGTTAAAAGATCGTATTTTTTCTGGTCAACTGATATCTTACAATCATTCGCCAAAACAGCCACATTATTTAAATTTTCTATATTTTTATCATTTTTAATCTGCGCAACAATCTGGTTAAGAATATAAGTATTTATTTGTTCGGGAGTACAATCCTTATAGTCTTCAAATTTTTGGGGATCGAAGGGAACCCTAATTTGCGCTTTAATCGTTTTATTTTTCAAATCGAGAATAGTGAAGGTCAAAATAACATTTGGCGCTTTATCATTCATACACGGATTGGAAATAATCACATAACGATTGTTATAGGGCTTTCGGGTTAAAGTCTCGGGGAGTAATTGACTCTGCGTAAATTTATTAGATAGATATTCATTTTTTCTGGACTCGCTCCACCACTCCCAATAAGCTGTAAAATAATTATTTTGTTCGTAAAATTTTTCTAGTTCATTCAGTTTGGCAATTATCCTCGGATCGTCAGAATAGTCGTTAGTATTCTCCATGCCTCTTAGAAAGACGGCGTTTTCGTTCCATTCTGAATCACTAGTATATTGGAATATTTCCAACAAGTCTCTAACAGAAAAATATAAATAACTGCTGTTCAATTTATCATTTTTTTCGACGGGAAACTCTTTAACTAGTCCCGCCTCTATCTTAGAATCTAAAGATGGGGTTTTAATCTTTGACTCCATCTGCGATTCTGGAGTTTGTTTTGTTTCAGGCTCTTTTTGTCCGACTTCCTGGGCAAATAATTTTTGGGATTTGATTGCCGAAGTCGTAGACAACATTAAAAATAGAGTCGCTAAGCGCAAAAATCTATTTCCGGCGATCTGATTAAAAATAATATTGCGCTTTTGGGTTGATTCTATCACCGGAACTTCGTTTACCGGCAAAACTTCGTGAGGCGACGTATTAACTTGCGCCACTAAATTTTTTGCCGAGGATTGAGCCAATGTGACCACATCTTCTTTCTTGACAATGAAACTTTCTTCCGATAATTTCTGACGGCCGAGCTTGGTTAATTCGGTAAGTTCGTTTTTATATTTATCTAAAATTTTTCTTTGTTCCAATTTCATATCCAATTCTGTCGCGGCGAAAATCTCAACTAATTTCAATCTCGTTTCCGAGTCTAGATCGGGATCTCTCGTTACCGCGTCAAAAATATTGTCCGCTATTCTTACAAGCGCTTCAAGGTGTTCAAAATTCTGTTGATCTTTCTCCGGTTGCTCCGGCGAAGACTCAACAAAAGATTTTAATTCTATTTCTTTATTCATCACAAATTATTAATTAAAACAAGAGAGAGACTGCCTAAAGATCCCTTCATAATGCCGAATATTTTTTCTGATTATATTTCCGGGTGCTTTCTGCTTTCATAGACTCACCCAATTATTAAACAAATTTGAAAAAGGCTGTAAAAATGGAGCGGGCGATGGGATTCGCACCCACGACCTTCTCCTTGGCAAGGAGACGTTCTACTCCTGAACTACACCCGCGTTTATCTATCATCATTATTTTACTCAATTAAAAGCAAATGTCAACCCCGTAATGGAAAAATATAAATAAAAACAGACACAAATTATTCTTTGTGTCCCTTTGTTTGGCGATGATTAACACGGCTTTTCTCAAGTATATGAGACGAGCGCATTCGCCTGAGAGCGGAACAAGTCGGGAACAGTTGATGATATTTTTGAGCACACTCGATCGGCGCTAAATTGTTGAGCAAGTTATAGTGTCCAACGACAATCAATTTATCTATTAGTCGTTATATTTGACGACTCTGTAGATATACTCATAACTTAGACTTGTCGATCAATATACTATGTTTATCCTATCTAATGTTCCATGTGGAACAAATCATCAACACCGACGTATATCCAATAATATTCATATCCTGTAGATCGACTATGATAAATCCGGTATATAAGATCGTTAATAAGTCGTCACAAATACAACACCCAATACCGATGATCTATTATGAATGATTCTATAGTGATCACAAACATCAAAAAGATACGCACAGATAATCCACATACGCACAATACTATTATATCATATCAAACAGAGCAGATAATATGTTATTATCGCTCCGGCGATTCTGATTGCTCATGCCACTAATGGTGGCTAATACATTATCAAAATAACAATATATCGGAGTATTGTGAATATGGCACGTAAGTAGAATATGATGTGCGTCGCACATTATAATAATCAAAATAATATAATACAAAACGAGCGAAGTTTATTCGCTCGTTATTATTATTTCTCATCCCTTTAAATATTCGCGTGTATATTTATTTTCAATAATCGCGCGCGTGCCGATCTCCACCCATTGATAAAGCTCCTTTGCCTCCTCATAAAGCATTCTTACGCAACCCATTGAAACCGGATAACCTGGTAAATCACCGACATGAAGATAGAAACCCTGGTAAAAATTCATGTAGTAATTTTTATAATTAGTGAACGGAGGAACAAATAAAAAAAATTTTATTTGATTCCGTAGCGAGCCAACTTCACGAGCGAGACAAGTATAGTTTCCATGTGATGGGCTCTTGACTTTTGTTCAATTTCTGCTTAAATTTTGACAGCTCATTAAAAAAATAAAAATAAAGGATATTAAACCCTATGTTATCCGCGCTCGCTCGGAAAATGAAAATGAAATTTTCTTTTCACTCGCTCACTTGATAATAAATCAAAAAGGAGGAATCAACAATGAACCGGAAGATGAATTTCGTCGTCATTCTTTTGGCGACCTTGTTCGCCATTTTCCTTATCAACGGGGCACTTTCCCGACCAAAAGTCGTAACGCTGGATTACACAGACTTCTTAGGCAAGGTTAATCAAGGGCTGGTGACCGAAATTACCATCAATAACAACAACTCCGTAGAAGGCAAGTTCACCGACCAAATAAAATTCAAAACTACCATACCGGTTAATGATCCTGATTTGATGCCACTCCTTAAACAGAAAGGCGTTAAAATCACCATCAAGGGGTCGGGCGGATTATCTATCTTCAGTTTCCTGCCTTTAATATTCATGCTGACCATAATGTTTTTCCTCTTCAAAAGGATGAATCCAGGAAATCAAATGAAGGGTTTCACTAAAAACGCCACGAAAGTGCTGAACAAAGAAGAGATCACTACGACTTTCGCAGACGTGGCTGGCATGGATGAAGCTAAGTTTGAGCTTCAGGAGATCGTTGAGTTCCTTAAAAGTCCGGACAAATTCGCTAAATTAGGAGCCAAAATGCCTAAAGGCGGTTTAATGACCGGACCAGCTGGTTGCGGTAAAACGCTTTTAGCCAAAGCCATTGCCGGCGAAGCCAAGGTGAAATTTTTCACTACTTCCGGATCGTCTTTTGTGGAAATGTTTGTCGGCGTCGGCGCGGCTCGCGTACGCGACTTGTTCGATGAAGCGAAAACGAACGCGCCCTGTATTATCTTTATCGACGAACTAGACGCTATCGGCCGCCATCGCGGAGCCGGAATCGGCGGAGGACACGACGAAAGAGAACAAACTCTAAATCAAATCCTCGTCTGTATGGACGGCTTTGACAGTAGCTCCGGTGTAGTGATTATCGCGGCCACCAATCGTCCAGATATCCTGGATCCTGCTCTTATCAGGCCAGGTAGATTCGATCGACAAATCGTTGTGTCAATACCAGATATTAAAGGACGCGAAGCCATTCTTAAAGTCCACGTCAAAAAAGTTCCTTTGTCCGAAGACGTAAATTTGACTAAGGTCGCCAAACTGACTCCATATTTCTCTGGTGCTGACCTGGCTAACCTCGTTAACGAAGCAACGATTTTAGCAGCACGCGAGGGCGCGGAAAAAGTCACCATGAAACATTTCTCAGGAGCCCGCGACAAAATCATCTTAGGTTTGAGCCGACCAATTGCCCTCGACAACAAGGAAAAAGAGCTCATAGCCTACCACGAAGCAGGACACGCCATCGTCGCGACATTTACTAAGGATGCTGATCCAGTAGAAAAAATCAGCATCATTCCGCGCGGTCACGCTCTGGGTATAACCCAACAATTACCAGAAAGGGAAAGAATCTGTCCCGCAAAATCATATTTGATGGGACAACTGTCAATCCTATTGGGTGGCCGTCTCGCCGAAGAAATGAAGTATGGCAAAGACGAGGTAACTGTTGGCGCTGGCAATGACTTGGAACGAGTAACCAATCTGGCGCAGCGAATGATCTGCGAATTCGCCATGGGCAAGATCGATTTCCGGACTTTCGGCGAAACCAAAGGCGAGATCTTTTTGGGAAAACGCCGTGAGACAGAACGCAATTATTCCGAAACCACGGCCCAACTAATCGACAAGGAAATCGAGGACCTTATCACTACAGCCAGGAATAACGCGAAGAAAATTCTCAAAGGGCGCCAGATACAACTAGACCAACTGGCTGCAGCACTTCTGGAAAAAGAAACCTTGGAAGCCGAGGAGATCAACCAGATCCTGACCTTCGAACAGAATTTGTAATTCTAAATTTATAAAAACCGCTCTAAAAAATCAGAGCGGTTTTTCATTTTTGATTATAATTATGTTATTCGCCAAATATAATCATCGCCTTGCGACCAGCTAAAATATCATATTCATTTTCGTGGATGTTAAGTTCGTCATTCCAATCATGAATTGCATTAAATAAATTTTGATAAGTATAGCTAAAATTTTGCCCGTGCTTCGTGCCAGGATCATTGGTGATAAATCCCTTGTCGTCATAGCCGCGAATTACCAACATATGATAATAAGGTCCTGGTTGTTTGAAATAAGGATTTTTTAGATAACGGCCGGCTGACGGCACCACAACCACATGACCAAGGGATAATTCTTTTTTAATGTCATCGATACTTATGTCGTATTTTACTGAAATTTCTTCAAAAGAAAAATATTTTTTGACCAGCTCTGCGGTTTTAGCCACCGACAGATCATAATGACCGCCGAAATTATCATTTTGCCAATGCACCATTTTAAGAATTTGATCGTCGGCTACATATCTGTCTAACCTTTTATTTTGTAAATAATAAATAGCCATTAAAACCGAGGCTTCTTCGCAAGCTTCGCTATGCAATTTATCCCAATTAGCGAACGGCGCCTGGGGGGTAAAAGGAATCTCTAAATTAACTGATTCTTTGATAGAAATAGAATTTTCGGCACCCTCTGTGTCTTGTGGAATAGAAATAGGGGCGGATGCCTGCGGCGCAGAAGAGATTTCCGGACTAATCAAATTTTCAATTTTAACAAGATCTTTAATGGCTGGACGTTTTTTAAAAACAAAAAAAATAGCGCTGATAGAAAATATTACCAAGAATATCAGTACCCCGATATAAAAATATTTTTTGTGAGACATTATAATAACTACTATTATAAAAATTAATTTCGCACTTAAGTCAAAGGGTTATTTGATTCTATCTCGCGGCGAGACAACCTTCAACAAAATTTATTCCGATTAAATAATATCGCAGAAACTTTCTTTGATTAAATTAATTTAATAGAGATGGGTTTTGTCTTTTGACCATTCTTGTAAAAGCGTCAAGCAGGCCGATCGTTCAAAATTATCTTTTATTTTAACTTTCGACTTGCCCATTCTCTTCATTTTAAAATTACTAATCGTCAATTCATTAAAACCCAAAGCTTTTACGTCTCTAATGTCTGTGCCGTAATAAACTCTATCTATTCGCGCCCAGTGAATTGCCGAAAAACACATCGGGCAAGGTTCAGTGGTAGAATAAATTTCGCAACCATTGAGTTCCCATGTTTTTAATTTCTTAGAAGCGAGGCGAATAGCGTTAATCTCCGCATGACAAGTTGCATTCTTGCTTTTTAAAACCGTGTTGTGAGCCGTAGCTATAATTTTATTATTTTTAACAATGCAGGCGCCGAACGGACCGCCTTCTTTTTTTCTAATGCCCTGCCGCGCGCTTTTAAGCGCTAGTCCCATAAATTTATTCATAAATTATTTTGTTTTATTATCAAGCGAGCGAGGGAAACGAGAAACGAAGTTTTTCATTTCCGACCACGCCCGACTTCGCCTTGAGTGATTTTTAAAAACAGTCTTTCTAAACTAATATTTGCGGGGGGGGTTCGGTACTTCGCTATTACTGCGCGGAACGGCGAACTCAAGGCGGGCGGGGCGAGAGCAGATAACACAGGGTTTAATGCCCTTTATTTAATGCCCAGAGAAATCCCATTTTTTTGTCAAAATGCGATGGGAAAATCTCTGTACTAAACTTATTTTTCCGTAATTTGCTTTCGATGATTTTAAAATCTTTATTCTTACTGCTGATATGATATTCCATAATTATAGCTTGAATTTTTAAAAAGTCATTAAAATTCAAACTTTCAAAAATTTTATATTCCGCGCCCTCTATGTCCATTTTTAACAAAGAAATTCGGCTAATTTGATGTTGAGCTAAAAAATCAGTTAGACTGAAAACCTTAACACGTTGAACGGTGACAAAAGAATCATCTAAAAAATCGTCTACTAAATGATGATTGTGGTTATCGCTGGAAATAATTAAATTACCTTCGCCAGTTTTATCGCTCAAGGCCGCGGATACAATTTCAATATTCTTAAGATTATTTTCCTTGATATTCTGTTTTAAAATCTTTAGATTATCTGCTTCCGGTTCAACGGCATAAATTTTGGCCTGTTTATTTAAAGACCTGCAATATAAACTGAAGAGCCCAATATGACTGCCCACATCCAATATTGAATTCTCGGCGCTAACAATCTGTTCTTCGGCCCTACGATATTCTTTAAATTTAAAAATTTCGTTAAAAACGCTTCGGTCAACTTGATCACGTAAATAAACTTGCCAAGAATGATTATTAAATTTGAGAGAAATCTTTTCCATCTGTATATCGTAGCAAAAATTTTAAGATTAAAAAAGCAGATAAATTTTTTATCTGCTTTTATAAGTCTATCAACGATTGACACAAGTTGGGATTGCGAATCAGCCTGAAAAAACCGCGAGCATAAGAATCTTCGTCATCGCCCTGGCCCAATTCTTTGAAATTCTTATAAGTAATTTGAACTTTTCCCGGGTACTGCCAATAAAAATCCAACTCCTTTTGCACCATGTTTCGTATAACGGGTTCCAATTTATAGGGCAATCGCGCTTCTTCAACGGTTCTGACTGACGCACAACCGATGATATTAGCCTCCACTAATAGTTTAGACAAAATGATGGCTGCTAAGACCCGATCGTCAATCGTTTCCTCGCCGATCATAGCCAAACTTGAACTGAGAAGTTTGTCTAAGCCAAACTTAACCGCCAAACCTTCGCTGAGGTCTTTGGAAGAAAGGGGGCGAAAACAATGAACAAGTTCGTGTATCAATACGTATTTCAGCCAAGTAAGAGCGGCCACTTTCACGATTTTTCCTGAGAATAAATCGATTTTTGAGAACAAATCGATTTTCTTGTTAAGACCCAAATAGGCTCGCTCCACATCTCTGGCCGGCAAAAAGATTTGACAGAGTCTATAGCCTTTACGCAGGGATGTAGGAAATGGGAGATAGTCAACATAGGCGTGCGGCCTCTTGGTCGTTTTTGAAATAAATAATGTGGAATACATAGGAATAGAAACATAACACTGATTGACTAAAATTTTCCTGCATCCGTCAGAAAGCTTTTTGAGCCAATTAGAAAATTCTTCCTGACGAAATAATGGTGGCAAGTCTTTATCCGGAGCCATTCTCATGGCTGTTCCTCCTATAATTTAAAATTTCAAAGAACGATTAATTCATTTCTTATTGTGAATTTAGCAGATTTTACAAAAAAGTCAAATCCATCAAAATCTTTTAAAATATGTTCGGCCGAAAAATACCAAATATTTTTCAAAAAGCGTTTGATGTTCCATTGAATTGAATAGATCAGCGAGAAACAAAAAACAGCGCGATAGTTTTGAATTCACACTGCTTAAAAAGATAACGCCATCAGGATAAAAGCGCCTAAAAATATAGGCAGAAAATACCAACAAATGGCATTATAAATTTTCTGGCTCATTTTATCGTATTGCTTCTTTTTATCTAAATCTCGGAATACTGCCTTTAGCCGCCACGCAAGCGACATAAACGATACAGAATAGGCTGACGACAAAACAAAAAGCACTGGCACGAACTATAACAATGATCTTCATTTTCCCTCCTTATATATTTATATTTCAAAAATTTTCTTAATAATTTTTTCCTCGTGATAAAATTCTAGTTGATCGCCGATTTCTAAACTTATTTTTGAATCAATGCGCATGCCACACTCACAACCAGCTTTTGCGTGCTGCACATCAATTTTGTTGACTTGTAATTGAACTAATCGACCCTCTCCCATCAATTGCTCTTTTCGCCAGATGGTCACTTTAGCGCCCTTCTCGATTTCACCATCAATCACCCGACCACCGAAGATAATTTGATTGCCACCTTTTTTAAATAAAGCTAGGACTTCAATTTTGCCCAAATAAATTTCTTTGATTTTTGGTTTGACTAATTTGTTTATTTCTTCTTTCGCTTCGTCAACTAACTCGTAAATGATTTTAAATATTTTCGGCGTTAAGCCGGCGGTATCGGCTGATCTAACCGCGGCCACACTAATTCCGACATTAAATCCGGCCAACCAAGCGTTAGAGGCCTTCGCCCTTTCCACGTCTAATTCATTAATATCGCCCAGGCCCCTTTTAACGATTTCTACTTTTATCTCTGGCGTGCTTAAATCGGTTAAAGCTTCGACCACTGCTTCAAGCGAGCCCGAAACATCAGCCCGAGTCACCACATTAAACACCGCTTCTTGCTTCTCTTTATCGGCACTTGTTTCGTCTACGCTCATTCTTTTATAGCCCTGTCGTTCTAATAATTTAGAGCGTCCTTTTATTTCTTTAGGGTCGTTTAATACTTCCATGATCTCGCCGACAATGGGCACCGATTTCAAACCGGTGATTTGAACCGGTGTGCCTGGTCCAGCAGCTTTGATTAATTTTCCTTGATAATTTTTCATTGTCCTAATGCGACCATAAACTCGGTTAAAAAAAACAAAATCGTGGTTGCGCAAGGTGCCAACATGTATGAGAATAGTAGCTACACGGCCCTCACCCTTATCTAGATGACTTTCAATTACTGTGCCAATTGCCGGACGGTTAACTTCTGCCATTAATTTATCTTTCTCGATATCAGAAACTAAAATAATCATTTCTAATAAATTATTGATACCCTGTTTGGTGCGCGCAGAAACAGGAACGCAAATAGTTTTTCCGCCCCAATCTTCGGGCGTCAGATTAATTTCTGCTAAACCCTTTTTAATGCGATCAACGTCGGAGTCTGGTTTGTCAACTTTGTTGATCGCCACGACAAAAGGCAGACCAGCTTCTTGAATAACTTTGATAGATTCTATGGTTTGGGGTTGAATTTTGTCGTCTGCGGATATAACCAAAACAGCGATATCGGCAATTTGTCCGCCGCGTGAACGCATTTCATTAAAAGCCGCGTGCCCCGGCGTGTCAACAAAAGTAATCAATCTTTCTTCGTTTTTGACCTTTATTGTCGCTTGATAAGCACCGATGTGTTGTGTAATAGCGCCTGCTTCTTTGGCGGCTATATTAGTTTCTCGAATTGCATCTAATAAAGAGGTTTTGCCGTGATCAACATGCCCCAAAACTACCACCACCGACGGACGCAAAATCAAATTCTCGTTCTCTTGATTACAGTCTTTCAATAAATTTTCTAATTTTTCTTTGTGAGAAATAATTTTGTTCTGTTCGTCTTCTTCCTCTAAAATCGCCTTAAGCCCAAAACCCTCGACTACAATTGCGGCAATTTCGAAATCCAGATTATCGTTAATGCTGGCCATCACGCCATTTTTAATTAATTCGTGAATCAATTTAACCACGGAAACTTTTAACTTCTCCGCCAAACGACTTACCGTGATAACTTTAGGCAACTTAATAATATTCTTGTCTTCTGTCAGTTCTTCTTTTTCTTGTGCTTGTTGCACTTCTGATTTGGCCGCAAACTTGGCTCTTAACTTCTCCAAGGTTTCCATTTCTCGCCATTTAACCATAGCTTTTTCCGCTTGTTCGTCAGGGATTTGGATAGCTTTCAATCCAATATCAAAGCCGAGAGAAGGCAACTTCTCTTTCAACTCATTCGTTGTCACTTTCAAATGTCTGGCTAGTTCGCTAAGATTCATAAATTTCTATTACAAACGGACTAAAATTTTATTAACTAATATATTTTAGAGCTTTATGGGTCGTTTGTCAAATCGCGCCCATTTTACTTGACGAAAAAAAATAGTTCCGCTAAACTTTATTATCAAGCAAACGAGAGAAGGGCGAATAAATTTGCTCTTCTGGACAAGCATGGGATAATACAGAGCTAAATACCTTTTTTAATCTAATTAAGTAATCTAACTAAGTAATCATGGACTATTTAACAATGGACGATTTATTAAATAAGAAAGAAGATAAAACTGCTTTATCTCTGCCGAAAGATGGAGATTTAGTAGAAGGCACAGTTATTAAAATAGGCCGTAGCGAAATATATCTAGACCTCGATGGCATAAAAACTGGCGTTATCCGCGGTCCGGAGTTGCAAGATGAATTGGACGAATATACCGACCTAAAAATTGGCGACATAGTTTCCGCCACAATTATTGAACAAGAAAACGAGAAAGGATTGGTGGAATTATCTTTCCGTCGGGCTGGACACAAAAAGGCTTGGCAGAAACTTCAGGATATTATGACTAAAAACGAAAGCATCAATGTAAAAGTTTTAGATGCTAATGCCGGCGGCTTGATTATTCAACTTGGCAAAATTACAGGATTTTTACCTACTTCCCAGTTAAATCCTGATCACTACCCATTAGTAGAAAGCGGCGATAAAACAAAAATTATTGAACTTTTGAAGAAATTTGTTGGGCAACAATTGCCGGTAAAAATTATCGGCCTGGACGAGAACGAAGACAAACTAATTGTATCCGAAAAAGAATTAAACAAAGGTCAAAATATTTCCGATAAATATAAAATCGGCGATGATATTGAAGGCGAAATCTGCGGCTTGGCTAATTTCGGCGCTTTTGTAAAATTCGACAATCAAGAAGGATTAGTGCATATTTCAGAGATTGCCTGGCGAAGGCTTGACCATCCGACAGATATATTAAAAATCGGCGATAAAATTAAAGCACAAATCATCGGCGTGGAAAATGGCAAATTCTCGCTGTCAATGAAAAAATTAATGACCGATCCCTGGAAAATAATAAACGATAAATATAAAATCGGCGACATAGTGGAGGGGAAAATTCTGAAGGTTAATCCTTTTGGTTTATTTGTTGAACTTAATCCTGAAATCCACGGCTTGGCCCATATTTCGGAGATTTCCGAAGAACAAATCGGCAACCTTACCGAGATGTTTAAATCTGGCGATGTCCAAAAATTCAAAATTATCTCCTTGGAGCCAGACGACCATCGTCTTGGATTAAGTCTCAAATCGCTCAAAAATAATTAATTAAAATTTTCTATATAAGAAATTTGATGCGCAACAATATCGTAAAAAATATTTTAATTTTCGGGCTGATTTTTTTAATTGTCAGCGGAGTTTTTAGTTTGCTTAAAACGCCTGGAAACAAACCAACGAAAATTTCCTTTAACCAATTAATTGCGGAAATTAACGCTGAACAAATAAAAAATATTTCTGTTTCCGACAATCGCATTGATATCACATTAGGCGACGAAAGAAAACAATTCACCTACAAAGATTCGTCCGAAGGCCTGACTACTGTCTTTAAAAATTACAACATTGATCAAGAAAAATTAAACAAAATTGACTTGCAGATTAAAAATACCTCAGACAGGGGAATTTGGCTGTCTGTTGTTTTGCCAACAATTTTGCCCTTTATTTTGATTATGGCTTTTTTCTTCTTTATGACTCGCCAATTAAGAGGCGCGGGGAATCAAGTTTTCAAGTTCGGAGAAAGTCAAGCACGTGAAATTTCGGCAGATGATAAAAAGAAAAAGTTAACTTTCAAAAATGTGGCGGGCGTTAAGGAAGCCAAACAAGAATTATTGGAAATTGTGGAATTCTTGAAACGTCCAAAAAAATTCATCGCCTTAGGCGCCAAAATACCCAAAGGTGTTTTATTGGTTGGCCAGCCAGGTACCGGTAAAACCTTACTTGCTCGAGCAGTGGCCGGTGAAGCCAATGTTCCGTTTTTCCATATTTCCGGATCGGAATTCGTGGAAATGTTCGTCGGCGTCGGTGCGTCCCGCGTACGCGATCTTTTCAAAAAAGCTAAAAGAAATTTGCCTTGTATAATCTTTATTGACGAATTAGACGCAGTCGGCCGTCAACGTGGCGCTGGCTTAGGTGGTTCGCACGATGAGCGCGAACAAACTTTAAACCAGATTCTCGTTGAGATGGACGGCTTTGAACCAAATTTAGGATTAGTTGTTATGGCCGCCACTAACCGCCCGGATATTCTAGATAAAGCCCTGCTTCGTCCGGGTCGTTTCGACCGACGCACAATTCTTGATTTGCCCGATGTTCATGATCGCGAAGAAATATTAAAAATTCATAGTGAAGGTAAACCCTTAACAGAAAAAGTTTCCCTAAAAAAAGTAGCAGAACGCACGGTTGGCTTTTCCGGCGCCGACCTGGCAAACTTAATGAACGAAGCGGCTATTTTTGCAGCGCGGAAAAACAAAACCCGCATTGAAGAGATTGATATTTTAGAAAGCATAGAAAGAGTTATTTTAGGACCGGAAAGAAAAAGCCATATTTTATCGGAGAAGGAGAAAAAAATAGTTGCTTATCACGAAGCCGGACATGCTTTGGTGGCACACGAACTGCCGGGCTGTGATCCAATTCGCAAAGTCTCAATTATCTCTCGCGGCCAAGCAGCTGGCTATACTTTGAAAATGCCGGAAACGGAAAAATACTTAATATTTAAAGCTGAATATTTAGACAATTTATCAGCACTTCTAGCCGGTTATAGCGCAGAAAATATAGTCTTTGGCGATGTTACTACCGGCGCTTCTAACGACCTCCAAGAAGCCACGAAACTAGCCAAAAAACTTGTTACCGAATATGGTATGAGCGCCAAGCTTGGCACCCGCACTTTTGGTTTAAAAGAAGAGTTAATTTTCTTGGGTCGGGAAATCTCCGAACAAAAAGACTATAGTGAAAAAACCGCGGAAGTTATTGATACAGAAGTTTCTAATTTCATAAACTTGTGTTATAATAAAACTAAAGAGATTATCCAGAAAAAACGGGAAAAATTAGACGAAATCGCCAACTTACTTTTAGAAAAGGAAAGTTTGGAAAGCGACGAATTTGAGGCCATATTCAAAGAAAAAAATAAAGGGTATTAAACCCTGTGTTTCCGGCGCTTGCTCGGAAATGAAAATAAAATTTTCATTTCGCTCACTCGCTTGGCAATAAAATTGTCTTAAAATATATGAAATATGTTAAAACAAATTTTTAAAAACTCTTGGCAGACGGCTGCTTATAATCCTCTGTTTTGGATTTTTGGATTTTTTGCCACAATTTTCCTTGGCAACGAAATGACTATTTTGATCAACCAAGCCAACAGCACTCTAAACCTCGTTAACAACGTTTATATTAAAAATCTTTTCTCATTTAAAGAAGGTCTGGCTGGCGGAGCTAATCATGTTTTTATCGGTGTCTTAATGTATTCTATTCTAATTATTCTAATAGCCATTTCGACTTTCGCACAAATTTCCTTAATTTCGAGTATTAATAAAAAAGGAGGGGGTGGTTCTTTCAAAAATTACCTACAAGACGGCTTATCATGTTTTTGGCCGATTTTCTTGCTTAATGTGATTGGCTTGCTTATTATTAATTTAATTTTTGTTGTAATGGGTTCATTTTTAATTCATATAACGTCCGTCAACAGCAAATTATTTACACTTTTTGTTTTCCTCGGAACTTTAATCAGCTTTCTAATTAATTTTATAATAATTTTCTTAACAAAATTTGCCTCCTTCCAGCTCGTTTTAGAAAAAGACAGACTTATTCTGTCTTTAAAAAAATCGCTAATTTTCTTGGGGAAAAACTGGAAAGATTGTCTATTGATTATGGCCTGTATCTTAGGTTTTAGTTTTGTTTTCGGTTTGTTTTTCCTTTTTATCTCGATGGGCACCATTCTTCCTTTCTCTATTTTGGGTGTTGTCGCTTATTATTTTGGTTGGGGAACGTTTTTCTACGGCCTATTAATGGTGAATTTCTGTTTGATTATGCTTATGCTGTTGGTAGCTATCAGTTTTTTCACTGTTTTCCAATATAGCGCTTGGGTATATTTCTTTAAAAATAAAAATAAAGGGTGTCAGACCCCGTGTTGCCATCGCTCGTTCGACAATAAAACTAATCTATAAAAAATCTGGACAAAAATACAATAAAAAGTTAAAACTAAGTGAACAAAGAGTTAATAAACCTGAAAAATTTTTAGAAAAATGCAAATTAGGAAATTTATCAACAGTTTTGCCGATGTTATCAACTGTTTTTAAAGATTTCTTTAATAAGTTATCAACAAACTATTAACCCGGAAATCGTGATCAAATAAAAGTTAAATTGGTTTTAGTAAACTTATCAACCGCATTATTACTACTACTACTAATTTATAAATATAAATATGAAATTAATAATACTCCAAGAAAATTTCCTAAAAGGACTAAATATAGTCAACCGAATTGCTAGTAGTAATAAAAATAGCTTACCTATTTTAAATAATATTTTATTAGAAGCACGTCAAGGAGTTTTAGATTTAATAACTACTAATCTCGAAATCGCAGTTAAATCTTCAATTAGATCAAAAATAGAAAAAGAAGGAAAAATAACAATTCCAGCACAAATCTTAACAAGTTATATTAGTCTATTAGAAAGCGGTCCCCTAATTTTGAATTTAGAAGGGGACGAATTAGAAATAAAAACTAAAAATAGTAAAACTAAGATTAAAGGTATTTCAGCCGAAGATTTTCCAATAATTCCACAAGTGGAGAGAAAACATAAATATGTAATTCAATCCGACCTCCTTAAAAAATGTATTGAAAACGTAGATTTTTGTGTTTCGTCTAGCGAAACAAGGATGGAAATAAGTGGTTTATTGTTTAATTTTAATAATCCAGAAAATGGCAAATTAAATATTGTTGGAACAGATAGTTATCGTTTAGCTGAAGTCCAAACAATATTAGATAAAAGTTCATCAGAAGATAAAATTAGTGTTATTATACCACTAAAAACAGTCCAAGAAGTTTCAAAGAATTTATTAGAAGACAAAAAAGATGTTGAGCTTTATCTTTCTGAAAATCAAGTTTTATTCATAAACGGCGAAGATGAAGTTGTTTCCCGTCTAATTAGCGGACAATTTCCTGATTATAAATTAATTATTCCTAAAAATTTTCGTTCCCGCGCCACACTTGATAAAGAATTATTTTTAAAAGCTGTAAAATTATGCGGTTTATTTACCAAATCAGGAATTAATGATATTAATATAAAAATTAAAGCTGAAGAAAGTAAGATTGTCGTTTCTTCCACTAATAATCAATTAGGGGAAAACACTACAGAGATAGATTGCCAAATCTATGGCGAGGACAATGAGATCGTTTTCAATTATCGCTTTCTCTTAGACGGTTTATTAACTTTAAATCAAGACGAGGTAATTTTAGAAATGATTAATGATGCCACGCCGGCAATTTTAAGAGCAGAAAAAGAGAAAGATTATGTTTATTTGATAATGCCGATTAAACACCAAGAAGCAAATAATTAGTTTGTAAATAAATTAATTAATAAACTCAGTTAAATTGCTCCGCCAGCTGGCGGAGTCAACCGACGAAGTTGAATTTAACGGGAGTAAAGGTCGATAAATTTTCTCTAATCTATATTATTATGAATAAAGGAGAATTAATCAGCAAATTAGCTGAAAAATACGGCGCTTGTTCTAGGGCCGAAGCAGAAAGAGCATTAGATTCTTTTGTTGATATCGTTGTGGAATCCTTAACAAAAGGCGAAGAAGTAGCGATTTCTGGTTTTGGTACTTTTAGCGCAAGGGCCAGAGCTGCTCGTCAGGGTATCAATCCAAAGACAGGCGTGAAGATCCAAATTCCGGCTATGAGATCACCCAAATTTAAAGCTGGCAAGGGCTTAAAGGATGCCTTAAAAAAATAAATTTTAAACGTTTTTTCAGCGCTGAAAAATTTATACGACAGTAAGAGATTTTTCTTACTATTGATACTTTCCATCATTCGCCAACAGGCGAAGGCGGATCGTGAAATTGGACGCCCGGAGTCAAATTAAAAGAAGACTTTTATTTGATGTTCTCGCTACCAATTATAAAAAGACCTTGTTTTATAAAACAAGGTCTTTTTTGTCGGAAATCGTTGAAAATTATTTTTTATTGTATTGATGTTTAGGTTTTTCGGAAACAATGCTTATAACCTTTTTCCAGACTTGTTTACCGGTAAAACTCAGTAATTTTTTTGAACTGAATTTTATGTAACCTTCTTTGGCGGCATATAAAGTGTCGTCTTTGCCACGTTTAACATTCTTCCCGGGTTTAAATTTAGTGCCTCGTTGTCTAATAATTATTGATCCGGCGTTGACGTGTTGGCCATCTTGAGCTTTGACACCCAAACGTTGGCCGTGTGAATCACGACCCAAAACTGTTGAACCACCTGCTTTTTTATGCGACATATAATACCTGAACTTAATTTGTTTATAAGTTATTTCATTTTAAACAAATATTTTTTTTCTGTCAATAGTTTTTTAGGTTAGAAAATTATAGTTGACAAGAAGCCATTTTTCTGCTATATTGTATTTAATTGTATTTAGTAATCACCCTGGTTCATTAAAAAATTTATATCGATAAAGGAGAAAAAATGAAAAGGATTTTATCCTGTCTTCGTCCTCGATTGTTCCGCGGCGTAATAATTATGGGTTTATTCGTCTTCTTGGCAGAAACTACGGTATTCGCCTGGTCAATTAATGATCGCGTTATTAAATCCGATGACGAAACATGGCTTTCGGTCAGCGAAACAGTCGCGACTGGTATCGGCGGCCCCTTGCTCATTAGATGGGGCTGGAATAAGGCCTTTAAAAACACCGATACGACAAGCGACTTTGCCCAATCAGCAGTTTTCAAGAGAGTGTGTCTTTCTCACGTGATAGCCACAGGAATTTTTTTGATTATTCCCGCCAAGGCTCCTCATGACAATGATCCGTGGGGCACAAATCCCGCGATGTTGGCTATAGCATGGGTGCCGATCGATATAGGCATAGCCGTTTATAAATTCGATAAGGCGAGAAATCGAGCTAAGAATTCTTTGAAGAAAGAAGAGACATTTTCTCTGGATGTCCAGCCAATTTTTGGGAGAAGCAGAACAGGTATCCTTTTAACTAAGAAATTTTAAGTATTTAAGCGATCTGAAAAAATCAGATCGCTTTTTGTTTTGAAAGATTTTCTGAAAATTAAAAAGATTGCTTTTGATTGAGCAATCTTTTTATTTTAGGCAGATTTTCATCTTAACGATGTCTTTGAGCGGAACCTGTTTGCAGCAACCGTCCCACAAGGTTCTAATGTAAGAGACCATATCATTGTGGTCGCCGACAATAAAGACCTTCTGGAGTATGAGTTTTTTGCCGTTGTTCAAATAGGTAATGGTCACCGGCACCGCGCTGCCATTTATTCTTTTGACGAGCAAGATGAAAAGTTTTCTTTTCCTGGCCTCATCTTCAGGAAAATGGCACGTGGAACAATTCTGCTGTTTGTCTTGCTGGTTATAAGGGGTTCCACAGAATGGGCAATCTATTAACATTGCACTCGCCTCCTTTGTTCCGCCAATTAGCAGATTTGTTTTTAAAAAGAACTTTTCACTTTTATTTAATTATAATCATCTTACTGATTTTGTTAAGAGGATAATTTTTGCATCTTAATTTGACAGAATTTTTAATTCTGATAATATAAAGATATGAAAAAGATTTTATTAAATAATAACCGCAATAATAATTCGTTTTAAGCGAAGCGGTTTTTGTTTGATAAAAATTATTCAAATAAAAATCCGCTTTGCGCGGATCTTTTTTATTCCACAGGCTTTTTTGTCTAAATCCTGGGGTAATTTCAGCCCAAAGCTGATTCGTTCAGGGCGGACAATTGACAATTAATCCTCGACGTTATTCTCCCGTAGTTCAATTGGTAGAACGCTGCACTGTTAATGCAGATGTTGGAGGTTCGAGTCCTTCCGGGAGAGCCATATGGGATGAGCAGAGCCAAAAGCTCTGCTTTTCTCTTTATTTACGGACTTTTTCAGCGGTTAGAACCTTTGCGATTACTTGGTTGGACACGAGTGAAGCGGTTTTCATCGGCACAAGTGAATTTTCTGAGGAAACACTAATCTTTTTGTTCATAAGTGAGAGGCTCGAACCGAGAGTGGAGAGAATCTCTTTTTTTCTCCCGCTGGCCGGTTTTGAATTTTATCACGGCGTGCTCCACGAAATCAAAGGCTTCATTAGCAAATTTAATCCGCTTGTCTATCTGATCACCAACTGTGTCCCAGTTGATATCGTTCTTCTCTGACTCGCAATTGTCTGGACAATAGTCGTGTTTTACAAAATCTCTCCTCCTTCGTCCTCATGGAGGACTACGAAAGGACACGGAAAGCTGGCGGCGTATCTCCTTGTGCTGTGTCTTCTTTCGGCGAATTTTGCTTTGTATCTGAATTACTCTATATTGGATGCTTAATTAATACTCCAGATTAATAATTACAGATTAACAATAGGGCAGATATTATAATACCCTGTTTTTATTATTAGGGTATTGACAGAGTGTAGTTATGGGTATATATTCATAATAGATAGCTATAATAAAGGTTGAGCTATCTGTTAAACAATAATAACCTACAAAAACTATGCCAAGACTAGATGGAACTGGGCCTTGGGGAATAGGAGCTGGCGCTGGTTGGGGCTTAGGCCCTTGCGGTGGTGGCTTCAGACGAGAATTCGGCCGTGGATTTGGCAGATACTGGAGATTCGGTTCTCAAGTATTACCCAAAGACGAAAAGCAGATGTTGGAAGACGAAGCCAAAATTTTGGAAGAAGATTTGAAATCCGTGAAAGAACGCCTCTCTGAACTCAACGCCCAAAAATAAAGAAGGCCAAGAGCCCAGCCCTTCCTTTTGGGAGGGCTGGGAGAGCCTTCTTAATTAGAGAACATCAGTTAATTTAAGTTATTTCAATATAAATTTATGCCACGACCAAGACTTTGCAGACGAATACAATTTGACCCAAATATCACTTATTTCAAACCTCAAGGCGTGCCGATGAGGGAACTCGAGATTATTGAACTTACGACCGAAGAAATAGAAGCGTATCGCTTGCGACATATTAACGATTTAGAACAGCAGAAAGCGGCTGATAAGATGCACACCTCACAAAGCACATATCAGAGAATACTTTATTCCGCTTATAAAAAAATTGCGGACGCTTTGATAAACGGCAAGGCGATAAAAATTATCAAATAAAATAGAGCCGAAATTTAAAGGACTGTTTATAATTCTTTTTCTTTTTGCTACTATATCAATATAGATTGATATTTGCCTGCCTCTCGGCAGACAGGCGCAAAACCCCTATGAATTTTAATTGTTGTAAAACCAAAAAATCAAAGAGCAATCTTAATCGGGTTATGGATTTTTTGAAAGTTATCTCGGAAGAAAACCGCCTGAAGATTTTATGCATTCTGCGAAAGCAGGAAAAGTGTGTCTGTGAAATCTGGCAGTTTTTGGATTTGCCGCAAAATCTGATTTCTCATCACTTAAAGGTCTTAAAAGATTCTGGCCTGATTGATTCAAGAAAAGAAGGCACCAAAGTTTTCTAGTTATTAAATCATAAAAATATCAAAAAATTCACTTCTTTGCTGTCGCATTTTATTAAATAACTAAATAAAAATATGACCATCAAAATTTTGGCTTCGTCTTCCAACATCTGCTTTTCGCTTTGGCGTTTTGTCCTTACAGTGGGGTTTTGTTTTTCGGAACTCTGATCTCTTTGGTTTTAAAATCAACGGAGAGTTTGATTTTGCCGCCTATTTTCGCTTTAGGAACTGGGTTGTCAGTGATAATATTTTCTTTCTTAATCGCTTTTTCAATACAGAAAGTCAGTAAGGCGTTTCAGATAGTTCAGAAAGTTGAAAAAGTGATGAGGTATACGGTCGCTTCAATATTCTTAATTACGGGAGTTTATTATTTGCAATATCTTATAAGATATTTGATTAATATTAGTTAATAAAATTATTTACTTAACAAAATCTATGAAAGTATTAAAATTTGGCGCTGTTTGGTGCTCTGGTTGCTTGGTGATGAAGCCAAGATGGGCAGAAATTGAAAAAGAATTGCCTTGGTTGGAAACAGTAATGTATGACCACGATAAAGATAAAGAAATGGTTGGAAAATATAAGATTGATGAAGGAGTCCTGCCCGCCTTCGTTTTTCTTGACAAAGAAGGCAAGGAAATTCTGCGCCTTAATGGCGAGCCGTCAAAAGAAGAACTGTTGAAAGTTATTAAAGAAAATAAAGAAAAGTAAAAGTATGAACAAGAAAACAATCCTTTTGGTTTTGGGGACTATTGTTGTTTTTGGCTTTTTGTTCGGTTCTGTTCTAAAAACAGAAAAAGTTTCAGCTGTTGAGAAAGAGGTGAATATTTATTTTTTCTGGGGCGAAGGTTGTTCGCATTGCGTCAAAGAAAAACCATTTTTGGAAAAACTTGAGAAGAAATACCCGGAAGTGAAAGTCTATAATTTTGAAGTTTGGGGAAATAAAGACAACCAAGGGCTGTTAGTAGAAATCGGTAAAAGGCTTAATGCTAATATTTCGGGCGTGCCTTTTACCGTGATTGGCGAGAAATATTTTATCGGCTGGTATGATGAACAAAGCACCGGTGCGGCTATTGAAGACGCTGTTAAATGCGTAAAGAAAAATAGCTGTCAGGATATAGGCGGAGAAGTTTTATCTTTGGCTGATCAAAATGCCAAGCAGAATAAAGATCAGGAAGGTGGCGACGGTGAAGATGAAAAATCTCCCATTCCACAAAAACTTAACGTTCCTATTTTAGGAGAAATTGAAACCAAAAATTTTTCTTTGCCTGTGTTGACAATAGTTTTAGGCGCTTTGGACGGCTTTAATCCCTGCGCCATGTGGACGCTTTTGTTTTTGATTAGCTTGCTTTTGGGAATGGAAAACAGAAAAAGAATGTGGATTTTGGGCAGTGCCTTTATTGTCGCCTCGGCTTCAGTGTACTTCGTGTTTATGGCGGCTTGGCTAAACTTAATTTTATTTATCGGTTTAGTGGTTTGGGTAAGAATAATTATTGGTCTAATCGCTCTTTTGGGCGGTGGTTATAACTTAAAAGAATACTTTACCAGTCCAAAGTCCGGATGCAAAGTAACGGGCGGCGAGAAAAGACAAAAAGTTTTTGAAAAACTGAAAAATATCACTCATCAAAAAAGTTTCTATTTAGCTTTGGGTGGCATTATTATTTTGGCTTTCGCGGTTAATTTAGTTGAACTCATCTGTTCAGCCGGCCTGCCGGCGGTTTATACGCAAGTCTTGGCTTTGAGTAATTTGGCAAAGTGGCATTACTACCTCTACATCCTGCTTTATATTTTTATATTCATGCTGGATGATTTAATTATCTTTTTTATTGCCATGACCACTTTACGGATGACCGGCATTACCACTAAATATAGCCGCTGGTCACATTTGATTGGTGGAATCTTAATGTTAATTATCGGCCTACTGCTGATATTTAAGCCCGGCTGGTTGATGTTTGGTTAAATATTTAATTACTCTTTTCTGAATCGTTTGAATTCTCTCAATTTCGTTTTGTGGGTATCAATCTTTTGCTTTTCCCTCTCAATTACTCGCCTTCCGTCGCTCTACGGGCTACGGAGGGCAAAGCCACGGGCCTGTCGTGGGCCGGAGGTAGCCAGCTCGTAATTCGGGGCAACCCTTCGATAAGCTCAGGGCAGTTTTCACCAGTAACGCACGATTTTAAACGGCGAAATGTTGCCGGGAGTCTGTCAAATTGCGGTTCTAAATACGTGAAGCGCGCGGAGTTATGGTGAGTCGAGCGATTTGCGCCAGAGGCGCATCCGCCCTTGGCGGAGAGTCTAGCCCCCAGAGTTTAGACAAGAAATTGCCTAAAAACTCAAATGATATAAGATATATTAATTAATTAAACAAAAAATTATGACTCGTCAGAAAATTTTGAATATTTGCCAGAAAAAGAAAATTGAATTCGTTCACCTTCAATTTTCAGACTTAATCGGTATGGTTAAGAGCGTTACTATCCCGATTAAAAAACTTGATGAAGCGATGACAAACGGCATTTGGTTTGACGGCTCGAGTATTGAAGGATTTGCCCGCATCGCGGAAAGCGATATGTTTTTGCGTCCAGATCTTCAAACTTTTGTTTTAATTCCTTGGGAGAAAAATACCGCCCGTTTAATTTGCGATATTTATCAACCGGATAGCCAGCCCTTTGAAGGAGATCCACGTTTAGTTCTAAAAAAGACCTTGACTGAAGCAAAAAAGATGAATTATGTTTTTAAGGTTGGGCCAGAGGTGGAATTTTATCTTTTAGCTAAAAATGAGGAACGAAATAAAATAGAAGTTCATGACGAGGCTGGTTATTTTGATTTTTCCGCTGATCTGGGCACTGAAATCCGGCAAGAAATGGCCTCAGCGCTTCAGTTATTGGGAATTGAGGTTGAGACTCTTCATCACGAAGTCGGACCAGGACAGCACGAAATCGGGTTTAAGTATGGCGATGCTTTGGCTGTCGCTGACAACGTTATCACTTTGAAATATGCTCTAAAGGCTATTGCGGCGAGGCATAATCTTTTTGTTACTTTTATGCCTAAACCATTTTCGGGTCTAGCTGGCAGTGGCATGCACACACACCAGAGTTTATTTAAGGGCGATAAAAATATTTTCTTTGATTCAAAAGATCAGTACTTGCTTTCTAAAATAGCTAAATCTTTTATCGCTGGTCAACTTGAACAAATTTCTGGAATGAGCTTGGTCCTCTCGCCAATAGTTAATTCTTATAAAAGATTGGTGCCCGGTTTTGAAGCCCCGGTTTATATTGCCTGGGCCAGAATCAATCGTTCGGCTTTAATCCGTATTCCCCAATGGCATAAAAATAAACCGCAAGCTGCGCGTTGCGAATTACGCAGTCCGGACCCGAGTTGCAATCCTTATTTGGCTTTTAGTGTTATGCTGGCTGCAGGATTAGATGGAATTAAAAGAAATTTGAAATTGACAGAACCGATTGAAGAAAATATTTACGAACTCAACCACGAGGACCGCCAAAAATACGAGATTGAAACTTTGCCCGAGAATCTTGGAGAGGCGATTAAAGAATTTTCGCGGAACAGTTTAATAAAAAAATGCCTTGGACAACATATTTATGCGCGTTTAATAGAAGCCAAAAATTTAGAATGGGATAATTATCGGACAAAAGTGACAGACTGGGAAACAAAAAGATATTTGGAAAATATTTAATTTTTGACAATTTAAGGTTTTGGTTTTATGATTAAGCTATGGATAATATTAATTTAGAAAATATTGAGATCAAAGAATCTCAGAATAAAAAAATCGATATTTTAAGAACAAAAATGTTCAATTTTTTGCATATTTTACATTCAAAAAAAGATGTGGTGGGATCAAAGGAATTTCATCAAAAACAGATTGAGTTTGTTGATAATCTAAAAAAGAAATATCCCGATTATGAACATTATCGTCTTTATCATCTTTTTATCGGTAGTACGCCATGGGAAGATTGCCCAAAATTTGATTTTCCAGGCGATGATTCAATTGAAAAGCTTATTAATTCTTTGGAAGCCGAAGACGGGCGATAATCAAAATTTGTATTTGACACAAAAGGCGCCTTTATTGAAGGCATTTTATATTTTAAGCAGTAGTTTTTCTATATAGAAAAGAGGATGCTTTTTGCATCCTCTTTGATTTTTGGAGATTGGATTCAGGTGGCGACTGAAACACCGCCCGGCTTTAGTTCTTTTTTACATTTTGGACAGCGTGGCTCGTTGCATTTGGAGAAAGTAGAGAAAGGTTGTGGATCTCGGGAAGTAGCCCAGGCTTTCAGGTTTTGTTGAATTTGTTTGTTGTGATTTTCTACTTCAACTGTGACAATTTGGCCACAGGCGCAAATATGCGTCGCGCCTATGACACCCTGAGCGCCATAGCTGTGGTAGAAAATACATTTTCGTTTTTGCACTTTTCCCTTCCCGGTTTTGACTTTGGTTTTCTTGGCCATTTTTTATCATCCTTTCTTGAGAATTTTGTTGTAAAAGTATAGCCAGACGGAAAATAAAACAATCTCAATGACGAGAATCACATTGGCGATCGATTCGTTTCTGACTATCAGGGCGAGGGCGAAGAAAATCGCCCATCCACCGATTAGAATGTGCTTCATTTTTTTCCTTGTCACCACTTGTCCTCCTTTATTATTTTTTGTTTTTGGATATTTAAAGAACTTTTAAGTTTTAAAATTATAGGCGCTTTTTGGCTAGCCGTCAAGTCGTTTTTTCTGTTATACACGATAAATTTGATATTTTGTGTATAATTCTCTATAATAATATTAATATTATCTTAGATATTAAATTAGAAATAATTATGTTTAACAAAATTATTAATTTCTTGCGGAGGAGATGGCTCGTTCTAACTTTGATCGCCGTGGTTTTAATCGGAATATTTTTTTTGTTAAAACCCAAAAAATCTTCTATCGAATATTCTACCGTCAGCCAAGGCAGGATTACGGCCGAGGTTAGCGTGACCGGGAAAGTAAAGCCTGTCCGCAGTCTTGATTTGGCTTTTGAGCGTTCCGGCCGCATTAATAAAATAGCCGTTAATATCGGCGATAGTGTCAAAAGTGGACAGATTTTAATTGTTTTGGAGAATGGAGATTTGTTGGCACAATTGCAGCAGGCCGAGGCAAGTTTGAAATCGCAAGAGACAAAATTAACCCAGCTTAAAAAAGGAACAAGAGCAGAAGATCTGGCTGTTTATCAGAATGCGGTTAACAATGCAGAATCATCTTTAGAAGATACTAAGAATAATCTGGCTATTGCGAGGCAAAAAGCAGAAGTCGACCTGAATAATCTTTATGCTTCGATTATTGACACAATAGACGATGCTTATAACAAAACTGACGACGCGGTTCGCAAACAAGCGAGTGATATGTTTATTAACGCGGAAAGCGCCAATCCGAAGCTTTCTTTTATTTCCACTAACAGTCAAGCGCAGAGTAGCGCTGAAACAGAACGAAAAATCGCTTCTCAAGATCTAAATACTTGGTCGGTTGACTTAAATAATCTCAAAAATAGACAAAATAGCCATGAAGATTTAGATCAAGCCATGGTTGATGCAAGCAATCGGCTTAATCGCACTTTGGTTTTTTTAACTGATCTGGCTGCGAATCTTAATAATGCTCCGTCTTTAAGCAGCACGACTATGAATACTTATAAAGCTAGCGTCAACACCGCTCGTACAAATATAATAACGGCACTTACCAATATTAACGACAAACAGCAAACAATTTTGGCGCAAAAAGTTTCGAATGAAGATAATATCGCTACGGCCAAAACATCTTTAACTACGACTCAAAATACTTTGGCTCAAGCGCAAAAACAATTAGCCTTAAAACAAGCGGGTTATTCTTCGGAAGATATTTCTTTCCAGGCGAGTCAGGTTGATCAAGCGCAAGCCAACGTTAATTATTATCAGGCCTTATTGAATAAGACTGTTTTAAAATCCCCTTTTGATGGCATAATCACTAAAATAAATTTTGAGATCGGAGATATAATGCAGCCCAACGCGGCGGCGATATCGTTAATCGGCAAAGATAAATTTGAGATAGAAGCCAATATTACCGAATCAGACATTTCTAAGATAAAAATTGGGCAAATTGCCAGGGTTACTTTAGATGCTTATGGCCCGGATGTGATTTTCGCGGCCAAGGTGGTGCAAATTGATCTTTCGGCCACCATTATCGAAGGAGTAGCCACCTACAAGACCGTTTTTCAGTTTACCGAAGAAGACGAAAAAATTCTTGACGGCTTGACGGCCAACATTGACGTTTTAGTCGGAGAGAAAGATAATGTTTTGTTAGTTTCTGCCAGAGACGTTGTTTCGCGCGATGGCAAAAAATTTGTTCAAGTCCTGGTTGACGAAAAGCAAGATTTAACCGAAGAGAGAGAAGTGGAAGTCGGTTTGCGGGGGACTGAAGGCCAAGTTGAGATTATCTCCGGTCTAAAAAAAGGAGAAAAAGTAATTAGTTTCAAGAAGCAATAATATGTCACTGATTGAAGTTAAAAATTTAGAGAAAATCTATCAAAATGAGGGGGTTTCTACGCCAGCTTTGCGTGACGTAACTTTTAATATCGAGAAAGGTGAATTTGTTTCTATTATGGGTCCGTCCGGTTCTGGTAAATCAACCCTTCTTCACATACTCGGATTTTTAGATGAGCACACCAGGGGAGAATATCGCTTCAAGGGAAAAACCATAAAAGATTATTCTGGTGAAGAACTGGCCCATTTAAGGAATAAAGAAATGGGTTTTATTTTTCAAATGTTTAATTTATTGCCACGAATAAGCGTGCTTGAAAACGTAAAATTACCTCTTATCTATTCCGGCGTTAAAGAGGCTCTGTGGAATGACATATCACTAAAAGCCATTGAAGCGGTTGGTCTTTCTCATAGAATAAATCATGAATCTTCTCAGCTTTCCGGTGGAGAAAAACAGCGTGTAGTCATTGCGCGAGCTTTAATTAATAATCCGCAGGTAATTTTTGCCGATGAGCCTACGGGGAACCTTGATTCAGAATCAGGCAAAACAATAATGGAAATTTTACAGAAATTAAACGAAGAAACTGGTCACACTATAGTTTTAATTACACACGAAACTTATACCGCAGAACATGCCCAGCGCATTATCCGTTTTATTGATGGAAAAATTGAAAGCGATCGACGGGTAGAACATCGTTTAAAAGCCCAAGATCATTTTAGAAAATAGAGAGTATTAATCCTGTGTTTTTGCATTCGTTCGGAACTGAAAATTTATTTTCACTTCACTCACTCATTTAAAAATAAAATATGTTGCTTAAATATAGTTTTAAAACAGCCTTTAATGGCCTAAAATCTCATAAGTCGCGTTCAGCGTTGACTATCCTTGGTATAGTCATCGGTATCACGGCAGTGATGATGGTTATGTCTCTAGGAGAAGGGATGCAAAGCCTAATATTGAATGAAATACAAGGACAAATGGGTTCCAGGGTGATTGAAGTCGCTCCTGGTGGGCAGCCCAAGGGACCGACTGATTTCTTGTCTATGTTTTCTGATTCATTAAAACAAAAAGACCTTGAAGCGCTTACACGAAAGAGTAATGTTCCTTACGCAGATGAGATTATGCCTCTTGTTTTTGGGAGCGAGAGCATCGCTTACGGCAGCGAAACATATCGGGCCACGCTTTATGGCATGACCGATGCTGCGAGTAGACTGTATAACATTCGTCCAGGCAAAGGCAGATTTTTAACCGACGAAGATGTAAAAAATTACGCCGATGTGGTTGTTATCGGTTCGGAAGTGAAGGAAGATCTTTTTTCTAATGATGAGGCTATCGGTCAAAAAGTAAAAATCAAAGGTAAAAATTTTAAAATTATCGGAATTTTAGAAAAGAAGGGCCAGGGGCTTATAGGTTATGATGAAACGGTGATTATTCCTTATACCACCGCTCAGCGCTATGTTCTGGGCATCAAATATTTTAACCATATTATAGTAGAAGCAGATTCCGAGAAGAATGTTTTGCAAACCGTCGAAGACATAGAAATTACCATGAGAAATTCTCATAATATTCAGAGCTCAGATAAAGACGACTTCCACGTGCAAAGTCAAGCGGATGCTATGAAAATGGTCAGCACTATAACTGGCATCATTACTCTTTTTTTGGCGGCCGTAGCCGCCATTTCTCTTCTAGTTGGAGGCGTTGGCATTATGAATATTATGTTAGTGGCAGTTACAGAGCGAACACGAGAAATTGGGCTTCGCAAAGCTCTTGGTGCCACAGATAAGGATATTTTAACGCAATTCATTCTCGAAGCAGTGCTCCTTACGGCTATGGGGGGCTTGATTGGTATAATCCTTGGCACTACCTTTTCATTTCTTGCTTCTATAATTTTAAGTAAATTGGTATCTTTGGGCTGGCAATTTACTTTTCCGTTTGTTGGAGCATCGGCGGGCCTGGGTGTTTCGGCATTAGTGGGTTTAATCTTTGGCATTTATCCTGCGCGCCAAGCATCTTTAAAGAGTCCGATTGAAGCTTTGCGCTACGAATAATGAATCTATAATTTAATTCATTGAATTATTTGATTAGTTTGGTACAATATTTTGATGAAAAAAATAGAAAAAGAGATAGAAAAATATTTGGATGAGATTCGTCCGGCGTTGAAAAATCACGGCGGAGACTTAAACTTGAAAAGTATTGACCAGAAAAAGGGCATAATTAGAATTGAATTGATAGGTGGTTGCGCTCATTGTCAAATGGCAGACGTGACCATCAAAGCAGGCATTGAAGCTTATTTGAAACAGCATTTGAGCTGGCTTAAAAAAGTTGAAGCAATATGACTTTGACGGAAACATTATATAAGATTAAAAGTCAGAATTTTTGGCAAGAAAAAATATTTTTGATATTCAATAGTTCAACGCTTATACTTCTGATTGTCTCTTGTTTATATATACTAATTGGCGTTAAGAGTAAAAATAACGAAGTTCCGTTGCATTATAACCTTATTTTTGGCGTTGATAGTGTTGGTAGCTGGAAAAGACTATTCTTAATTCCCGCAATAGGTTTCATAATCTTGATTTTTAATAATTTTTTAGCCCATTTTTTCTATAAGTTTGGCTGGAGATTTATATTTATAATTTTGATTTCATTGTCCACTTTAATTCAATTAATTTTAACCTTGGCTATTTTTTGGATTATTAGGCTTTAATTCAGGTATTATATATTTTATGTTGTTCGCGGTGATTAAAATATTTATTCTTTCAGTCTCAGCTTTTTTTTTAGCTTGGGTCTTAACGCCTCTGCTGACAAAATTATTGTATAAATATAAATTGGGCAAGCAAATTCGCGACGATGTTTCAGCTCCAATTTTTTCTAAACTTCATCAGGGCAAATCCGGCACCCCGACAATGGGCGGAACCTTGATTTGGTTCACGGCCGCAGCATTGGCTTTAGGGATTTTTTATTTGAGCCGTTTAACCAACTCTGTTGTATTAGTTAATCTTAATTTTCTTTCGCGTAGCCAGACTTGGTTGCCGCTAGGAGTTTTAGTAGCTTCAGCCTTAGTCGGCTTAGTAGATGATTTTTTTAATACACGGAGAATCGGACCGCGCGGCGGCGGTCTGACGATGCGTTACAGAATTTTGATTTATGCTTTAATTGCTGCGGTCGGCGCTTGGTGGTTTTATTATAAATTAGATCGCAATTCTATACACATTATATTTTTGGGCGACTATCTGCTTAATTGGTGGTACATTCCATTCTTTATTTTTATTATTGTGGCGACCGCTTTTTCGGTCAATGAAATCGATGGCTTAGACGGTTTGGCCGGCGGAACATTATTGGCCGCTTTCGGTGCCTACGGAGCAATAAGTTTTGTTCAAGGGAAAATTGATTTGGCGGCTTTCTGCGGAGTTATTATTGGATCTTTAATTGCTTTTTTATGGAATAATATCTACCCAGCAAAATTTTTTATGGGGGATACCGGAGCGATGTCTCTAGGGGTCACCTTAGGCGTCCTTGCTATGTTAACTGATACAGTTTTTCTCTTGCCGTTCATCGGCTTGCTTTTTGTTATAGAATCATTGTCTGTAATTATTCAAGTTATTTCTAAAAAAGTTAGGAATAAAAAAGTTTTTCTTTCTTCCCCGATCCATCATCACTTGGAAGCAAAAGGTTGGCCCGAACCAAAAATTGTCATGCGTTTTTGGCTAATTAGCTGGATAACCGCTATTTCTGGCCTGATCATTTTTCTCGCCGAACGTTTAATCGGCAAGTAGTAACCATATAATCTATATCTATGGAAAAAAAGAAAATCTTTGACGGGAGAAAGATAATGATTATGGGTTTGGGCGTATTGGGTGGCGGGAAAGAGGCGGCAAAATTTTTGGCGGAAGAGGCAGACGAAGTTCTGGTCACAGATTTGCGATCAAAGAAAGAATTATCCGAACCCCTTAAATCTTTGAAAAGATTTAAAAATATTAAATATATTTTGGGTCGTCATCGCGAACAAGATTTTAGAAAGATTGATTTAATTGTTAAGAATCCGGCCGTACCGAGAAGCTCATCTTATTTGGAAATCGCGCGGCAGGAAAAAATTAAAATCACTAGTGATTTAGCGATTTTTTTAGATAATTTTAAGGGTTTAACTATCGGGATTACCGGCACGAAGGGCAAGACCACCACTACGCACCTCATTAATGCTATTTTTAAATCCGGCCAAAAAATTTTTATGGCGGGTAATATCGGAATTTCTCCTCTGCATTATTTAAGGGGCCGATTTTCTTACGGTATTTTAGAAATTTCTTCTTGGCAACTGGAAGATCTAGAGAATAAAAGCGTTAATATTGCCGTAATCACCAATATTTTTCCGGACCATTTGGATCGTTATCGGAATTTTCGTGATTATATTAAGGCTAAATCTTTAATTCTTCTCAAGCAGACGCCGGACGATATCGCTATTTTAAATCGAGACAACAAAATTACAAAGAAATTAGGAGAGTCGGCGCGCGGTAGGCGTTATTGGTTTAGCTCTTCTTATTTTAAAGAAGAAAACGGGTGTTTCGTAAAGAATAAAGTTATTTTTTATCGCCACAACGGAAAAGAGAATAAAGTTATTAGTCTTAAAGATATCAAAATATTGGGTCAACATAATTTAGAAAATATTTTAGCAGCCACAACAACATCTTTAGTGGACGGTATTAAAAGCAAAGACATTAAAGAAGCGATTAAAAATTTTTCCGGCGTGCCAGATCGTTTTGAGTTAACCAGAACGTGGCATGGTGTTAAATTCATCAATGACACAACCGCTACAACACCGGAAGCTTCAATCAATGCTATTAAAATTTGTCGATCATTTTCGTATAAAAATATATTTTTGATCGCTGGCGGCGCGGACAAAAAATTGAATTATACTTCCTGGGCGGGCGCGGTTAAAAAATATTCCGCTCAACCCTTTTTATTAGAAGGAACAGCTACTCCTAAGATTTATCAATCTCTTGGCAAGAGAGGCATAAAAGCGGTTATTTTCGATGACCTCAAAAAATGCTTTAATCAAATTATTAGTTTGGTTAAAAGGGGCGACACCGTTCTTTTGTCTCCAGCCGCGGCTAGTTTCGGGATGTTCAAAAATGAATTTGATCGCGGCCGCCAGTTTACTCAATTAGCGAAATTGTTAAAATAGAATAGAACAGAACCATAGAAAATAGAAAGTAGAATTATCAACGAATTTACTCCGCCAACTGGCGGAACAAATTTACGAATTATGAGTTTAGAAATTAGAATTTTTTAATATTATGTTCAAATCAGAGCATCAGCCGGATTATATTCTTATCGTCATTACTGTAATTATTTTATTTTTAGGTTTAGTGGTTTTGTCTTCAGCTTCTTCGGTGGTTGGTTTCCAAAAATTCGGCGACAGCTATTATTTTTTAAAACATCAATTATTAGTCGGAGTTCTGCCAGGACTTATTTTATTTTATTTAGCCAGTAAACTAGACTATCAAATTTTAAAAAAGATCGCTTTGCCATTTTTAATAATAAGCGTTATTTTAAATTTTTTGGTTTTTGCTCCGGTAATTGGTTTCTCAAGCGGTGGAGCCCATCGTTGGATTAGAATATTCGGTTTTATTTTTCAGCCCAGTGAATTATTAAAATTAAGTTTCTTATTATATTTGGCCAGCTGGCTTGATGCCAGACCCAACAGGGTAAAATCATTATATGAAGGGTTTTTGCCCTTTGTCGCGGTTCTGGTTCTGGTTTCTATCCCGGTTGTTTTACAACCAGATCTGGGAAGCTTGATTATTATTTTTATTATTGCCGTGTCAGTCTATTTTATGGCCGGCGCAAAAGCCAGTCATTTTTTGATTTTAATTAGCGCTATTTTGGCTATAGTTTTTTTGGCTATTTTATTAGAGCCTTATCGTTTGACTAGATTAACCACTTTTCTTCATCCGAGTCTAGATCCGCAGGGAATCGGTTATCACATCAAACAATCTTTGATAGCTGTTGGCTCGGGCGGATTTTTCGGTTTGGGTCTCGGGCATTCACGCCAAAAATATCTTTATTTGCCGGAGGCTCATAGTGATTCCATTTTCGCGGTGATGGCCGAAGAATTGGGCTTTTTTATGATTCTGGCTTTTCTCGGGATAATTTTACTTTTAGCCTATCGTTGTCTTAAGATTGCCAGAAAAGCGCCGGATCACTTTGGTAAAATTTTGGTTAGCGGGGTTATGGTTTGGTTCATCTTGCAAGCTTTTATAAATATCGGAGCAATGATCAATCTTTTTCCTTTGACTGGTATTCCTCTACCCCTGATTAGTTCTGGAGGAACGGCGATGATTGTTTTTTTGGCTGCCTTGGGTATAGTAGTTAATATTTCAAAAGAGACAATCTAAAATAGACATATGAGTGGTTCGCGCCTCAAACAAAAATTGCCGTTCATTCATTCGCCGGCTTTTACTCTGGTTTTGTTATTTCTTTTTTTGTTTTTGACAATCGCTTTGATCAAAGAGACTGCAAAATTTATTAATATTTCCCGTCAACTTTCTTCGGCCAGAAAAGGCATCGTAAAATTAGAAGAAAAAAATCAGAATATGGCAAGCGAGCTGAATTATTTACAGGATGATTTTTCTAAAGAAAAGGAGGCGCGCGAAAAATTAAATATGCTTAAACCTGGCGAAAAGAAAATTATTATTCAAGCGTCTGGCAAAAATTTTAAAAATAATGACTGGGTTGCCGGATTGACGCTGAAAAAAGAATCTCTATGGCAAAAAATTTATCAGTGGGTAAGTTCCTTGTTTCATCTTTATAATTGATTGTTTATCCAGGTTTCAATATCGTTGCGCCATACCGGTTCTAATATTATCTTCGCTAAATTTTATATCAAATTAAATACTCTACATTTCCTCAAACAGGTTTTAATATCGTCCTATCCGGAGAGCCAAGCGGGATTTGCAGAGCCGAAAGCTCCGCTTTTCTCTTTGTTAGAGCCTATCTGGGCAGGTTCTAACCGTCCAATCTTTTGTTTTATTGTAAGAAAAATTGAAAGCCACTCCGCTGTTTTTTATACCGCCACCGGACGCGACGAGATATTCAATTTATTTATAAACGTAAATATTACTGATAAAGATGTGCGTAAATTACATAATAAAGAAGTTAAAGAATTAAAAAAATTATGAATAATACACTCAAACTCATCGTCGCCATCGTAGTTTCTGAGCTGGCCGGTATTATCGGCTCGGTATTTACGACTCCGTCCATTGCCGGCTGGTACGCAGGACTGGTTAAGCCTGCCCTAAATCCGCCGGCATGGGTGTTTGGTCCGGTCTGGACGACGTTATTCGTTCTTATGGGCATCGCGGCATTCCTGATCTGGAAGAAAGGATTGGATCGTAGGGATATTAAGATAGCTCTCGGTATATTTCTCGGTCAGCTAGTTTTAAACACGCTTTGGTCGATTATCTTTTTCGGCTTGCATTCTCCGGGCGGTGCGTTCATTGAGATTATATTCCTCTGGCTTGCCATCCTCGCTACGATCGCTACTTTCGCAAGAATTTCTAAACCGGCTGCATGGCTTTTGGTGCCCTACGTTCTTTGGGTGAGTTTCGCCTCGTATTTAAACTTTGCCATCTGGTCGTTGAATTAAATCCATTAAGCAAATATGACTCGCTGTAATTTGCTTAATATCGCGTAAGTTAAGCAAATCGTCCCGTCCCAAGCTCGCAATTTTGGGCAACGCGCCGGGTCAGATTCTCAATCGGTATCCAACTACCCCGGGGACAAAGCTCGCCTCCGGGGCAAACAGGTGGCAAATTCGAATCAATCCTCTTTGTATTCGGCCAGCAGTTGATTCATTTGGGAGAGAACGACGGTCAGATGCTTGTATTCATCCGCCCAATCAAACGTTCGGAAATCGTTGAGCAGGGCGAGCTCACAAGAGAGTCAACTTTGGCTGGTTTTTATTCGTGATTATTTTCAGATTCGCATTGCTCTAGCTGGCGAATATTTATAAAGATGCTAAACTGAATATATATGTGGTGGGATTATTTCATTTTCCAAAAACTGAATTATTTGATTAATCATAAAACCATGACCGGTTTTTATTTTGATACAGCTACAATCTTTTTGGCTGATATTTTGATATTTTTTATTCCAGCTTTAATTTTAATCTTTTATTTTTTAGCCCCCAAAATAAAGAAAATAATTTATCAACAAGCTATAATAGTGGCCGCTTTATCGGCCGCATTTGCTTTTTCAGTAAGCCAGATTATTGGAAAGATTTATTTTCGCCCCAGACCATTCGTATCGCATCAGGAAACGATTCGTTTAATCAAGGCATTAGAGACTATATCCGACAAATCTTTCCCTTCGGACCATACTACTGTGTCCTTTGCTATTGCTTTTGCCGTATTTTTTTATAATCGTTATTTGGGGTGGATCTTATTGATTATGAGTCTTTTGATCGGCGCGGCGAGAATTATCGCCGGGGTTCATTATCCTTTAGATGTTTTAGGCGGTATAGTTCTTGGTTTATTAAGCGCGCTATTGGTTAAATTTCTTTTTGAGACTAAAATAAAGAATAAAATATGGCCGACCTCGTCGAACAATTAATCGCCAGCAAATATCTTAAAGCACCTCACTTGATTAAAGCGTTTAAAAAAATTAAACGCGAAGATTTCGTTTTACCTGGAGCGAAAGAAGAAGCAGGGCTAAACGTTCCTTTAAATATAGGATTCGGCCAAACAATTTCTCAACCCTTAACCGTGGCCTTTATGTTAGAACTATTAGAACCAAGAAAAACCGAAAAAGTCTTAGATATTGGTTCGGGATCGGGTTGGGTGTCGGCTTTATTGACAGAGATAGTCGGCGAAAGTGGCAGAGTCTACGCCATTGAACGAATCGAGGAATTAAAAAGTTTCGGTGAACAAAATACGGAAAAATATAGATTTGTTTCCGACGGGCGGTTGAAATTTTTTGTAGGCGATGGCGCAAAAGGACTGCCGGAATACGCGCCTTTTGACGTGATTCACGTGGCTGCTAGCGCTGCGACAATTCCGTCAGCCTTATTGGATCAACTGGCAATTGGCGGGCGCTTGATCATACCTGAGGGTGTGGACACCCAAGAATTAGTTTTAATTGAACGTAAAAGCGAAAATGAATATACTCAGCGCCGTTTTAGTGGTTTTGTCTTCGTACCCCTAATCTCCAAAACAATAAATAGATAGGTTCGTAAAATTAAATTATAAATTTTTAAAATTATGGCCGAACCAAAATTAAGCCCTAAATGGTTAAGGCTTGTTATTTTCTGGATAGGTATTATCGCGACTGTAACATATAGGGCGATTATTATTTTTAATCATTATAAAATTTATTTTTGGTCGGATGTTCTATGGTATGTCGGCACCATAGGTTTCGTGATTTATTTCTGGCATCGCTCCCAAATTTCTGAACGCCGCATCAAAGTTATTCAAGAACAAAATCTGGGAGAAAAAATCAGACAGTCGTCCCTCGATTCCGAAACTAAAGAATCGGTTAATTATGTGATTGGGGGCTTGTCTTCTTCTATGGAAAAATGGAATTATACCGCAATTTTTATTACTTCTGGACTAGCCTTGTTTTTTATGGTCGCTTTGAATTTATTCAAATTAAGTAAATAGAAGGTGCTTTACTTAAATTTCACCGGCTTTATAATAGAGGGTGTTAATCCTGTGTTTCCGCCGGTCGGCGGATCGTTCGCTTGATAATAAATTATTGAACCAAATGAATCTAAAATTATTTATTTTATAAAATTATGCCACTTAATATTGATACAATTCCCGGGGGTAAGGAATTAATTGATGCTCAAAAAACTCTCGAGACCGCTGGTATTATTGAAGGTATGCGCGTAGGAGATTTAGGCTGTGGCGCTCGCGGACTTTTTGCTCTACAAACAGCCAAATTGGTTGGTCGCAAAGGATTGGTTTATGCTATAGATATTTTAAAAAATATTTTACATGGCATTGAAATAAACGCCAAAGAATATGGACTGAGTAACATCAAAACCGTTTGGTCGGATTTAGAAATTTATGGCGCTACAAAAATTCAGGAAAATTCTTTGGATATGTGTTTGTTGATCAATGTGCTTTTTCAAACCAAAGACGATAAAACCGTAATTAGAGAGGCGGCGCGATTATTAAAAAACGGCGGCCGATTGTTGGTGGTTGATTGGGAAAAAACCGGCGCTCCTTTTGGTCCGAAAGTTGAAGAGAGGGTTAATGTTGATGCTCTGAAGAAATTCGCGCAAGAAATTGATATGATATTGGAAAAAGAATTTGAGCCAGGGCCTTATCACTTTGCGACAGTTTTTATTAAAAAATAGAAGGTGTTAAACCTTTTGTTGTTGCGTTCGCTCGCTTAATAATAAATTATTCATATAATGGGACTAACCCAAGAAATCGGCCGTCGTGGGGAAAACGAGGCGGTTGATTTTTTAAAAAAGAAAAAATATAAAATAATTGGACGCAACTTCCGCACGTCTAAATTTGGCGAAATTGATATTATTGCCGAAAACAATAACCAGCTGATTTTCGTGGAAGTTAAAGCGAAAACAAATTATAACTTCGGGGCCCCAGAAGAAGAATTCACGCGATATAAAAAGAAAAAAATGCGACGCGCTATTCAAGATTATTTTTGGGCCAAAAAGTTAGAAACCGAAAATTGGCGTATTGATTTGGTTGCCGTCGATTTTCTACGAGATAGAACGGAAATTCGCCAACATACTATTTATCAAGATTAAGATTTTATTTTCCATCGCCACTTGACAAAAAGCCTTAATTTTAAGTAAAATTAGATTGTCTTCTATTTTAAGACAGAATAAAAATAAAATAGTTCTTTAAATAAAAAATCAAAATGGGAAAGGAGGGTGTAAAATGCCCGAAACCTTGAAACAGCGTCTGCAGAAGTGGATTCGCGACGAGGGTAGTTCAATCGATAAACTGGTCGAGTTTATTCAGCAGGAAATCAACGCGGTTATCCAGGAAAAGATCAAGCAGGTCGGAGCTTTAGTCGAGAAACTAAAGAATAGCGAAAATGCGCGACTCGATTTATTTGAGAAGTTCCAGGAACTAGTGAAGCGCTACAAGAATCTGAAAGAGCCGCCTTCAAGCTATGGCCGTGTTTTAGACAAACAGAGCGAACACGATCGTCTATTAAATCAAGACACTAAAACCGTAACCATTATCACTGCCGAAGGACGGATTATGAAGGTTTTAGCCGAATCCGATGAGCTGTATAACAGGTTAAAATTCGGCGACAGCGTAGTAATAAACGCTAACGGCAACATTACGGCCTGCGGCTCGTTCCTCGGTAATGGTAGAACTGCGACCATCGAAATTGTCCTTGATGCGCGCCGGGCCCTGATCAATACGGGTACGGATCACAAAGAGGAGGTTTATTTGGTCCCTGGTTTCGCCAGTTTGAAATCTGGTGACGTGGTGGTTTACGATCCGTATTCGCACTTCGTTCTGGAGAAGATTCCGAAGGACGCCAATTTGAGCGAACTGGAGCTGGAAAAGGTTCCGAACATTTCTTTGGACGACATCGGCGGTTTGCCGGAACAGAAAAGCACTATTGCTTTTAATATCTTGTCGCCGTTGGTTTATCCCGAGATTTTCCAGAAACAGAAGCTCGAAATGTCCAAGGGCGCGATTTTGATCGGCCCTCCGGGCTGCGGCAAGACCATGATGGCCAAAGCGATCGCTCACGAACTGACGATGCATATGCGGGAAAAGCTCAAGAACCCAACGGCTATGGGCTGCTTCCTTTATGTGCGCGGTCCGGAACTTTCCGCCTGGTTGGTCGGTATGACCGAGTACAAGCTGCGCGAATTGTTCAAGAAAGCGGTGGAGAAAGCCAAGGAAACTGGTATTCCAACCGTCATTTACATTGACGAGGTGGAATCTTTTTTGAGGACGCGTGGAACAGGGATCTCTTCTGATGTGAAGGACGATTACGTGACCCAATTTAACTCTTTGGTTGACGGCCTTGACGAGACCGGCGGTCTGGTGTTTGTGCTGGCAGCCTCTAATCGTCCGGACATGATCGACCCGGCTGTGATGCGCGAAGGCCGACTTGACCTGAAGGTGATGGTCAGCCGTCCGACACGCACAGAGCATGCCGAGGACATCCTGCGCAAGTATTTGACTTCGGATCTTTATTTCGACAAGTGTCACGAGAATGACGATAAGACGGTCTTGGTCAACGAGTGGATCAAGAAAATCGCCAACTTCATTTTCGCGGACACGGAAGAGACGGAGTTCATGCGAGTGGACTATGTTGACGGCACAAACGAGGTTCTGTATTTCCGGCATTTCGTTTCCGGCGCATTACTGAAAGCAATCGTCGATGAGGCGAAGCGCAAAGCTATCCGGCGGGAAATGGAAAAGCGCGGTGACTGTGGCTTAACGATAGACGACTTCTTGTCGGCTACAACGGAAAAGTTCTGCCAGAATAAACATCTGATTGACAAAGATGCTCTGCGGCAGGAATTCATTCTGCGGCCGGGCAAGACCGTTGAGAAGGTCATCAGCCTCGTGGAAACCAAGGAGGTGGAGAAGGAGCGCGGTGGTCTGAATGTTGACAGTGATGCTGTGTAAATCAATCCAGAGGGGAGCTCAAGCTTCCCTCTTTTATTTATTTAATTAATTTTTTATTGACCAATGCACCTCGGCTTATTTTATCAAAAATAACGACTGTTGATAAAAACTTCTAAATGGGGTTGACAAATTGGGTTTTTTACAACTATAATTAAGTATTAAAAAATTAAATATCGTTCTTTAAAAAGAAAGGGGGTAACTCAATGAGAATCCCAAAAGTTTTTGGCATAGAAACCGAATGGTCTGTTCGTGTTCGAACGCGCAATAGCGTCAGGTTAGCTAACGCCAAAGAATTCGGCGTATTAATAAAATTTATACGCGAATTTTTTACTTTGACCAACACCAGACAAGATTCCCAATGGGAGGCTTGTTCGGTTGATGCTGACCGCGAGTTAGAGCAAGAAATAGATCTGCGGCATATCGAGAGTGTTGGTTATCTACCGAACGGCGCTCGTTTATATGTCGACTGGCCGCATTTGGAATATTCAACGCCCGAATGTCAGACGATTCGTGATTTAATCGCCGCTGACCAAGCTGGCAATTGGCTGCTTAATATGGCCGCCAAAAAAGCCAGTCAACTCTTGAAAAGAGAGATTATAATTATCAAAGATAATTCCGATCGCAAAGGCGTTTCTTATGCCAGCCACGAGAATTATTCTTTGCAGCCCAGAACATTTAAGGCCATGATCGACCGACAGAACAGCGAAGCTCGCGATTTGATTTTGCCGTTTTTGGTAACGCGTCAAATTTTGGCCGGAGCCGGCAAAGTTGGTTCCGAAGCTAATAATTTGAGATCTGCAGATTACGGCGAAACAAATTTTCAGATTTCGCAACGCGCAGATTTTATCAATGAAATTATCGGTATCGCCACTACGTCGCCGCGCAATCTGATCAACAGGCGCGATGAACCACATGCTGATTCTGATCTCTGCCGGCGATTGCATGTTATTATTGGTGATGCCAATTTCTGCGATTGGTCTTATTTTTTGCGCGTTGGAACCTACGCTCTGGTTTTGCGCATGCTGGAAGATTGCTTTATCGGCAATTCGCCAGTTTGTGTCGACAACCACTGGCTCGAAGCGCTTTATCAGACCTCGCGAGATTTGACATGCAAGAAGAAGTTGCAGATTGGCACGGCTAGTCAATCACAGATGAATCCGATCGAGATTCAGCGTTGGTATCTTGGCTTAGTCAAGGAATATCTTGCCGAGTTTAAAGGCAGCGCCGAAGATCATGAGGTTTGTGAAAAATGGGAATATGTTTTAAACGCTCTGGACAACGACCCGAACCAATTGTTCGGCGTCTTGGACTGGGTAACAAAGAAATGTATTCTTGATCAATATCTTCAACACCAAGGCTTGCTTTGGCAGGATTCTCGGCTCCGTGTAATCGACATAGCTTACCACAATATTAGCGATGAGGCTGGTCTTTATTATCAATTTTTAAAAAAAGGGAAAATCCAGAAATTGATTAATAACGAGTTGTTAATGGATAGGGTTCATAATCCTCCCGTTGACACACGCGCCTATTTGCGCGGAAAGATCGCTCGGCTTTATCCTGAGTTTGTGGAAGATTGGGAGATAATTTCCAATCGCATGCCAAGTAGATTTCGTAAGGAACAGTTGGATTCGTTAAGGGTTATCCTAGAAGAAAAACACATTATTACTTTGGGTAACCCGGTTTTAACGCGAGAAGAGAGCGAAGAAATTTTCAAACAAATTATTAATCTTTTGAAATCATGGAAAGGAGGAAGCGAAGATGTTAACACGACTTGAGTTGACTTGGCGATTAATGGATGAGCTAATCGCTCAATTCCTGAAATTGCCGAGCGCGATAGGACAGAGCGACTTTAAACTGGAAGAGTATTTACAGCAATCCCATCTTCACGGTACCACCGTCCTCGCTCTGAAATATCAGGGTGGAGTGCTGTTAGGTGGAGACGGTCGGGCTTCCGGCATGGATTTCCGTATTTTTACGGACAAAACTCCGAAGGTTTATCCGGTTTCCGAGTCGACTGCTTACGGTCTTTCTGGGGACGCTCATCTGGGTATTGAGGTGGGAAAGATCTTGGCTTTGACGCTTAAGAATTACGAGAAGAAAGAGTTTCGAGCCATGAGTTTTGTCGCTCAAACCAAGATGTTGGCTAAAATGATCGAGCGTTTACTGCCAATGGCTATGCAGGGCCGTATCGTGATGCCGATTTTCGTGTCATGTCAGGAAATCTGCACGATTTATCCGAATGGCATGGTGGTAAGGGGAGATGAAGGTTATGGTGGAATTGGTTCGGGTAGTCCTCACGCCATTCATCGCATCAAGGCTCGTTTGGCTGATAACCCCAATCCAGATAAAACCAGGGCGATAGAAATTATACTCGAAGCTTTTGCGGAAGCTCATAAGAGTGATGCCGCAACCGGCTCTAATTTGCTGATTTATAGTCTGGAAGAGTCGGGAATCGCTATCGTTCGCAACGATGTCGGAAACGGACCGTTTTCGATGAACCTGTTGTAATCGTGAGGTGAAATAATGGCTGATAAATTGGATCTCATTGCCAACGACAAAGATAATGCCTTGCCGGTTATCGCAGTCAGCACCAAAGACGGCATACTTCTTGTCGCAATTAATTTTTCCATTAGTCCGGAGGATTCCGATACCTACATCCACAAACTTTCAGAGATCCATGACAATATCGGCATGGGCGCTTGTGGCAATAGCAGCGAGTATGATCCGCTGCGCAGGCAGTTTATCGACGTCGTTGATAGGCTTGCCTACGAGTTGTCCAAGGACGATATTGTCTTGAAGAGTCTGGCCAATAGTTTGGCCGGAGAGTTGCGCGATGTATATCGCAATCCCCGTCTGGTTCCTCGTGTGGTCTTCTTCGTCTTGGTGGAATGTCAGGAAGATTCGAAGCGGGATCGTTTCGTCCGGATCGGTCTCGACGGCAAGTTCAAGATCTTTAATAATTTCACGGTGATCGGCGGCAACGACAAAGAGGTTGGCGCTCTAATGGATAACCTCAGGTCCGTCGAATTTTTGGAGATGGACTGGCCGACCGCTTTAACCGCGATCAAGGAAGCGATAAAGAAAACCAACATCGCCCGGATCGCTGGCGCAAAGAAATCGGACAAGACCGTCGAACCGTTCCCATCCCTGGAGCTGGCAATTCTCTGGCGTGGAAGAACTGGCAGAAAATGGCAGCTTTTGCCGCATCAAATTAAGGAGGTGAAATAAAATGCTTAAAAAGCAGTTTCTATTCTTAACCCCAGACGAGCAAGAAAAAAAGGAGACTGAAAAACATCCTCTGGGGCCCAAGCCCGGCGGACCTGGCTCCGGTAAGAAGGCAGACAAAAATGATGATAACATCGATGACATCCTTGATGACATCATCGAACGGAATAAGCGGGTTAATGAAACTGACGAGCGAGAGGGTCAGTAATATTTAATCCCCGCACTTTAAAATAGTGCGGGGATTTTTTTATAATCGCAATGAGCGAGGCAGCAGAAATTTTATTTTTAGATTGCCGGACAGGTCAGATTATATATTGAAGAGAGGCATAGTTCTCCTCTTCTTCTATTTTAATTTGACAAATCATCAAAAAAAGATAAGATTTATATAAGAAAAATAATAATGTTGTTCCTTAAAATTATTCAAGGAGAGAATAAAATGAAGAAGAGAATTATTGGGATAGAGAATGAATATCGGATTCAGGCTCTGCCCGGATTCGATAAAAGCAGATACAAGGTTTATTTTCGGGGATTGAAAATAAGCTTGAATCAGTTTCTATCCAACGGAGCGAGGTTTTATTTGGATTTTCCGAGCGAACTGCCGGAGTATTGCACGCCGGAAGTTACGACCATCCGTGAAGTTCTGGCGCATGAACGCGCCGGAGATTATATTGTCTGGGAGAGCCTGAAAGACATGATGGAAATTTTTAGGCGGAATACCAGTCAGCCAGGTCTCTTTTACAAATATCTGGCAAGTGGTTGTCATGAGAACTATCTTTTTTATCTTGATGAAGCTATCAAGTCAACTGCGAATATCTACCCGCAGATGAGCGGCCACATCTTGGCAAGATTGGTGGCTTTTTTGGGGCCCTTCTTGGTCTCTCGACAGATTTTTTGCGGCGCTGGTTGGTGGTTAACAAATGAAGATGGGCGAAGTTATTTTAATATTTCGCAGCGCGCCCATTTTATGAAGCGTGATTACGGCGGAGACACGATGCAGAATAGGGCGATTATCAATTCTCGGAATGAATCATTGTGTTCGTCGAGCAATTATTCTCGTCTTCATCTCATTGTTGGCGACTCCAATATGAGCGATCTCTCTGGTTTTCTCAAGCTCGGCACCACGTCTATCGTTTTAAGGATGATCGAAGCAGGCTTCTTTGATCCACAAGACATTGTTCTAGTTGATCCGGTTGCGGCTATCGCTGTCATTTCCGATGATTTGAGCTGTAAGGCGACTGTCCAGGCCGGCGGTTTGCATCGTTCGCTTTCAGCCATTGACATCCAAGAGTGGTATCTTAATAAAGCTCGTGAATTTTTTGAATGTCGAGAAGTATCCGAAGAGGAGAAGGAGGTTATAAAATATTGGCAGGAAGTTTTGGACAAACTGCGCCGAGACCCCATGCTTCTCAAAGAGGAGATCGACTGGGTGATCAAATATAATTTGATTTGCCGTTATGCTGAAAAACACGGTGTTGATCTCGATCATTGTTCGGACGAGGAGAGTGAAGCGCTGAGAGTCATTGACACTCATTATCATTCTCTAAATCCGGAGAGAGGTTTGTACCACAAGCTTCTCGGCGCTGGGAAGATCGCCAAGCTTATTAGTGATAAAGAGGTGGCTTTGGCAATAAAATCTCCACCGACTGATACGCGAGCCAAAGTCCGTGGTGACTTCATTTCTTTCATCCTGAAAAATCATGCGGATTTGGTTAGGTATTTCATCGTCAATTGGGACGCTATTCGTTATAATTATCGTGCTAATGGATTTTCTAGGCTGATCCACGAATTTCAACCTAATCAAGACGATGAATCGGTGAAAGCCTGTGTTTTCAATCTCGGCGATCCGTTTCTTTCAACAGAAACTTGCAACAACTTCCAAGTATTGGTTGAAGAGATTGAGTCTCACCAAGAATTTTTCAAATCTATGATACCAACTCCGTCTCCTGACCATCGCGATTATGAATAGTCCCGTTCTGGCTGATTGAAATCCCCATTTTATTTTTATTAACGCTCCTAAATAATTAGGAGCGTTTTAAATTTGACAAATTATCAAAAAACGCTAAGCTTTAAATAATAAAATTAAAATCGTTCTTTACAAAGAAGGGAATAAAATGCAAAAACGCATTTATGGTTTGGAGACTGAGTATAGGTGGTGGAGTTCCTTGCCGGAGAAAAACCCCGATAATCCGAGTCAGGTTTTTTCCGGATATCATTTGAATACTATAGTCAATTACTATCCGGGTAATTATTCTGGCTTTTTGCCAAACGGCGCTAGGTTTTATGTGGACATGGTTCGGTTTCCAGAGTTCTCAACTCCGGAATGTGCGAGTGTTAGAGATGCCGTGATTTGGGATAAGGCAGGGGAAAAAATAGTTTTCGATTGTTTGGGCGGCGCTGTTGTCATCCGAAAAAGAAATTTAGGCAGCAACGGAAAAGTACAGGGTTGCCACGAGAATTATTTGATCGATCGCCAGGTCTTATTGAAAGATCGCGACATCTCTCTCGGTCATGTCCATTTGGTCGAACGAGACTTTAATTATTTGGCCGATCGTCTAATTCCTTTTTTGGTGACGCGCCAGGTTTTCTGCGGCACCGGCGCCATTATGGAGTTCCCACAAATTCAGATAGGGGAAAATCCTTCAACTCAGTGTTTATATCGCTATGTCATTTCACAGCGAGCTTTCAGAATCGAGCATTTAATCCACGCCGAGACTACTAATAATCGGCCGATCATTAACATGCGCAATGAGCCTCTGTGCGGTGGCGACGAGAGATATTTCCGCCTGCATCTGATTCTGGGTGATTCTAATCTTTCAGAGTTTTCGACTTTCTTGAAATTGGGTACTACTGGCATAATCTTGCGGATGATTGAGGCTGATTTTTTAGACACAACCAGTATTGCTCTGCTTGATCCATTAGCAGCTCTTCGGCAAGTCGCGATAGATCCGACTTGCAAAAAAAGGCTAGACTTGGTTGATCAACGTCAGTTTTCAGCTATCGACATTCAACAGTGGTATCTCGACAAAGCCAATAAGTTCTTCCAGCGCAACGAAGCTTCAGAAGAGGAAAAAGAAGTGATTGAGCGTTGGCAAGAAACGTTGGACAAACTGCGCCGAGACCCCATGCTTCTCAAAGAGGAGATCGACTGGGTGATCAAGCTCAACGCTTTGATAAGATATTGCGAATCTCGCAATTTATCTTTTGACAGCGAAGAAGCAAGGCGTCTTGACGTGGCTTATCATGATCTTGATCCGGATAATTCTCTCTACTTAAAACTTCTTAAACGTGGTCGCGTCAAGAGGTTAGTTGCCGAGGAAGAGATCGAGAACGCCATTGTTAATCCGCCCGATACGCGCGCCAAAATTAGAGGTTCTGTTATACTGGCAATCAACGATTATATTAATCGTTCGTCTATTGGCCGTGATCGCGGCATCTTAATAAACTGGGATTTGGTTTCTGTGTATGCTTCTACGATTCCTCCTACCACTACTTCTGATAAGATAATAACACTAAGCGATCCTTTCGCGGTGGAAAATTCGGAAATCCAGGCTCTAGTCAACCAATTAAATGCTACACTTTAACCCCTACTATAAAACAGTAGGGGTTTTTATTTTAATTATCCCCACTTACAACTTGATTTTTTCGCCATTTTATATTATAATGTATTTAACGTGACTAATTAGTGATGATTAGTCATTTTTAATTTTCTAAATTTTTGAGATATGGAAATGTCAATTATTGAGGCGATTGAGCAAATTTGCTTAGAGAAAAGTCTTTCCAAAGAAAAAGTTTTAGAAGCAATTGAACAGGCTTTAGCTGCTGCTTATCGCAAAGACTTTGGAGAAAAAAACCAAAATATAAAAGTTGAGTTCAATCCGGTGAACGGAGCGATGAAAATCTTCGACATAAAAACGGTTGTCGAAGATTCTTTATTGGAAGAATTTCAGAAAGAGATGGAAGAAGGCGAATCTGAAGAAGCGCCCAGTTCGGAAATTGCATCTGAAGGAGAAAAAGAGAAGAAGCGTTTTAATCCTAGAACAGACATCGCCTTAACTGAAGCGCGCAGAATTAAAAAAAGCATGAAACAGGGAGATGAAATAAAAATAGAGCTGTCTTTACCTGAGGATTTCGGACGCGTGGCTGCGCAAACCGCCAAGCAAGTTATTATTCAGAGATTGCGAGAAGCCGAGCGGCAGAATATTTTTGACACATTTAAAGATCAGGAAGGTAAGGTTCTTAACGGGGTTATCCAGCGTCGAGAAAACAATAATTTATTTGTCGTTGACTTGAACGGTACGGCAGCGGTTTTGCCTCCGTCTGAACAGGTGCGCGAAGAGAAATATTATCCTGGGCAGAAATTAAGATTTTATATCGCAACGGTAAATATGACGCCACGCGGTCCGGAGATTATAACATCTCGTCGACACAGCGAAATCGTGAAAGAACTTTTCCGTTTGGAAATACCGGAAATTAACAGTGGCGTCGTAGAGATAAAAGGCATCGCCCGCGAGGCTGGTTTACGTAGTAAGGTGGCAGTTATTAGCAATGACGAAAATATTGACCCGATTGGTTCTTGTATTGGGCAAAAAGGCGTTCGCATTCAAACAATTATTAACGAATTAAACGGCGAAAAAATAGATATTATCGAATACTCGGAAGACGCAGCTAAATTTATCGGCAATGCTCTATCTCCGGCCAAGGTTACCTCGGTTGTTTTAAATGAACAAGAAAAAAAGACTATTGTTTCTGTTAAAGAAAATCAATTTTCTTTAGCTATCGGTCGTGATGGCCAGAATGTCCGCTTGGCAGCCCGTTTAACTGGTTGGGCTATTGAAGTTGTTAAAGATGGCGAAACGTTTGGCGAAGGCGTAAGCGCCAATCAAGAAGGAGAATTACAGGGTGGAGAAACCGGCGAACCGATAACAGAAATTGAAGCTGAACAACTCGGTGAAGAGGAAAAAACCAAAGAAGAATCTGTTCCGGAATTAGTCGAAGAATTAAAAGAAGAAATGTCTTCAGAAACGATAGGCGGAGAAATAGTGGCCGGCGCTGGCGAAGAGGTTGTTGAAGAAACCCCCGGAAAATTAGAAGAATAATCGTTTTTTATTTATAGACATATTTAAAAGCCGAAAATAATATCTCGGTTTTTTAATATAATTAGTTGGAATTGATTTTTTTCTCAAAAATACTAAGATTAGAACAATAATACAATAAAATAAATATATGCCTCAGGAAAAGAAAATAGAAAAATTTTCCAAAGACAATGAAGCTTTAATTAAGCTAGAAGTTTTTGATCCCGTCGTAGAATTGCAGAATATCAAAAAATTGTCCAAGGATGAACGACTAAAAGTTTTTCAAGAATACAAAGAAAAACTCATCGAGCAAAAAGAAAATTTAGCCAAAACGCAAGAAGCGCTTACGGCTTTAGTTCGATTCAATCCGGACAGGCCGCTGGAGGAATTGATAGAAAAAGCGCAACAATTGGGCGACAAATTCGGTTTTTCTGAAGAACAAATGGAAACGATTAAATCAAATTTAAGACAATATTCTAAAAGACATAGTTTGGTCAAAGAGTTAAGACAAAAATTTCCCAAAGACAACGAATTATTCAAGGCTTTATTTGGCCGTGAACCAAAAGGACGAATTGAAGTAATCGCCGGGCCGATAACTTTATATTTCCGTTGCCATGACATTAATGATTACGCCTATCTTTATATATATGGCTTTCTTAGAAAAGAAGAACCAACCATTGAACAAATAAATTTAGTTCAAAAAACCGGTGGTGCTAAATTAACTTTTGTTATCGGGATAAAAGATGAAATTAAGCAGCAACTTGCTTCTACAGATTTAATTGGCATTGAAAATGCTTCGATAAGACACGAATTTACTGATAAACAGAAAGGAATATTAGCTCACGAAGAGCAACACGCCATAAATTCTTTATTGTTCCCGTCAGAATATAATACTTATTATGTTTATTTGGATCTATTGGAAGCAAAAACCAAAACAGAGAAAGAGCTGGCGCTTAAAAGATATTTTAGGTTTTTGCGGGAAACCTACGACACTAGAGCCAAAAGCGAGATTGTTGCTTATTTTAAAGAGGGCCGTCCCGTGGACCACGTATATGATTCATTAATTCGTCCGATTGAGGACGATGGTTTTTATGACTATTTTCCAAAAAATCAACAAAAAGAATTAGTAGAACAAATTTTTAAAGGTTCGGTGGAACAAACCCCGGAGCTGAAACAAATGATCAATGATATGGTCCAAGAAATTTTCGCGAGAGAATATCACCAGACTATTAAAAGTGGTCTTAATGCTTTTGCGTCTTTACGCGATATGGGATATTCTTTGGAACAAACTATCGCTTTGTTCCAACAAGAGCCATTAACTAAGTGGCCCAAATTAGCTAAACGATTTATGGATCAATATGGTGGACAAAATAAATAAAAATTTCGAGACATCGGGAAAAGAGAAAAATGAATCAAAAATCTTTGATCCGGTTTTAGAGTTGGAAAATATTAAACAAATCGAGGATCACGCTGAACGCCATGAGAAAATTAAAGAATACAAAGCAAAATTAACGGAGCAAAAAGAGAGAATAGCCACCATGCAAGATTTGTTAATTAATTTTATTCGCCAAAACCCCGATATTCCACTCGACGAATTGTTGCAAAAATTAGAAAAAATGGGCAAAAATCTTAATTTAGCGGATTGGCAGACTGAGATCGGCAGAAAAATTTTGACTGAATACAATCGCCGTCATAATTTAATCAAAGAATTGAAAGGGCAATATCCGGACGAACAAGAATTATTTTATTTTCTATTCGGCTGGAAACCGGAAGGAAAAATTGAATTTGTTGAAGGCCCCATAACCTTAAGTATTATTTGCCACGGATCTCGTGATTACGATAAGCTTCATTTCACTAACGGCGAATACCAAATAGGAGAAATTGAAATTACGAAGGAAGGATTAAAAGAAAGCACGAAGTCAGGGGGCTGTCATCTACACGGCTTAAAAGAACCATATAATGACTTAGTAAACATATTGAGGACAGATGTCGATAATTTTGACAACCTTCTAAATCACGAGGAACGGCATGCTATTTATAGTTTGTTCTCAGAAGTTTTCATAAAAGAAATAAACTGTTTATTCTTTGAGAAAGATTCTTCGCTTGAAGAAAATTTCGGTATCATAAGGAAATATGTGCGCGAACGCTGTTCTTTAGAAGAGGATGGGGCGGCAGACGAGATATTGGCATTTTTAAATGAGAGCGGGTGGTTCCCGCCAGAAGAAATTTTTGAATTATTAATTGAACCAGACGGTTTATATAATTTCACTGATTTAAGCAATATAGATCTGGTTAAGGAATGTTATGATGAACTTAGAGGGAGTCTTAAATTGCCGCCGTCAGAAGATTTAAAAAGGAAGATTGAGAATATAGTTACAGAAATTTGGGTAAATGATTTTCAGAAACATATTCAGGAGGGTATAAGGGCCTTTATGCTTTTAAAAGATTTGAATTTTTCTAACGAAGAAACGATGGCTTTTTTGTCAATCGAACCATTAGCCAAATGGCCCAAGGCGGTTAATCGTTTAATTGAACAGCGTCAGCTTAAGGGTAAATTAAATTAAAATTAATTAATGATAATTTAATCATGAAAAAAGAGAGCAAAAAATTACCGCAAGGCTTACTTGAATACACAGTCGAGCTTTCAGCTGAAGAAATGAAGCCATATTTTGATCATGTTTTTGAAGAGATGGCAGTTAATCTTAAAATTGACGGATTTCGGCCGGGCAAAGTTCCTACGGAAACAGCCAAACGCCATATTAACGAGGCCAAAATTTTGGAAGAGACAGCCGAGCGAGCGATTAACGAAAAATATCAAGAAATAATGTTGGCTGATAAGATTGTCCCCGCGGGTTTGCCGGAAGTTCACATTCAGAAAATTGCTAAAGATAACCCTTTTATATTTAAATTTACCGTCCCTCTTCTTCCTAAAGTTAAACTCGGCGATCATAGGAAAATCAAAATTAAAAAAGAGAAGGTTGAAGTAATGGATGGACAGGTTGAAAAAGTTCTAAATGATTTGCAGAAAATGCGTCGAACGGAAGTCGTTGTTGATAGGGCTATTGGTCCGACAGACAAAGCCGAAGTGGACATTGAGATGTCTTTAAACAAGGTTGTGCTGGAAAATGGTGTAGCTAAAAATACCGCGGTAGTAATGGACGAACCTTTTTATATTCCCGGCTTTGCCGAGAAAATATTAGGAGTTAAAAAAGGAGAAATTAAGGAATTTTCTCTAAAATATCCGGAGGATCATTACGATAAAAAATTGGCCGGCAGGGAAATTGACTTTAAGGTGAAAATTAACAATGTTTATGAAATTAAACTACCCGAATTAAATGACGAATTCGTTAAAACTTTGGGGAATTTCCCAGATCTTAGCGCCCTCAAAGAGCAAATTAAGAAAAATTTAATCGAAGAGCAAGAATTAAAAGCGGACGAAAAAGCCGAATTAGAAATTCTAAAGCAATTAATAGAGGTTTCTGAATTTGAAGAAGTGCCGGAAATTCTTGTAAAAAGAGAGACCGAGATAATGCTTAATGAAATAGAATCATTTTTATCCCAGCAAAATTTGCGCTTGAACGATTATCTGGAACATCTCAAGAAAACCAAAGAATCTATGGGCCAAGAGCTGGCGCCTAAGGCGCTTGAGCGCGTTAAAACATCTTTGGCTTTAAGGGAATTAGCTCAAGCGCAAGAAGTCGTGGTTACCGACGAAGAGGCTGCTAAAGAAATTGAAAAAAGCGTGGTAATGTATGCCAATGATCCAAAAACATTAGAAAAACTTAATAGCGAATCGTACAAGAATTATGTTAGACAGATGATGACCACCAGAAAAGTCATAGAAAATCTAAAAAAGGACACCCTTAAAGAGAATAAATAATCTTGGTTCTAATTTTAATTATCATTTATGTTAGTGGCAGTTTTTTCTGATACGCACAACAATTTAACTAATCTCGAGAGAGCTATCAACATTCTCAAAGAATATCCGACGATTAAAGATTTAATCCATTGCGGTGATATAGCGAACAAAGAGAGTTTGTTTTACCTCAGTAATAAATTTAAAGGAAATATCTTTATTGTATTTGGCAATATAGATAAAGAATTTGGTTTAGATGAATTTCTAGATAAACACCCCATAAAAAAAATAAAAATATTTAAAAATTTGGGATCGATAGAATTGAGCGGACGAAAAATATTCTTTATTCATAAAAAGCAAGATTTACCGCCAGGTTGTCAATTGGCGGATAAAGACGCCGATATAATCTTTTATGGCCATACGCATCGTCCGTGGGAGGAAAATTATGGCGGAATTAGATTGATTAACCCCGGTAATCTAGAAGGAACTTTTTGTCGTCCGACTTTCGCTATTTATGATACTGCGAGCCAGGAAGTTAAATTAATCGACTTGGACTTTTTTAAGAAATCTTAATTTTATGCGGGGTCTTGCCATTTTTTATATTTGTGTTAGTATTTATATACCTCTAATCGAACGAACATTATATCGATCAGAGGGCTAATAATAAAATTTTAAGCATTGAATTGTGTTAGTTCGTAAACCCAGTTGTGCTTAAAATGTTAAGGTTTTAAGATGGCAAAGAATTTATTCGTAGGGAATCTTCCTTACAAAACCACCGGCGACGATTTAAAAAATATGTTCGCCCAAGCTGGAGAAGTCGAATCAGCTAGCGTTATCTCCGACAAATTTTCCGGTCGTTCACGAGGTTTCGGCTTCGTAGAAATGGCCGACGAAGATGCGGCCCAAGCAGCCATTAAGATGTTTAATGACTATGATATCGAAGGTCGTAAGTTGTTAGTTAACGAAGCTCGACCCAGGCAAGAAGGTGGTCGACGCAGCAATTTTGACAGAAATTAATTATTTCATATCAAATAACATCTGCGAAAAAGCAGCCCCGTCAGGGGCTGCTTTTATTGTGGAGATAGTATTTATTTGGCAAGCAAGGGGAGTTGAACCCCTGTTATCAACTTACTCGTCCTCCGCAGCAGCAGAAAGCGAGTGAGGGGAATCGAACCCCTGTCATCAGCTTGGAAAGCTGAGGTAATGCCATTATACGACACTCGCACGAACTGTTACGGAGGATGGAGAAAGCTTCCACCGTCGTTGAAACAACTATGGCGGACAAGGAGGTAATACCGATACCTGCCCGTCCAAACTAGAATTCAGAATAAGGAGTTTAACGCTCCTTATTCTTATCAATAATCGATTTATAGTATTTTTCTATATCGAGATCAATTTCATCAATTAAATACGGGCCGCCCACTCCAGCGAGTTTGGGTGCGCGCATCCAATTACGAACCCTATCGTCAATACGATATTCACGCAAACCAGAAACCAGATATAAATAGCGTGGATTTTTTTCTCGATAAAGATTTTTATAGGTAGCGGCATAAAAAGCCATAGGTATATCTTGGTCTCGTTCATCCATTTCTGTACCTATGATATTAAATAGAGAGCCGCCGCCCGCCAAATTCTTTTTAGAAATTTCTTGATTAGACGTATGATAACCTAAATATCGTCCGAGTTCTTGCGATATTTCGGCGATGCCCCAAAATATTGCTTCGGCAAATGCCGTTGGATTATTTTTTATTTCTGGTTTGTTTTCCACGTTTTCTTCAATAACCACTCTGATTACCTTCAAACGATTCTCGATTGGTGTAGCCAGAACAGCATCAACTACATCTCTGTTTTTTTGTTTTTTGACTAAACTAACAAATTCGTTTACAACTTTTTCTTCTAGGCCGACTTTTTTTAAGTCGTTGATAAAATCTAGCAGGATTTTCGAAAAAGCAATTTCTCGAAAAATAATTTCTCTAATTTTTTCGCCCTCTTTCTCACTACCGGGTTCGTGGAATTCGGCCGTCTCCCTGAAAATCGTTTCTTTCTGGTCAAAGATTTCTGTAATCGGTTTTTCGGATTTTTTACCGACGATTTCTTGTTTGAATGTTGGTTTTTCAAAGGGAGTCATAGTTTTGTGATTATTTATTTAAAATAATCCTACTTTAATTATATATCCGAATTAGATAATTAGCAAGATTTTGATTTAAATTGTGACGTATTTGTGGGTTATTTCCGAGCGAACGAAAAAAACGCATAGTTAATACCTTTTATTTGACTGTCTTAATAATTATACAATCATCAAAAACGATTTGCTTAAAAATCTAATGACATTTATAATAATATCGTAAGTTGATTATTCTAAATAATTTTAATTTTAATTTAAATTTATGCGTAAAAGATTTTTTTATTTTGGACTATTGAGTCTAGCGATAGTTTTGACAGTATTTAGTTCTGCGGCAAAGGCTCAAGCTGCGCCAGTCAGCGCTCCGACAAAGATTGAATCAACGGTTAACACCGAAGCCCCAGCATTTTTGTCCTTTCTAAAAAATTTAGTTCAGAATATTAGATTAATTTTGACTACAGACCAAGTTAAAAAAGCTGAAATACAATTAAGATCAGCCGACCAGAACATTGCCGCGCTTAAAAGTTTATGCGATGAGCAAAAATGCGATTCAATTGAAAAACCCCAAAAATATTTAAATCGATTCGAAGAAAAGTTTCAAAAAAGCATTGATCAACTAGAGAAAGCCGAGCAGCAAGGAAAAGACGTGGCTAGTATGGTCGAGCAGTTGAAAGAAAATCATTTGCGCCAACAAGATGTTTTAGGCAAGGTTTTAGAAAAAGCTCCGGCATTGGCCCAGCCGGCCATTCTTAATGCGATTGAAAAATCCAGCGCCAGTTTAGAAAATGCCATTGGCAAGATTGAAGGCCAGGAGAAAGCCAGCGAATTTAGGGTAAAATTAAATTTACAATTAAATAATCTAGGAGAAGCGGCGAGAAATAAGATTAAAGAGAAGATTCAATCAAAAATTCAAGAGAAAGCCAATTTAATTGAACAGGGGTTAAATCAGCCTGACGCCGCGCCGATCAAAGAACTGCGGAATGCCATCAAAAAACAGGGTGAACCGTTGTATCAGCAGGGCGCTCCTATGCTTAAAGAGCTGGAAAAGCAAGTAGATACCTTAAACAGCCAAGATTCTAAGAGAATAGTTCCCTCAACGTTAATTTTCTTTTACGGCTCAAGTTGTCCCCATTGCCAAAATGTGGAAAAATATTTTACGGACAATAAAATCGCGGAGAAAATTAAATTTGATCAAAAAGAGGTATACGCCAATCCTAAAAATTCGGCTTTGTTGGTCCAATATGCCAAAAAATGCGGTATTAACGAAAACGAAATCGGCGTTCCTTTGCTTTGGGATGGATCAAAATGTTTTGTCGGCGATCAGGCGATTATTGTTTATTTTCAAAGTATATTGGGCTTGAAATAGGCTTTAATTTGAGAAGTAAGGGTCATTGACGAAAAAATTATCATTGGTAAAATATTAATGCAAATAAAATCACGCAGCTTTGATCGAGCCGCGTGATTTTTTATTGAACAAATTTTATTTAATGCCGAGCATCTTGTCTATTTCTTTTTTTGATCTAGGCACCTCGATGCCGCGGCTTCGCAATCCTTCTGTAATTTTCGATTTGGAATTTTTTCCAGAATTTTCGGATATCTGTCGTATATCTGAAATATTTAATTGCGAAGATAGTTTTCTGATTAAACGGTCTATTTTATTGCTGTCATCGGTTAAGTCTGCCAAATAATCATACAGAAAATCTTCAACAAAGATTTTAGCCAAAAGTTCGTCGTTATATTCTTTATCAAAGATTATTCTTCTTATAGTTTCATCGGCTGAGGAATAAATTTGGGGATATTGATTAAAAGAGTGAGAAAGGTTGATGTTGCCCGCTTTAAGGTCTTTATAAAGATGAGTATGAAGAGAGCCTAAAGAAATTAAGATTTTTAATTCTTTCCTGTTCTTATAATTCGGATTGTTGTCTAAAAATTTTTTAATCTCATTTTTTATATTCTCTTTTATTTTTTCCTCTCTGGTAATGTTGGCCTCGGCTTCACCACGAACATATAAACGAATTTTTTCTATAGCCTCATCAAATTTTCCTTCTGCGAAGAAGCCCAAAGATTTTTCGAATATTTTCCGAGAGCTTCTGAACAATTTTCTTATTTCGGTGGCCTCTTTAGAAATATCAACAATAATAATGGGTTTTTTTGAATTATAGATTAAGCCATCTAAATAATTTAGAGCGGGATTTTGACAGGCGCTGGGTTTAATTGTGCCTTGGCTTAGATCTTCTAAATATTTTTTTTCTTGTTCTCCCCACACATAATTTTCGGGTGCGTAAATGTCTGTTTCTTCAAAGAGCGATTTGATTTCTTTCACGTCTTCTCTGGTGCCATGTGGACTATAAAAAAAATGATAAGAAATTTTCGGTTCTTTTTCTTGTTGTTCGTCGCCGAGCTCTATCTTGTCGAACGATTTTTCCATAGAGATATGGTTAGAACTAAGATATTTTTGGTCGGGGTGCGCGGATTCGAACCGCGGACCTTCTGCTCCCAAAGCAGACGCGCTAGCCAGCTGCGCTACACCCCGTCTTGAATTTATCTATTATAATCTTGTTTTTCTAATTTTTCAACCAATCTTTTAATACTGTCTTCGTTAGCTTCGTCAACTTCGTCATCAAAAATAAGTCCTTTTGATTCCAGAAATTTTCCAACTACGAAGATATTATTTGCTCTGATTTGATCTGACATTTTCTTCTCGCCTCTTAAATTTTCTTTTAATTCCACGGATAGTTTTTTTATCTCATCAAGAGAAATTCTTTTAGAGGCTTGTATAATCAGGCGGCTTATTAACCTTTCGTCTTTTGTTTCTTTGTCGATATGAGTTCTTATAAATCTTTCTATAAGAGCCTTGGCTAAAATATCTTGGTTAAATTTTTCCGGGCTTATTAATTCTTTTTCTCGTAAGGCAGTGCGATAAGGCTCAAAAATTATCGGTTTTTCTTGGGGATATTCTCGTTCTACGTTCTGTCCGAATTTTTTAAGATTTATATATGGCAGAGAATGAGATTCGCCCAGAGAAATGAGAATATTGATTGCTTCTTTATTTTTTAGGCTGGGCCTATTATTAATAAATCTGGGAAGATATTTTTTCAGAGAATTAATAATATGATGGTCGCGCTTATTCTGAATATACGCGAAAAGATTCATTTCTTCGTTGATTAATTCTATCGCTTTAGCGAAATTGCCTTTAATGAAATTGTCGAAAACTTTTTGATTATAATTTTGAAATTTTTCTTCCATTTTTTCTATCTCTTTGTCGCCGCTTGATATATCAGCTAAAAATATTTCTTTGTTTGAGCCAAAAATAAGCTTTACCTCTTCTTTTTCAAAGTCTTCATAAATAGAGTCGCACCCCCATGTTTCCATAAATTTTTCAGGCGTTAATTCTCCGGCGGAAAGTTTTTTGAGGTCGTTTTTAAAATCCTCGCTATAGAAAGCAAATTCCGGAATATAAACATCGCAACCTCCAAAGTTTTTTGTAGTGGCGCCACGTTTTCTTTCGAGGTGTGAGGACCTAAGACAAATTTAATTTTCATTTTTTCTCTAATCTTCTCTAATTCGTGAGTATCTTCAAGTTCTAAAACTTCAACTAATTCGCGAACCGTTTCGTCGTTAAGTTCGACTCCTTCTTCGAAAAGCACGCCCTTTGTTTCCAGTAAATCAAAGATTATTTTTATATTTTCTTTCCTGGCTTTTTCGTCTTTTTTATCCTCATAACGAGCCATATTTTCTTTTAATTTTCGGCTCAGGTTCTCAATTTCTTTAATATTTATTCTTTTGTTTATTTCAGAAAGTAGTTTATCTTTAACGCTTTGGTCCTTGATAAAACCGAACAGGGTGGATAAAAATTCAGTCATTAACGCCCGAGGCAGAAGATCTTTTGATATTTCTTTTTCTGGCATAAATTCTCTTTGCCGTAGCCCTTGTATTTGCGGTTCAAAGATAAACGGTTTTACCGGAAAGGATCGGCCAACATCATGACTATTTTTTAGTTGAATATAGGCCGGCGTATGGACTGCCCCCAAAGAAACCAAAACATTGATTTTTGGTTTTTTCTGCAATTTTTTATTTTTGCCAATAATTGCCGGCAAGTCATTTTTTATTTTTTCAGCGATATGTTCGTCTCGTTTCTTTTCTAAGTCGCTATAAAGATTAATTTCTTGGCTAATTGATTTTATGCCTTCTTCTAAGTCGCCCTCAAGAAATTTATCAAAATTTACCTCTCGTATTTTTCGGATATTTAGGTATTGATCTAACTCATGTCCATCGTCCGAAACATCAGCTAAGAATATTTCTTTATGCGAGTTGTAGATCATTTTAAGAATAGCAAATAAGAAATCAGGAAAATTGCCTCCATGTTTTTCATAAAATTGGCTTGGTGAAAGTTTACCCGCAGAGATATTTTTTAAGTCTTTTTTAACTTCTGGGCTATAGAAGGCCATTTCCGGAATATAAATATCGCAACTCTCAAATTTTTGTTGAATAAATTTAACGTCTTTGGCAGAGGCATGCCATCCAAATGCAAATTCAATTTTCATTTTTTCCCTGATTTCTCGTAAATCTTTTTCCGATAATTCTTTTTTTTTGTTTTGCGGGCGTATTTTCTTTTCTGACGGGGTAGAATTCACGATCAGCCATATTAAAGTTGGTCATAATTATGGATTTGTTTCGTTAAATTTATTTCGCAATTATTTAACGGGGTAAACTTTTTTAATATCCACACCTGTATAATAATATTTTAAAATTTGCAGATAATTAGCGCCTTGTTGGGCGGCGACAATCGCGCTTCTTTGCGGCATGCCTACGCCGTGTCCTAATAATTTTTTGCCTACGCCCGGCGGATCATTTTTAGCGATTAAATACGGCACTGGAGCCGTGGTCATCCTGACGTCGTAAGAGCTGCGAGTGCGGCCATCGCTTTGCGCGAAATAATAAGCGACAATCGGGTCGTTATTGTATAGAATGACTTGTCCGCGAGTTTCTTCCGCTGCCCGGCCGATATTCGGCGCGCGTTTTTCAAAATTATAGCCGCGGTAAACCTGGTCGGCCTGCGTAGCTTTTAAGGTGAAAATTGGTTCTTCGTCCGGCGTATCGGTGTATTTTGGATTTAGATATCTGAATATCGCATAGGTGCGAGCCGCGATTTTTTGCGCTTTTAATAGTTCGTAGGGCGATGAATCTGAAACCTCAGACACACTTTTGAGATATTTCTCCATAGGCAATTCGTTAATTAACCAACATCTTTCGGTATTCGGGTTATATTGAACTTCTATAAGACCGCGAAATTCATTGTCGTTAACTGGCATACCCCAAAAAGGTCCGTTATTCCAACTGACAATTTTGAAAATTGTGTTTTCGTCTCTTGGTAAGAATCTTAATAGTTGGTCGGTCATTAATAATCGTTGGCCGTTAGAATTGATAAAATATCTTTTAAGATTAAAATCAAAATTAATTTCTAACAGGTCGCCACTCGTCGCATTTACGAGAAGGTTGTTATTTTTATCTCTGATTTCATAGGGCGCATTATCCAAAGTTTGAATTTTAATAGGAAGATATTTTTCTTGATCTTTGGTGTCAGCGAAAAATAAGGCCACTCTAAGAGTTGGTTCGGTGAAACGAAGATCTTCAGGAATACTTTGATCCGAAGAAATCACCTGCCAGAAATAAGGAGTTGGAGAATTATTAATCTGTTCGTTGGCTATGGGTGGAGGAGGCGGCGACGGATTTTTACCGCCATATACATTCATTATAATTTCAATTGTGCCACCGGGAATCGGGTCTTTGCCTGCGAATAGGCTGAGTTTATTGGAATAAGGGCCGTTGATGTCAGGCGCTTTAACTTTGAATTTAAAAGTGCCGACGACATTCGGGTCAACATAATACTTAACGCGATAGGCTTCGTTTTGAGACAGCCACTCTTTGGCGTAAAAATCACTATTCTCGCCATTAATCATTTTCAAACTGACAGGCTTGTCGATATTTTTGCCGAGCCATTTTTGGGCGCCGATATTTTTAAATTTAACGATAAAAGTCGCTTCTTCGCCAGCTTTTAATTTGAGCGGTTCAATCGGATTCTGCTCTACGCGCAAGGCCTTATAGGCTGGTTTGGCGACTTGTTCGGTTGTAGCGGTTGCCGCGTATGCATAATTCACCCCGAATTTATTTTGCAAAAAATTTCCCAATAAACTAAGCAACATAGAAACGATCACCACAATAATTATGGCGATAAATAAGGCGAGCCAAACTTCTTTACTGGAATGACTTTTCTTGTTTTTTAATTCTTTTTCTTCCATGTTTAAAATTATTTTAGCTGAAAATTATGACTCAGTCAACCCCTCACATGGGAACGATATGTTTTGTCTTAGTTAGGGAAAGACATTTTTATTTTAAATAGATTTTTGGTTCTCGTTTCATGTATTAAAAGAAAAATATATTAAATTCCTTGATTGTTCCCATGTGAGGGGTTGATTTGACAAAAGGCGATTTTTGTGACTAAATAATTTTAGTCAGAAAAAAGTTCTTTAAAATAAATTTTCAATCAATAAATAGGAGCCTGGTAATGAGCAAGACAATCTTCTCGGTCGGCTTTGTACTGGTGTTTTTGGTAGGCCTTAGTTTCGCCCAAGCCGACCTTGATTCTACTACAACGGTTATCTCAGATCCTTCTTTAATTATGGACGACACAGAGAAGGAAATAGCCCATCGGAAATATCAGAGCTGGGACGAGATCTTTCGTTTAGGAAAGGCCCAGAAATCCTGTCGCGATTCTGGCGTTAATATCCCCGAGGAATATATTGCCTATACTCGCTACAAGATTGAGCAACTTTTCAGCGACTCAAGCAACTTTGTTTTCAACGAGAAGGAACTCAATTATATTGTTCAGCAAAAGTTGAGTGAGAAAGCAGGCAATCCGTCAGCCGAAAGCGTGAAAGTTTTTCTAAGAGACGGCCTAATCAAGGCGAGCGGGACGTTGCTGTCGCCTTTTCGCGCTTCAGTAGTTGTTATGATCAAATCAACGATCGATGACAGCACCCACGACGCGAGACTAAAGGTAGTTTCTATGAAAATAAAACGCAAGAGCTTCTTCTCTAAATTCCTTCCTGTACCTCGTCCCATCGTCAATAATTTAGCCAACCGCGACCTGAAGAAAATACTTGCTTTTATGCGCGAATATGGCTATCAGATGAAAATCGTCATAACGCCATCAGCTATTCGATTGCTCGGCCACAAGATAGAGCCGACAATATCGACAACGGCTAGTTTCAAAAACAAGAGGTGAATTAAATTCACCTCTTTTATTTAGAATATTTAGAAAAAATATGGTATACTAATGGAATAAAGGATATTAAGCCCTGTGTTTGTTTCACTCGCTCCAAAAAGCAAATGAATCTGTTTTCCCGCCTGCCAATGCCTTGAGCCGACCTAAATAAAAACTTTTTATTAAAGATGTCATATTGCTGCCATAAACAAAATAGTTCACGACAACACGGCATAAGGCGAATGGCGGGCAGGTCTCTCGCTTGTCCACAAATAAAATAACGAATTCTACAAAATGACTTTATTAAAAAATAAACCTATCTTTTCTTGGATAATTGTAGTTGCCTTGCTCGCTCTGGTTATAGGGATATTCACGCCCTTGTTATTTAATGATGAATTTTTTGAAAAAGAGCCCGCGTCTCAAAATAAAAAAATTGCAATTTATTTTAATAATAATCAGCTCAATCCGAACCTTAGCGACTGTAGTAAGACTTATCCAGTTTTTAGAACCATAAACGATGAAATTAATCTGTCGGAAGCGGCACTGAAAGAATTGTTCAAGGGTCCGACCGAACAAGAAAAAGAGCAGGGCTATATTTCCTGGTTCTCTCCTCAAACAAAATTTATCTTAAAAAATCTTAAAATAGAAAATAATACAGCCTATGTTGATTTAATAGACATTCGGTCTATTATCCCTAATGCTTCTAGTAGCTGTGGTAGCGCGGAATTTTTATCTGAAATAGAAAATACGCTTAAACAATTCCCCGAAATAGAAAAAATTATCTTTGCTATTAATGAAAAGCCGTCCGATTTTTACGAATGGATACAGATCGGCTGTGATAAGCAGTTGAATAATTGCGACGAAGGGCCCTTCGCTAATTTTAAAAAATAATTTATTTTTTACAATTATGAATGTTTATTTCAAAAACATTGGTGTAATGTTGCCGAAAATACTTTTGTCAAACAAAAAAGTCGACTTAAGGAAGTGGTCGGTAGTGGCCTGCGACCAATATGCTTCAGGGCCGGCCTATTGGCAAAAAGTTTCTATTTAGAGCGTCGGAAGATTAAATAAGCCGTTCTAGCAAATGAGCGTTTATACTCCAAAAATTCAAGAAGCATTGGAATTTGCCGCCAAAGTCCATCAGAATCAAAAAAGAAAGATCGGCGGTTTGCCATATTTAATACATTCTGTGGGTGTAGCCTTGATTTTGACAGGAATAAACACAGAAGAAGATTTGATCGCCGCCGCCTTACTCCATGACACCATAGAAGACGGCGAAGGAATTAACAAAGAAGTTTTAGCTAAAAAATTTGGTGATAGAGTAGCCGAAATTGTTTATGGGGTTAGTGAAAAAAGTAAATCATTGTCATGGCAAGAAAGAAAAGTTGAGGCACTTGATCATGTTGTCAGGGCGGGTTATGACGAGATTTTGGTTAAATCGGCCGACGTGGTTTATAATATGAATGATGTCGCCACCAGTTATCAGAATGAGGGCGAGGCGATATTTGAGCACTTTAAGGCTGGCAAAGAACAGCAACTAGAGCGTTATCAAAAATTAGTTAAAACTATAAAAAACAAATGGCCGCAGAACCCATTAATGCAGGAGTTAGAGGAAAAGCTGAGCAAGCTGGAGAATCTTTGGCAATAAATTTTAATAATTAATAGAACATAATTAATTTCTGGCGCAACGATTTATTTGATATTTGCCCCGTAATACAACTTCGATGAGACCGACTCTGGTCGGCCCAAAAATCATGGAAAATTTTGTTAGTTAGATTGATAAACCCCGTTAGAGATTTAAAATTAAATATATTTAGGAGATTGACAAGAGCCGTGAGGCGGCTTCGCCTTAGTTGGGCGACAAAAGATAGTCTCGGCTGAATCTCTAACGGGGTAAACATAAATATTTATTAGGACATAAAAATTATTAAAAATATCGAAGATGATATACGGGGTTTGCCAAAATCATTTTATTTCTATAGAATAATTGAGTATTTTAAAATTAAAAGTCTTTTTAATATGCTTAAGAGAACTATTGTTTCGGACGCAGTGAATAAAGTAGGGCAAGAAGTCCGGCTTTGCGGTTGGGTTAATACGCGCCGTAATATGGGCAAAATTGTTTTTATTGATTTCCGCGATCGCAGCGGATTGGTTCAGGTTATTTTGGCGCCTAAAGAATTAGACGATGATTCACGGGAAGTCATTAAAATCATTCGCCCAGAATTCGTGTTAGAAATTATTGGTATGGTTAATGCGCGACCAGTTGGTCAAATAAAAGAAGAACAATTAACCGGCGCCGTGGAGATTATGGTCAGGTCGGTGAAAATATTGAATGAATCGGAGACTCCGCCCTTTGAAATTGATAATGAAACTTTGCAGGCCAACGAGGAGCTTCGTTTGAAATATCGTTATTTGGATCTTCGTCATGAAAGGATGAAAAATAATATTATTATTCGAGACAAGATTTTTAAATATTTCCGCGATTATCTTTCTCAAAAAGATTTTTTGGAAATTGAAACCCCGATTTTATGTAAGGGCACACCGGAGGGGGCGCGTGAATATTTGGTGCCTTCGCGCGTTTATCCCGGCAAATTTTATGTTTTGGCGCAGTCGCCCCAGCAATTTAAGCAGCTGCTTATGGTTAGCGGCATGGAAAGATATTTTCAAATCGCCAGGTGTTTCCGTGATGAAGACAGCCGCGGTGATCGCCAGCCTGAATTTACCCAATTAGACTTAGAAATTAGCTTTGTTGAGCGCGAAGACGTAATGAATTTGATCGAAGACATGCAGATAGAAACCATTAAAGATTTATTTCCGTATAAGCATATAACCCAAACGCCATTTCCGCGATTTACTTGGAAAGAGGTGATGGAAAAATACGGCACGGATAAACCCGACATTCGCAAAGACAAAAACGATAAAGATGAACTGGGTTTCTGTTGGGTAGTTGATTTTCATTTCTTCGAGAAAACAGATGGCGGTAAATGGATTTTCACGCATAATCCTTTTTCCGCGCCAAAGACGGAATTTATGGAAAACCTGATGAAAAAAGAAAATATCGAAGAGATCATAACCACCCAATACGATTTAGTTTTGAATGGCGTTGAGGTCGCTGGGGGTAGTATCCGTAATCATCAACCCGAGGCTTTAAGAAGGGTTTTCGAAATTATGGATTTGAGCGAGGAACAGATTGAAAGTAACTTCGGTCATATGTTTGAAGCACTTAAATATGGAGCTCCGCCACATGGCGGCATTGCCATAGGGCTTGATCGTTTGGTTATGATTTTACAAAACGAACCCAGTATTCGCGAAGTTATAGCTTTCCCCAAAACCAGCGATGGCCGCGATCCGATGATGGGCGCGCCCTCAGAGATACCATCGGAAAAAATTAAAGAAGCCAACATTAATATTTTATAATATTAGACTCAATGGCCCGCATTTTTAAATTAGCTTGGCAAAATTTTGTCCGCAATATTTGGTTGTCGTGCACATTAATTATCATTTTGATATTAATGTTTTTTTCGTTTAGTATCGTCAGCGGCATAAATTTGATAATACGCGAAACAGTCAATAGCTTACGCAATCGAGTTGATTTGAGCCTTTATTTTAAGCCGAATGCAGGGGAAGAGAAAATAAATGTTTTAAAAAATCAGCTTCAAAAGATGCCGGAAATTCAAGAGATTAATTATGTATCACCAGAAGAAGCTTTAGTTAAATTTAAAGATCTTCACGTACAGGACAACCTAATCAATAAGTCACTGGAAGAATTAGATAAGAATCCTTTTGGCGGCACGATTTTAATTAAAGTGAAATCAATTGAAGATTACGAAGCGGTTCGGGAATTATTAAAGGGCGATGCCTACCAACAAATTATTCAAGAAATGAATTTTTATAATTATGAACAAGTAGTTACGCAAATCGATCAATGGGGGACAAAAATTAAATTTACCGGATTTTTGGTCAGCAGTATCTTTGTTCTAATCGTTGCCTTGGTCGTTTTTAACGCCATTCGATTGAGTATTTATGCTCGCCAGGAAGAAATTAAAATTATGCGACTAGTCGGGGCGTCAGCTGGATTTATTCGTTGGCCGTTTATTTTGGAAATAACATTTAGTATTTTATTGAGCTGGATTATCGCGGGCGGATGTTTTATTTCTTCTCTGTATTTTATTCAACCCAAGATTTTTGAATTTTTAAACTTTAATTTCCCGATTTCCACATATGTTTTGAATAATCTCCCGATATTTTTTGGGCCGCAATTAATTTTTGCTTTTCTGATTTGTATCTTGAGCTCCTCTTTGGCTATGCGCAAATATTTGGAGATTTAATTTTTATGTTAGCTTATTTTAAAACCAAGAGATTTAAAATTTATTTGGGTTTAGCCCTGTCTATATTTATTGTTCTGCCGGTTTTGGCAGGGTTTTTTTATTTAGCTACTCCCATAGATAATTTGCGTGATTTAACACCCAAAGATCAGACGATCTTTTATGCTCATTTTAACGTCAATACGCGTCATCTGATTGGCAATCGCGCCTATCATTTTCTTAAAGATCATTGGCCAGAGAAGGAATTGACGCAATTATACGCGAGATACCCAATTTATGAGCTTTTTAAGTACAATTTTAATGTCGCAATTTTGGACGCTCTCGATGACTTTTCGTTGGTTCTTTTAAAAGACGAGAAAGACGGAACCATAAATCCGATTGTGATGTATCATTTTAAATCATCTTTTTCGTCGCCAACAATTGTAACTGGCGAAAAAAGAGACAATCAAGTTTATAGTCGGCTACTTGATAATCGAATCGCAGTCATTGGCTTAAAAGAGAATTTATTGAATGAATTCTTGTCGCCGGCCCATTCGCCATTTTCTAAGATTATTTCGCCGCTTCAATATGTCAGCAATGATTTTTTGAACGGCTACGCGACTAATAATATTCTGCCGAGCAATAATTATTTTTCTTTTTTGGGGAAAGAAAGCGTACAAAAGATTGGCCAGATAAAATTTAGGGCCCGCAATCTTAAAAATTTAATTTTTTTTGAGGCTAGGGTTTTTGATGTAGGGAATGAAGAGGTTCGTCTTTTTGAAGATCATTTTTCAAATTTTGTTAACTTTTTATCGCCCCGGCCCGGGCTGGCTAGTTTTTTTAATATTGAAATCGATTCGAGTATTAGAATTTTTCTCGGACTCAATAATGCTTCTTTAATTGATGGAGACAACGGGGCGCAAATTTATTTACGTGGTCCGCAATTTTCGCCAAATTTATTTTGGGAAGATTTTAAAAATAATTTAGCTCGAGCTTTTCCAGAAGAAAAAACGATACTTCTGCCCGATAAAACCAAGACGATCGAATATATTATGAACCTTGATCGTTTTTCCGCCGAGAAAGAGCAAGTTGAAGATTTTACTTTAAATAAAATTATTATTAATCGTCCTGACTTATCATCGAAAAATCGAGAGCGCGCATGGGCTTTTAATGACCATTTCGTAATTTTAGGCAACAATATTAATTTTGTAAAAAATATTATCAACAATTATTATCTTAATTCCCAAGACAAGCGTTTCGTAAAAGATTTATTAATTCTAAAAACGAGATGTGTTCCTTTAGATAGCAAAAAAATAATTTTTTATAATTTTCCAGCACAAGGATGGTTTAAAAAATTAATTGCAGGCATGGTTCTTTCCGATAATTCTCTTCTCTGGGGCGGTTGTTTTTCGTACTAGCTTATTTGTGGGGATAAGTTGTGGATAAGGCTCTTGCCAGAAACGGCGATAAGCATAATATATTGTAATTATCTTAATAAATGACTAATCTTTATTTTTTATCTTATGAACAAAAAAGACATGGAATTATTTAAAAATCGTCTGGAGGAGATGAAAAAGAGCGTAGAGGGCCAGCTAAGCGAAGTGGCTGAAAAAAGCTCGCATGGCGAGAACGTTTACGAAGCTAAATTCCCCGAATTTGGAGACACGGAAGATGAAAATATTGACGAGGTAACCACTTTCGTTGATCGTCTCTCCATCGAAGAAAATTTAGAAAATCAATTACAAGAAATTAATTTGGCATTGGAAAAAATAAAAAAGAATAAATATGGTTTTTGCGAGTCTTGTGATAAAGAAATTCAAGAAAAAAGGCTAGAGGCCATACCAACCGCTCGTTGGTGTTTAGAATGTAAGGCAAAGATAAGCAAATAATCATTATGCCCCGTAATACAACTTCGATGGGGCCGACGATAGTCGGCCCAGAACCCCCCCAGGAGAATTTTATTAGTTAGATTTATAAATATAAATAATATTTACCAAGATCCAAAAAATTATTAAAAATATCGAAGATGATATACGGGGTATGTCAATTATTTATTTTAGGATTAAAAGATGGTCTGCCATCTTATTAGTTCTTATTTTTTTTATTTTTGACCGCGCGCTAAAAGAAATTTATTTTTATTTCAACCATCATAAAAATTTATTTTATTTTTTTGATAGCGGATTATTTTTAAATAGAAATTTTGTTTTTGGAATGATCGAACCATCCTGTTTGATGATGATCGTCCTTGCTGTATTTTTTATTTTTTTAATTTGGCAGGCGATTAATTTTTGGCAGAAAAATTCTTGGGTTAACTTTTTTGCTTTTAGTTTAATTATCGCCGGAGCCTTCTCAAATATTTTGGACAGATTTTTTTACGAAGCCGTGGTAGATTATTGGCAGATGCGGAATTTAAATATTTTTAATTTTTCCGATATAATGATTATCGGCGGTTTAATTATTTTTATAATTAATTTTTTAAAGAAAAAATAAGAGGTATTAAACCCTGTGTTATCTGCGCTCGCCCCGCCTTAACTCGCGTCGGCGAGGCAGCCGGGAAAAGAAAATTCATTTGCTTTTCACTCACTCGCTTAATAATAATCAAAATAAAATGATTGCTAAACTTTTATCATCGGTTACCATTGGTTTGGATGCCAAAGCTGTAGAAATTGAAGTGGATGCCAGTCATGGCTTTCCGTGTTTTAATATTGTCGGCTTAGGCGACAAAGCCGTAGAGGAATCAAAAGAGCGGGTGCGATCCGCTATTCATAATTCAGGATTTAAATTTCCTTCTCAAAAAAGATTGGTGATTAATCTGGCGCCAGCGGACATTAAAAAAGAAGGCACGATTTATGACTTGCCAATCGCGCTGGGCATTTTGATGGCTTCCGGACAGATTGACGAAAAATTATTGCCTAAAAATTCCATTTTCTTGGGAGAATTGGCTTTAAGCGGCGATTTGCGCCATACGCGATCTGTTTTACCGATAATTCTTTTTGCTAAACAGCGTAAGATTAAGAACGTTTTTTTGCCCGAAGCCAATTTGAATGAAGCCCGGCTTGTTGAGGGCTTGAATGTTTATCCTCTAGAATCCCTTAATCATTTATTGGGTCATATTTCAAAAAGCCGATTAATCGAAGTGATCGAAAGCAAGGGGGCAGAAATTTCTCCGCGAACCGATTTTGAATTTGACTTCGCCTTTATCAAAGGACAAGAACATGTAAAACGAGCCATGGAGATTGCTGCCGCGGGTGGACATAATATTTTGATGACTGGCGCGCCAGGTTCCGGTAAAACTTTGTTGGCGCGCGCTATACCCTCCATTCTTCCGCTCTTGACCAAAGAAGAAATTCTAGAAATTACAAAAATTTACAGCATCTCCGGGTTATTGTCTGATGACCAGCCGCTAATTTTGGAGCGCCCGTTTCGCGCTCCGCATCATACGATTTCTGATGTAGCGATGGTGGGTGGCGGAACAAGTCCGCGTCCTGGTGAAGTGAGTTTGGCGCACCGCGGCGTTTTATTTCTGGACGAATTTCCTGAATTTTCTCGAGCCACGCTAGAAAGTTTGCGCCAGCCGTTAGAGGACGGTATAATCTCTGTTTCGCGCATTAAATTTAACATCAATTATCCGGCCAGATTTATTTTGGTCGCGGCTCAAAATCCTTGCCCCTGCGGTTATTTCGGCGATAAAAAGAAAAATTGCATTTGTTCTCCGGCGCAAATTATGCGTTATCGCCAAAAAATTTCCGGACCGCTACTGGATCGCATTGATTTGCACGTGGAAGTGCCGCGCTTAGAATACAAAGAAATCGCCCAAGAAGCCGCGACAGAAGGTTCGGTCAGCGTTAGGGAAAGAGCGCAAAAAGCGCGCGATTTACAGCAAAATCGTTTTGATAAGCTTAATATTTTAACTAACGCGGAGATTAAAGCCGCGCAGATAGAGAAGTTTTGTTCTTTGAGCGCTGAAGCCAGGGAAATTTTGAAACGGGCGGTCGAAAGTTATGGTTTATCCGGTCGGGCTATTCATCGTTTGATGAAAGTTGGCCGCACTATTGCTGATTTGGCGCAAAGCGAAGAAATTTTGCCTCAACATTTGGCCGAAGCCATACAATATCGAGCCAAAACAGAAGAAAATAATCTCTAATTCTATATTCTATATTCTAAATTCTAACTACTATGATTCGAGAAGAAGCTTTAAAAATTTTAAACGAAAAAGTAAAAACGTCTAATTTAATAAAACATTGTTTAGCGGTGGAAGCCGTGATGGTGGAATTGGCGAATTATTTTTCCACCCAAAGCGGATTCGTCACAGACGGAAAGGAAGACAGAGATAAATGGGCCTTGGCTGGTTTGTTGCACGATATTGATTATGAAGAAACCAAGGATGAACCGGAACAGCATAGTTTGAAAGGCGCGCAATTTTTAGAATCATTGGGCCTAGAACCAGAAATCGTTTCCGCGGTGAAAAAACATAATAACGTCCACGGTTTGACGCGTGAAACAAAAATGGAAAAAGCTTTATTCTGCGCGGATCCCATCACAGGTTTGATCGTGGCCGCTACATTAGTATTGACGGATAAGAAAATTAGCGTTTTAACCCCGGATAATGTTTTAAATCGTTTTAAGGAAAAGGGTTTTGCCAAAGGCGCGAATCGCGAACATATTGCGGCTTGCAGTGAATTGGATTTAAACTTGGAGCAGTTTATCACTCTGTCGCTTTCAGCTATGCAAAAGATTTCCGGCGAAATTGGGTTGTAGGCATATATAATATCAAATAAATTTTAGAACTTAGGCTTGACAAAAGTCAAAAAATCCGCTACAATCCAATTTAGATCATTAACATTCCTGTTGAATCTGTCGCAAAAAGCGACGGATTTTTAACAGGGTAAATAAAAACCAAAAGGAGAAAAACGATGAGTAAAGTCATCGGCGCAGACGCGGCCAAATTGGCTGGTTTGCAGATCGACACGCTCCAGAAAGCGCGTGACGGCCAGATCACCCTCGAACACTGGGAATGGTTTAATAAGTTAACGAAAACAGAGCGCGATCGGCTTTGCAGAGACGGCCATGTCGATACCAGAAGTCAGGCCAGACAAACTATCGAAGCCGTAAATAAAGTGGTATCATCTGCCCAAGAAAGATGGGCCGCTTTTGATGACCTCTTCGATCGCCAGATTCAAACCCTGCGCGACCGGGGCTGTCCCAGCCAGGTATTGGCCATGCTCATCAGTCAGAAACCCCAGGTGCTGGCCAAAGCTTCGACCATGACCTTCAAGGAAGGTCGCATCCCGTTCCTGTCAATCATCCCGTTCTCTGCACTCAATCTCTCGACCCAGATGTCCATGGTCAGAAATGGAAACCAGTCCGGCATCAGCTGTCTCGACACCAACGAGATCAAGGACATCGTCTCCACGCCTGTCCAGCCCTATTTCATCTTTGACGTGGAAGACGGCGAAGGCATGTTGGGCCGGTCCGTTCTGAAAGCCACTGAACTCATCAAGAGCCAGAACCGTTCCCCCTTAACCGCTGCCGAGGTCATCAGTCTCGGCATCCAGGCCAAGGCGCTGTCCAAGCGCTACGTGGACGCCGCTGGCTCCCGCTACAGGAACGACGACCGCGCCCCGTTTCTGTGCCTCGACGTCAGTCGGCCGGGACTCGGCTGGAACGGCGTCGACAGCTCGTTCAGCGAGTGTGGCTCGGCATCGTGCGGTAGTCGGTCCTAGGGTTTTGGAGCCTTGGGCCTTTCGGTCTTCTTGGTCTTTGGTTTTTTGGAAATTCAGAAAGCCCCAACACAAAAAAGTGTTGGGGCTTCTTTTTTTGGCTTCGCCCCGCAGAGAAAATGAATATTTTCAGATAAGCCAATCGACTGATTGGCTGATTCATTTTCTTCGGGGTTGACAAAAATATTTTATTTTGTTATTATTTTATTATCAAGCGAGTGAGAGAAGAACAAATCTGTTTGTTCTTCCGAGCGAGCACGGATAACACAGGGTTAATACCCTTTATTTGCCTTTTTGTTCTTTGCAAAAACTAAAGCCATAAACCCAAAACAGGAGAAAGAGATGGTGTTTAAAAGCTATCAACAAATCTTGAAAGCCAAAAGTTTTATTCAAAAAATGCGGCTTGAAACAAGATCCGCCTGTTTGCAATATCGCCGCGTTATGAAAAAGAAGGCGATTAATGTCTTGTCCTCGCTCAACAACCTAGAGCGCGATTTAATAGCCCGTAGCCAGCACCTGATTCATCAGGAACAGAAATCTCTCGAACGCATTATCGGACAAACGACAAAAGACAGCGAGGCGCTCAAGAGTAAAAATTGTCCTGATTTCGCGGCTATAGAAAATCGACTGATTAGTCAGGTCGGTGAATTAACAGTTAAGACCAAGGAACAGCTGTTGCCCATCCAGCGACAAATCGAGGAAATCGAAAGCCTTAAAAGGCAAATCGGGTTTTTAACCGGATTGAAAAGAATGCGACGCGCTTAATCAGCGCGTTTTATTATCAAGCGAGCGAGAGAAACGAGAAACGAAGTTTTTTATTTCCGACCACGCCCGACTTCGCCTTGAGTGATTTTTAAAAACAGTCTTTCTAAACTAATATTTGCGGGGGGGTTCGGTACTTCGCTATTACTGCGCGGAACGGCGAACTCAAGGCGGGCGGGGCGAGCGCAGATAACACAGGGTTAATATCCTTTATGCCGCGTCAGAATTTATATTTTGGCGCGGTTTTCATTTAAATTAAATCAGTCCTGGTTTGCGAGATTTATAATCTTGTTTTTATCATTTAAATCGGCTAAAATATAAGTCTAAGATGTTCAGCTTATCTAACAGTGTAAATATGAATTTATGCAAGATTTTTTGGTTCAATATTACAACTGGATTATCTTTTTGGTCGGTGTTTGGGTTTTGCCCTGGAAGGGTATGGCTTTATGGAAAGCGGCTCACCGCAACGAAAAGATTTGGTTCATCATTCTTTTAATTGTTAATACGGTTGGTTTGCTGGAAATTTTTTACATCTTTGTTTGGATTAAATTTTTGGCCAAAGAAGAAAGCGCCTGGCAAAGATTTTGGCATAAGGTTTTTCCTAAGAAGTCATAAAGCGACGAGTATGCCAGGTAGTGAAAATTCGATAGTGCTTTTCGCTTCAGCTTACTATCTGGTTCTATCATCAATAAAATATTGATTTTTACTACTAGTGCATTTATATTAATAACTGCACTTTTAAGAAACATCGAATTTCTACTACCTGGTATGAAAACTTCGCGCCCCAAAATTTATAGTTTTTTCACCTCGAAACTTACGATCAGTGTTTTTTTTATTATCGTCGTTGTCCTTAATATTTTGGTGGCAGTGTCTATCCGTTATTCGATTAAAGCGCAAAAATCAAGCGAAGGAGAAAATGAATTTCTTAAACGAAAAATTAATTTCGATCAACCTTTTTATGTTAAAGGAATTTATCTGTCTTCCTGGACCGCCAGCGAACCTGTTTTGTTAAATAGGCTAATTGATTTAGCAAAAAAGAATAAACTTAACGCTGTAATTATTGATTTAAAAGACTCGCACGGAATAGTGGCTTATGAAAGTTCGGTGGAAACGGTAAAAAATTTAAAAACCAGCGAACCGCGTATAAAAAATCTAAAGAGCATATTAGAGAATCTGCATAAAGAAAATTTATATGCTATCGCGCGTTTGTCGGTTTTTCAGGATCCGACTTTAGCTTCCAGTAATCCTTCGGTGGCTTTGAAAAACAAAAATACAGGAAAGATTTGGGCCGATAATAAAGGCTTGTTTTGGGTTGATCCGGCCTCTTTAGAGGTTTGGGATTATAATATAGCTCTGGCGAAAGAAGCTTGGCTGATGGGTTTTGATGAAATTAATTTTGATTACATTCGTTTTCCCTCAGACGGCAATATTTCCAATATTAGTTATCCTATTTGGGATGGCCTGGCGCCCAAAGAGGAGATTATTCGGCGTTTTGCCGAGTACCAAAATATCGTTCTAAGTCCGCTTAACATCACGCGTTCCGCAGATTTGTTTGGTTTAACCTTTTGGCGGGATGACGACTTGAACATCGGGCAAAATTTATCGTTATTAATTCCTTATTTCAATTATATTTGCCCTATGGTTTATCCTTCTCATTTTCCGCCCGGATTTGAGAATTTCACTAATCCGGCCGAACATCCTTACGAGATTGTTTTCCGCAGTTTAGCCAAAGCTAAGGAAAAATTTATTGGCCAAAACGCTTTGCCGAGACCGTGGCTACAGGCTTTTGATTTGGGCGCGGAATATGACTCGGCTAAATTAGCTAAACAAATTAAGGCTGTGGAAGACGGCAACGGTTACGGTTGGCTATTATGGAACGCCCAAAATAAATACAATGATATTTTACCCTATTAATTTTTAAACTGAATTTATGTCTCAGCGAAGACAAGAACAACTTAACGAATTGATTCAGCAAGAATTGTCACAAATTATTTTGCGCGAAGTAGAAATGCCCGAGGACTCTCTTTCAACCATTACCAACGTGGAAGTGGATAAAGATTATTTAACCGCCAAGGTGTTTTTGAGTGTCTTCCCCTTTAAGTATAGTCAACGCGTTTTAGGTAAACTGAGGAAAAAAGCAGGTTATTTGCAGTTTTTACTTAATAGAAAATTGGGCATGCGCTTGGTGCCAAAAATATTTTTTGAGCTGGATCAAACAGAAGAAAAAGCTTCAGAAATAGAAGACCTGCTTAATAAAATTTCACACTCGCCATCTTAAGCGGAATTTATTTGAATTTGAGGCATTTTCGGGGCTCGCAACTTAAGAATTGAATATTTATAGTTTTCCGCATGGTGTTTTCTGATAGTTTTGTTAGTATGTTATAGTATCGACCAGTCAAAAAGTCGAAGCGAATAATAAATAAAATAACAAAATAATAAAAATTTATGCGCCAAAAATGTAAAAAACACTCTAAAAAGGCCTTTGTTCAGATTCCGATAATCATGCTTGTTGCTTCTGTGGCTGCCTTGGGAGCTCTTCTCGTGGCTCCGGCGATAGTTAAAGTCGGGAATACGCGCTTAGCGCAAGTTGATTTGACTCAAGTCGTCGCTCCTGCTAATAATACGGAGTCTATCTCACAGGCTCAATCCATGCAGCCGGAAAAATCAATAATAATGAATCAAGGCCAGTCCGTCCAAATAGATCAGCCAATAATGCAACCAGGCACAGAACAGACTAATAGGCCGGAGATGAATTTACAAGAAATGAGGTCAGACTTTGATCAAGAAAAACCAATTGATCCACAAGAAATTAAAAGCGTAACGCAACAATTGAAAGACATGCAGAAGGAGATTAAAAATCTTTTAACTCAACTTAAGAGTTTGCCGAAACTCGTTGATGAAGCAGCCCAGTTAAATGAAGCCCTTAGCCAGATTAATACTTTCGAACAGAACTTGAAAGATTCCTCAGTTGACACTTCTCAGAGAGAGGTGATACAGGAATTTTACGATGCTCGTTTCTGGGATACCATCCATGAGGTCAGGAACAGTTTCGTCAATCCGCGGGAAATAAAAAATGTTTTGAAACAAGCATCCGACTTGAAACAACAGATCAAAACACTTGCTATACAGGCAAAAAAATTGGCTAATTTGAGCGACGAGGTAAGTAAATTAAACGAACTTTCCGTTACGTTGGATAAATTTAAACAGGACATCAATAACCCGCCGGAGGATATGACACAGAGAGATGTTTTGCAAGAATTTTACGATGCCAGATATTGGGACGATATTAATTCCATAAGAATGAAAATCGAATTCCCGAAACAGGTTAAACAGTTTGAGAAAGAATTATTAAGTGTGGAAAAATTATTAAAAAATAAGACGTATCAGAAAATCGCCATATTGGATATAGCGTCAATTACGAATACGGTTGCGGGTATGCGAACCACAATAAATGACGCAAAAGCTAAATTTAATAGCGGCGAAGTAGAAGACGCGATGCAATCCTTGCAGGACATTTACGGTGATTACGGTCCGGGCGACATAAATTGTGTGCTCAATTCTTTCCGTGACATTAATACCAATTTACCAAAAGTCAAAGACGTTGAAATAAAGGCTTCGTTGCAAGATGTCATCGATCCTATAATTGAAGCAGTGAAAGACGAAGATTATCGCGGGGCTTGTCAGGGAGTAAATGAAATTAGAAATGAACTTTCTAAGATTATGCAATCAGCTTCCAGGGTTAAGTCTACGCTCGACACGAAAACTAGGCAGAAATTGGATAACTTACAGCAATTAATAGATAAAAAGTTTGGCGGACAAGACAATAATGCGCCTCAAGATCAGATGAAATCACAAGAAATGAAACCGCAAGAGCAATAAAGATGATTAAAAGATATCAAATCCCGGGCACTAAAAATGTCCGGGATTTGTTTTTTGTTGACCTTTTCTCCTTATTTTGTAGAATAAAACAATTATGTCTAATGTTATTATTGATAAGCAAAAAATCGAAGAATTATTGACGCGCGGCGTGGAAAATATTTACCCGAACCGTGATTTCTTAGAAAAACTCTTGTATTCCAGAAAACGTTTAACTCTATATACGGGCTACGATCCAACAGCGCCAACCCTGCATATTGGCCATAGCATTACTATGCTAAAACTACGTCAATTTCAAGGATTGGGCCATAAAGTAATTATGCTTATTGGAGATTTTACCGGCATGATCGGCGATCCTACGGATAAAACCGCGACTCGCAAGCAGCTCACGCGCAAACAGGTATTGGAAAATTGTAAGGAATATAAAAAACAAGCGTCTGCAATTTTAGATTTTAAGGGCAAGAATCCGGTTGAATTGAAATATAACAGTAAATGGCTGGCGAAAATGAATTTTGCCGAGGTTTTGGAGTTAGCTTCGCATTTTACGGTTCAGCGAATGTTAGAAAGAGATATGTTTGAAAAAAGAATGCTTATAACTTATGCGCGTTGTCGTAAATGTAATGATTTGTTTAAACCAAAAATTCAATTTAGCACGAAAGAAGCTTTTGATACAGCTCTTCCAATAATTATTTCTACTAATTGTCAAATTTGCGGAGAAAGAACGGTGGTCGAAAAAAAAGATTTAATTTTAGCGGAGTTGGAGTCGCCAGCCCCAATTTATCTCCATGAATTTTTATATCCTGTCATGCAGGCCTACGATTCGGTAATAATGGATGTTGATGGTGAGGTCGGCGGCAACGACCAGACTTTTAATATGTTGGCCGGTCGGACATTAATGAAAGAATTAAAAAACAAAGAAAAATTTGTTTTGACTACTAAACTTTTAACTGACACAAGCGGTAAAAAAATGGGCAAAAGCGAAGGCAATATGATTGCTTTGTCTGGCTCGCCTCAAGAGATGTTCGGTAAGGTAATGAGTTGGTCAGACGATTTGATTGTCAACGGTTTTATTCTATGTACCCGCTTGCCGGAGTCGGAAATTAAAAAATTAGAACAAGACTTAAAAAGCGGCGTCAATCCAAGAAATCTAAAAATTAAATTAGCCGGAGAAATTGTTAAAATTTACTACGGAGATAAAGCGGCCAATTCGGCTGAAGAAAATTTCAATAAAATTTTCAGAGAGCATTTGATACCCGAAGATATAAAAACAGAAAAAATTAATCGAGGTAATCATAAGTTGATTGATTTAATCTTTGATTATAGATTGGTTTCCAGCAAAGCAGAAGCGCGAAGATTAATTGAACAGGGAGGTGTGGAAATTAATCAAAATATCATTAAAGATTGGCAGGCGATTGTAAATATTGAATTACCTCAAATTATAAAGGCGGGGAAAAGAAGGTTTTTAAGACTTGACCCCAAATAAATTTTGTGTTAATATGTTGATATTATGTTAGCTATTAGATTTTCAAGACACGGGAAAAAAAATCAACCATTTTTTAGGATCGTTGTATCCGAAAAAGCCAAAGATCCAGTGGGAGATTTTTTAGAAGACTTAGGTTTTTATAACCCTCGTTCCAAAGAAGTTTCTTTTAAAAAAGAAAGAATTTTGCATTGGATCGGTTGTGGCGCTAAACCGAGCGCGACGGTTCACAATCTTCTGCTTAAACACGGCGTCACTACAGGTGAAAGAATTAAAGTAATGCGTCGTCACAAAAAAGACCAAGAGGAAAAAGAAGCCGCGCCGGCGCCAGCTGCTTAATATGCTTTATCTTTAAAATAAAGAAAGGTCGGATGAATTAAAAAATTATACTGGCATACTTTTGCGTGTCAGATAATAAACACAAAAAGAATATGGCTGCTAAGAATTCAGATCAAGAGTTTCTTGAGAATCTCGTTACTGCGCTTGTTAACAATCCTAAGGATGTTAAAATTGAGCGCCATGTTGACGAGATGGGTGTTTTACTCACCATGAAAGTTAATCCCGCGGATATGGGCCAAATTATTGGCCGCGAGGGACAAACTGCTCGTGCCATTCGTACCCTTTTAAGATTAGTGGGCATGAAGAATAAAGCTCGCGTTAATCTTAAAATTGAGGAGCCGGAAGGCGGGAGAATGATGAAACCATCTACTTCAATTGACGAAGATTTAAAAATTTAAACCTTGTTATTTATAATTAAAGGTTAGTAAAATCGCTCCATTGGAGCGATTTTACTTTCCGTTTTAAATATATGCCAGGTAGTGAAAATTCGATAGTGCTTTTTGCTTCGGCTCATTACTTGGTTTCGTTGTTAACAAAATAACTAATCTTTGCTTCCAGCGCACTCCTTAATATAATCGCACTTCAAGAAGCATCGAATTTCTACTACCTGGTATGATTAAGTTCGATATTTTGACCATATTCCCCAAAGTTTTCGAAGGATATTTTTCTACTTCTATCATAAATCGGGCGAAGACAAAGAGACTCGTTAAAATTAGTATTCATAATCTGCGCGATTATACTTTTGATCGGCGCAAGACCATCGATGACCGGCCTTACGGCGGCGGCGCGGGTATGATTATGAAAGTCGAGCCGATTTATTTGGTTCTTAAAAAATTAACGCACAATTTTAGGAAAGACTCTAAACGAAAAATTATTCTGTTGCGGCCGTCTAAAAAGATTTTTAATCAAAATATAGCTCGCTCTTATAAAAACTTGAAACATATTATTTTGATTTGCGGTCACTATGAAGGCGTTGATGAACGGGTTGAACATTTTATTGACGAGTCTTTATCAGTCGGGAATTTCGTATTAACCGGCGGAGAATTGGCAGCGATGATTGTAGTCGATGCGATTACGAGGTTAGTCGACGGTTCAATTAAAAAAGAATCGCTGGGTGAAGAGTCATTCGATGATGAGGGTTGTCTCAAAATAGAATATCCTCAGTATACTCGTCCGGGAATTTTGACAATTAAAGATAAATTCGGTAAAATAAAAGTATTGAAAGCGCCAAGAGTGTTGCTTTCAGGAAGTCATCAAAAGATCAGAGAATGGCGCCATGGCCAAGTAGCAGAAAAAGTGGCCAGAGCACTCCAAAAAAACAATAGGGGCAAAGATATTTAAATCGATACTTTTTGAAGAAAAATACTTCAAAACGTTATCGGCTAATATATATGAGCTTGACAAATCTCAAAAAAATATTTATATTGAGTATTGTTAATTTATATAGCCAAGTTCTTTAAAAATTTATTTTTTAGTTCAAACCACTACAAAAATTCTTAAATTTTTTGTAGTTGCAAATTTTGAGTTTTGTAAATTTTTAGTATCAAATTTTTGTTAGAGAATTTGATCCTGGTTCAGGATGAACGCTGGCGGTGTGTCTAAGGCATGCAAGTCGAACGGTTCCGATGACCGCAAGGAAGTCGGAATAGTGGCAAACGGGAGAGTAACACATTAGTAACCTGCCGGAGAGTGGAGAATAACCCGCCGAAAGGCGGCCTAATACTCCATGGTCTCCGATTCTCGCAAGAGCGTCGGAGTAAAGCGCGCAAGCGCGCTCTCTGAGGGGCTTATGGCTTATCATGGTAGTTGGTAGGGTAATGGCCTACCAAGCCTATTACGAGTACCCCGGCTGAGAGGCTTAAGGGGCTCACTGGGACTGAGACACGGCCCAGACTCCTACGGGAGGCAGCAGCCAAGGATATTCCCCAATGGCCGAAAGGCTGAGGGAGCGACACCGCGTGAACGAAGAAGCCCTTCGGGGTGTAAAGTTCTTTTCTATAGGAGCAATCTTGAGTGTACTATAGGAATAAGCCGCTGCTAACTTCGTGCCAGCAGCCGCGGTAAGACGAAGGCGGCAAGCGTTATCCGGATTTATTGGGCGTAAAGTGTGCGTAGGTGGTTTGTTAAGTTGGATGTTAAATCCCTGTGCTCAACATAGGGGCCGCATCCAAAACTGGCAGACTAGAGGTCGGGAGAGGCAAGCGGAATTGTCGGTGTAGGGGTGAAATCCGTTGATATCGACAAGAACACCAAAAGCGAAGGCAGCTTGCTAGAACGATTCTGACACTGAGGCACGAAAGCGTGGGGAGCAAAAAGGATTAGATACCCTTGTAGTCCACGCTGTAAACGATGGATGCTAGGCATTGGAAGTGTCGACCCTTTCAGTGTCGATGAAAATAAGCATACGCGTTAAGCATCCCGCCTGGGGAGTACGGCCGCAAGGCTAAAACTCAAAGGAATAGACGGGGACCCGCACAAGCGGTGGAACATGTGGTTTAATTCGACAACAAACGAAGAACCTTACCAGGGTTTGACATGCTAGGAGTAGTCCTGACGAAAGTCGGGGCGACCGTAAAATCGGCGCTTAGCACAGGTGCTGCATGGTTGTCGTCAGCTCGTGCCGTGAGGTGTACCCTTAAGTGGGGAAACGAGCGCAACCCTTGTCTTTAGTTGCCACTTCGATTCGTCGGAAGCACTCTAAAGAGACTGCCATAGATGATATGGAGGAAGGTGAGGATGACGTCAAATCAGCATGGCCCTTATGCCCTGGGCCACACACATGTTACAATGGTTAAGATAAAGGGTCGCGAAGTCGTAAGACGGAGCCAATCCCATCAAACTTGGCCTCAATTCGGATTGAGGGCTGAAACTCGCCCTCATGAAGTCGGAATCGCTAGTAACCGTAGGTCAGCTACACTACGGTGAATACGTTCTCGGGTCTTGTACTCACCGCCCGTCAAGTCAAGCGAGCTGGTAATACCCGAAAGTTCACGTTCGTGGAAATAAGGTAGGACCAGTGAGAGGGACTAAGTCGTAACAAGGCACCGGTAGCGGAAGCTGTCGGTGGATCACCTCTTTTAGAGGATATATCCCGACTATATGTCGGGATGGTCGATACTTTTCTTTTCCCTTGGGAATTAAGAGTATTTTCTCAAATATTTGCAACTACAAAAAGCTTAGGAATTTTTTTATTTAAATTAAAAATTTTAATAATTTTTAACAAAAAAACTGCCGACTCAAGGCAGTATTTTGTATTATTTGACTTTGATTGACCGTGTTTTAGCTACAATCAAAACATAACTATTTATATAAATCACGTTGCGATCATAATAATTTTAAAAAGAATCAGAGAAAATTCAGTATCTTTTAATATAATTACATATTGACAAAAGACGGGTTTCTGCTATGTTTATATGAACATAATTTGTTCATTAAATAAAAATTAAAAAGGAGGTATCAGGTCATGTACTCCGTGTTGATCGTTGTTGGTCTTTTTGCAATCATCGGTGTAGCTTCTGCTCTTGCTTCCCGTTCTTTGGAGATGGTTGTCCCTGTGACCATAGCCCTTGCAATCGTCGGTTTATTCGTCGGCTTGGCCGCCGTTTTGATAATTAGCTTTTTTCTGCCTATTACAACCGACATGATTTTGGTAGATTGTAAGACTTTGGCCGGCGTACAGGATGTTAACGGAGTGTATGGTTCTTTTTTTCTCGGTTGTGGCGAAGTGAACGGTGAATTGGTTTATCGATATTTTGAGAAAATCGGAGCCAATTCTTATCGTCCCGCCGAGATAAGAACGCCATGCGACAGCCGCGTCGAAATCGTGGAAAAAGACGATCTCAAAATCGGCTTCTTAGAAATTTGGCAAACGACTACTTCGCTCCATAACCCCAAACTGAAAAATTGGTTTTTTAATCTTGGGGGGGGTTCTAAGTTAGTAAAATTTATCGTGCCCAAGGGCTCAGTCGTCCGCCAATTCCGATTCGATTTGCAATAAATCGCATCAGTTAACCTGCTGTTAATCAACGGCAGGTTTTTATTAATGGTTGATAATCTTGATTTATAAATAATTTATGAAATTAAAAAATGCCGGAGGTCAGAATCGAACTGACAACGCAAGGATTTTCAGTCCTTCGCTCTACCACTGAGCTACTCCGGCAAATAAATATGTATTTTGTTAATGGGCATTTAGTCCACCAGCTGGTGGAGAACCCTAGTCCTCTTCCGCCTGCCCCGTTAAATTTCTGAATGGGCGACCAAGGAATCGAACCCTGTTCTCTTCCGTGTAAAGGAAATGTTTTACCATTAAACTAGTCGCCCAAGATTAATTTAACGGGGTGGATAAAGGAAGCTTAATCCCTTTATAATACCCATTATTTTTTTAAAGTGGACCCTAGGGGGCTCGAACCCCTCACCTCTTCCATGCCATGGAAGCGCTCTACCAACTGAGCTAAGGGCCCACACGTTTAACAATTTATAGTATATTCGTCATGCTTCGTGAAATTGGTTCGCTACGGAATCAGACAAAAAGATTTTTGTCTGTCCCCCTGTTTGCCAATTATATAACTTTTGAGATAAAAATCAAGAGCTTAATAACCCTTTTGGTGTCTTTTTTGAATTTTTCTTTTGGTTTTTAAAAAAGCTTTTTCCAAATCAACGTGATGCCTGTTGGCGATGCTGGCCAAACAAACTAATAAATCGCCAATTTCTTTTTCCAGATCAATTTTAACTTTTTTGCGATTTTTATTCCCGTCAATTTTCCTAATCATTTCCGCTACTTCGCCGAATTCTTCTATTAAAAAAAGAATTTCGGTTTTTTCGTCAACTGGTTTGGAATTTTCTTCCCAATCTTCCCTAACCCAATCTTGAGCTTCTTTTAATTTAGTCATAAGAGATAATATTTTAATTTTCTAATTTGAGAGATAGAAGCTTGGAAACCTTGTCTTCGCCCATAGTTACGCCGTAGAGTATATTGGCAAAAGACATTACGCGGCGATTGTGAGTGATAATCAAGAATTGTGTTTTGTCGTCTAACTCTCGTAAAATTTCGCCAAAACGTTCCGAGTTTTCTTCGTCCAAAGCCGCATCCACTTCATCTAAAACAACAAACGGTGGTTTATTAATGGCAATAATTGCACAAATTAAAGCAATGGAGGTTAGGGTTTTCTCTCCACCCGACAAAACTTCAATGTGTTGGACTTTTTTGCCTGGCGGCGTGGCTAGAATTTCCACGTCATAATTTTGTTTTTTTTCTTTTTCCAGTTCTTCTTCGGCATTAATTTCCCTTTCTTGGTTATTTTTTTCTTCTCCATCCGCGGCTTCTTTTTGCTCTTCGTTTTCTTTTTCGTCCTCTGATTTTTTAAATATTAATTTCGCTTTGCCACCGCTAAAAAATATCTTAAAGTATTGATCAAATTTTTCATTAATTTTATTGAACGAAGCATGAAATTGATCTTCTATGATTTTGTCTAATTCGTTGACAATCTTGTTTAGTGTCTGCATAGCTTGTTTAAGGTCGGATGTTTGATTTGTTAGAAATTCATAACGGTTTTTGCATTCTGGATATTCTTTGGTTATTTCCGGATCAATTCCACCTATTAACTCCATTTGTCTTTTAAGGTGTTGGATGGTTTCAGTCAGGTCTTGGTTATTCTCAAGATTAATTTTTTCGATGTTAGTTATTTGTATAATAGATAAGTCTGAAACACCAGTTTCTCTTTTTATCTCTTCACGTAAAGATTCCATTTTGGTTTCTATGCGCGCGCGTTCAATTTTCATTTCGTTTTCTTTGGACGATAATTTATCGAGTTCTAATTGTTCGTCATGGAGGATTCTTTGTGTGTCGATTATTTTGCTCATTTTTTCGCTCTCCAGGCGATTTTCTTCGGCCAGTTTTTTATCTAAGTCGTTCATCTGGTTGTCTAGACCACTGACCAATCCATCCAGCTTATTAAGCTTTTCTTCTAATTTGTTCGGTTCGCTTTCTATGTCTTCCTTGTCTTGCGGTTCTTCGATTAAAGCTAAAATTTCTTTAATCTTTTTTATTTTGTCATTCAGGCTGGCTGATAGTTCGTCGCGATCAAATTTAGTTTTAACTTTCTCGAGTAAATTACAGTGAAGAGATATCAACTCTTTCAAGCGTTCTGCTACTAGCACCAAATTAACATCTGTTTTTATGCGTTGGTTTGTTTTTTCTCTTAGGGCTATCTTTAAGTCAATTAATTTTTCTTTGATGTCCATTCGTTCTTTAAGGCGCTCGTCTTTTAAGTGTTGGATTTTGCTATATTCTTCCCTTAAATTTTTAAAAGTATTTTCTGCGGTTGGGGAGAAGGCATTGGCAAATTGTTTTTGTAGCCCACTAAAATTATATTTAGTTGAATCGTATTCTTGACTGATTTTTAATAATTCGTTGTTGATGTTTTTGAGCTGGCGGTCCAGATCGTTTAAAAATTCTTCATAATATTTTTTCTGGAAGAAGTGCAGGCGATTTTCTATCTCTTGGCGTTGTTCGAGTTTTTTAATTTGGCGCGCCAGCGAACGCATACGCGGTTCAATTTCTTGCAAAACAATTTCTGCCTGGTTTAAGTTTTCCTGGGTTTTAGCTAATTTTCTTAAAGCCGAGTCTTTTTTTATCTGATGTTGGCGAACGCCAGTTGCTTCGTCAAAGAACAATTTTTTTTCATTAGCCGAGCTGTGCAGAATGGCATCAATCATGCCTTGTCCGATAATGCTGTAGCTTCTCTGTCCGACGTTGGCTTTAGCTAAGAGCATTACAATGTCTTGCAACCTTGTTTGACTATTATTAATAAAATATTCACTCTCGCCGTTGCGATAAACGCGGCGCGTAATGTTAAACTGTTTAAAGTCGATGGGCGCCCAACCGTCTTCATTGTTGAAGGTTATAGAAACCTCCGCCAAACTAAGGCGCGACTTTTTTTCTGAACCGGAGAAAATAATATCTTCGGATTTTTTTCCGCGCAGAGATTTCAGACTCTGCTCACCCAAGCCCCAGCGAATAGCTTCTAATATATTAGATTTACCCGAACCGTTCGGACCGACAATAGCGGTAATGCCGCGACTTAAATCGTCGATCGGTTTGGGGAATTCTAATATAGTTTTATTGGCAAAAGATTTAAAGCCGTTAATTTCCAGTCTTTCTAAATGCATTGATTAAGATTAGATGAATTGATAAACGCATCTATTATACTATTTTAAAATAAAAATAAAAGAGGCTCTTTTTTGAGAGCCTCTAAGGGTTTTTGGGTTGACTAGCAAAGCTTAGTCTTCTTGCTCAAGCGCACCACCTGTGGCGCCGGCGACGATTTGACCGTTTTTGGCTTCTTCGATGACCAGATTATCAATGTTGTCCTTCGGGGTGGTTGGTCCGGTCGGTCCAGCCGGAGGATGGGGCGACCAGTCAGACTTGATGATTCTGATCACTTCTTGGATGTCGGCATTTTTGAAGATTAGGCGCCAGGCAGCTTCATTGGGTTCTCGGTTGACGCAGATAAAAAATTCTTTGCCTCCCCCAAGTCCTATCTTTTCTTCCAGCGCTCTTAAGACCGCGATGATCTCTCTGGGCTTGCGATTGATAAAGAGACGGTGCCAAGCATCGTGGATTTTGTGGAGTATTTTTTTCTTATTCCATGATTCGCTGGTGCCGCCGCGGGAACGCGGAATTAGATGATGGACGGTCAGTTCATTGGGGTTGCGAGGTTGTACGGGGACGCGCGATTTTTTATCTTTTGTTCCCGTGGGGATCGCTGTTTTTTTACTCTTATGCCCGATAACGGTTTTTATCTTGTCTACGTTTTTGACGGTGAGCCGGCTTCCGATTCTTTTTTCAAACAAGCGCAGTTGTTTTCTCCGTCTGCGTTTAACCGCGCTTTGTCTGATGCTAATCAGCTTCTTGCTTTTCTGGATTTTTTTACGTGCCAACTTATGACACCCCCTTTCTTTCTATTTTTATTTTAAAAGTGCGATTAATTACTTTTTATTGAGATCTTTTTGAAATTTCACAAGAGCTTTCTTGGCTGCTTCGGTTTCGGCTTCTTGTTTATTGGTGCCTCTTCCCCGGGCGATAGGTTTGCCATCAACGACAGATATGGCTACAAATAATCTTTCGTGGGCTGGTCCGGTCTCGGAAACGATTTCATATCGGGGAGTCTTTTTTAGTTGAGCTTGTACAATTTCTTGTAAAAGTGTTTTGGGGTCTTTGTCTTGGATAATTTTTACCGCCGATTTGGGAATACCAGTAATAATAAATTTGTTAACAAATTCTTTAGTCTTGATAAAACCTTGATCTAAGTAAATAGCGCCGATAAGAGCTTCTGTGGCATCGGCTAAAATTACTTTTTTAGCCTTGGGTTCTCCGATTAATTCGCCGCGGCCAAGGAATAGAAATTTTTCTAAATTTATTTTTTCAGCCGTATCTGATAGATTATTGGTATTAACAATAGCAGACCTTAAAAGTGTTAATTCGCCCTCCGGTTTGCGGAACATTTTAAATAGATATTCCGTAACAATCAATTCGAGGACTGCGTCGCCTAGAAATTCTAGTCTTTCGTTATGGTCCCACCTAACGAGTCGATTCTCATTTTTGAAAGATCGATGAGTAAGCGCTTCTCTGAGCAAATTGAAATGTCTGAATTTAATATTAATAAACTTTTCTAGTTTCTCAAGATTTTGATTGTTCGTTTTTATTTTCTGCATCTTCTTTGCCTTTTATTTTTTCATAAATAGCTCCTAGCACGCCATTAACGAATTTACCGGAACTAATGCCACTGAACGCTTTGGCCACTTCAATAGCTTCATTTATGGCTACTTTAGGCGGCGTATTTTTAGACACGGCCAATTCATAAACGCCAATACGTAAAATATTGCGATCAATCGAGGTGATTTGTTCAAGCGGCCATTGGGGCGCATATTCTTTAATATAGTTATCTATTTTGTCTAGATTGTCGATTATGCCAAAGACTAATTCTTCACTGAATTTATTATCTCCATCCAGCATGCCGAATTCTTCAGAGTTTCTTTTAACAATTTCTATTAGTTCATTTTTGTCTAATTCTTTTTCCGCGCGCGAAAAATCCCATTCATAAAGGGTTTGCAGGGCGATAGTTCTACTCAAATGACGCGAGGCCATATGATTTTTATTAAAAATCTAATTATTTGCTCTTTTTATCTTTTTTGTCTTTTTTTGTTTTCTCGAGATTAACAACGATTTTTCCTTTATAGTTTCCGCAATGAATGCAGGCTTTATGCGGTAGGGTTTGTTTTTTGCACTGCGGACAAGTGGTAAGATTAATTTTTTTGAGTCTATATTGATATTCTCTCCTTTTTTGGCGACTTCTTGATCTTTTTTGAGTTGGTAGAGCCATAAGATTAATCTACATTTAAATTTATTAATTATTAAAGCTATAAATAAATATATCATTTTTTATAATTTTTGGCAAGTTGATACCGAGAAGATTTTTAAAATTTAATATTTCGGCGCTATCCACACTTTATCCCCATTTTATCCTCGAAACTCCAAAAAATTTCGTTTCAATTATAAACGATCGATGTTATAATTGGCGAACGGAGGAACAGACAATTTTTTGTCTAATTCTGTAGCGAGCCAATTTCACAGAGCGAAGCAAGTATAATTGGCAGCAGGGATAAAACAAAAATTTTCCGCCAGCTGGCGGATTGATTTTATCCGAAGCGCTCAAATTTCAGAAGCGAGGCGACTATATTTTTTTTGTTGATCAAGCTAATAAAAATAAAATAAATTTATGGAGATAAATCGGGAACAATTGTGGCAGGCTGTTATGGCAGAATTAGAGTTAATTATTCCCCGAGTAAATTTTTTAACATGGTTCCAGAGCACGCATTTATTGACGGCTAATTGTGAGAGCGGCGAAGCGGTGGTCGGTGTGCCGAACAATTTTACCAAAGAATGGTTAGAGAAAAAATACCATAAATCTATACTTAATATTTTACAAAATTTAACTGACAACAAGGTTAAAATAATAATTTATCAAGTAGAGGGAACGCCAATCACTATTTCCAAAACTATCCCCAAGGTTGATTTAGCGCGCCTGGAAAAAATGATGCCGACAGAAGAGCCGAACATTTCTGAGCTTAATCCACGTTATACTTTCGAAATGTTTGTCGTGGGTAAAGGGAACGAGTTGGCTTATGCTGCCGCGCAAGCAGCCGCCGAAGCTCCCGGGGAAAAATATAACCCACTTTTTATCTACGGTGGTGTTGGTTTGGGTAAAACTCATCTTTTGCAAGCAATCGGCGGCGCCGTTTTAAAAAGAAATGGCCGTCTAAAAGTTATGTATACAAATGCCGAGAAATTTACCAATGAATTCGTCAGGGCTATTCGCGACGGCAACGTGGAAAAGTTTAAAAGAATTTATCGCAACCTGGACGTATTTTTAATCGACGATATACAATTTATCGCCGGCAAAGAAAGCACACAAGAAGAATTTTTCCATACCTTTAATGCTTTGCATCAAAAAGACAAACAGATTGTAATAACATCCGATCGCTTGCCCAAAATTATTCCGGCTCTAGAAGAAAGGTTAATGTCCCGTTTTGAATGGGGCTTGATCGCCGATGTTTCTTCGCCAGACTTAGAAACCAGAATGGCTATTTTGAATAGCAAATGTAAAGAAAGGAATTATGAATTAAGCCAGGAAATTATCCAATATCTTGCCAGTCATATCCAGAAGAATGTGCGCGAATTAGAGGGCGCTTTAAGTAAAATTATGGCTTATCATGAGATGAATAGAACGATTCCGACTATAGATTCAGTGAAACAAATAATGTCTAGTTTAGCCGCACAACCCAAGAAGTCTTTGATTAATTCAAAGCAGCTTATTAACGCAGTGGCAGAATTTTATGGGATCAAGCTTCCCGACTTGGTCGGCGATTCTCGAAAAAAAGAATTGGTTGGTCCGCGTCAAGTAGCTATGTTTTTATTGCGTGAAGAGTTAAACGTTTCGTTCCCATTCATCGGCCAAGAATTGGGTAATCGCGATCATACTACGGCTATGCACGCTCACGATAAAATCAAAAAAGAATTGGAGGGTGATGGCCGCGTTAAACAAGAGATTGATTATATTAAACAAAGGCTTTATAATTAATATTGTCGTCAATTTCTGATTTTTAGTTTTGAGCCAATTGTATGTATATTATTAAGGCCGATGGAAAACGTGAACGTTTTAATGCGAGAAAAATTCTGCGCACTTGTTTGCGTGCCGGCGCTGATCGAATATCGGCCAACGAGGTAACGAATCGCATTAACCAAGAGGTGCGTGAAGGAATGACCACGCGCGAGATTTTACAACGCACGCTTTCTTATTTGAACGCAATTAATCCTGCGGTGGCTGCTAAATATTCTTTAAAAGATTCTATGTTCAAATTGGGTCCGGCTGGTTTCCAGTTCGAACAATTTTTATTAAGGATTTTTCAGGAATACGGATACCGAACAAAACATTCTCAAATTATTCAAGGCGCTTGCGTTAAACACGAAATAGATATTGTATTATTCTCAAAAAATATTTATTCAACAGTGGAATGCAAATATCATAACTCTCCCGGCGTTTATACCGGCATTAAAGATGTACTTTATGTTTGGGCCAGATTTTTAGACCTGCGCGACGGTTACAAGAAAGGACTGTGCGCTAATTTTAAAGAAGCGTGGCTGGCTTCTAATACCAAGTTTTCCGACTGGACGATTCAATATGCTGAGTGTAAAAAAATGAAGCTTTTGGGTTGGAATTGGCCGGTCGAAGGAGGCCTGGAGAAATTAATTGAAAACAAAAAACTTTATCCAATCACAATTATCCCTAATTTGGAACCCGATCTTCGGGCAAGGTTCGTTAAAGCAAATATTATATTGTGTCGTGACTTGGTTTCTTATGATTCAACTCGCCTATTATCTGTGGCCAAAGTTAAAGCCAGTCGTCTAAAAGATATAATTTCGTTGGCCGATCAGATATTGAATCATTCTAATTATTAAAAATTTGAATAAATTTATTTGTGAGCAAGCGAGGGAAAAGCAAATGAATTTGCTTTTCCGAGCGAGCGAAACAAACACAGGGTTAATAGTTTGACGTTTGCATAAGTTGACGCATAGAGCACGCTCTGTGCGGGCATCAAGCTTGCCCCGTGGTAAACACCTTTATATATGGATAATTCAACAAGCAAAATTAAATTAACCGAGGAAGAGGGAGCGGCAAAATTACAGGAAAAATTAAAAACAATTAGTAGTAAGGGCGAAGAAGAGGAAGTAGAAGAAAAAGCCCGTTTTGCCGGTTTAAGTTATGTCAACTTGGTTCGTTTTCCGATTGCGCCGGAAGCCCTATCTCTATTGACCCCAGAAGACGCTTTAAAATATCACGCCATTTGTTTTTATGCCGGCGAGCGAGACGCCAAGATTGGTTTTGTAAAAGCCGAAGACCAGACTGTCAAAGAAGTTAAAGAAATGATTGAATCCATTTACCGCCTTAAATTAGAAGTTTTTTTAATTTCTCAGACAAGTTTCGATTACGGATATAAATTATACGCTTCTTTGCCCAAGGTTAGTAAATTTGCTACAGGCGTGGAAATCACCGAAGAGAATTTGAAAAAATACCAAGTTGCCATCAAAACTTTCCGCGACTTGGACCAAAAAATTAAAGAAGTTTCTATTTCCGACATTATTATTTTAATAATGGCTGCTTCTTTGCAATCTAGAAGCTCGGATATCCATATTGAGGCTGAAGAAGCAGACATTAAAATTAGATTTCGCGTAGACGGTGTTTTAATTGACGTAGCTTCTTTGCCGAAATCTTTTTGGAAACAAGTAGTCACTAGAATCAAATTGCTTTCCGGATTGAAAATCAATATTATTGATAAACCGCAAGATGGCCGTTTTACGATTCATTTGTCTAACGAGAGTATTGATGTTCGTGTTTCTTGTTTGCCGACTGCTTTCGGGGAAAGCGTGGTGATGAGAATCTTGCGTTCGTCTTCAACCGGGCTTTCTTTTGACAATTTAGGTCTTCGCGGTACGGTTTACGAAAAATTGAAACAAGAAGTAGAGCGACCAAACGGCATGGTTATTACTACTGGCCCCACAGGTTCAGGTAAAACTACAACGCTATACGCGATTTTGAATAAAATTAATGATCCGGAGACAAAAATTATCACACTAGAAGATCCCGTGGAATATCAACTGAAGGGTATTAATCAAAGTCAGGTTGATCCCAGTCGCAATTATACTTTCGCCGCGGGCTTAAGATCTATTTTGCGCCAAGATCCGGACGTAGTAATGGTTGGAGAAATTCGCGACCTAGAAACAGCAGAGATTGCTATCCAGGCGGCTCTAACTGGCCACTTAGTAATTTCGACTTTACATACTAATGATGCGGCTGGCGCTCTTCCGCGTTTTTTGTCTATGGGGGTCAAGCCATATCTATTAGCGCCGGCGATTAACGCGATTATTGGTCAGCGTTTGGTGCGGCGTATTTGCGAACACTGCAAAGAAGAAATGATTTTGTCGCCAGAAGTTTTAGAAAAAGCTAAAAAAACACTTTCAGACATTCCTTTTGTGTCCGGCGTGAAAGTTGATTTAAACACTCTTAAATTTTATCATGGTTTGGGTTGCGACGAATGCCAGGGTTTGGGTTATAAAGGACGTATAGGCATTTATGAAGTTTTTAATATGAACGCGGAAATCGAAAAAGTGATTGTTGGCGGAGAAGTAAGCGAGTATTTAATACGCGATTTAGCTAAAAAACAGGGTATGTTGACTATGGCGCAAGACGGTATTCTAAAAGCCATAGAAGGTATCACCACCGTAGAAGAAGTTTTCCGTGTTACCGAGTAACGCACTTGACTCTTCAATAAGAAATAGGATAGAATTATCTTATTGATAAATAGCACTTTTAAAAATTCACCCCGTTAAATCCTATAGAGTAGGAATTCCGACTAAAGTCGCAATTATTTAACAAGGGTAAATAAAAATTCTCAAAAAAAGGAGGATTCTAAAATGAGGCGTAAAGACTGTGACAGCAAGAATGGTCTGCTTCTGCCATCAGAAGAGCTTATTAAGGATAACATCTATCTGATCCAGGGTGTTTTGGAAATCGACATGTTCGGCTATCCTGATGAAGATGGTAATTATGTTCGCTACGACGAATGCTCGTTGCATTATGTCCGCGACAAGCTTCTACTCTACTGGATGAAGTTGATGAAAGGTGAGCTCAAGCTCGAGGACGAGGAAAGGCGTCCGCTTGTTATCGTCATCGATTCACCTGGTGGTAACGTGGCCAGCATGTTCCAGGTTTACGACATCATGCAGAATTTGATAGGCATGGGTATCAAGATTTATACTGTCGGTTTGAGCCTGTGTGCTTCCGGCGGCGCTTTTCTTCTGATGTCAGGCACTAAGGGTTGCCGCTTTGTTCTGCCGCATACTCGCGTGATGTTGCATCTGGCCCGTCAGTCTTCCTCCGCAACGCCCGAAGGGGCCTCTGCCTCTCCCGCCGACCCCGTCCGTATCCCAGGGAGAAGCTTTAGAGGAAGACCAGGAAGATCGACTAAGATTGTATGAAGAGCAGAAGCGAGTGTATGAAGAGACACTAAAAATAGCCGCTCGTAAGCGTAAACAGAAGGAAGAAGCGGACAAAGAAGCTTTGGCTGAATTCAGGCGCGTTCAAGAGAAGCTGGTAGATCTCATCATGAAGCACTGCAAAAACGGCGATCAGTCAAGTCGGTCGATCGTTCGGAGCGAGATGGCCAAAAAGGATTTTTGGTTCGAAGATCAGAAAACAGTTGACTACGGAATCGTCGACCATATCCTTTCGCCAGAAAACGCTCAAGAAATAACCGGATTGCCTCCGAAGGCTTCCTAGCCTAAATCTGTTCCTGACCCAACTTTTCCGAAAAAGTAACAAAATAAAATCACCGATTTATAATAAATCGGTGATTTTTCTGTTAAATTTAATTTTATTCACGGATTTTGATTTTGACATTTTCAATCTCAATTTCTTCTCTGGTTTGCTCTGCTACTTCTGACGAGATATTTACTTTGGCCAATTTATTGATAATTTTCGCATATTCTAGGACATCTCTATCTTCGATAGAGATGTTTAATATTTTATTGTTTTCTATCTTATTGGTTGTGCGATAATTTCTGATACCGGCGATGATATTTTTTAATTTTTCAAATTCCGAAACAATTTTTTCGTTAATAAATCTTTTCTCGATTTTCGGCCACCTATCGATCATCAATAAATTTTCTGACTTTTCTAAATTTATTTTATCTTTTAGGTTTTGGTAAATAGTTTCCGTCACAAAAGGCGCGAACGGATGGATTAAGCACAGTATATTTTTTAAAAGATATTTCAAAATGACCAAAGTATTGGCTTTCATCTCCGGCGTTGCGTCTTCAGCCACCTGAGTTTTGCTGATTTCCAAATACCAATCGGCAAATTCGTGCCAGACAAAATCGTAAATTTTATGGCCAGCTTCTCCGAATTCGCAATTGTCTATATTTTTAGTTACTTCGCTAATAATTTCATTTAGGCGAGAGAGTATCCATTCGTCAACCAAGGTAATGGGTTCTATTTTTGTTTTGGGCAGATTGGCGTTATTGTCAATGTTCATTTCTATGAAGCGGGCGATATTCCAAAGTTTATTGATAAAATTGCGGCAGGCCAAAATTGTTTGTTCGTCGAATTTAATGGCCTGTTGGTCGCGGTTAGTCATATACATCAAACCAAAACGCGTGGCGTCGGATCCGTATTTATTGATTAGTTCCAATGGATCAATGCCCGTACCTAAAGATTTGCTCATTCGCCGGCCCTCAACATTCAAAACAGTGGCATGAATGTAAACAGTTTCAAAAGGAATTTCTTTCATAAATTCCAAAGAAGAAAAAATCATTCTAGCTACCCACAAGAAAATAATATCCTTGGCCGTGGTTAAAAATGACGTAGGATAAAATTCTTTTAGGTTTTTGGTTTTTTCCGGCCAGCCTAAAGCGGCGAACGGCCATAAAGCGGAAGAAAACCAAGTGTCCAACGTGTCTTCGTCTTGAATAATATTATTTGAGTCGCAATGCGGGCACTTATTCGGTTTGGTTTGGGAAACAATAGCTTCGCTTTTACAATCGCTACAATAATAAACTGGAATCCTGTGTCCCCACCATAATTGACGCGAGATGCACCAATCATCAATATTTTCCATCCAATTAATTAAAATATCGTGATAGCGTTCAGGCACGACTTTAACTTTGCCAGATTTAACCGCTTTAATGGCCGGTTTGATCAATTCGTCCATGCGCACAAACCATTGCTCGGAAATAATTGGCTCAATCGTCGTGCTGCAGCGGTCGCAATATCCGATTGAATGTTCGTAGTCTTCTATTTTATCCAACAATCCTTGTTGTTCTAAGAGTTTTACTATTTTTTCGCGCGCTTCTATGGTGGTTAGGCCTTCAAAGTCTTCGCCCGCTTCCTTGGTCATTTTCGCATCAGTGCCAATCACGTTAATAATGTCCAATTTATTAGTTTTTCCAATCTGCCAATCAACTTTATCGTGAGCCGGCGTTATTTTTACTGCGCCGGTGCCGAAAGTCATATCAATCTTATGGTCAGCCACAAATTTTATTTTGCGGTTAACGACAGGTAAGATAATGGTTTTGTCTAATAAATTTTTATATCTTTCGTCGTTGGGATTAATTGCCACGGCTGTATCGCCGAGCATGGTTTCCGGTCGGGTGGTGGCAACTGTCACATAACCAGAGTCATCTTCATAAGGATATTTGATATACCAAAGTTTAGTTTTTTCGGGTTTATATTTTACTTCTAAGTCGGAAATAGCGCTGTTGCAACGCGGGCACCAATTAACGATGCGTGGCCCTTTATAGATATAGCCCTTTTTCCAATAATTAACGAAAGCCTCAAAAACTGCTTGCGAATATTTTTCATCAAGCGTGAATCTCTGGCGCGACCAATCGCAAGAGCAGCCTAAAAGTTTGAGCTGGCTAACAATCAAACCGCCATATTCTTTAACCCATTGCCAAACTCGTTCAATAAATTTCTCTCGGCCCAACTGATGTCGGTTAGTTCCCTCTTTGACAAGCTGTTTTTCCACTACATTTTGCGTGGCAATACCCGCATGATCGGTGCCGGGCATCCAAAGCGTTTGGAAGCCCTGCATTCTTTTGAATCTGATTAATAAATCTTGAATCGTGTTATCCAGAGCGTGTCCCATATGCAGAGATCCGGTAACATTTGGCGGGGGGATCATAACCACATATTTTTTTTTGCAATTTTTTAAATTATCCGGGTTAAAAAATCCACTTTCTTCCCAAAGCTTATAGATTTTTTCTTCATTTTGTTTCGGCTCGTAAATTTTATCCATATTTATAGATTTTATAATTGGCGAGCGGAGGAATAGACAAATTTTTTTGTCTGATTCCGTAGCGAGTCAATTTCACGCGCAAAGCAAGTATATTCTATATTACTTTTTTTGGTTTGACAATTCTTCATGTCACTCCTTCAGAGATTGACAAATGGCAAATTTTTTGATTTAATCTTATCAGCAAAAAGAAAATTTAAAATTATTTATTGATGTGGCGACCGCGCCCGATACGTATTCGTCAACTTGTGTAATCACCACCCAATAGATTTTGGTGGTTTGAGCTGTTTGTTTAAAAATAAGACGCCTCTCCAAAAGTGGAGAGATGTTTTTTATTTGATTTAATTCTTTGAAGCTTCGCTTTGTCAGTTGGCGAATCAAACTCCAAGATTTACTTCAGTAATTCCAACGCCTTGTCCAGTTGCGGGTCTTTCTTTTCTTCTAAGTCTTTATCGGTTATTTTAACTTCAATGTCCGGCTGAATGCCGACTTCGTTGATGGCTCGTTTGTTGGGGGTAAACCAATGCGCCACAGTTAATTTTATGGCCGAACCGTCATTAAGCGGTATTAATTCTTGCACCGAACCCTTGCCAAAGGTTTTTTCTCCGATTAAAGTGGCTAATTTATAATCTTGCAAAGCACCTGCCATAATTTCCGAAGCGGAAGCAGAGCCGCCATTTACCAAGACGACGGTTTTAATGTTATTGAAAACCGCGCTGGTTTGGGCTTGGTATTCTTGCGTCTGATTTTGCGCGTCTTGAGAAAAAGTGATGATTCTTTCCCCTGTCCATAAGCCGGTAATGTCCACACCTACATCTAAATATCCGCCGGGATTATTTCTTAAATCAAGAATCAGACCTTTTGGCTTGTTGAGCAAGATTTTTTTGGTAAGGTCGTTAACGTCCCAAAACGTATCGCCGTTAAAATGCGAAACACGGATATAGGCAACATCGTTATTTTTCATTTCGAAGAGAACGCTTTGTATTTTTATCTTATCGCGAACGATGGTTAATTTTATAATTTTATCTTCATTGTCGCGGACAATGCCGATTTCCACTTGTGTGCCCTTTTTGCCTCTGATTTTTGAGGCCGCTTCGTCAAGAGACATATTATTGGTTGATTGATTGTCAATCGTGGCAATAATATCGCCAGCTTTTAATCCGGCTTTAGCTGCTGGCGTATCGGGCAATGGCGCGATAACGGTGATATGTTTGTCTTTGATACCGATTTCAATGCCGATGCCCTCAAAGCTGCCGCTCATTTCGTCCTTGAATTTTTTGTTGTCGACAGGATTAAAATAACTGGAATAAGGATCGCCCAGGCCGTCAACTAAGCCGTTCATTGCTCCGTAAAACAAGGCTTTGTCGGAAACAGGTTGTTTAACATACTGGCTTTTGATCGAATTCCAGGCCTGTTCAAAAATGCCGTAATCGGAATTTTTTTCTTGATTCGGCAAATTTTTAATGGCGGTGAAAAATTCTTGCGGTGTGGTAATTTTCACACGGATGTATTGCTGGTCAATATTAATACCAATAACACAGCCCAATAAAATGACTGATACGATCCAAAAAGCAAATTTTTTCTTTGAGATGGTCATTTGTAATTTTTAATTCGTAATTAATTTATTATACTTGTTTCGCAAGTGGAATTGGCTCGCTATGGAATCAGGCAAAAATTCTTTTTGTCCGTTCCTCCGCTAACCAATTATATCATTCCTTTTTTAATTCCCAAGTACTGGTAGGCTTTTTCGGTTAAAATGCGGCCGCGAGGAGTGCGTTGGATAAAACCAATTTGAATCAAGTACGGCTCGTACATTTCTTCAAGGATTTCCTCTTCCTGACCTATTGTGGAAGCCACGGACTTCAAGCCGACCGGGCCGCCTTTAAATTTTTCCGCCATAGATAATAAAATTTTTCGGTCAGTGGGCGCAAGGCCCAATTCATCGATCTCTAGCATCTCCAGGGATTGTTTTACTGAATTTTCGCTGATGACTTTTATTTTTTTCATTTGGGCGAAATCGCGCACGCGTTTCAAAAGTCGATTAGCGACTCTCGGCGTGTAGCGCGAGCGCTTGGCGATTTCTTCGGCTGCCTCGTCGGTTAATTCTAATCCTAAAATTTTCGCCGAACGATGAATGATTTGTTTGATGTGTTCAACTTCGTAAAAATCCAATTGATAGGTTACGCCAAAGCGATCGCGTAAAGGCGAAGAAAGCAGGCTGGGACGAGTGGTGGCGCCGATTAAAGTGAAATTCGGTAAATCCAAACGCAAGGTTTTGGCTGCGGGGCCTTTGCCCAAGATTAAATCAATACTGTAATCCTCCATGGCAGGATAAAGAATTTCTTCAATTAAATGATTCAAGCGATGGACTTCATCTATAAATAGGATATCTCCATCGGAAAGGTTAGTCAAAATAGCGGCCAAATCGCCGGCGCGTTCAATAGCAGGCCCAGAAGTGATTTTAATATTGACCCCTATTTCTTTGGCAATAATATAAGCTAGCGTGGTTTTGCCCAAACCCGGTCCGCCATAGAGGAGAATGTGTTCAATGGCTTCATTTCTTTGCTGGGCCGCGCCAATGAAAATTTTTAGATTTTCTTTCAGTTTTTCCTGACCGACAAAATCTTGCAGCTTATGGGGCCGCAAATTGGTATCTAATTCCTGGTCTTGCTCTGAATTTTCTTCTGTCGGAGATATGTTTTGGTCTTCTATGTTTGGCATAATTTTTATTTAATATGGGTGTAGTAGTGTTGAACTAAACCAAGATAAAAACAATAATATATGGTGGGCCTGGATGGACTCGAACCATCGACCCCGGCTTTATAAGAGCCGTGCTCTAACCAACTGAGCTACAGGCCCATATATTTTTTTAATCTCTTACAATAAAGATTATCGTAAAAAAGACAACTTGTCAAAATATTCTTATTTGTTAAAATCTACTGATAATCATTAATTTTAAACTATGCTCGATAGAATTTTAATTGGCTTGGCCGGTATTATAGTCGGAGCTATGGTGGTTATGAAATCAGAATGGTTTTTGAGTAATTTGGGATCAGTCCAGTGGGCCGAAGAAAAGCTCGGTACTGAGGGTGGTAGCCGTTTATTCTATAAATTAATCGGTTTAGCGATTATATTTTTTGGTATTTTTGTTATGACTGGCATTACTACCGACATTATGAACGGTTTTGCTAAGATGATAGGGTTATAAATAATTATTTCGGGCCGGTAGCCCCTCACTTGAAGAAGTGTCCCCAAGTGAGCGAAATATGTTTTATTGTATATTTAGGTAAAATTATATCAAAGAGTTTTTGATTATCTAAGTGAGGGGCCGGTAGCTCAGCTGGTTAGAGCGTCACATTTGCAATGTGAAGGTCAGGAGTTCGAATCTCCTCCGGTCCATTTATAAATTACGCTTGTGTGGTATCATGGAAATCGGCAGCTCGCCCCGTAGTGAAACTAAGTTTCTACTACTGGGGTTCGATTCTGCCTGGGTCCACCAAAGTTTATTATCAAAATTTTGTCGGGTGCGTTTTTGCGGCGAGAGCGGGGAAAAACTCGAAAGATAAATTTATAACTCCAATAAAAAATAAAATAATTAAGAGTGAATATTTAATAAAATAATATCTAAAAGGTCGATCCCAAAATCGATTTAATAATTATAAATCTATGGAAGAATCTACCATACAACAAAATCAACCACAAGAAAATCCATTTCAAGCCGCGGGTACTCAAAAAAATACCTTTATGGCTATTATTGCTTATATAATATTCTTTGTTCCATTGTTGACCGAAGCAAAAAAAGATCCATTCGTTAAATATCATATTAAACAAGGGCTACTTCTTTTTATCGGATGGATAGCCGTGAGTATTATTGATTATATCCTTCCTTATTATGGTTGGATTATTGTTCGGCTGTTGAACCTCGCATTATTTATTTTAATGGTTGTTGGAATCATGTCCGCGGCCAAAGGAGAACAAAAACCATTACCGGTAATCGGTAAGATTGGAGAACAATTTAAGTTTTAGAATTTATATCAAACACAAAAACTGCCTCATTAAGGGTGGTTTTTTGATTTTCTGTTATTTTTTTGGTAGAATAAACTCTAATGTCTCAATTTTATTCGCTTCGCTGACCAGCCTCGTCAAGTTCGAGTCTGGGCAGGAGCTCCTGCGAAGCGGATGAGCGATCCGCTAGCTCGCTACGCCAATACGTAAGCATGGCGAACTGGTGGAGAATATAATTTATTTAAATATACTGAATATTTTGTGGATTGGCGAAAGAGAATATCAAGTATTTTGAACTGGTTTATTATTCTAGTTGCCGGGCTAGCGATTTTTGCGTTAATTACTGAATATGGATTTTATACCTCGGTTAGCCGTTTCTTTTTACATCAAGCACAATTGTTTTTAATTTTTGCCATCAATTTTCTGATTTTAATCAAATTTTTGTTGGCGCATAATCGCATTTTATATTTAAAAAATAAACGCGGCTATTTTTTATTATCTGCCGCGTTAATTTTAATACTCCTCGCGATTCATTTTATTGGTTCGCCAGAATTTTTAGATAATTTTTTAGAAAAATTTTTAGGCATCAAGACTTTTCATTTTTCTGTCCAGTTTTATTTGTTCGTCTTTGTTCTTTTGGGCATTGCCAATGTCAACGCAACTATTACTGCTTTGCGCGGAACTCTGGTTCGGCCGATATTTTTAATTCCTTTGTCTTTTGCTTTGATTATTTTTATCGGCACAATGTTTTTAATGTTTCCGCGCGCGGTGCATTTTGGCGAGAAAATTCCATGGGTAGACGCTTTATTCACCGCCACCTCGGCCACTTGCGTGACAGGATTGATAATACAAGATACGGGAACGTATTTTTCTCGTTTCGGCCAATTGATTATTTTACTTTTAATCCAGATTGGAGGCCTAGGCATCGTCACTTTTACTACTTTTTTCAGTCTAATTTTGGGTCGGCAGCTTGGTTTGCGCGAACAAGCATTCTTGGGCGACGCTTTGAATTTAAGTAATTGGCACAAAGCCGGTCGATTGGTGATTAGAATTTTATTATTTACTTTTGTTATTGAGGGGCTGGGCATTCTTTTGCTTTATTGGCAATTTATTCCACGCTTTGGATCAATTTTTCACAATTTCTATTTGAGCGCTTTTCATGTAATTTCCGCCTTTAATAACGCAGGATTTTCTTTATTCAGTGATAGTTTAGAGTCATTTAAAAGCAATGTTAACATAAACTTAATTATTACCACGCTAATTATTTTGGGTGGTTTAGGGTTTCCCGTATTATTTGAATTATTTCATTATTTCAAAGATAAAATTACGAAACAAAGAAGAGTAATTTCTTTTAACGCTAAGGTTATTTTAATAACAACCCTATGTTTAATTTTTAGCGGCGCGATCCTAATTTACCTTTTTGAAAATAATCGTTTGGCTGGTTTTAGTTTTACAGAAAAGATCTTGGGTTCTTATTTTCAGTCGGTGACGGCTCGCACTGCTGGTTTTAATACGATTGATGTCGGCGGATTGGCGTCCGCTACGGTATTTATTTTAATTTTTTTGATGTTTATTGGAGCTTCTCCTGCTTCTGCGGGCGGCGGCATCAAAACTACCGCCCTGGCGACATTGTTGGCTACAGTTAAATCATGGTTTATGGGGAGGCCTTCGGCGGAAATATTTAAAAGACGTCTGTCTGAAACAGTGGTTAGGCAGGCCTTAATGCTTTTTATTTTGGCATTAGTCTGGGTCAGTATATGTGTTTTTATTTTGTCTTTGACTGAGAAGGCCGATTTATTAGATATAATCTTTGAAGAGGTCTCAGCCTTTGGCACAGTTGGGTTGTCGCGAGGTATTACTTTTCAATTGACCGACATAGGCAAATTAATTATTATTATGAGTATGTTTGTCGGTCGCGTTGGACCAGTCGCATTAGCGGTTTATATCTTAGAAAGAGGAGTCAATAAACACTATAAATATCCAGAAGGGAAAATAAATATTGGCTAATTTATTAATTAAGAAACAAGAATTAAGGCGTAAGATTAAATAATTACACAATATATGAAAAAAATAGCGGTTATTGGTTTGGGTCAATTCGGCCAAACTTTGGCTGAAACTTTGACGCAGCAGGGCGCAGAGGTTTTGGTTATTGATAAGAACGAGAAATTAATCGAAGACTTTAAAGACAAGACCGCCTTGGCGGTGGTGGCCGATGCCACCGAAGAAGAAGCTTTGTCGGCGCAAGGTATTCAAGATTTTGACGCAGTGGTCGTGGCGATAGGCGATGATAATTTTTTAGTCACTATTTTAATCACCACGCTCTTAAAGAAAATTGGCGTTAATAAGGTTATTGCTCGCGGCATCAGGAGCTCTGATTCACAAATCGAAGAGAAAATTTTGGAATTAGTCGGCGCGGATCGCATTGTTCTTCCTTCGGTTGAAACAGCCAAGCGTTTGGCGCAAGAAGTTTTGACTACGGATATTTTAAATTACATTCCGATTTGTGAGGGTTATAGCGTAGTGAAAATTGAATCACCTAACATATTTTTTAACAAATCAATCAAAGATTTGCAGATCAGAGATAAATACCGCCTGAATTTGATTGGCATTGAAAGAGACGATAAAACGAATTATCTGCTGCGGTCTAGTGATAAAATCGAACCAGGCGATCAATTGATTATTTTAGGGAAGGAAGAAGAAGTAGAGAGGTTCAGCAAAAATAACGAAGAAGAATAATCATTGATCGAGAATTATATTCTAAATTTTATATTTCATGCCCCCGTTTTAATATTTAATAGTTTGCAAGCTTAAAATGAATTTTCGAATTCGCCAAATAAAAGAACGAGAAAGAGTGATTCTCGGCATTGATCCGGGTTTTGCGATTTTAGGTTATGGCGTAATCGAGGAAAACGCCGGCGAAGAAAATTCTATTTGCTTCGGCTGTTTGCGCACCTTGGCCAAAGAAAATTTCGTGGAACGCTTGGAGAAAATTTATAAAGGCATTAATTCTTTAATCAAGGAGTATAAACCGGACGAGATTGCTATTGAAAAAATATTTTTTGGGAAAAATACTAAAACAGCCATGCAAATTGGCGAAGTGCGCGGCATTATTCTTTTAACAGCCATTCAGAATAATATTCAGATCTTTGAATATACGCCTCTACAGGTTAAGCAGGCAATTACTAGCTATGGTCAAGCCGACAAACACCAAATCCAGAAAATGGTGAAACTAATTTTGAAGTTGAAAGAAATTCCTAAGCCAGATGATGCGGCAGATGCTTTGGCTATTGCCATAACACACTGTCACTCGAAAAAATAAAGATAAACTATAATAAATAATTATATAAACTAATTATTTAACGACATACGAGTTTACTCGTATATTCTATTCTCTTGCTTTAAATTTTTTGTTCAACTAAAATAATTACAACAACTTTTATTTATTATTTATAAGATTATGGAAATTACTACTTGGCAAATTATTTTTCGTTTAGTTATTGCGATTATTTTGGGCGGCATTATTGGCTGGGAAAGAGAAAGGCGAGCTAAAACCGCCGGTTTGCGCACACACATTTTGATTTGTTTGGGCAGTACTTTGGCAATGCTTATCTCTTATTACGTTTACGCTCATGGTTCAAGCGATTTGCCTTTGCGTTCCGACCTTTCCAGGATTGCAGCCGGCGTGCTTCAGGGTATCGGCTTACTATGCGTAGCATCGGTTTTGCGTTACAAAGATTCAGTAATCGGTCTTTCCACTTCGGCCAGTCTTTGGACGGTTTCCGCCGTCGGTTTAGCGGTGGGCGCTGGTTTTTATTCAGCAGCAGTTGTCACTGTTGCTTTGATTATGATTGTCTTGATCATTATCGCCAAAATAGAAAACAGATACATTCGCAGTCGTTGGCATAAAAATTTAAATATTCGTTTGGGTGATAATCCAAAAGTTTTTGAAAGGATAATTAGCTTAGCAGGCAACTACGAATTAAAAATAAAAAATATAGAGCCGAGCTTGGGAGAAGATGGGCATAGCAGAAATTTTATTTTACAACTGGAATATATTACCGACAACCACGAAGATTTTATTAAAGAATTGTCTTCCATAGACGGAGTTTTAGAGGTTAAGATTCAACAAGAAGCCAGATTTTGATTTATGCCAGGTAGCGAAAATTCGATTAATCCTCGTTTTCTTTTGATAGAATTGTTATGCCTCCATCCTGGCACAAACGAAAATAATTTATTCTAAAGGAAAAATTTAACCAAGATTTATATCGAATTTCTACTACCTGGTATGAGAAGTATTAAAAAAACAAGTTTTGTATTAATTTTTATTGCAATCGAGATTCTCGTTTTATCGAGTTTTCGAGGTGTTACTTTAGCTGCGCCGGCGCAAGATAATTCGCACGGCACTTTTTACGATATTTTCTCGGATGCCACAGGAATTACAACCACCGGTAGCGCGGAATTTGATACTTATCAGAATAATATTAGAATAGCAGACAACAATAATGCCAGTCTTCATCTTGGCTCACTTTTCATTTTTAAGATTTTTAATCCCAGTGTTTTAATCAAACCGTTAGGCAAGATTTTCGATGTTGACACTCAAAAATCGATCGGCCGAAGCCTGGTTTATTTGTTCAAACCCCAGCTTAATGAACTTACTCAAACACAAGTTGCCGACACACAAGGACGTTGTGGTTTCTTGATCGGAGATGAAAAATATTATTTGGTCGCTCAAAAACCCGGCTATGTTTTTCCTCAAGACAAGATGGAAATTGTCGGTCAAGCCGGGAGCATGGTGAAGAAAGATTTGGGGATGCGAAAAATCTAATTATAAACAAGGCTTGAAATTGTCTCGCTTCGTTGAAATCAAAGTTGATACTTTGATTTTTCTCCCGCTCACCAATTATTATATATTTATTAATTTTATTATTTTGGATGAGATTATCCGAATTTAGTTATAATTTACCCAAAGAATTAATCGCCCAAGAGCCTGTTTCGCCTCGCGATCATTCGCGGTTGATGGTTTTAAATCGCAAAACCAAAAAAATTATTCATAAATATTTTTTTGATTTGCCGCAGTTTTTATCCAAGGGAGATATTTTAGTCTTTAACAACTCCAAGGTTATTCCGGCGAAATTAATTGGCCAAAAAGAAAGCGGTGGCAAAAGCGAAGTTTTAATTCTAAAAGAACTGGCTAACCAGAACTGGGAAATTATTTTAAAAGCTCGGCGATTAAAGCTCAAGCAAAAAATTTATTTTAGTCCGAATTTTTATTTAACGATTGTCAATAAATTATCTCCGCAAACATGGGAAGCAGAATTTAATTTAAAAGAAAAAGAATTTTGGCAAGCGATAAATAAATTCGGCCAAGCGCCGCTCCCGCCTTATATAAAGAAATCATCCGATTTAAAAAAATACCAGACAATTTACGCCAAAATTGAAGGGTCGGTGGCCGCGCCTACGGCCGGCTTTCATTTTACGGAAAATTTAATGACAGAACTGAGGAATCGAGGTGTTGTTTTTGAATACGTAACTTTACATGTCGGCTTGGGAACCTTTCAGCCGGTGCGAGAGGCAAATATCGAAGAACACAAGATTCACAAGGAATGCGCGACTTTGGACAAAGAAACCGCTAAGCGCCTTAATCAATATAAAAACGAAGGCCGAAGAATCGTGGCTGTGGGCACTACTGCGATGCGTGTTTTGGAATTTGCTGCTGATAAAAAAGGGCAACTTCAGCCTTTTAGCGGCGACGTGGATATTTTTATTTATCCGGGTTGTGAATTTTCCGCCCATGGCAGATCCGCTTCTGGCAGAAAATTTTTTATTGACGCTTTAATTACCAATTTTCACTTGCCAGAGACAACACTTTTGATGTTGGTGTGCGCTTTTGCAGATAAAGACTTTATAACAAAAACCTATCAAAAAGCTATTCAAAAAAAATATAGATTTTATTCCTTTGGCGACGCGATGCTGATCCTTTGATAATAAAAAATCACAGTAGAGACGTTTTTCCCGGATTTTTTCAAAATTTATCTTATTTCAATGTTGATTTCATCCGCCGGTATTGGATTATTTTCTGCATCCAAGGCTTCAATTTTTAATTTATAATTTCCGATAGGCGCGCTCTGCCAGTTAAGTGTAAATCTCCCGCTGCGATTGGGACTGTTAATGTCAGCGATAACACTTTCTTTTCCAGAAGGATTTATAAGTTTAAAACTAATAGAGTCAATAGAAATCGCCGGAGTCAAAATGGAAATATTTAAAGGAAAATTTTCGCGATAAATAGTCTGATTATTTTGCGGATTCAGCCAGATTATTTTTTGCGGGACTAAGCTATTTGTATTGAATTTAATAGAAGCGCTTCCGCTATTATCAATATCGTCGTAGGCTATGACTTTAAGCGTATGTTCACCGGAATTTAGCCCGGTTGCATTAATTTGACAATTGGAATTTGGATAATAATTGCCGTCAGCTAATTTTTCATCAACAAAACATTCAAAACGCGATATGCCGCGCCGCGCGTTAGCCGAAATATTTACGATTAATGCTTCACCATTAATCCATTCATTGTTGTCAGGAGAAATTATATTGACAATCGGTTGATTTTCCGGAACATGGAGATCGTCATATTCGGTCGGAGGCATCTCGTTGCTTAATTTATTTTTATCCATCCACTTCTTAACGCCGTTTTCCCAGCGGTTAAATTGCGGATCGTTTTCAGGATGTTCCGGAGGCGGTCCAAGTGGATTGTCTTTATCTATATAATAGAGAATTTCGTGCCAGATGAGATATTTTTTTTCTATAATATAAGACGTCGGCGTGAGATTGGTGGCTAATTTGTTTGAAGCTTTGTCTATTTCGACGATCGTTTCGCCGGCTTGGCCGTTTAAAACCGGCTTGTCGGTGGTGATCGGACTTGGTGGATTAAATCTTTCTATCGGCGTGTTAGCTAAAACGCGATTCATAAAATTATGCCAAATGGGTGCGGCTACTATCACACCATCTGATTTAAATTTCATTGCTGTATTGTCGCTGTTACCCACCCATACGCCGCAAACCAAAGAGGGCGTATAGCCGATTGTCCAGCCGTCGCGCCAGTCATTAGTGGTGCCCGTTTTAGCCGCTACAAGGCGATCCGGTAAGATTAAAGGAGAATTAGCGCCGAAAATAAAAGCGCGCGTTTGATTGTCGCTCAAAATATCGGTAATTTGTCTGGCAACTTGCGCTGGAATAATCTCTTCTTCGGAAATATCCCGCGACTTAAATTCTTCCAGGGTTTTCCCGTTGCCATCTTCCACTTTTAAAATGGCAATTGCGTTAATTTTCTTACCTTCGCGCGCTAACGAGCCGAAAGCCGCTGTATGTTCTAAGAGTTTTACTTCGGCCCCGCCTAAAACCAAAGATAAACCAAAGCGAGAAGGATCAGCGAGCGTGGTATAACCGAATTTTTGAGCTAGATTAATTACGCTATTAACGCCAGTCAAATAAATTGTTTTAACCGCGGGAATATTAAGCGAGCCGGCCAGAGCTTGGCGAATAGTGACTGGTCCGCGCTCTTTGGCGTCATAATTATGCGGGATATAATCTTTACCCGAGCCGGATGGTCCGAAATTAGTTTCAACATCAAACAGGATCGTGTCCGGCGTAAAACCTTTTTGGAAGGTAGCCGAATAAACGATCGGCTTAAAAGAAGAGCCGGGTTGACGCGGACTTAAAACTACATTGACATTAGGATCAAAATGGCAATTAATTCCCGGTTTGCATCCTTCGGGGCTGGGTTTTCCGAAATAGTCTTTAGAGCCAACCATAGCCAAAATTTCTCCAGTTTCGGCATTAATGGCTACCAAGGCGGCGTTGAAAGCGTTGTATTGTTTTTCGTTAATTTCTGCCTGTTTGATGACTTCCTCTTCGGCGATTTTCTGTTTTTCTAGATCAATCGAGGCAATGACCTTTAAGCCACCCTCAGTGACCTTATCTTCTCCATATTTTTTATATAATAAATCGCGGATATACATAACAAAATGAGGCGCGACGATATTTTCGCGTCGAGGGATAATCTTTTTTAAAGTATCAACATCTTTCGCAGCTCGGGCTTTTTTTTCGTCGAGATAGCCAAGTTCGGCCATAGCGCTTAAAATCCAATTTTTCCGCTGTACAAGTTCCTGAAGATGCTCACCGTAAGGGGAATAATAGCTCGGCGCTTTGGGTAAGGCGGCCAATAAAGCGCTTTCATCTAATGTTAGATCCCGCGCCGATTTGTCAAAATATAATTTACTGGCCGCTTCTGCGCCGTAAGCGTTGGCGCCATAAGGAATTTCATTAAAGTACATTTGCAGGATTTCATCTTTAGAAAATCTCTTTTCTATTTGGTAAGCTAAAATTAATTCTTTAATTTTGCGACCGTAAGTTTTTTTGCTCGTTAGAAGAGCATTTTTTATAAATTGCTGGGTAATAGTTGAGCCACCCTGGACTTTTCCTAAATTTAAAACATTCATCAAAACCGCGCGCGTAATGCCCCTCCAATTAAATCCCTGGTGTTTATAAAAATCGCGGTCTTCCACGACCAGTGTGGCGTTAATCAGGTCTCGCGGAATATCTTTTAAGGGGACAATAGTGCGGCGTTCAGCCGCGAAGAATTCATAAAGCAAATTTTTTCCTGTGCGGTCGTAAATTTTGGTGCTTTGCGGTACCTGTCGCTCTAATAATTTATCCGGAGAGGGCAGGTTACGGCTGATCGATCCAACTATTATCAGGAATAATATTGATCCAATTAAAAAAAGAAAAATTAAACTAGCAAAAACATTGCTCTTTTTTATGCGAGGGATTTTTTTTATGGCTTTGCGGTATTTAATTGAGTGGGTGCGCCAACCCCTGGATTGTTTAGAAAGAATACTCATATATCTATTTGTTGCGAGCCGATCAGGTTTTATATTAACACAATTTAAATAAAAGAAAAATCCCGATGATTTTTCATCGGGATTTTTTGGAATTTAGTTTGATGGCTGGAGAATACGCCAACCAAAATATAGATCGAAAATAACCAGGTCCCCGCTACCGAAGGATTTTCCTTTCCCTGAAGCGAGGAAAACGCGATACTTGATCTTTACGATACTCTCGGTCACGGGCTCCGAGGAAACTATTCTGATGCTGTCGACGACCACTGAACTCGGCCACATTTGTCCGGCGCAGGCGCAAACGTCCATTAAGCGAATATTTTTTAAAGAGATCGCTTGTTGGAGCAGATTTTGCGATTTAACGCCCTGCCAATAATTTATCACCGTGGCTTCAGGTGTGGCGAAATATCTCCCGGGACCGTTCAAGATCAATGGGATATTGCCCAGAGCGACCACGCCCAGAGAAATTATGACGATCTCCAGCGCTAAGTAAATCAGAAACTTTCTCATCTTAGAAACCTCCAAAAATTAAAATTCGGACATGAATTATCAGCAAGAGTACTTCGACGGCAAACCAAAAATAAATTGGCCAACGATATTTCTTCCAGAGAGCGACGGCAAGCATCACCGCGAAGACAGTGAAAAGAATAATATGAAATACCAGCCAATTTTCTAAACCGTATTTCGTTTGGATAAAAGTCGGAAGAAGAGGGTTGAGCTCGGTAAGTAAGTCTTTTGAGATTTCGATGTAAGTAGCAACGCCGTCGAATATAGCTAAAATCAGCGAGGCAAGTAAAACAGCGATTGTCCAATTAAACTTTATGTCCGGACCGACTAAAAGTCGGATGTGGCGCGGCTGGCTTATCAGCCAGCTTAGAAACTTTTTAAGCATGGCTGATTCTCCTTTTTGGTATTTATTTTTAAAGATCTTGTTTATCGCCGAGCGAGTGAAGCAAAAAATTATCATTTTTTACTTCCGAATAAGCGCTGGCAACACAGGGTTTTGATACCCTCTATAATTAAATTATGTCATTTTTTAGCTCATTTGTCAAGTTTATAAGTATTTTATTTTTTTGTCTAATTTGCTTGTAAAGACTTAAATTAAGTGATATAATTTAAAAGCATCCGATTAAACTTAACTCTATCCTAAATTTTTTATTATGTATATTTATTGGTATGGGCAAGCGGGTTTTAAATTTCAATCAGGTAACACAACTATCATTGTTGATCCGTATAGTCCCCGCAAAGTCAGTTTACGCGGCCCGAATTTTAAATCGGACATTGCTTTATTGACGGATGGCTGTGACGTAGCACAGGCGAAAAAAGATTTTAAGGAAGAAACTTTTTTAATCTTCGCCCCGGGTGAATATGAGATTAAAAATAATTTTGTTTATGGCATAAAGATCGACGAGACTCAAACTATTTACCTTGTAGAAATGGAAGACATCAAGATAGGGGTTCTGGGTGAACTGAAAAATACTCTCAGCGAAAATATTATTGAGAAACTTGACGACGTGGATATCTTGTTGGTGCCAGTGGGCAACAAAAAAAGAGTTTTATCGCCCGACCAAGCGGCTAAATTAATTAAAGACATTGAACCAAAAATTCTTATTCCTTCTTGTTATAAAATTCCAGGATTGAAAATAGAAGCAGAATCAATCGATGAATTTTATCGTGAAATGGGGTTGAAAAATCCGGAGGTTTTAGACAAAGCTCGAGTCACCACTAAAGATTTAGAGGACAAAGAAATGATGACTATTGTTTTGAACCCCTCTTAGAGTATATGAATAAAATTAAATTATCACCGAATCAAAAGATTGTTTTTATCTCAGTAGGCATTGTTGTTTTAATTTTTATTTTGTGGGTATTTAATTTTAGATCATTCGTCCAAAGAAATTTCAAAAAAGAAGATACTTTATTGCAAATTTTCCGACAGAACCTCAAAGACTTTATAGGCTTAGAAAAGCCTAAAAATAATATGAAAGTGATGCCACCCGAGAACGAGAATAAGATTGATAGCGACAATATGACATCTGAGCAAATAGAAATTTTAAAACAAAAAATTCTCGATAAAACAAAATAATGAAAAAGAAAGATTTTAAAACTAAATTAAAAAATAAATCCAAGGAGAATCGAAAAGACTCCTTGGCGGAGATGTCTAACAATAACGTCCAGTCTAGTCATCAAAACATTGAAATCGTCGCGCTCGAGCAGGAGGTTCAGAGTTGTTATTTGGATTATGCTATGTCGGTTATTATTCAACGCGCTTTGCCGGATGTGCGAGATGGTTTAAAGCCGGTGCATCGTCGTATTTTGTATGCAATGTGGCGTTTGGGTTTACGTTCCGGCGGAAGATTTAGAAAATCGGCTACGGTTGTTGGTGAAGTTTTGGGCAAATTCCATCCGCACGGCGATCTTGCGGTTTATGGAGCTATGGCGCATATGGTACAAGACTTTGCTATGCGTTATCCTTTGATTTGGGGCCAAGGAAATTTCGGTTCAATTGACGGAGATTCTCCGGCGGCTATGCGTTATACAGAGGCAAAACTTAATAAACTAGCAGAAGAGCTTTTGGCAGACATTGACAAGAATGTAGTTGATTTTGTTCCTAGTTATGACGGCACTCTTAAAGAGCCATTGGTTTTACCAACCAGATTCCCTAATCTTTTATTGAATGGTACTTTGGGTATCGCAGTCGGCATGGCCACAAATATTCCGCCGCATAACTTGAAAGAAATTTGCGCGGCTACCTCTTATCTCGTTGATCATCCAAATGCGGACGTAGACGAATTAACAGATTTTATCAAAGGTCCTGATTTTCCCACTGGCGGCTTAATTTTTCAACCAGCGGAAATAAAACAGGCCTATGCTTTAGGCAAGGGTCCGGTGGTGATTAGGGCCAAAACAGATATTGTTGAAATCGCTAATGGCCAATTTCAAATTATTGTTTCCGAAATTCCTTTTCAGGTTAACAAATCAACTTTACTGGAAAAAATTGCCGACTTAACGCGCGATAAAAAACTAGAAGACATTCGCGACATTAGAGATGAATCGGACAGAGAAGGGATTAGAATAGTGATTGAACTAAAAAAGAATACTTATCCACAAAAAGTTTTAAATCAATTATTTAAAATGACCGAGCTACAAACCACTTTCCATATTAATATGGTGGCTTTAGTCGACGGCCTACAGCCCAGGCTTTTAAATTTAAAATCTGTTTTAGAAGAATACATTAAACATCATCAACTAGTGGTTCGTCGCCGGACCGAATACGATTTAGAAAAAATTAAAGAAAGGATACATGTCTTGAAAGGATTAAAAATTGCGCTTGATCACATTGACGAGATTATTAGAACCATTAAAAAATCTAAGAACCGAGATGACGCTAAAATAAACTTAATACATAAATTTAAATTATCTGAAACGCAGACGAACGCAATTTTAGACATAAAACTTCAGCAATTGGCGGCATTAGAGCGAGAGAAAATAGAAGCAGAACTCAAAGAGAAATTGGCTATACAAAAAGAATTTGAAGAAATTTTATCCAGCCCCAAAAATATTTTGAAAGTTGTTAAAAGCGAAATTAATTCGATTTCCGAAAAATATGGCGATGAACGCAAGACACAAATTGTCGGCGGCTCTATCACCGAATTTAAACAAGAGGATTTAATACCCAATGAACCTACCCTGGTTATCATCACGCGAGATGGTTACATAAAAAGATTAAGTCCGGATACTTTCAAGACGCAGAATCGTGGCGGCAAAGGAGTTATTGGCTTGGAAACCAAGGAAGAGGATTTGGTCGAGAGACTGATTATGACCAATACGCACGCAGATTTATTTTTCTTCACCACCAAGGGCAGGGTATTTAATTTAAAGGCTTATGATATTCCGGTGGGTTCTCGTGTGGCTGGCGGCAGGGCGATTGTTAATTTTTTGCAAATTGAAAGTATCGAAAAAATTTCAGCCGTCCTGCATTTAGATATTTCGCCTAATAAAGTATCAAAAGAACAAAAATATTTAATTATGGCCACCAAACACGGCATCATTAAAAGGGTACAAATTAGTGAATTCGCGAATGTTCGCCGTTCTGGTTTAATAGCCTTAAAATTAAAAGGCGACGATACTTTAAATTGGGTGAAATTAGCAGAAGCCGGACAAGAGGTAATTATGATCACAGCCAATGGACAATCTTTAAGATTCAAAGATAAAGATTTGAGACCAATGGGTCGCGCCGCCACTGGCGTTAAAGGTATGCGTCTTAGGACCGACGATCAGGTAGTGGGCATGGATTTATTGTCGGCCAAGAATTTTTCTACGGGACGCATTTTGGTGGTCGGTGAAACGGGATTCGGGAAACAAACACCCGTTTCGCAATATCGCTTGCAGCGCCGTGGGGGCAGTGGCACCAAAACAGCCAAAATCACTCCTAAAACGGGCAAGCTGGTAGTCGGCATGTTTATTGACGAAAAGAACAAACAAGAATCTTTCGAAGAAGATTTGTTGATTGTTTCACAACTTGGTCAGATTATCCGTCTGCCTCTTAAAAGTGTTTCACTTTCCGGCCGGGCTGCTCAGGGTGTAAGATTAATGCGCTTTAAAGAAGCAAAAGATAAGGCAGCCTCGGTTATTTTGATATAATCTACGGTGGGCTTGACCAGACCTTATTCAAGCCCTACAATTAATTCATATTAAATTGATATGAAAAACCCAAAAATAATATTATTAATTTTATTAATCGGCGCTTTATTGGTCAGTGGTTTTCAGTGCAAGCTTTTTCCCCAATCAAAGATTGTGGTTAATAAGGTTAAGCCTATTACTTTGAATTATTGGCGCGTTAACGACGGGCCGGATAATTTTAGCGATATTATTTTAGCATTCCGTAAGGTTTATAGTCATATCAATATCAATTATCGGCAGTTTAGACTGGAAGAATACGAAATGGCCCTTTTGGAGGCTTGGGCTGAAGATCGGGGGCCGGATATTTTTTCTGTTCCGAACGCCTGGCTTGGGAAGTATGAAACAAAAATTTTACCTATGCCTCAAGAAATTAATGTTGGTCGCCAAGTTTTGACAGGAACCATCAAAAAAGATTATAAAGTTATCTTAGAGACAAAAAAAATTCCTACTACACGAGAATTTAAGGAGACTTATGTTGACACTGTTTTTCAGGATGTTTATCGGCAAAATAAATTATGGGGAGTACCTTTGACTCTTGATACTTTAGCTCTTTATTATAATCGCGATCTTTTAAATAGTGCGAAAATAGTTGACCCCCCGAAAACTTGGCAGGAATTCGTGGAAGACGTTAGATTAACCACAATAAAAGATCGGACTGGAGACATAATTCAATCTGGTGTGGCAATGGGGACGGCTGATAATATACCGAACAGTATAGATGTTCTTTCTTTGTTAATGTTGCAGAACGAGACTCAAATGATCGCTCCTTCCGGAATTGGCACGGCCATGGAAAGTTCGTCATTGTCGGATAGTAATTATTATCCAGGAGAGGAAGCTTTGCGTTTTTATACGGACTTTGCTAACCCAACCAAAGAAACTTATTCTTGGAATAAAAAAATGCCAGACGCTTTAGAGATATTCGTTCAAGGGAAAAGCGCATTTTTTATCGGTGACTCGACTTATTTAGATATAATTAGAACAAGCGCGCCAAAATTAAACTTCGATATCGCTAAAATGCCGCAGATAGAGGGTTCAATTAGAGAGATAAATTATGCTAATTATTGGGTTGAAGTCGCTGCTAAAAAAACAGTCTATCCGAATGAAGCATGGAATTTTCTTCTCTTTATGAGCGATCCGTTAAACGTTAAGTCTTATCTTAACCGCGCAAAACATCCTACAGCGCACAGAGCCTTGATCAAGGATCAGTTGGAAGACATAGACTTAGCGCCTTTTGTGAATGAAGTTTTAACTGCTAGGTCGTGGTATTTAGGCAAAGATTATAGGGCCACAGGAGTATTCTTTAAACAAATGATAAACGATGTTTTAGACGGCAGAAAAAGTATTAAAGAGGCTATTAGTTTTTGCGCTCAACAAGTCAATCAAACTTATTAAATTAATTTAAATCCGCCAGCTGGCGGACAATTCCGCCGCCCGAGAAGACAAAATTATAATTAGAAATATGCATAACAAAAAAATAAAAATCATAATCGTCACTATTTTTTTGACTGGACTGGTCATTTCTCCTTTATTTGTTTTTGCTGAAACGGTTATTTGTAACGGTGTTCCTGTTGAATGTGAAACAGGAGGATTGATTAGGAGTAAAGAGTGTGTTTGCTGCGGTGATTGTACTTTAACCGACGCTTTGGCGGTTTTTATCAATGTGGCAGATTTAATTTTAAAATATGTCGGCGTAGTTGCGCTTCTTATGTTGATCTTTGGCGGAGTTTTATGGATTTTGTCCGGCGGCAACGAGAGCCAGATTAAAAAAGGCAAAGATGTTATAAAATATACTTTTTTGGGCATTATTATAATTTTTACCGCGTGGGTTATTGTCAATTTTGTGATTGATAAGTTGGTGGTTGATAAATCAATTTTTCAAGGAACTTGGTGGGGCGGAAAAGAGAAAACCGATTGTTCTCAGACATGGAAAGACTGTATGGACTATGGCCATATTGACGAAGGTGCGATTTGGGCACCCGGTTGTCAAAATGATAGCATTAGAGATGTACAAGAGAATTTAAATCGCCTTAATTGCGCGACTCCGAAATTAACAATTGACGGTTGTTTTGGTCCGCAAACCAGCTCCGCTTTATCCAAATTCCAGACAAATAAGGTCGTTGGTTCGGTTGGCGGCAGTTTGGATTGGCAAACCTATGATGCTTTAATGGCCTCCGAGTCTAATAATTGTGAAGCGAAGTAATTAAAATAATATATTAATAACCCATTGTTTATTATGATGAAAAATAAGAATAAACTTTTGCTGGCCCTCATCTTAATTTTAGTGGCTATTCCTGTTTTGGCTATCGCTGACAGCCAAGGCAGTGCTGAATTACCAAATCCTTTGGGCGATACTAAAGATATACCGTCTTTAGTCGCCAACCTTATTAAAGTGGTTTTAGGCTTAGTCGGCGTTCTGGCTTTAGTGATGTTTATATACGGCGGTATTCTGTGGATGACTTCCGGTGGCAACGAACAAAAGATTAAGAAAGGAAAAGATACTCTGGTCTGGGCAACACTCGGTTTGGCGATTATTTTCTTTAGTTACGCGATAGTTAATTTTGTTTTAGAAACCATTTTGACGAAAGTAAGACAATAAAGGGCATTAACCCAGAAGTAATGCCCTGTGTTATCCGCGCTCGCTCGGAAATGAAAATATATTTTCATTTCGCTCGCTTGATAATAGACGGGAGTCAAATGGGTGTGGATAATTTTTATTGACGCTTTGCTCTTTTAACCCTACTATTAATATATAATTTATTTCTAATAAAAACGTCCCTTAATAAGGGCGGACTAAAAAGAGGCTTAAAATATGAAAAAGTATCTTCTCGCGACCCTTTTAACCATCTTTATGGTGGTGCCTATCGCGGCTTTGTCGCAGACCAACAATTGGGAAATGGGTTTAACCCAGTTCCAAGGGCAGACCGGGTTGGGTAATCAGGATTTGCCTACTACTATTGGCAAGATCGTGAATATCGTCCTAAGTTTCTTGGGTTTAATTGCCGTTGTAATCATCATCATCGGTGGCTTTATGTGGATGACTTCTGGTGGTAGTGAAGACAAAATTGGTGCCGCTAAGAAATTAATGATCAACGGTGTTATCGGCTTGCTCATTATTGTCGTTTCTTATGCCGCGGCGAACTTTATCGTTTCGAGATTAAAAACCGTTGCCGGCTAGTTATCTAATCGAAATTTAAACGCATTTTTGGTTTTATGGTTTATTTAACTAATAAAATCAATTTTTATAACAAAACAAGAGCGAATTATCATTTCGCTCTTGTTTTTATGGTTATTGTCTTGACCGGTTTATCTTTAATTATCGCGCCGTCTGTTTTAGCTCAAGAAAATCCATTGGATGCTCTACAAAGCACCGCTCAAACCGCTGGTCTTGCTGGCGAAACAGATATAACCGTGATTATCGGTCGTATTATTAATGTTGTTCTAAGTCTATTGGGTTTAATTGCTGTTATAATCATCATCATCGGTGGCTTTATGTGGATGACTTCTGGTGGAGATGAAACTAAAATTAAAAAAGCCAAAGGCTTAATGCTCAATGGCATAATTGGCTTGTTGATTATAGTTATTTCTTATACTGCAGCCACGTTTATTATTGGAAGATTGCAAGAAGTCGGCCAAGGCAATGGCGCAGGAAGCGGTCCCATCACTCCTTAAATTTAATTATTTTTATTATTTTTTCGAATAGAGAAAAAGAGAGGCATTTTTGCCTCTCTTTATATTTATTTTTTTATCGAACGTAGAAATCCCAATCATACCATTTATTGCCAAAAAACACTTCTCGTTTCTCGGCGTTGGCTTTCCACTTGACCGTTTCGGTTTTCATGATTTCCATGTGGTTGTTGAGATGGTCGATGACAAAGACGTTCTGGCCGACAGGAATAGATAGTTCTGCCATCTGTTTAGGGCAAAGCCTGAGCGGCTTTGCTGTTTTGCGGCTAAAGTCGGCACCGGTTCTGATCTCGACATAATGGCCGGAAGTGTTGATAATCACGCCTCGAACAAAAGATGTTTTACCAGAAAGCCCATTTTTGAAAGCTTCGGCTTCAGCTTTTATCATTTCGGCTTCAGCTTTTATCATTTCGGCTTCGGCAGAGGCGATTATTCTCTGATTCTCGAGTTCTGCGTCCAGTTTTTGTTTCTGCATTTCCCGCATGAGCCGTGTGTTTTCGGCTATCTGTGAAGAATCGAATGCGGTAAGGCCACCGTCACGTTCGTACGAAGACGAAATTGGGTCTAGGGTGGTTTTCTGGCTTACTTTGATACTGGCGCATCCGGGAACGATAGCGATGAGTACGCCGAGCACCAAGGTCACCAAAATAACCAGAGATGTTTTTTTGAACGAGAACATGGCTTTTTCCTCCAAAATTTCTGTTTAAATTTTAATGAACAACGCGGTTGATATTCTTTATCCTCTAATTAAATCATAACAAATTTTTACAGAAAAGTCAATCCCTACAGAAGAAAATAAATTAGTTAAATAGTCAATTGACCGATTCATAGGTATTCATTTTTTCTAAGGATTTGGCTCCAAAATTTACAAAAAAATTATTCTCGTTTTAATTTAACGGGATTATCGATAAAATAGAAAAATTAAAAGCAGATAAAAATTGAATAAAGCAGACAGGATAATAGCGATTTTCATGCCTGTTTTTAGTTCTTGGTTTTTTTCAAAATAGTTTTTCATTAAAATCCAAAAAAGAAGAGGCAGAAAATCTAAAGCATAGCGATAACCCATGGTTACATAACCAGCCCCGCCATAATAGAGGAAAAGGAGTGCGGCAATTATAGATATGTTAATAATTAATATTTTGGAGAGTCGATCTCTATATTTTAAAAAGAAAAAATATAAAAAATAAGGCGAAGTAACAAAAATACTCATACCATAAGGATTTGGTTTTATGAAAGGCAGTTGGAAGGTGGGCGAACTTCCTTGATAGACTAACTGCGGTCCACTAAGAAAAAAATAATAGACATTGGTTGGCAAATGCTCGAGACTTAAAATTCCTTTATAGTCGCGAGCCTTCAGTAACAATGGACTTAAAACATATTGGTTTTTATAGCCGCCCTCTAGAATATTATCAAAACGCAGATAATTGTAGGTTATTAATAAAAAAGAGGCGATAATTAACGGCATTAAAAGAGAAATTAAATTTTTTATTTTTTGTTTTTTTTCTTTTCGAGAAATGAAAATTATTTCCAAAATAAAAAAAATAATATTGAGGCCGGCGGTTAAACGAGTGGCAAGCATTAAGGCCAAGAATATACCAATAAGCCAATAACGTTTTTTGCCCAAATATTCATAAACACTCAACAAGCCGAGAAGAACTGCAATAACCTGTGCGAAATACCAGCTCCAAGGAATAAAAATTACTCCGATTAACATGGTGGCAAAACAAAATGCGAAAGCCCAATACCATGAATCGTTTTTTGTGTAATTCAGGCGTTGAGCGATTTTAAAACAGATAAACGCAATAAATAAAACCAAGATAATCTGTAAAAATCCTTGATAAAAAAATAAATTAAAGATATTTGACAAAAAAACAAAAGGCAAAAGAACAACGGCCGGAAAAGGACCGAGCGGCCAATAATAATGACCGTGATAGAGAGTAGTGTCATCGCTCCAGGAAAATCCCGGCATTTCCAAAAAATATAATCTACCGTGCAAAAATGATTTAGCCAAAAAAGAAAAATGCTGTTCGCCTTTAATGGTTATATTGGTGGCTATACTGATAGCCAAAAAGATTATAAACAAAATAATAATTAAATTGCGCGAAACAGAATATTTTGTCCAAAGATTTTTAATTTTTGAAGTTATCAAGGACATCGCGATGGAACTTAAGGCGGAAAATAGTTTTAAAAAATTCAACAATTTCTTTTTTGCCGAGTTTTGATTGCCCGGCCCGCCGATCCGTAAAAACGACCGGCATCTCTTTAATTTTAAGATTGTTTTTTTCCGCTAAATAAATTATTTCTTCAAGCCAAGCGTAGCCGTTGCTTTCAAGATTTTGAAAATTTATTTTTTGCAGGGCTTCTTTTCTAAAACAGCGGAAGCCGGCTGTTAGATCCTTGGTTTTTATATTAAGCGCTAAACGCGCGAAAGACATAGCTCCCCAAGAACAAAATTTACGCCACAAATTCCAGTTGATAATTTGTCCGCCTTTGATTTTCCTTGAACCGATTACTATATCATACCCTTTTAGGCACGCGGTTATTAAGCGAGGTATATCTTTGGGATTATGCGATAAATCAGCATCCATTTGAATAATCAGATCAGCGTTATTCTGGATTGCCAGGCTAAATCCTTGTTTATACGCGCTGCCAATGCCTTGTTTGGCGGACCGATGAATAACCGAAAGATTATAATTTTCAACTAATTTTTCGGCCAAATCGCCGGTTCCGTCAGGAGAATTATCATCAACTATAATGACCCGCGAATTTTCAATTTTCAGCGCGAAAATTTCTTTGACCAAATTTTCCAAATTTTCTTTTTCGTTGTAAGTAGGAATAACTATGTATATTTTCATTTTTGCAAATTGATTAATTTTTTCTACCTTAGATTATAAACAGCCGCTTCTTCGTCTTCGTATGTTTTAAAGAAAAAAGGAGAATGGTCAAGCTTCAATTTGAGTGGCTTATAGGAAGAGCCAAACTCTCTTTTTTCCAGCAAAAACCAGAAAGAGCGGAAGTCGTTTTTTACAATTTGCGATATTTCTTGAGCACCGATTTTATTCTGGCTGATTTTTTGCCATTTCTCAAATAAATCTTTACTAAAGGCGTACATAAAAGTTTGGTCCAGGCCGTTAATATAATAATGTTCTGTGTCAAAATAAAATAAAAATGGAAAAGTATCCCAGCGTTGCTGGTAAATAATTTCTTTGGCCGGAATATTATTCTTTATCCACCAAGTTGTTTTTTGCAAATGTGTATAGGGGATACTTTCATTTAAACTTTTTTGGTATTCATTTTTTATTTGCAAGAAAGATTGGTCAAAAAAGCTTTTTATGCCAAAACCGATAATGCCGATTAAAATAAGACTTGTGCCAAAAAGAGCCGCGGATGATTTGCCATGGAATAAGTTTTTAATTTTATTTTTAATCTCAGGCCAATTAGCTACTCGGAATAAATTATCTAAAACCAAAGCCGAAAAAATAAGAGCCAGGGGCGCGAAGTATTCAATATTCCGCCGGGCTTTTAGGGTGTAAAGCAAGAAAAAGAAAGACAATAAAGCCAAAAACCAAGTTTTTTTGCTTTGTTTTTTGGCATTGGACGCGAAATAGGCCACAGCCACCATCCACAATAAAATAATAGGGAAATTAGTAACAAGAAAAAATGTCGGATCAGAAGGATACCATTCCGCACCCACACCGATTTTGGCGTAATAATTGATAATGGCGATGTGGGTTAATTCAAACCAGTGGAAATAATAAGTTTTTGGGAAATAAGGATTTAAGGTGAGCCCCAAAATAATGCCCGAAAGAACAGATGCTAAAATAATTATATTAGGCCGCGAAAATATATTTTTTATCAAAAATCGTGCGTTGATTTTTTCTCGGTTTTGCAAGATTGAATAAAATAATTTTCCCAAGATATAAAAAATAACAGCTAATATTAGTAGAGGAAAGGCTCCGTATAGCCAAACATAAATAAAGCTGATGATTGCTAATGGCCGCCATTTTCCCCGGCTTATAAAATAAATAGCCAAAAATAAAACAATTATAGAAACAGCCGGCGCTCGCGTTAAGGAAATCCGCATTAAAAAACCATTGCTTAAAAAAAGGATTAAAATATATAAAAAGGGTTTCCGAACCTTCCATTTTTTAAGTAACCAATAAACAGTTAAAAAAACCAAACTAGCCAAAAGGATCGCCGCCAATTTGGTTTTAATGAGCGGTTCAATTTCCAAACCAAAAGAATCCAAATTGGTGGGTGAAGGAATTAACAAGAAGGGGATTAAAATAATATGATAACCAAAATGTTGATTGACAAAAAAATTATTATAAGTCGTATATTGCGTCCACGGGAAATTTTGAATAATGCCCTGGTCTTTTATCATCATAGCCATTTTGGTGTGGAAAAAACCGTCCGGACACAACAAAGATGGCGTGTTCATAATCCACGTCAAAGCCAAAAAGAGAAATAAAAAAACCAGCCAATATTCTAAATGGTTGATTTCTACGATTTTTTTTATTTTTAATATTATGTTTTTAATAGACATAGTATTTGTATTTTAGGGTTTTTTCTTGAAAAAGTCTAATCCCTCCTTGCCTTGTTTTTATTTTTATTTTCAGCTACAATTTAATTGTTAACAAGATAATCTATAGAGGATTTTTATGTCAGGACATTCTAAGTGGGCCAAATTAAAGCACACAAAAGGCGCGATCGATGCCAAAAAAAGCGCTATGTTTACTAAAATCGCGCATGTGATTACTATCGCGGCTCGCGAAGGTGGGGGCGATCCGGAAGCCAACCCTAAATTGAGAATGACCATGGAACGAGCGCGGATAATTAATATGCCTAAGGATAATATTGAACGTGCCATTAAACGCGGCGCCGGCGGACCAGATAGCGCCAGTTTAGAAGAAATTACTTATGAGGTTATCGGTCCTGGTGGTTCAGTTGTTTTGGTTGAAGTTCTAACTGACAACAAGAATCGTACTATTTCTAATTTGCGCCGTGTTTTGAATCATTATGGTGGGACATTGGCTACAACGAACGCGGTTTTATGGATGTTTGATAAAAAAGGAATTATTGAAATTGAAAATTATCAAAGTCAAATTAATAACTTCGACGAATTTCAATTAGAAGCAATTGATGCAGGAGTGGAAGACGTAGAAAACATAGAAACAGACTTGGTTTTATACGTAAAACCCGAGAATATGGAAGCAGTTAAAAGTTTCTTGTTTAGTAAAAATATTAAAATTACCAATGCAGACGTTGAATGGCGAGCCAAAAATTTAATTGAAGCCAATTCTACGGCCAAAGGGCAGTTAGAATCATTGTGTGCTGAATTGGAAGAAGATTCTGATGTTACAGATTATTATACTAATGTCGAAGGGTTAGAATAAAAGTTTGAATAATTTTAATCATATATGTTTTGGGGGGCAGGAAAAACAATCAAAAAATTTTTACCCAAATCGTTTTTGTTAAAAATGTATTATCCGGTGATTTCTTTATTGGCTAATTTCTTTTATGGTCGGCCTTCGGAGAAAATGATTGTTATCGGCGTGACTGGTACGGCTGGCAAATCAACTACCGTTAATTTGATCGGTAGAATTTTAGAGGCAGCCGGATATAGAGTCGGATGGACGAGCACTTTAAATTTTAAAATCAATAATCGTGAATGGATTAATAGAACCAAAATGACGATGTTGGGTAAATTTGCCCTGCAGAAATTATTGAAAGAAATGGTTAACGATAAATGCGAATGTGTTGTTATTGAGACTTCTTCGGAGGGAGTTACTCAGTCGCGACACATAGGAATTAATTATGATATTTTAGTTTTTACTAATTTGTCTCCAGAACACATTGAATCACACGGCGGTTTTAATAATTATCGATCAGCTAAAGGTAAATTATTCGTTAGTCTTTCACGGGGTAGGCGAAAATTTTTAAACGGACGAACCATAGAGAAGACAAAAGTTATTAATTTAGATGACGAAAATTCTGTTTATTTTCTGGGTTTTCGGTCGGACAAAACTATCGGCTATACCATCAAAGACGCTGTTAATTGTTCAAATTTCCAAATTGATAAAACAATAAGATACGATCAATGCTTGCCCAAGTCCAATATAACAGAATTGGTATTTAACGGCGCGCGTATTAATTTTCCTCTTTTGGGAGAGTTCAACGCTTATAACGCGTTAGCGGCTATTAGCGCGGTTGATAGTTTCAGAATAGAACACATAAATATTAAAAAGGGCTTGGAGTCAATTAAAATTATTCCAGGTCGATTAGAATATATAAATGCCGGGCAAAATTTTTCTGTGGTAATCGATTACGCGCACACTCCGGAAGAATTAAAAAAGGTTTATAATTTTTTGAATGCGACAAAAAACAATAAAGCAAAAATTATTTCTGTGTTTGGGTCGGCCGGCGGCGGAAGAGATAAATGGAAAAGATCAGAGTTGGGTAAACTGGCCGCCGCTCTCACAGATGTCGTTGTTATTACTAACGAAGATCCTTATGACGAAGACCCGCAAAAAATAATTAATGAAATAAGCGCCGGCGCTAAAAATATCTTCGGATTCCGTGCTAAAATAATTTTAGAAATATTGAATCGTCGTTCGGCCATTCAAAAAGCCATCTCTTTTGCCGAAGCAGGCGATATAATTATTATTACTGGTAAGGGCTCGGAAGAATGCATTATGGGTTCAAGAAATACAAAAATTCCTTGGAATGATAAGGAGATTGTTCTGGAATTATTAAAATAATCAAGATTCGCGGATAAAGGTGGATAAAGCATTTGACAGAATATTTAAAATATGTATTATTAATCGAATATAATCAATAATATCCATTAACAATTGTTTAGTTAATTGGAAAATTTAATTCGAAATTCCTCTTGAAATCTTGTTAAGGGGAATTGTTTGCTTTAGCGCGGGATTTTAATAATTTTTATATAAAAAATAAAAATGGCTACTCAAAAAATCGTTTCGACGAGAAATTTTTTTTCGAGCACTGACTCAACAAAACATTTACCCGATTTAGTTGAGATACAAAAAGCTTCTTATTCGGCATTTTTGAAAAGCAGTATCAAAGAATTATTAAAAGAATTTTCTCCGATCGAAGATTATGTTGGTCGTAACCTTGAACTACATTTTATAGATTGTTATCTTGATGAGCCGAAGTTTGACGAAACGGTCAGCCGCGAGAGAAACCTCACCTACGAAGCTGCCTTAAAAGTCAAAGCCAGGATGGTTAATAAGAAAACTGGCAAAAAAATAGAGCAAGAAGTTTATTTCGGCGATATGCCGCTTATGACCAATAATGGCACTTTTATTATTAACGGCATTGAGCGCGTGGTGGTTCAGCAATTAATTAGATCACCAGGCGTTTATTTTGCCTCCGATAACTATAAGGGTAAATTTTTATATGGCGCGAAGATTATCCCCGAACGAGGTATTTGGTTAGAATTTGAAACAGACGCCAGTCATGTTATTTGGGTAAGAATTAACCGTCAACGTAAAGTCACAGCCACCTCTTTATTGCGTGCTTTTGGTTATAGTACAGATCAAGAGATTTTAGATCTTTTCAAGAAAGTTGATACTGATCCCGATGTTAGATACATAGCTTCTACGATTGAGAAAGATCCAACCGCATCGATAGACGAGGGTCTAATTGAGGTTTATCGAAAAATCAGGCCCGGTGAAATGGCTACGCCCGACAACGCTAAATCTCTTATTTATGCTATGTTCTTTAATGCTAATCGATATGATTTAAGCGAGGTTGGCCGTTATAAAATAAATAAAAGATTCAAGCTTTTAATTGCCGAGAAAAGGATTCCTTTTGACGCGAAAATAGCAGAAACCGAATCAAGGATTTTGAGAAAAGAAGATTTAGTGGTTATCATTTCTGAAATTATAAGATTGAATTTGACTCAAGAAGAACCGGATGATATTGATCATTTGGGCAATCGAAGAATCAGAGCAGTGGGAGAATTAGTTAATGGTAGGATGCGTGTGGGTATGATGAGGCTACAGCGCATTATTAGAGATCGTATGAGCACCGTGGAAGTTAATAAAATAACACCCACCCAACTTATTAATCCGCGGTCAGTTATCAGCGTGGTCCGTGAATTTTTTATGTCCAGCCAACTGTCGCAATTCATGGATCAACATAATCCTTTGTCAGAGCTGGAACATAAAAGAAGATTAACGGTCGCTGGTCCGGGCGGTTTAACGAAAGAAAGGGCTGGCTTCGAAGTCCGCGACGTGCATCGCACTTTTTATGGCCGTATTTGTCCCATTGCCACACCAGAAGGTCAGAACGTCGGTTTGGTCGGACATTTGTCTTGTTACGGACGATTAAACAAATATGGATTCATAGAAACTCCTTATCGTAGGGTGGTTAAGGGTAAAGTAATAGCCGAGATTGTATTTTTGGATGCTCTAGAGGAGGAACGCCACATTATCACTCCTTTTTCAGCTAAGGCCGTAGATAAAAACAATAAAATTATTAATTCTCGAGTCGAAGCCAGGGTTTACGGTCGACCGAGTTTTTGTTCGGTTGATGAAGTAGAATTTATAGATATTGCTTCAAATCAGATTGTTAGCGTTGCGACGTCATTAATTCCATTTTTGGAGCATGACGACGCTAACCGCGCTTTGATGGGCACAAACATGCAACGTCAAGCAGTTCCTTTGATCAATCCGCAATCACCCATTGTTGGCACAGGTATTGAGGGAAAAATCGCACGAGACACGGGCCACTTGGTGGTAGCGCCGGAAGATGGTCGTGTGGTTGAAGTTGACGCTAGCTATATTAAATTTATTAGTAACAAAGGAAAAACTTATAATTATTATTTGAGTAAATTCGTTCGTTCTAACGCAGATACCTGTTTCAACTCGCAAGTTATCACCGAAAAAGACAAGACGGTTAAAGCAGGAACAGTTTTAGTTGACGGTCCTTGCACGGAGCAAGGCGAATTGGCTTTAGGTAAAAACATTCTGGCTGCTTTTATGGCTTGGGAGGGTTATAATTACGAAGACGCAGTAATTATTTCTTCTCGTTTGGTTAGAGATGATGTTTTTACATCTGTTCATATTGATGAACACATTATTGATGTTCGTGAGACAAAACTAGGACCAGAAGTGGTAACTCGTGATATTCCTAACGTGAGCGAGGAAAAATTAAAAAATCTCGACGAAGAAGGCGTTGTTTATATCGGCGCTGAAGCTAAATCGGGCGATATATTGGTTGGCAAGATAACTCCCAAGGGTGAGACCGAATTGTCTGCGGAAGAAAAATTATTGCGCGCCATCTTTGGTGAAAAAGCTAAAGACGTTCGCGACACTTCTCTTTATCTTGAACACGGAGAGCATGGTAAAATTATTGGTGTTAAAGTTTTCTCTCGCGATAATGGTGATAAATTGCCAGCCGGTGTTATTAAATCTATACATGTTTTAGTGGCTGACTTAAGAAAGATACAAATTGGCGACAAGGTGGCTGGTCGACATGGCAACAAAGGTGTTATCTCTCGAGTGGTTCCTGAAGAAGATATGCCACATTTGGCAGATGGCACGCCGGTTGATATCATTTTAAACCCTTTGGGTGTGGTTTCTAGGATGAATCTAGGGCAATTATTAGAAACCTGGCTAGGTTTGGCGGCTAAAAAACTTAATTATAAAGTAGCCACGCCAGTTTTTGACGGCACCAAAGAAGAAACCCTTAAACAAGAATTAAAAAAAGCTGGCTTTGATGAATCGGGCAAGCAGTTACTCTATGATGGGCGAACCGGTCTGCCGTTTGAAAACAAAATAACGATCGGTTATATCTATTATATGAAACTAGACCATATGGTTGAGGACAAGATTCATCAACGTTCAATTGGGCCTTATTCTTTAATTACTCAACAGCCTTTGGGCGGTAAGGCGCGTTTTGGTGGTCAGCGCTTTGGTGAGATGGAAGTCTGGGCACTAGAAGGTTATGGCGCAGCTAATGTGTTGCAAGAAATGTTGACGATTAAATCTGACGATGTGCCGGGTCGAACCAAAGCCTATGAATCAATTATTCGCGGCGAACCAATCAAGAATGTTTACTTGCCGGAATCATTTAATGTTTTGGTTAGAGAATTGAAAGGCTTGGGATTAAAAGTCGAATTATTAAAGGCCGGCCGCAAGGTAGAGATTGAGAAGAAAGAAAAGAAATGGATTTAATATATAAATATATAAAAATATTATGCCTCTTCCTTCTACAACAAGAACTTTAATTTTGCCAGAAGTAGGCGAGAAACAATCTATCACTGATTTTGATTCTATTAAATTAGGTATTGCTTCGTCGGAAGATATTTTAAATTGGTCCCATGGTGAAGTAATTTTCCCTGAGACTATTAATTATCGTACGCTAAAACCGGAACGAGATGGTCTATTCTGTGAAAAAATATTCGGACCGGTTAAAGATTGGGAGTGTGCCTGTGGCAAATATAAAAAAGTTAGATATCGCGGAATCGTCTGTGATCGTTGCGGCGTAGAAGTAACGCGCAGTTTGGTTAGACGCGAAAGAATGGGTCACATCAGTTTGGCCACGCCAGTTACGCACATTTGGTTTTTAAGAGGCGTGCCATCAAGAATCGGCTTATTTTTGGATTTATCTGTCCAGGCTTTGGAAAAGATAGTTTATTTTGCTAGCTTCGTGGTCGTTAGTGTTGACGAAGAGCTGAGAGACGAGACACTCAATCAATTAGAAGAAGAATTTAAAGATAAAAAATTAGAACTCAAAAAACAATTTTCAGTTAAAATAGAGCTTGAGAAATCACTAACCGGTTTGAACGAAGCCTATCAAACCACCAAAAAAGAAATTGAAAGTTTAAAGCTGGGAAGCTTGCTGTCTGAAATAACCTATCGCAACCTTTCAGCTAAATATGGGCATCTTTTTAATGCTAAAATCGGCGCAGAAGCCATCTTAACCCTTTTGAGTAAAATCGATCTTAATAAGTTAGTACATGATTTAGAAAAGAAAAAAAAGAAAACAACTAATCCGGGGAAAAGAAAAAAGATTATTCAACGTTTACAATTGGTGAGAAATTCTATTAACAATAAAATAAAACCGGAATGGATGATTCTTAAGGTTATCCCGATTATTCCGCCTGATTTAAGACCGATGGTGCAATTGGATGGCGGTCGGTTCGCTTCGTCCGACCTTAATGATTTGTATCGCCGCATTATTAATCGTAACAACCGTTTAAAAAGATTAATTGATTTAGGGGCTCCTGAAATTATTTTACGTAACGAAAAAAGAATGCTTCAAGAAGCGGTCGATGCTTTGATGGACAACGAAATGAGAACGAATAAAACCGTAACAGCTTCTACTGGCCAAAAAAGACCACTCAAGTCGTTAGCAGATATTTTAAAAGGAAAACAAGGTCGTTTCAGACAGAATCTTTTAGGTAAACGAGTTGATTATTCTGGTCGCTCGGTTATCACCGTTGGTCCGCACTTGAAACTTGACCAATGCGGTTTGCCGAAAATGATGGCCATCGAATTATTTAGACCGTTTGTTATTAGTCGATTGATCAAAGCCGATGTGGTGCACAATGTTAGAAGCGCTAATCGTTATATTGAAACTGGTGCCAAAGAGGTCTGGGATATTTTAGAAGATATTACCAAGAGCTCTTATGTATTGTTGAATCGTGCGCCAACATTGCATCGACTTGGCATCCAAGCTTTTCATCCGACTTTGATTGAAGGTAAGGCGATTCAGATTCATCCTTTTGTTTGTAGCGCATATAACGCCGACTTTGACGGCGATCAAATGGCGGTTCATGTTCCTATTACCGAAAAGGCTATTGAGGAGGCGGCCAGTATAATGCTTTCGAGCCACAATCTTTTGAAACCAGCGACAGGCGAGCCGATTATTGCGCCGACCAAGGATATGGTATGGGGCGCTTATTATATGACAACTATTATCGAAAAATTAGGCACAGAGATTAAGTCTTTCGCAAATATTCAAGAAGCGATTTTAGTTTATGAGTTTAATAAAATTGGTATCCAAGATAAAATTAAAGTTAATTTAGGGAAAAATAATAATATAGAGACTTGTGTTGGTCGTTTAATTTTCAATTCGGTTTTGCCATCCGGCATTTATAATCTAGATAAACAGGTAGATAGTAAATTAATGAAAAATCTTCTATCTAAGTGTATTGAACAGTTTCCAGCCGAAGAGGTTGTATCTATTTTTGATCAAATAAAATCTTTGACTTTGAAATATCTTACTCTCTCTGGTATGTCGTGGGGATTGAACGATCTGCCTGAGTTAGACGAAAAACCCAATATTATTAAGAAAGCAGAAGAAAAAATTAACGAAATCGAGAAACAATACGAAGAAGGTCTTTTGGCTGAAGATGAGAGATATTTAAAAACCATTAACGTTTGGGCTAAGACCAAAGACGAAATTACTGATTTATGCAAAAGAAATTTTAATTCATATAGTTCGGTTATGTCCATGGTTAATTCCGGCGCCAGAGGCTCTTGGACACAATTGACGCAGATGGCAGGGATGAAGGGTATTGTTGGTTCGCCGAGCGGCCGTCTTATTGAATTGCCGGTGAAGAGCAGCTTCAAGGAAGGTTTGGACGTTCTTGAATATTTTATTTCTACTCACGGCGCAAGAAAAGGCACTTCAGACACGGCCTTGAGAACGGCGAGCGCCGGTTATCTTACTCGTCGTTTGGTTGATGTTTGCCAAGACTTGGTGGTACGCGAAGATGATTGCGGCGACAAAGAAGGAATTTTAATTACTAAAAAAGATAGCGAAGAAATGGGAGAAACAATTTGGAGTCGTGCCTTAAATCGTTTCGCTGCTAAAAAGATAGTGGACTCTAAAACGAAAAAAGTGATCATTAAGGCCGGAGAATTGATTGATAAAGAAAAAATTAAAATTTTGGAAAAAATTGATATTGAAGAAATAAGAATTCGTTCGGTGATAAACTGTAAAACTTTACGCGGAGTATGCGTCAAATGTTACGGTTTTGATTTAGCGGTTAACAAAGAAGTAGTTCTGGGTACGCCGGTAGGCATTTTGGCCGCTCAAAGTATCGGTGAGCCAGGAACACAATTAACACTTCGAACTTTCCATACAGGTGGCGTGGCAGGGAAGGATATTACCCAGGGCTTGCCAAGGGTAGAAGAACTGTTGGAAGTTCGCCCTCCTAAACAAAAAGCTATTATGGCCAAACACAGCGGCGTGGTTTCAGTGGAAACAATTAATGACTTGAAGAATATTAAAATTAAATACTACGGGTCTAAAGAAGAAACATATTTGCTAGACGAAGATGTTGCGTGGGAAATAAAAGTGAAAAATACCGGAGAGGTTAAAAAAGGAGATGTCCTTGCTAAGTCTGATAAAAAATCAATTAAAGCTAAGCGTCCGGGGAAAGTTAAATTAGAAGATGGACAAATTATAATTTCTTATGAGGCTGACGATATTGAAGAATATGATGTGCCTATAAATTATGCGATTTGGGTTAAAGATAGCGAAAAAGTCAAGGCCGGTGATCAATTGACAGAAGGTAGTTTAGATTTACACGAACTATACGAACTTAGGGGTAAAGAGGCCGTACAGAATTATATTTTAAAAGAGATTCAGTATATTTATACTTCACAAGGGCAGAAATTAAATGACAAACACATAGAAAACGTTATTAAACAAATGTTCTCTCGCGTTTTGGTGACCGATGGCGGTGACACCGAATTATTATCAGGAGACATTATCCCAATCTCTTTCTTGTTAGAACACAATCAAGTCGCAGAAAAAGACGGCAAAAAATCTGCTCAATATCAGGAATTATTATTGGGTATTAGTAAGACGTCTCTTTCAACCGATAGTTTCTTGTCCGCGGCAAGTTTCCAGGAAACATCACGCGTGTTAATTAGCGCGGCAGTTAATGGTTGGCCAGACAAGCTTTATGGTTTAAAGGAAAATGTTATTCTGGGTAGAGTAATTCCGGCTGGAACTGGTTGGCTAGAACATCATAAAAAGAAAGCTGCTTAAAACGCTTATATTCATACGATAAACCCCGCAGAAATTTCTAATGCGGGGTTTATCTTTATTAAAAAATATGTTATTATTAATAAGCGAGTATAAACAATGAAGAGTGAATGTTGCGCACAAACAACGCTTTTAAAATTTTAATAATTTTTAATTTATACTTTTGTGTCTCATAGAAATAAAAATAATAAGCGCAAAGAAGTAAAATCGCCACCTCGCGCAATTGAAGTTACGTCGCTAGATCAAAAGGTCTTTAAGTTAATTATCGTTACAATTCTAGTTGCTTTGGCTTTAATTTTATTTTTAGGTTTGATCGATAAGGCTGGTCCCGTTGGCCTGACGATCACCCATTTTTTGGGTAGAATTTTTGGTTGGGCGAATTGGTCTTTGCCGATTTTATTGTTAATCTCCAGCTATTTTTTATTAAAATTACAACCAGCAGAGAATTTACCGAAGAAAAAATATTTTGGCTTTTTCTTTTTCGTTATATCTCTATCCGTCATTTTGCATTTGTTATTCTTAGCCAGTGAAGGAACTAACAGGGTTGGAGAAAGCGGCGGTTATGTCGGCTATTCGCTCGCGTATTTATTTCAACAATTTTTTGGTTATATCGGTAGCATGATTGTTTTTTCTACAATTTTTATTATCGGATTGATTTTATTATTTGTTTCTTTCGATAAGACCGAAGAAAAACAAAAATTGAAAGAAGAGAAAAAAGAAAATTTGGGCATTAAAGAAGAAGAAAAGATTTCGAGGCGTTTTGGTCTGTTTTCTTGGTGGAAATCTTTTCAAAATGAATTAGAGAGAAAAGAAAAAGATTGTTCGGCTGAAGCAGAAGCTCGAAAAATATTAACACCTAAAACAGAAGAAATCATCTCACAAGACAAAAATGAAAAATCGCCGAAAGGAAAGAAAATTTCCGAAATATTTAAATCAGATAAAGGGGGTACTATTAGGAAAAAAATAACTGATCTGCCTTTCGATCTCTTAGATAGCGGCGCGGGCAAACCCGACGCCGGCGATGTTCAGGCTAAAAAATTTGTTATTCAAAAAACACTTAATAATTTTGGCATTGAAGTGGAAATGGGCGCTTGCCAGGTCGGTCCTACGGTTACGCAATATACTCTTAAGCCGGCGGATGGCGTTAAGCTTTCTCAGATTACAGGGCTTAACAATGACATCGCTCTGGCTTTAGCTGCCCATCCTATACGCATTGAAGCTCCGATTCCCGGTCAATCTTTGGTCGGCATTGAAGTTCCCAATCGAGCCATAGCTATTGTGCGTTTAAGAGAGCTCTTAGAAACCGAAGAATTTAAAAAAAGAAAAACCAATCTTACTATTACTCTGGGTCGTGACGTGGCTGGCGCTGTTTGGTTGGCAGATTTGGGCCGTATGCCTCATTTATTAATCGCCGGATCAACTGGTTCCGGAAAAACCGTGATGCTTAATTCCATTATTATCAGTTTGCTTTACGAAAATACACCGGAAGATTTAAAATTTATTATGGTTGATCCAAAGCGCGTAGAATTGACTTTTTATAATGATTTGCCTCATTTATTAGTGCCGGTCGTGACCGAGGTGCCAAAAACAATCAATGCTTTAAAATGGGCGATTCGCGAGATGGAAAATCGTTTTGATATTTTATCCAATGCCAAAAAACGCGATATCGAAACTTATAATCGTGAAATGCCGGAGAAAATGCCGTATGTCGTTATTGTGGTTGACGAATTGGCCGATCTAATGGTTGCTGCCTCTCAAGACGTGGAAGCCTGCATTATTCGATTGGCGCAAATGGCTCGTGCGGTGGGCATTCATTTGATTTTGGCCACTCAGCGACCATCTGTTGATATTATTACAGGTTTAATTAAGGCTAATATTACTTCGCGTATTGCTTTTTCAGTGGCTTCAATGGTAGATTCGCGCACTATACTGGACACATCAGGCGCAGAAAAATTATTAGGTCGCGGTGATATGCTTTTTACTAGTTCCGAACTTTCCAAGCCTAAACGCTTACAAGGCGCTTATGTTTCCGATAAAGAAATTAAACGAGTAGTTGAATATTTAAGAAACCAACGTGAGCCAGATTATAATTTGGAAATTACAGAAAAATCTAATAATGGGGCGCAGGAAGGAGGATTCTCTAATCTAGAAGAAGACGAACTTTTGCCTCAAGCCAGAGAAGTTGTTATCCAGGCGAAAAAGGCTTCGGCCTCATTACTCCAACGTAGATTAAGAGTCGGATATGCTCGAGCGGCTCGGCTTTTAGATTTATTAGAACAGGAAGAAACGATTGGCCCGGGCGATGGTGCTAAACCGCGAGAAGTTTTTATTACTAGTATCGAAGATACAGATAACGAAAGTTAAAATTTTAAATTATAAATTCGTAATTCATAATTCAAGTTTCTATGTTTAAGTCTGATACAGCCGCCAATCTTTTAAAAAAAACTCGAGAAGCCAAAAATTTAACAATAAAAGAAGCATCTCTCCAGACAAAAATTAGCGAAAAATATCTAGATTTGATAGAAAATGGGGAATATGAAAAATTGCCGAGTTTAACGCACTCCTGTGGTTTTTTAAAAAATTATGCTATTTATTTGGGGCTTAATCCAGACGATATAAATTTAAAATTTAAAGGAGAAGTTTCTTTTTTAGAGCAAGATAAAAAATTATTTCCAGAAAAAACTATTAACCCCGGACAAAGGTTGTTGAATAGGTTCAGTTTACCTACGTGGAAATTTGACATGCGGCGTTTTTGGGTTTTTTTCTTCGGCCTTTTGATCTTGTCGTATTTGGGTTGGGGTTTGAAAAAAATGATTTTTCCTCCGACATTGATTGTTGACGCCCCAGCCAATAATTTGAAAGTTTACGAACCAGCCACCATCGTTAAGGGTCGCGTTGCCGCCGAAACTATAGTAATGATTAATAGCGACGTGATTGAAAATATAGCCAGAGGGGAATTCGAAGAAAAAATTTCGTTGATGCCCGGTCTTAATTCTGTTCGAATCACGGCTAAGAAGAAAAATAATCAAGTATCCGCGATTGAAAGGATGGTTTTTTACCAAATTCCGCAGAGCAATTCTACCACTACCTCGGCTCTTTAATCGCCGTTGACTTTATTTAACTAAATAATTATAGTTTATTATCAAGCGAACGAGTGAAATGGAAATAAAATTTCCATTTCCGAGTAAGCGCGGATAACACAGGGTTAATACCCTTTATTGGTTCGCTTTAAATAGCTTGTATTTGTAATTATAAATTTTAATTTTTAATTTAAAAAATATGTCAAAATCACAAGAAGATAATGATAAAATAACCGCTAATCGTTCGCAAGCTGCCGAAGAAGCAATTAATCAGATTAAAAGCCGTTTCGGCGAAGGATCGATTATGCGTTTGGGTGAAGCACAAAAAATTAACGTGGAAACTATTTCTACGGGTTGTTTGTCTTTAGATCTGGCCTTGGGTGGCGGAGTGCCGCGAGGCAGGGTTATTGAAATTTTCGGTCCCGAAGCTTCGGGAAAAACTACCCTAGCTTTACATATCGTGTCCGAGGTCCAGAAAAAAGGCGGCGTAGCGGCCTTTGTGGATGCGGAGCATGCCTTAGATCCGGAATATGCCAAGAAGATCGGCGTAAAAGTTGACGATCTTTTAATTTCGCAGCCCGATACCGGTGAACAAGCTTTGGAAATAGTTGAGACTTTGGTTCGTTCTAATGGTGTTGATGTAATTGTGATTGATTCAGTAGCGGCTTTGACCCCCAAAGCGGAAATCGAAGGAGAGATGGGAGATCAACATATGGGTCTTCAGGCTCGTCTTATGAGCCAGGCCTTAAGGAAATTGACCGGCATTGTTGGTAAAACTAAAACAACGGTTATCTTTATTAATCAGATTCGTTTGAAAATCGGCGTTTTCTTCGGCAACCCGGAGACCACTACTGGCGGTATGGCTTTAAAATTTTATGCTTCAGTGAGAATTGAGGTGCGGCGCTCAGAACAAATTAAAAAAGGCGACGAGATAATGGGCAACATGGTTAAAGTCAAGATCGTTAAGAATAAAGTTGCTCCGCCGTTTAAAACTTGCACTTTTGATATTATGTATAATGAAGGCATTTCCGTGTCCGGCGATCTTTTAGACGCAGGAGTTAACCGCGAGATTATAAAAAAATCGGGGAATACTTATGCTTTTGGCGAAACCAAACTTGGTGTCGGTCGGGACGCGGCTAAAGATTTTATTAAAACCAATCCTAAAATTCAAACAGAAATCAGAAAAGCTGTTTTAGAGAAAGTTAGTAAAACGGTATAGTAAGTTAGTCCGCCAGCTGGCGGATAGAATTTAGGATTTATAAATTAGAATTTTTATTATGAATATTTTAATTACCGGCGGTGCTGGTTTTGTGGGCCGCAATCTTTTGCGTGTAATGCGAGAAACGGGCATTGAGATGTCAAAATTGACAGTCATTGATAAAGTAGAAGCGAACAATCTTTGCCAAAAATACGGCGCCAAATTTATTCAGGCCGATTTAGCCGAAAAGGGTATGTGGGAAGAAAGTCTTAAGGATCAGGATGTTTTAGTAATTTTACATGCTCAGATTTCTTCGCCTAATAGCGCTGATTTTTATCGCAACAACGTGGAGGCCACTATAAATGCGGTGAACGCCGCTAAAAAAATTGGCCATCCTAAAATTATTCATTTTAGCTCTGCAGCCGTGCTTTCATCCAGACAAGACGATTATGCTAAAACAAAAAAGATTTCAGAAGAGATTGTTGAAAACAGCGGCTTGCCGTACGTTATTATTCGGCCATCAATTATGTATGGGCCGACCGATGATAAAAATATTGCCTGGTTGATGAATTTTATAAAAAAAATACCGATTTTTCCGATTCCTGGCAGCGGCAAATATCCCAGGCAACCTGTGTATATTGACGATGTTTGTCTGATGGTGGTTGAGCTAATTAAAAATTTTCCAGAAAAAAATAAAATTTACGGCATTAATGGCAAAAAACAAGTTTTTTTTCGAGATATAGTGAAATCTGTGATTAAAGAAATAGGGGGTTTGCGTTTCGTTATTTATTTGCCGGTTCCTTTGTATCTTTTTTTAGTAAAGATTTATAATGTTTTATTTCATTCGCCTTTCACGCCGGATCAAATTCAGTCTTTGATTAACGGCGATGTTTTTCCTGATTACCCGTGGTGGGACGAGTTTGGCATCAAGGCAACTCCTTTTTCCGAAGGAATCAAGAAAACCGTTCAAGCCGAAAAACGGCAGTAATTAAAATTATATTATTTAAAAACACTCCGTCTTTCATCAGGTCGGAGTGTTTTTATTTTTTTCGGTTTTCGCGATGCGTGTTTTACGTTATAAGTTTTAAGTTCCAAGTTTTATGTTTTGACTTCTACTTTCCGCTTTCTATTTTCTACTTTCTTGTTTCTTGATGTATTCCGTCAAAAAAGCGTAAAATAAGCCAACGAATAAGCCTATAATGGTGCCCCCAATAAAAATAAGAGGTTTATTGGGCTTAATGGGTATTATTGGCTCGAGGGTTGGCGAAGCAATAATAGTTTCTTTAGAGCCATAAGATAGTTCTCTCTTTTTGTTTAATAAAGATTGTTGAAAGATGCGTAAATTATTTTCTTCGACGCTCAGAGCATTTATATAGCTCTGGGCTAATAATCCTTCTGCCTCGGTTTTTGGATATTTTAATCGGCTTATTTCTTTTTGCAGTTCCACTGTCCGATTTTCAGAAACTTTAACATTGTCTTCTATGTCTTTAATTTCTTGGTTAATCAATTTTTTTTCGCCAATTAATATTTCTTGATGTCGTTGAAGAACTAAATCGGCCGTAACTTCAACAATTTCCTTGGCTCTCGCCGGCTGATTGTCTTTAGCGGAAATTTGTAAAAATTTTTCCGTCTGTTTATTCGCAATTATTCGTTTTAATGCTGGCCACGATTTCTCCGGCATATTTAGTTGTTGAGTCAATTTCCGTAAAACAGCCGGCTGTTCTAAAAATCCAATCACATCTTTGGGGGTTTCTAAATAAACACCCTTAATTTTGCCAATTTCCAATAAAGTAGTAGCTTGATAAACTTTTGGTAAAGAAAATCCGATAATAAGAGAAATTATTATTGCCAATATTACGACAGAAGAAATTGCTTTTTTTCTTTTCCATACAATACGAGCATAAGCACCTAGGTCAATTTCTAATTCCTCTTCATAGCAAGGATTGTTTTTTTGGTTTTCCATGGTTAAATATTAAATAATATTTTAATTAAAAAGGCAGATTTATCTTATCTTATTTTATTTTACCAGTCAAATTTTTGTTATAGTGTTGCCAAGTGAGATATTGGTGTTAATATATATTAGACTCAGTCGGCCATGATGGCTCCAAAGTTAATATAAATTTAAGAAAAGAATATAAATTTATGAATAAATTTGCGATTATCGGCACGGGCTTTATAATGCCCCGTCACGCGGAAGCGATTGATTTTATTAAGGGAAAAATTTTAGAAATCATTAATACTTCCGAAGGAGTGAATAATTGGAAAAAAATAATAAAAAACACGAAAGCAGATTATATTATTATTTTAACCCCAAACGACCTTCATTCTCCTATAAGTCTGGCGGCGCTTAAGCGCGGCAAGACGGTCTTATGCGAAAAGCCCCTCTGTCTTAACACCAAAGACGTTAAAATATTGGCTGAGTATAAAAATATTTTTACGGTTGTTCAGTTGAGGCATCATCTTTTAACGAAGAAATTAAAAAAAGAAATCAATTCTAGGAAATTTTATCAAATAGAAATGGATATCGCGGTACACCGAGATCCAAAATATTATAAGTGTTGGAAGGGCCAAGAGAAGAGGTCGGGTGGAATTTTATTTAACCTTGGAATACATTATTTTGATATTTTAATCCATCTTTTCGGTGAACCGGAAGAGATATTAAATTCGAAATATAATAAAAAAGAAGCCTCAGGTATTTTAAAGGGCAAGAATTATGTTTGTCGTTGGCGTTTAACTACCGACGAACCTCATAAGACCCAACGTAGAGTTTTTAAGATCAATGGAGTCGGTTATAATTTTTCTTCGCAAGATAATTTATCGCACGAGAACCTGCATCGTTTTATTTATCAGGATTTAATTCATAAAAAAGGAACAACTCCGCAAGAAGCCTTGAAGTCAATTGGCTTGATCGAAAATATTTATTATCAAGCCAACAAGAAAAAATATTCTAAAAACAAAGATAGGGTTAAACGAACAAAATAATGGAATTTTTAGATTTGAATAGACAGTATAGAATAATTAAGAAAGAGGTTAATCAAGCTATTCAGAAGGTTTTAGATAGCGGTCATTTTATTTTAGGCCCGGAAGTAGAAGAGTTAGAAGGGCAAATTGCTAAATATTGCGGTGTTAAATATGGGGTTGGTGTTAATTCCGGAACAGACGCCTTGTTATTATCCTTGATGGCTTTAGGTATAGGCAAGGGAGACGAGGTAATTACTACGCCATTTACTTTTATGGCTACGGCAGAAACCATAGTTATGTGCGGCGCTCGGCCTATTTTTGTGGACATTGATTCAGCAACTTTTAATATTGATGTTGATAAAATTGAAGAAGTAATCACTAAAAAGACAAAAGCAATTATTCCTGTTCATCTCTATGGCCAACCAGCCGAAATGGACAAAATGATAAGAATCGCACGAAAATACAAATTGAGAATAATTGAAGATTGTGCTCAGGCTATCGGCGCTAAATATAAAAATAAAAAAGTCGGTTCAATGGGTGATCTGGGCTGTTTTTCCTTTTTCCCTTCTAAAAATTTAGGTGCTTGTGGTGATGGCGGGATGGTGGCGACAAACAATAAAAAATTAGCCGAAAAAATCAGAATGTTGCGCGCCCATGGTTCAAGAAAAAAATATTATCACGAAATTATTGGTACTAATAGTCGACTGAGCACCATTCAGGCAGCTATTCTATTGGTCAAATTAAAATATTTAGACGAATGGACTAAGGTTCGACAAAAAATAGCCAGGCATTATAGTCGCTCGTTTGGTAAATTTATTAATCTAAGGGCTCCTTTTGTTGCGTCTAATCGCACCCATGTTTTTCATCAATACACCATAAGAGTAAATAAACAAAAAAGGGACAAGCTGATAGATTATTTAAAACAACAGGACATTCCGACTGCGATTTATTATCTCTTGCCGCTCCACTTACAACCATCTATGAAATTTTTGGGTTACAAAAAAGGCGATTTTCCCGTAGCCGAAAAGGCGGCCCGAGAAGTTTTGTCTTTACCGATCTATCCAGAATTAAATATTAATAAAGAACAAAATAGGATTATCAATACCATTAATAAGTTTATTATCAAGCAAGCGAGAGAAATGAAAAACAAAGTTTTTCATTTCCGAGCGGGCGCAGACAACACAGGGTTAACACCATTTATTAATTAGGATTTCATAAACTCATTTTTATGTTTTCTGACCAAGCAAAAATTGATTATCGGTCTTATTATCAAAATAATCAGGTGAGTGTAGACGACACAACCAGAGTTGGTCTGATGAAGCATATTTTAAGAATAATAAATTTTAAAAAATTAAAAAATAAGAATATTCTAGAGGTCGGTTTCGGTTCAGGATTATTACTAAAAATGTTATCAAGAAGCTGTAATGAAATTACAGGGATTGATATCTCTAAAAAAAATATTGACGAACTGACGACGGTCTTAGTTAAGGAAAATTTGAGCCCCAAGTTGGTTCAAGGAGATATTTTAAACTTGCCTTTACTTGACGATATTTTCGACATTATTATTTGCGCCGAAGTATTAGAACATGTAACAAATGTTAATAAAGCTATTCAAGAGTTAAAAAGAGTCACTAGGCCGGGTGGCATTATGGTTATATCTGTACCCAATGAAGAAATAATCAAATATGAATTTTGTGTTCATTGTCGCAACTTAACACCTCGGAATGGCCATCTAAATTCATTTAATAGAGAGGAATTTTCTAGTTTGTTGAACAGTTTGGGATTAAAAATCGAAAAAACAAAAATAATTTCTTCAAAGATTTATGCACTTTCATTCCTAAAGATTTTTTATTTTACGCCATTTTCTGTTATTATTGATATAATAGATCGACTAATCTCCCGATATTTTCATATTTTCCCCCCATTATTAATTATTAAGATTCGCAAACCAGATTTTATCCAAGATTAAATTTTTCGTGCTTATGAAAAATAAAAAAATAAAAATAATTATTATCGTTGGCGCCCGGCCTAATTTTATTAAAATTGCCCCTCTTTTTAAATATTTTAAAAAATATTCTAAAAGGGTCATGCCGATTATAGTTCATACTGGCCAACACTATGATAATTTAATGTCGCGCGTTTTTTTCAAGGAGCTAAATATACCAAAACCAAAGTATGATTTGGGGGTTGGTTCTGGCCTCCATGGACAGCAGACGGGAAAAATATTAATAAAACTTGAAGGAGTATATTTAAAAGAAAATCCAGATTTGGTCGTAGTAGTCGGCGACGTGAACTCAACTTTGGCTGGTGCTCTGGCGGCTGTTAAGATTCATATCCCCGTCGCTCACATTGAAGCAGGCGTTAGAAGTTATGATAAATCAATGCCTGAAGAAATTAATCGCATTGTTACTGATCGGGTGGCTGACATTTTATTGTGTCCAACACAAAACGCGGTCAGAAATTTAAAAAAAGAGGCTATTACAAAAGGTGTTTTTAATGTCGGCGATCTAAATTACGATTCATTTTTGAATAAACTACGGACGGCTCATCAAAAATCAAAAATTCTGAATGAATTAAGATTAGCGCCAAAGAAATATTATCTGCTGACCATTCATCGACCAGCCAACGTGGACAATCTGGATAATTTCAAAAATATTATCAAGACTATCGTTGATAGCCGAACGAACGTAGTGTTTCCCGTCCACCCGAGGACGAAGAAACAGCTGGAAAAGCTTAAGATTAAAGAATTTAAAAATTTAAAATTGATCGACCCAGTTGGTTATTTAGATATGTTAATTTTAGAAGAGAGCGCCTTAAAAATTATTACGGATTCCGGTGGAGTTCAAAAAGAAGCATATTTTTTAAAAACTCCATGCATTACTCTGAGGGATTGCACAGAGTGGACGGAAACAATGATCGGCGGATGGAATATTTTAGTCTGCCGCAACAATATACCCAAATTGCAGAAAATAATAAAAAGTCCTTGCCGTCCTAAAAAATATCAACGTTTTTTTGGAGACGGCCGAGCCGCAGAAAAAATTGTGAAGATTTTATCCAATTCGCGGAGATTTAGTTAACAATACAAATCACGCCAACCCTAATTTTTAAAATGACAAAAATTAAAATAAAAAAAGATACACTGCTGATTTTTTTGTCAATTATTTTTTATAAAATAATTCTTGACATATCTTATTATTTTGTGGTTTCTCGGGCTTGGGACTATGCTGGATACGGCATTCAGGCCCTTTGGGACTACGTGGGTTATAATTTTATATTTAACAATGTAAAAATTTTTGAATCATATTTTCTCCTTTTAATTGTTTTGATATTTGTTCCTAAATCATCAAAAAAGCTTTCTAATATTATAACTTGGTTATTAGTATTGTTCGCCTATATCCCCATGCTTACAATCTATGCCATGAAAGACGGCGCTAGATTATATATTTTGGCCATAACCTGTTTTTGGCTTATAGTTTTCCTTTTATTAAAATTTTTGCCGAACATCCACTTGCCATTCTTAAAAAAAACTCAAGCCAAGACAATTCATTATGCTATTTTTATTATTTTTAGTGGAATGGCGATCATCTCAATTTTAAAATATTTTGGTCTTGTTTTTAATTTAAACCTTAAGACGATATACGAAACCAGGACATTATTCTATGCCAATCTTCGTGGTCCTGCTATAGAATATTTGTTTAATTGGCTGGCCCTCGTTGTTAATCCTGTTTTTTTATTTATCTTTTTCAAAAAGAAAAAATGGCTTTTGTCTGTTTTGTCGCTAGCTATTCAGATTCTTATTTTTTCTGCTACCGGCAATAAAATTTATCTTTTTGCTATACCTTATATAGTGTTTGTCGCTTTGTTGGTTAACCGTAGGCGTCCATTTGTTTGTGCTTCTTTAGTTCTTTCAATTGTTGTAGGGGTGGGGATATTGTCTTATTTTTTATTGGGAGATGTTTGGTTAACTGCTCTTTTTACTCACAGGACTTTATTTACCCCAGCTCTGCTTTCTTTTCATTATTATGATTTTTTTTCACAAAACAATTTTATCTATTTATCATCGCAAAGAATTTTTAGAAATTTTATTAATTATCCATACGATCTTGACCCGCCACATCTCATTAGCACGACGTATTTTAATCGTCCGCAAATGAGCTCTAATAACGGCATATTCGCCGATGCTTATATGAATTTCGGTTTTTGGGGCTTAATTATTTGGGCTATTCTTTTGGCGATATTCTTGAAAGCAATAGATTCTTTTTCTAGGAATAAAGATAAACAGATTTGTTTAGTTGCTATAGGAATTTCCGTTATGCTTTTTACGAACATGCCGTTCTTAACATCGCTGATAACGGGGGGATTATTGTTGGGTTTGATCATCTTATATTTATTGCCACCATTAAATAACCAATCAACCAATATCCGACAACCGTATAATTGATAAAATGAAATGTTACATAAAATAATTTTTAAAACAGTTTATTTATTGAATAGGCCAGGACTAATTGGCTATTTCAATAAATTTCAAAAAACACAGTGGCTGGATTTACAGCAATTGCAAGCCGAACAAAATCGACAGCTACGCAAATTGGTTAATTTTGCTTATCAATCCGTTCCTTATTATACTAAATTATTTAGCCAACTTAATATTCGGCCAAGCGATATAGACGCAATTAAGGATTTGGAGAAACTTCCGATTTTGACTAAAAAAATTATTAGAGAGCATTGGGAAGACCTGACACCCATTAATATCAAGGAAATGAATTATCTTAACAGTACAACAGGTGGCTCGACTGGCGTGCCTTGTAGATATAGAATGTCGCACGAAGATTATAAAAAGGGGGTAGCCTTGATGTATCGCGGTTGGACTTATGCTGGTTATAACTTGGGTGATAAGGTGGCAACCATCGCTGGATCATCACTTATCCCTACAATCGGTTCTAGTTTAAAAAATAAAATTCAGGAATTCGGTCTGAATATTAGAAATTATTCTTCGTATGAAATGAGCGATAAAAATCTTTTTAAATATTTTTGTGAAATTAATAAGTGGCGCCCGGATTTTATCCGAGGATACGCCTCCTCGGTTTATTTATTCGCTCGATTTTTAAAATCTCATAACTTAAAATTGACAGTCCGGCCAAGAGCAGTTTTTACTACTGCCGAAAAGTTGTTTGCTGCGCAGCGCGCGCTGACAGAAGAAGTCTTTGACACAAAAGTTTTTGATACTTATGGCTTAAATGACGGAGGAGTCTCGGCTTTTGAGTGCGAAAAACATAATGGCATGCATATTGATGCGGAAAGGGCTATTCTAGAAACTGTGGACGAGAAAAATAAATCAATTACCGGGCAAACAGGGAAAATATTGGCCACTGATTTATATAATTACGCAATGCCATTTATACGTTACGATACAGAAGATTTGGGTATTATTTCTGACACGCCATGTTCTTGCGGACGAAAGACTTTTTTGTTAAAAGAAATAACCGGCCGGATAACCGATTATTTAAATTTAAATAATATTATTATCGGCAGTCCGGTATTGACCGTGTTGATGGGTAAATTCGACATTGAACAATATCAAATTATTCAAAATACCCCTTCTTCAATTGTTTGTAAAATAATAAAAGGCAAAGGTTATAACGAGGCAAGAGACGAAGATCTTATCCGCAAATCTTTTTATGTTCACGTTGGAGAGATTGGCATTAAGTTTGTTTATGCTGAATTTATCCCGGTCGAAGGGATTAGAAAATATAAATTTATTATTAATAATGTAAATACTATTTAACAACAACAAAATTATATGTGCGGGATTTTCGGTGTTATCACAAATAAAAATTCAAGTATTTCTTCCGATAATTGCGAAAAGATCATCGGTAGGTTATTTGAATTATCGGAATCTCGTGGGAAAGAAGCTTCCGGGATCGCAGCTTTCTTAGACAATGAAATCAGGATTTATAAAGAACCGCTTTCCGCTTCGGTGCTAATGCAAACCAAAAATTATAAAAATTTATTTAATAAAAATAGAATAGATTCTCTTAGTAATAAAGATAAAAGCTTTATTGCTATCGGTCATACACGCCTGGTAACCAACGGAGTATTGGGTGTTAATGACAATAATCAACCGATTGTTAAAGACGGTTTAGTGGGCGTGCACAACGGTATTATCGTTAACGACGTGGATCTTTGGAAAAAGTTTCCCTCACTGAAAAGGCGTTATGAAGTTGACACAGAAGTCATTTTAACGCTTATTAGAAAATTCTTAAATGAAGGAATGTCTTTAATTGGGGCGGTACAAGAAGCATTTGATTTGATCGACGGCTCTGCTTCAGTGGCTGTTTTATTCAATGATCGCCCAATCATTCTTTTGGCTACTAATACTGGATCTTTGTATGTTTATCGCAATTCAATAAAAAATATTATCATTTTTGCTTCCGAAAAATATATTTTAAAAAAGCTAATCAGTAAATTCGAAAATTTTTTAAGCGACGGGGATCTTTTCCAGGTACATGCCGGAGAGGGCTACTTAATTGATAAAACAGATCTGAAGACAGCCAAATTTTTATTGGCTGGCGATATTTCCGAGAAAGAGAGAATAGAAGAAGGTAATATTTTAATAAACCCCAATAACATTATTGATCTGTCATCTTATGAACTTTCTGTCCCAGATGTTCCGGAAATTCAAAATAATTTAAATATTATTAAAACATATTCTAATCTTTTTCCTCGCTACGAACAGGCCATTAATGGATTAAGACGCTGCACAAAATGTATTCTTCCGGAGACTTTTCCTTTTATTAGCTTTGATGAAAAAGGGGTTTGTAATTACTGCCATTCTTACAAAAAGAATGAGCTAAAAGGAGAAGATACATTTCATCAGATAGCTAAACATTATAGAAGAAAAAACGACGAACCGGATTGTTTGGTGCCATTTAGCGGCGGACGCGATAGTAGTTACGGACTGCATTATATTAAGAAGGTTTTGAAAATGAATCCCGTGTCTTATTCTTATGACTGGGGAATGATTACGGACGTTGGAAGAAGGAATCAGGCGAGAATGTGCGCTGAGCTGGGGATTGAGCATATTTTGGTTTCTGCCGATATCCGCCGAAAAAGAGAAAATATTAGGAAAAATGTAATCGCCTGGCTTAAGCGCCCAGCCTTGGGTATGATTCCTTTATTTATGGCCGGCGATAAGCAATATTTCTATTATGCCAATCAGATTAAAAAACAAATGGGTCTTGAGCTTATAATTATGTGCGAAAACGCGCTTGAAAGGACTAATTTTAAGCATGGGTTTTGCGGCGTCAGACATGCTCGTTCAGACGTTTCCCAATACTTTATGTCATTGTCTGATAAATTAAAATTGGCCGAATATTATGCCGGACAATTTTTTAAAAATCCCGCATATTTAAATTCTACGACAGTAGATGCTATTTTTGGCTTCATTTCATATTTTTTCATATCGCACAATTATTTATATCCATATCAATTTATAAAATGGGACGAAAAAGAAATAATATCTACCCTTGTTGATAATTATGGATGGGAATTCGCGCCGGATAAAAAAATTAGTTGGCGCAACGATGATGGCACGGCCCCTTTTTATAATTATATTTATTACAAGGTGGCTGGATTTACGGAAAATGACACCTTTCGCAGTAATCAGATAAGAGAAGAGATGATCTCTCGAGAAGAGGCATTGGTATTGGCGCGAGACGAAAATCAGCCGCGCCTTGAAGCGATTAAATGGTATTGCGATACGATTGGACTTAATTTCGAGGAAGTTTTAAAGATAATAAATTCTATTCCTAATCTTTATAGGTTCTAAACAGTTATTTATATGCAAAAACAAGAAGAAAAAAAATTAGATTCCATTGGTCGTTTACTTGAAAAAAATAGAATTAAAAATGTTTTGCCTTTTATTAAAGGAAGATTATTGGATATTGGGTGTGGAATGAATAATTTAGTAAGAATTTACGGCAATGGCGTGGGAGTCGATGTCTTTGATTGGGGGAGAGCTGATTTGGTGGTTTCTGATACGTCTAAGCTTCCTTTTAAAGATAACGAATTTGATACAATAACATTACTTGCCGCTATTAATCATATTCCCAATCGAATAGAGGTTCTGAAAGAATGTCGTCGTGTTCTAAAAAACGACGGCTTATTGGTTATAACGACGATCCCACCTTTTGTTTCAAGGTTCTGGCATTTTTTACGATCGCCATGGGATCTAGATCAAAAAGAAAGAGGGATGGCAGAAGGAGAAGTTTATGGATTTAACAAAAAAGATTTAATCAATTTGGTGCAAAACGAAGGATTCAGGCTGGTCGGTTATAAGAGGTTTACGATTGTTAACTCAATATCTATCTTTAAGAAATTTTAATAATTTATTCCAATAATTATCTGTTTGCGTCGAGAATTGATATGGGCCTAAAGCCTGGCTACCTGCGAGCAATTTGTTCAAGTAAATTATTTTTTATTTAACAAGTTGTCAAATTAAAAACCCTAATCTGCCAGAATAATCTGGACTTAATTGGTATTATGTGTATAATTTATAAAAGTTAAAAAAGAAATTATGTTCAAAGATAATAAAATCTCAGTCGTTATACCCGCTTATAATGTAGAAAAATTAATCGGCAGAGTTATTTTAACTATGCCGAATTTTATAGACAAGATGGTGGTGGTTGATGATAACAGCACTGATAAAACTAATGAAGTGGTTCAAGGTCTTCAAGGAAACAACAAAAAAATTATTTTAATTAAACACGACAAAAATCAGGGTGTCGGTGGTGCTATTGCCACGGGTTATAAATGGTCGCGGGATAATGATTTCGATGTCGCCATAGTTATGGCTGGTGATGCTCAAATGGATCCAGATGACCTCCCGCGATTATTAGAACCGGTCGTCGGTGGGGAGGTGGAGTACAGCAAAGGCAATCGTCTATCTACAGGAGAAGCTTTTAAAAAAATACCCAGAATTAAATACTTTGGCAATTCTATCCTTTCGTTTTTGACCAAAATCGCTTCGGGTTATTGGCACGTTACTGATTCCCAGAGTGGTTATACTGCTATTAACAAAAAGGCGTTGAAGACCATCGATTGGGCGGAAATGTATAAGCGATATGGTCAACCCAACGACCTACTGGTCAGATTAAATGTTTATAATTTTAAAGTCAGAGATGTGGCTATTAACCCGATTTATAATATTGGAGAAAAGTCGGGTATCAAGTTGCGAAGAGAAATTTTTACCATTAGCTGGCTTTTGCTCAAATTATTTATTTGGCGTCTTAGGGAAAAATATATTATTCGTGATTTTCATCCTTTAGTATTTTTCTACTTTTTGAGCGGTTTATTATCATGCGCGACCGTATTTTTCGTAGTAAGATTGGCTTGCTTGTGGATTAAAAACGGATATGTTCCGCCGACTACCGCTCTTGTTCTGGTTTTTTGTGCTGTGATGGCCATGCAATCCGGATTTTTTGCTATGTGGTTTGACATGGAATCAAATAAAAATTTGAAATGATAGGTTTCGCCCTGCAAACATATACACACTATTTAAGAGCCATAAAGTCTAGTTATCAAAATATATTTAGGTTTGACGAGTATTTTTTATTAGAGGAAAAACCAGAAAATTTTTGTTTAATCAGGCACGATATTGACAGAAATCCTCGAAATGCCCTTCTAATGGCTGAGGTCGAAAATAAATTTGGCATTCAGGCTAGTTATTATTTCAGAACCAAACGAATATCTTTTAAGCCCGATATTATTACAAAGATATCAGCTCTAGGCCATGAAATAGGTTATCACTATGAATCATTCTCGGATATGGATGGCAATTCAGTTGCGGCATTATTGGATTTCGGGAATAATTTAAAAAAGATTAGAAGGATTGCACCTGTTAAGACGATATCAATGCACGGTCGGCCATTAAGCCGATTTGATAATCGCGATCTATGGCGTGATTCATTAAATCACTCTTTATTAAAAGACAAATTCAACATTTTGGGAGAAATTTATTTAGATATCGATTATACAGACATTGCCTATATTAATGATACTGGAAGAAACTGGTATTCCGACAAATCAAACTTGAGAGATCGTGTTGATTCTAAAATTAAGATTAATTTCAAAAATAATAATGAATTGTTGGAGTATTTGAGGAACAAGCCACATTCAAAATTAGTTTTTCAAATACATCCCGAAAGGTGGAGCAACAACTTAATTGACTGGGTCTATCGGTTTATTGTTGATAATATAGTTCGTTGTCTTAAGGATGTTGTTCGCATTCTGAATCAAGGACAAAAATAATTTAATTAAAAATGATTGTCAAGTTTTTAGAAAATATCACTCCAAATATCTATAAAGCTATAAAAGGTTTAGAAGGAGTTACAATATACCACACAAAAGAATGGCATAATTTTTTGCATAGAACTTTCAATTGGTCGACAAAAGCCATTATTGGTTTAGCGGAAAACGGTGAACTAATTTTCTTTTTACCTTTTATCTCTAAATGTAGAACAGATTTTAAAAAACATAATATTTCTCTTCCTTTGAGCCACAAGGTCGGTCTAGCGGTTAGAAAAGATTATTTTCCGAATATAGATTGCATCATCTCGGAAATCAAAAAAATTTTAAATGATATCGAAATACATATAGAAATAAATAGCCCCGACATGGAAATCATTTATTTATACGACGAAACGATACTTGATTTGACCAAATACAAAAATATAGACGAATTATATAGAAATTTGGACTACACGAGCATTCGTTATAGAATTAATAGGGCGAAAAAAAATAATATAATAATTTCTAATGAATTATCCGAAGAAAATTTTGAGTATTTTTATCGACTAGAGGTTGAAACTAGGATAAGACAAGGAAGTCCAATTTATCCTAGGAGCTTTTTTAAAAATCTATTATCGTGCCTGAAAGATACTGGATGGTTGTCTATATATATAGCATTTTATAATCGAAAGCCCATATCAGGTTCCATATTTTTGCATTTTCAAAATCACTCAATTTATGCCTATTCGGCGTCAGTGACAAAAAAAGAAATTAAAAAAATAGGAGCAAATGAATTAATTTTATGGTCAGGAATTTTAGAGTCTTATTCATTGGGGAAGCAATATTTTGATTTTGGCACGTCTTCTATAGCCCTTCCCAAGTTAAGATTATTTAAGGAAAAATGGGGCGGAAAGAGTAGGCCGCTTTTATATTCTTATTATACAAAAGGACGCCAGCCTAAGATAATAAGTAGAAGTAGTATAGGCACGAAAATAGCCTCTGTATTATTAAAATGGATGCCAAAATCTATTTTTAAAGTCATAGGTCCGTGTTTGTTAAAATTAATAGTGTGATTTTTAAAAATCTAAAAGAGGAGATAATGAACGAACAAGGCAAACAACAAAAAGCTTTTGACAAATCTATAGGAGCGTATGAATATAAAATGAATTATACTTTTACGGGTATGATCCATCATATTATTAAGGAAGAAAGTATTAAATTGCTTGATCCACGAGCCGGAGAAAAAATATTAGATATTGGATGCGGATGTGGCGAAATAGCCATAATGGCGGCTGAAAAAGGCGCAATTGTAAGGGCTTTTGATATTTCTAACGAAAGAATCGCTTTAGCAAAAAAAAGAGCAGAAAACAAGGATTTGGACGTTTCGTTTTATGTTGGCGACTCTCAAAAAATAAATGAAGAAGAATCTTCTTTTGACAAAGTAATGTGTATCAATGTTGTACACCGTCTTTCTGATCCCGCAAAATGTTTATCAGGCATTTTTAAAAGTTTGAAGAAGGACGGTTTATTGATTATATTCACAATGAATAATTATTCCCCGCAATTTTTCTTGGTTAAATTTTATTCTAAGATAAGAGATATGATTAAAAAACCGCTTTCAGATATAGTCGCGAAAAAGGGGTTTACCTCTTCTCAAATTAGAAATTTACTAGAGAAAAATGGTTTTCGAGTTATTTCTTTAACCACAGATATTTTTTGTTTCCCATATTTTCCGACATATTGCCCAAAAATTGTTAATTGGTTTTTAAAAAAGATGGATTGTCTCTTCAAAAAAACACCTCTTGTTAACAAATTAGGCGCTTTAATAAAAATTGAGGTAATCAAAAAATAAAAAAATGACTAAAATCCTTATCATAGGTCTTACTGCTGGCCCGGCAGGTTTGATGGAGCGACAAGCAGGGAATATGGCCATATTTATCTCTACACTTAAGATATTAAAAGATGTAATTCCTGATGTGCAAATTTCAACTAGTTTACAATTGTCAGAGGATTTTTGTAATCGTTACGGGCTCGTAAGTTTAAAGCACAGATCGTTTTATGAACCGAATTTTCGTTCCGGTTTAATATCGTTATTGGATTATATGCGAAGTGGCTTATGGTATTTTTTCAAAAAGAAAATTAAACTAGATGTTAAATTTTTAATAAAAGGAGTCAGACTGAAGGAGCTTATAAGATCGGATATGATTATTGATTTTAGCGGAGACATGTATGGAGATAATGGCCACCCTCTCCATCTATTAAAGCATTCGTTAGACATGTTAACAGCCAGACTATTAGAAAAGCCTGTTTTTATGTTTGCCCAGTCGCCGGGACCATTTACAAAAAAGCTCAGACTATTTTTCGCAAAATATGTTTTAAATAAAGTATCTTTGATTACTACCAGGGAGCCGTGGAGTTATGAGATTCTAAAGCGCAGCGGTATTAATAAGGCGCTAATTATTAAAACCGCCTGTCCTGCATTCTTGTTACCGTCCTCATCCAAAGAAAAAATAGAAAAAATCCTCAAAGAAGAAAGTATTAAGGTAAATTTTCCGCTAGTCGGAATAAATATATGTGGATGGAATTTTATTCATGACAGATACAAAGAGCACAGAGAAGATAAAGAATTGATGCCCTTAGTTGTCGTTATTAAATATTTGTTGGAAAAATTAAAAATAAACGTACTTTTAATCCCCCATGTTTTTCGCACAGATAAATCTGGAAAATTAATTCACGGACCAGACACAAAAATAATAGAACAACTTTATCGAATATTAGATAATGATAGGAGTAGATACGGAGATAGACTTAAAATATTAAAGGGAATTTATGAGTCATCCGAGATAAAAGGAATAATAGGACGGTGTAATTTATTTATTAGCGGAAGGATACATGCTGGTGTTGCCGCATTATCACAAAATATTCCAACCATATTATTGGCTTATGCTTATAAGCATTATGGATTTGCCAGATTGGTTGGCCAAGAAAGATATGTTTCTAATAATTTTGGCGGGAAAATAAACGCCCAAGACGTTATTTCTAAAATAGAAGATGTTTGGAATAATAAAGAAAAAATATCTTTAGAAATAAAAAACAAGATGCCGAGAGTAAGACAACTTGTTTTACTTAATGCCACCATCACCAAAGAAATAATAGATTTAATTAAAAGGGGCGAGAAAAGTATACCCTCCGAAACAATAAATTCATGGCTTGAGAGAGGAGATCAAGAAGGTGTCGGTTCATATTTTGACGAAACAATAAAGAGGATAGATGAAATCCCCGAACTTTATTAATATTTAGTTCATAACAAAGTAAAATATTATGAAAATTTGTAGTAAATGTATCTTGCCAGAGTCTTTTCCCATGATTAGGTTTGATAAGAATGGAGTTTGTAATTATTGCCTCGATTATAAAAAAATTATTGTTAAGGGGGGGGACGAATTAGAAAAGATTTTAAATAAATTTCGAAATCAAGGCTGTGATTTTGACTGTGTTGTTGGATCTGGCGGAGGCAGAGATAGCGCATATGTGATACACCAATTAGTAAAAAAATATAAAATGCGAGTTTTGATGTTCACTTATGATTGGGGATTAATGACACCAGAAGCACATAGAAATCTGGAGCGAATTTCTAAAATTTTAAATATAAAACACGTTATCATCAGACCTAACGCCGAAAAGATAAAAAAACACATATCTATTAATATAAAAGTGTGGCTTAGGAGGCCGCAGCTTGGTATGATACCCGTTTTTACAATGGCTGATAAAGCGATGGGGGTTCAGATGAATAAAGTTGCTAGAAAATACGGAATTAAATTAATAGTGAGCGGAACTAATCGTTATGAAACAACGCATTTCAAAACCGCCTTTTGTGGTATCAACGAAACAAGGCTTGGCGGAATGACTTCGGCTCAACTCGCGAATATAGATAAAATAAAATTATTATTTTTTTATTTTTCTCAATACATTAAAAATCCAAGATATATTAACTCTTCGCTTGTCGAGATGATAAAATCGTTTTTTTATCACTATTTCGCCAACCATTCAAAGGATATAATTAAAATATTCTTTTATGATTATATCATGTGGGACGAAAACACGGTTTTATCTATCATAAGAAAAGATTTAAATTGGGAAGCTCCCAAAGATACAACCATGACATGGCGAACCGACGATGGTACGGCAGCTTTTTATAATTATATTTGTTATATGGTGGCTGGTTTTACTGAAAACGACACATTCAGAGGCAACCAAATTCGCCAAGGAATTCTTACCAGAGAAGAGGTTTTTATATTATTAAAAGAAGAAAATAAGCCTAGATTTGAATCCATAAAATGGTATTGTGATACTATTGGTATTGATTTTGAAAGCACAATAAAAACAATAAATGAAATATCAAAATTTTACTAAATTTAAAAAATATAGAATAGCGTCGGACATATCATAGCGCAAAATAAACAGGTTTATGGATAAATTTAATCTAAAAAATTTAAATACCAATAGGCGCTGGGATTATCATACACAAGAATACCACAGTGGCAATCCAATAACCCAATTCCTTTTTAATTTTTTTTATAAAAAACTAGAAGAAGCCCTAATGGTGCTTAAGAGTGGCGACAAAATACTTGAAGTGGGTTGTGGAGCAGGAGAGTCTTCTTTGAGAATAAAGCGTATGCTTAAGGATCAATATTTTGAGGTATCAGATATAGACGAGTACTATATTAACAAATTAAAAGATAAAAATTTTTCTTTACCGGTATCTCAAGAGTCTGTTTATGATTTAAAAAGGGGCGATAACGAATTCGACTGCATTTTATTTTTAGAAGTTTTGGAGCATCTCAAAAATCCAGAGTGCGCACTCCAAGAATTATTTAGAGTCTCCAGAAAATATGTTATTCTCTCTGTTCCCAACGAACCACTTTGGCGATTTTTAAATTTATTAAGAGGAAAATTTATCACTTCCCTGGGTAACACGCCCGCTCACGTTAATCACTGGTCGGTAAGCGAAATAAGCGATCTTGTTTCTCGGCACGGTAAGATTATTAAATTATATAAACCCATTCCGTGGATTATTATTATTGCAGAAAAGGAATAAAATAGATTCATTTTAAGGGTTTTTACTCAATGAATAATTAAAAAATTTTAATAACAGTAAGATAGAAGACGTAGACTTAATCAACAAACCATATATAATCTATAAGATATTAAAAAGATAATTATGTTTAAAAATAATAAAATTTCAGTAGTGATACCAGCCTACAACGAAGAAAAGTCAATTGCTTCGGTTATTTTAACCGTGCCGAGCTTCGTTGATCATGTCCTTGTAGTAAATGATGGGTCAACCGACCAAACAACTGAAATCGCCAAAGAGAGGGGGGCTATATTAATAAATCATGTAATCAACAAGGGGGTGGGAGCGGCCTTTCGTAGTGGCGTTAGAAAATCTTTGGAATTAAATTCAGATATCATGGTGAATATGGATGCCGACGGGCAATTTAATTCAGAGGACATTACTAAGCTTATTGAACCGATAATCGAAAAACGGGCTGATTTTGTCACTGCTTCAAGATTCAAGAATCCCGATTTTTATCCGCAAATGTCAAGAATCAAATTTATAGGCAATAGGTTGATGTCCTGGTTAATTAGTAATTTGGTTGGTCAAAAATATTATGACGTTTCCTGCGGATTTAGGGCTTATTCAAAAGAGGCGCTATTGAGACTTAATTTATTCGGTGAATTTACTTATACCCAAGAAACATTTTTAGATTTGGCTTTTAAAGGGATGTCTATTGTTGAGGTCCCGGTTTTGGTCAGAGGAACAAGAGAATATGGCCAATCTAAAGTAGCTTCTAATTTATTTAATTATACATATCAGACCTTAAAAATTATATTGAGAACCCTAAGGGATTATAGAATTTTTAAAGTTTTTTCTTTTATCTCGTCATTTTTTCTTTTGATTGGTGTAGTTTTTGGATCATTTTCTCTTATTTATTATTTACGTTTCAACTTTTTTTCTCCGTATAAATGGGTTGCCTTTGCCGCTGGTTTTTCCATCTTATTCTCGCTTTTAACCATAATGGCCGGCTTTATAATTGATATATTTTCCCGAATTAGATATAACCAAGAGGAGACTCTCTATCAAATTAAAAAAATAATTTTTTTAAAAAATAATCAAAGAGTAGATACCCCCGATTATAAATTATAAGATGATCCACGCCATTAAGATAAAACCACAAAGAATATCAGAAATTTTAGTATTTTTTTTGTTGATTGGTTTATATATTTATAATATAACTAAATATTTTTGGACATTGCCGACACCAAGCGATCCGCTTGAGTATTTAGGTTCGGCAGCCTGGGGGACTGCCTATGGATTCTGGCCCTTTCTCGCCCGCTTAGCTTTAGCCGTTAACCTAAGAATTTTCGTTCTATTGTTCTCCAAGGCCTATTTTGCGGGAATGTTCTATATCGGTTTTATCAACACCGCCATCTTAATTGTGGCCATGCTTTGGGCTTTTAGAAAGTCAGGATTCTGGGCAGCTTTATTCGTCGGTATTTTCATGAACTCTTCTTATCTGATGCTCGGCTGGGCTACCTATATTTATCCGGATCAAACCGTCGCCCTTTATTCGTTGTTGGCGTTTATTTGTTTCTTTTCGGAGTTTAAAATTTATCGTTTCATTAACGGGACTTTTCTGGCAGGTTTTTTTACTGGACTCGCCATACTTTCTAAGGCTACGGGTTTTGGTATATTGCTGTTTTTTGTTATATATCTTATTTATAAAAAAGAATGGAGGAAAATAAAACAATTTGCTATTGGTCTGTTTATTGGACTGACCATTGTCGTGTTCTTGTTCTGTCTTTTGTATAATTACCAGTCTTTTTTAGATGCTTTTGTGGAATTTTTTTATGGTTCGCTAGGGCGTAATTTGGCAAAAATTTATACTAATTTAGGTGCAGGATATTTTCACGAGATCATTTCATCAATAAAATACTTTCCATTTGTCGCACTATTTATTTTAATCGGCGCTTATAAAAATCAGAAAACCAAGAATTTATTATTCTTGGCTTGGTTCAATATTTTTTTGGTTTATCTTTTAAGGTCTTCGGCACCTTCTATCCCAACCTATATTTATACTGCTTATATTTTTACTGTTTTAGGAGTATCTATCTATTTAGCCGATGTTTTTGTGTCGAAACAGAGCAATCGACCAATAGTCAATTTGTCAATTTTGCGTAAATACAGTTTTGTTTTATTTTTTATAATCGTGCTTATTTTAATGGTCGTTGGTCTGCGATTGGGCATTAAATATCATTCCGTAGAAAATTATGACTATAGCTATAACTATTTGAAGCCGCTTGATATTTACGAAACAACTAGTTTCCCATACCCTAATATTATAAAAATATTATATACTTTTATACCCATTCTGCTTTTAGTTTGTTTATTGGGGATTGAGATTCTGAGGCGAAAGATCTTTATTGTTTTATTTATTATTTTGACTGCTTTCGGCTCCTCTTTTTTCAATGGCGGCCTTGCTTATCAAAAGGCGAAGTATGACAGAGAACGGGCAGATTTTTTCTATAGAACCGCCCCAATTTTAAATTTAGTAAAAGACAAAACCTTTAGTGTTTACGTCGAAGCCTGGAACCAGCAATCTTATTCCAATCGGCTCTTGTGGGTCTATCGTTTATTTTTTGACAATAAATATCAAAGAGTTTTCAAAGATCAATACAAAGCGCAAAAATTAAACGCCGACGAGATCGAAAGTAGTATAATTTATATAGACAAAGAAAACGATATTTTGTCAAAAGCCAAGAATGGACGAATCTTGACTGATCGTCCGGATATAGTCCATAAATATTTTCCTTCCGCCATAGAGGTACAGAGGTTGACAGAATTTAATAATTTAAGAGATTTGGTCGTGCTTGATATTTCTTCACAGTATTCTATAAAGAAGACGGTTAAATTTTTATTCCAAGAAGATTTTTCAAAATGGCCGAACGAGACTAAGAAATTTAGTTCCTCTGAAATAGAGAAAATTTTGCCCCCGCTTAAAATATTGGGTTTAAGGGGGAATCATTTCAAATTTTTGCGGCAAAATTCAGGAGAAGATAATTATGTCAGGATTAATTTGAATAAAATAAATAACAGAGAAAAACCAGAAATTAATCTTGGTTATATTGTTAGCCTCCTAGAAATTTTAGAAAAAGACAAAAACCAACCATTATTTGTCACCCTTGAGGTGGTGGCACGAACTTCTGCTAATCAAAAGAATCAACCCCCCTTTATTTTTATTCAAGACAAGGTTAATGAGGACTGGGATTTGACTAAGATTAATATGCCGGGAGATAGATGGGGAGAATACGTTGCAACTAAAAAATTAAGAGACGGCGCTAAAGATTTTTTGGCTGGTATAGGATTTTTGCCAAGTTCCGTAGAGAGCTATTTAGACGTTAAAAGCATAAAAATATCCGTTTGGTCTGTGGCTGACAACAAATAATTTAATTTAGTCAAACTCAGGAAATTTCTATTCATAATTTTGCGCGATTATCATAATATAAAATATGTCCAAAATTATTTCTTTTGTTTTTAATGATTTTACTAACGACCTCAGAGTTTTAAAAGAAAACATTTCTTTAAAAAATGCTGGTTTTAAGATGACAGTAGTTGCGACTCTTGAATCGGGTTTAAAAAAGCTGGAATTTGTCAAAGATTTAGAGGTGCATAGAATAAAAGTCAATTATATCAAAGCTTTGCCGATTCAACTATTTTTTTACTGGATAAAATGCATTGTAAAATACAGAAAAGAGGCCATATTTCATTGCAACGATCTTTACGCCTTACCTATAGGCGTATTTATTAAAATATTTTTTAATAAAAAAGCTAAAGTGGTTTATGATTGTCATGAGTATGAAACCGAGGCTCATATTTATGATGGCAGGAAGTGGCTGAAAATAGCTGCTAAAATCTCCGAAAGATTGTTGATAAGATATTGCGACGAAGTTATTACTGTCAGTGAGTCGATTGCCAACGAATATCAAAGATTATATAAAATAAAAAAACCAACCTTAGTTCTGAATTGTCCGCGTTTTCAGAAATACGAAAAAAAAGATTTATTTCGGCAGAAATTTGGAATAAAACCAGAGACAAAAATAGTTTTATTCCAAGGAGAATATAGAAAGGGAAGAGGGCTAGAAATTATGATAGAGGCCTTCAAGAAATTAAATGATAAAAATTTGGCTTTAGTTTTTCTTGGTTATGGGGCTCTCACTAATTTTGTAAAACAAGAAACAATGTCGTCTTCTAATATATATGTGCACGAAACGGTTAGCCTCGACGTCTACATGGACTATATTTGTTCGGCCGATTTCGGAATTCATATTATGGAGAATACTTGTCTGAATCATTATTACGCTCTTCCGAACAAACTTTTTGAATATATTATGGCCGGACTGCCGGTGATTGTTTCTAATTTGTACGAAATGAAAAGATTTGTTGAAAAATATAACGTCGGCATAGTTTTGCATGAAAATAATGTTGCCTCGCTTCTGGAAGTTTTAAATAAAATTAACAGTCTTGATTTAACGATTGTTCGAGAGAACACCCAAAAAGTCGCCCAAGTTTATAATTGGGGAAATCAAGAAATAACCCTGATTAATTTATATAAAAATTTAGTTCAAAAATAAATAATATCGGACAAAGAAGAGATTGTACGATCAATATAATGACTGACGAAGTTTTGTTTAAAAATTACATCATACCCGAAATCCCGCGAGGGAAAAATTTTTTGATTTGGCTAAGCCACGACGTAGACAGGGTTCAAAAGACAATATTTCATTCTATCTATTATTTTTTTAAAGAAAGGAAATTCAGCCACTTGCAAGACATTTTTTCTAAAAATAATCCTTATTGGAATTTCGATCGTATAATGGCGCTGGAAGGGCAATATAATGCCAAATCAACCTTTTTCTTTTTAAACGAAACAATGAAGGCTGATATTCTTCAACCTAAGTCGTATATTTTAGCGAAAGGAAGATATGATATTACCAGCCCGAAAATTAAACAGATAATCAAAGCCATTGATAAAAATGGCTGGGAAGTGGGCTTGCATGGTTCATATCAGTCTTTTTTAGATAAAGAGCTTCTAACGAGAGAAAAACGAACACTTGAAGAAGTGATTGGCCACGAAATAGGCGGCATTAGGCAGCATTATTGGAATAATGTTATTCCCAAAACCTGGGCGATTCAAAGATCGATCGGTTTAAAATATGACGCAACGTTCGCGACAAAAGATGATATTGGTTTTCGCGAAAATATTTATTATCCGTTTAGGCCATTTGATGACGATTTTTTGGTGATACCAACGGTTATCATGGAATATTATTTGTTTAATAAAGCTGACGGAAATGTTGATGTGGCCAAGAAGATGATTAACGATCTTATTGATTTTTGTAAAAACAAGAGGGCCGTATTTTCGGTTTTATGGCATCCACATTTTATAAATCCTAAAGAATTTCCCGATCTTTATAATCTTTACGAATATTTATTAAAAAGAGCCAGCGAGGAAGGTGGCTATTTTATCACTCCAAAAAATTTATTATCAAGCGAACGAGTGAAATGGAAATAAAATTTCCATTTCCGAGCAAGCGCGGATAACACAGGGTTAATACCCCTTATTAACTTCGAACAGATAATATGTCGGAAGAAATTAAAAAATATCATTGTTCTGTTTGCGACACAGACTCTTTGACTTTGTTGAAACATACAGGTGATGCTAAAATATATAAATGCCTAAAATGCGGATCTACGATTAAAACAACGTCTCCAGAAGAGGATCAGGTTCGTATTTCTACGGCCGATTATGTTAAACAAGAGCTCAGAGACGAATATTCTAGAAAGAGAAAAAATTATCATCAATATATTTATGATTTGATTTTTAAATTTTCTGGGAAAAGGCATGGCTCAGTTTTAGATATCGGGGCCAATTATGGCCAACTACTAGAAATTTTTCAAAAAAACGGATGGGAAACATTTGGTATAGAGCCAAATGTTAAATGTTTGACGCAAATGAAAGAAAATGACATAAGCGCCTATGCGCAGATAGATGACTTGATGGATGATGAAAATTACCGCAATAAAGCTTTCGACGCCATTACTTTTATAGATGTTTTGTATTATATAGATGATCCTATCAAATTATTAACTAAGTGTTATAATATTCTAAAGCCGGGCGGAATTATTTTGTTACGCACCTATCACAGGTCATATTTATTATTTTTAAGATTTTTCTTTAAAAATATTGTAAATCTCGTATATGGTGATTCAAAAATAGATTTTAGTATTAAGGGTTTATTCTTATTGGGGCAGATTACTGGTTTCAAGAAAGACAATATCACTATTTTTAGCGAACCGGGTTATATAAGAAAAGAGGGTGGTTTGCGATTAATTTATGATATTTTTCGAATTTTTAGATTAAACAATATTTTGGGTCCCGGTATTATTACAATCATGAAGAAGAGCAATTCTTAGATAAAATAAAATCATTGTTTATGTACCTGATCAAAGGAAACTATCGTTTAAAAAAAATGGCCAAACTTGTTTCCTCGGCGAATAGAGTTTTGGATTTAGGCTGCATGCAACAGCCCAATGTTTATTTAAACAATAAGATGGTTATTGGGATGGATCTTAACAACGGAAAATTACCACCGAATTATAAAGAATTAGTAGTGGGCGACGTTATGAATTTGCTTAGTTTTTTTGAAAAAGATTTTTTTGACGCTATTGTGGCCGGTGAGATTATCGAACACCTGGAAAGGCCAATTGATTTTTTAAGAAATTGCTACGAAATTATGAGCAGTGGTGGTCAATTGGTGATTTCTACGCCTAATCCTCATTCGATTTTCGAGTTTTTGTTAACTATTAATTTATCAAGAAAGTATTTTTATCATCCTGTTCACGTTTGTCTTTATCCTCAAAGATGGCTCATTAGAATGTTTGAAAGGGCCGGATTTAAAAATGTACAAGTTATAGCCGGTGGCACCGAGTTGCCAATTATTGGCACTGTGCCTTCCTCACGCCTTCTGTCAGGGTTTACAATCGTTAAAGGAGTAAAGCCATAAATTAAAATTAAATGGACAAAAAATATATTTGGCAATATCTTTTTGCGGTTATACTTATTTTATTTTCTTTAATTTTTGTTCTTAAAAATAATAATTTTAAGGTGTTGTCGGGCGTATCGTTCTCCGATGTCTTTGTTTCTATTTTTATCGCCTTGGTTATATATTCCATTTCCGGCTTGCAATATTTATTTTTATTAAGGAGATATGGCCAAACTAAATTGAATCTATCAGACATTTTTTTGCTGCCTATTGCCATGAATTTCTGGAGTTTCATTATTCCTTTTCAGGGAGCGCTACTGTATTCAACGGCCATATTGAAATTTAAATATAAAATAAAAATCGCCGAAAGCTTTTCTATAAATATTTATTCTTATTTGATAACAATATTTATAGCTGGCCTCATTGGAATGTTTTTCGTGATTAGGGATAAAATGTTTTTCTCAACCATTTCTGCAATTTCTTTGTTGTTTGTTCTTAATCCGTTTATAATTTTTTTGCTGAATGCGTTATTCCAGCGTTGGCATATACGACAAAACAACATTCTGTTTAAAATCCAGCAATTTTTATTCGCTATTGTTTACAATACGAAGCTGTTATACAAAGACTTGCGCACGACTTTAATTGTCGTGCTTATCAATATCGTTCATACTTTTTTAAGTGTAATTTGGTATTATTGGGTTATCTCTATATTTAAAATCAACCTTTCTGCTATTTCAGTGATAATGTTGGCGTTATTGGCCAAAGTATCTCTTATTCTAAGACTAACTCCGGGTAATTTGGGGATAGACCAATTGGCCTCTGGTGGCCTTATCGTTTTATTGGGTGGCAAGGCGGTTGATGGGGTTTTGGTCTCATTGTTTATTACTTTTACTACTATTTTAATAGTTTTTTCTCTGGGAGTTTTGTCTACAATTTATAATATGAAATATTTCCAGGCGACTGATTTTAAATCCATAATTAAATCTTTGCTTAAGCGCACATAATTAATTAAAATAATATTTATAACATCGCGGTGATAAATTATTCGTCGTGATACGCTATAAAGAAAAAATAAAATGGAAAATGTTAATTCTATAAATATTAATAAAAAATCATCAGGCGCCGTAATGGCTCAATATGGTTTTCTTCTTTTCTTGGTCGCTCTTTATGTTTTTAATGTCGCTAAATATCTTTGGAGTTTACCGGCTATGAGCGACCCGCTCCAATATATTGGTCCAGCCGCATGGAATACAACCTGGGCATATTTTTCGTTTCTCGACCGCTTAGCTTTAGCCGTTAACCTAAGAATTTTCGTTCTATTGTTCTCCAAGGCCTATTTTGCGGGAATGTTCTATATCGGTTTTATCAACACCGCCATCTTAATTGTGGCCATGCTTTGGGCTTTTAGAAAGTCAGGATTCTGGGCAGCTTTATTCGTCGGTATTTTCATGAACTCTTCTTATCTGATGCTCGGCTGGGCTACCTATATTTACCCGGACCAAACCGTCGCTCTTTATTCGTTGTTGGCGTTTATTTGTTTCTTTTCGGAGTTTAAAATTTATCGTTTCATTAACGGGACTTTTCTGGCAGGTTTTTTTACTGGACTCGCCATACTTTCTAAGGCTACGGGTTTTGGTATATTGCTGTTTTTTGTTATATATCTTATTTATAAAAAAGAATGGAGGAAAATA
>DHGX01000002.1 GCA_002402995.1 Patescibacteria group bacterium UBA4787
CAAATTTTGTCAAAGTATTGTTAAAGATTTCCGCCAAAAAGGTATCCGCCAAAAAATCTTAGGTTTCCAGTCTTGGACCCGCTTTCCGCCAAAAAAATCACGGGAAGGCCCGCAATTCAATGGGCGGCGGTCGCCGCCGCGAAAAATTTTCCTCCTAAAACTGACCTAAGTTACACTTTGGAGTACATCTTCAACGAAGCTCGAAACTATTTTACCAAGAATGTGTAGTAAAAATCAGCTTGGTATGCCCCCGATTCTTCGCTTGGCCCTCTCCGGCGTACCTCCGAGGGCCGGCGCTCGCAGACCGGCAGCCGGCTTGGAAATCGGGCTTGGCACAACGCATTTTAGCCGAAAAGATGGGGGGAAAGGGGGGAAAATGAATTTTAATTGATATTTTTTCGTTTTCTTGCTAGTTTTAATACTCGTATTTAGTATAATAGAATTAGAGTAAATATTAATTATTTAGTCTATTAAAAAACTTATGTCAGATAAACCAGCCTCGATAAGAGCGATTGAATTCACAAGAGCCGTGTTTGAGTATGTTCATGGAAATATCGGCTTATTAAAATTTAATATTGAAGAATTAAAACCTGTTGATCCGGCGGAAGGGGAGGCGAATAAATGGGAAATAATCTGTAGCTTTTATGAGACGTTAGGAAGTACGTCTCCTTCTCGTTATAGAGTTTTAGTAAATTTGGTAGACAAAGCGGTTGATATAAAAAAATTAAGCGGAGAGCCAAGCGAACCGGAAAAGAAATTCAATATTACGGAAGAGTCACCCGAAAAAGAATAATCAAAGAAAATGTATTTGGATGTTACCCATCTCGATTATGACAAAGATATAGTCCCATTCATAAGGAATGGGATTATTATTGATACTAGCATCATTGATATCATCGTAAATGGATTGGTGTTGACGAGGATTAGTAGAAAAGAATCAAAAGACCTTCCCGAATATGACGCCCTTCTATTATTTTTGGATTTGATTAAAATGTCGAACAAATGGGATAAATTCGTAATTACGCCTCATATATTAACCGAAGTCTGCACACATTTCCGGAAAACATATAATAAACGCCCAGATTACAGCAACATAGTTGAAGAAGTTTTCCCTTTCATAATGAATATGGACGAACAATTAGTCACCAAGAGAGATATTATGTCGTGCATCAATTTTAAAAAACCGATTATTGAAATAGGAGATATCTCTATAAATATAGTAGCTAATAATTTTATCTCTGCTACCGAAAAAACTGCGATCCTAGCTAAGGATAGGCTCCTAAATGGAGAGTATAAAGATAACCCGAACGTTCTGGTAATGGATTATGAAAGTATAGTACTTAATCTTTTATAGAAAAAATAATTTATATTTTAAAAAATGGAACCAGAAGCTGATATTAGCAAAATTGATTTAAATAAAACTAATTTCCATCCAATTCTAAAAGATATAGAGAATATTTTTTGGTTTTTTGTTTTGTCCAATTATGCTTTAACTGCTCCAGATATTCAAGAAATAATAAAAGCCAAAAATGAACCTAGCATGATATCCATGCTCAAGAAATACAATGAGTGGGTTGAATTAAAAATACAGATCAGCAACGATCGGAAAACATATCATTCGACTGCGAAATTATTGAATAGCTTAGTTCTTATGGGAAAAGCAATTGCTATTCTTACATACGATTTACTTTCAGCTTCAACCTACAATTCAAATATTAACAAATTAGAAGAATTTAAATTTCTAAGATACATAAGAAATGGCGCGGCCCATTATAATAAATTCAACCTTAAAGATGAAGAAGGAACCTGGAAATTAGGAGAAACAGAAACCATTAAATGGGGAAATAAAGAAATAAATAGGCAATTACATGGCAATCAGGTCTTTAATGACTTTGTATCTGTATTCGATATGTTTTTATTGGCCGATCATTTCTCAAAGAAATTAGGAGAAATAGATCATAATAGAAAATAATTTTGTATTTATAGAATGGCATAAATTCTGTGCCTGAATTTTGTCCATCTTTGGCATTCCGAAGGCATGCATTCTACAACGCAGAGTTAATGCAGAGTTTTTCTCTGGCACAACGCCTACCCTTTCCCCCCATCTTTTCGGCTAAAATGCGTTGTGCCAAGCCCGATTTCCAAGCCGGCTGCCGGTCTGCGAGCGCCGGCCCTCGGAGGTACGCCGGAGAGGGCCAAGCGAAGCCTAATCGGGGGCATACCAAGCTGATTTTACTACACATTCTTGGTAAAATAGTTTCGAGCTTCGTTGAAGATGTACTCCAATACAAAAATCACCGAGAAGGTGGTTTTTGTTGTTTTAGGCAATGGTGGTAGAATAAAACAATATGTTTGGTAGGAAATATAAATAGGAATTTTGATTATTGGCGTTAGTCGGCGAAATTTGGGTTTTTTCTGATTATTGTTTTTAAAAATATTATCAAACGACATGAGGTTTAATAAAAAAGCATTATTGGTGGTATTTTTTATTGTTTTTCTGACATTTGGACTTATTGTTTTGATAATTTTCGGCAAATTTGTTCATGATAGCCGGAACAAGCCAAGTTTATTCGGAGTCGCAAAAAGCTATAATTCGTACGATAAGATCGAAATTGAAGCAACTTGTCTGGCGGCAAAACAACCCGCTTGCGGATATAAGGGCGGTGTTCAGACAGACGGATTTCTTACCGATATAACAAAATGGCAGGTCTATCGCAACGAAGTGTTTAATTTTGAAATTAAATTTCCGGGCGATTATGGAAAAGGGTATGTTGCCAGCAATAAGTGCGGTAATTTAATAGGGGATTCTTTGGACATTACGCCTTACGAATATGTGGATCCATCAGGAGCTTATTATGGGGGTTGGTCTCCAAGTTATTTGATTGCCGCTTATTCAAATAGGCAAAACTTTGGTCCGGTTGATTTTGTTTCTTGTTTAATTGAGGAGCCTAGCCGTTATTTTTCCAAGATCGATAAAATTATTAAATCTGAAGATTTTTATATTGGTGAAAAATCGGTTCCGGCAACCCGTATCACTTTGGATAATCTAAATACGGTAATCATAATACCTGTTGGTGGAAATGTTATTACGCTTGGCTTTTTCAATGGCACAAAAACCGAACGAAAACCAGAAGAAATTGAAAAAATGCTTGCCACTTTTAAATTTTTAGAGGACAAAAATATTTCCCAAAGTATTAAAAAATTTAAAATTACACCTGCACTCTATACTTATGGTGATTTTGGAAAGGGGTCAAAAGCGGTTGCTTATACTGATGAGGTGGCAAGAGTCGAATTTCGGCAACGAGGACTGAACGCGGGCAATTATTCTGATAGCGAAGGATTTCTGGTTGGGTTGGGTGAGAAAGTGGCTACGGCGGATGGTTTGATTAGATGGGAAATGCTTATGCCTAGTAACGGCGATTGTTATTTTGAAACCATTTGCGCATTGGGTTATAACGAACAAGGAATAAAAACCGGAGAGAGTTGCTTGAAGGAACTTGGGGATCACGAATATGAAGTTAGGCTATACGATGACAAAAATTTTGATTATGAGAAAGAATGCCAAGGTATATGAATGTAAACATAGATTACTTTAAAAATAATTACCAGGCTGATACGATTTCGCATAAAGACGGGTTGGGGGGCATTCTTGGAAAGAGGTTCTAACTTAGTTCATTATCCTGCTCAATAATAAGGGTGCTTTAGTTTGCCGCAAATTGGCGTTGCCGCTAATACTGCAAACTGTATATTCCGGACATAAATATGAAGTTCGCCGGTGTCTTGCTCCG